>JBFMFR010000027.1:0-88547 GCA_040752025.1 Chloroflexota bacterium | reverse complement strand
TCCTCCTGCAAGCGGGCAACTTCGGCCTCGAGAAAGCCCAGTTGTTTGAGCAAGACTTCTATTTCCAACGCTTGTTCAGCCATGCTTATAGTTTAGCAAATTTCTGGTAAGATGGGTAGGTAGTTACGAAATGTCAAAATATTTTCAGCGAATGGACAGAATTGATTCTATTGGGCGTCAAATTGAGGGTTGGATGAATTGTAGCCAGCTATTAGATTACGAGCCAACCCCATTCCCTACACCTAATCGAACGCCTGAAAGACCTTAGCAAGCAAAGCTATGATTACTATAGACACCTTCATCCCCCTTAATTGCTCTGAATCTTAATGAAGGGGATTTCAAGTAAAATGGGCACAAGTAAACAGTTCACCATCTACTCATAAAAGGTAAGGGCTGTGGTGAAACCATAAAATTGAGCAAAGGCTAGAGAACAAGGAGGCCATATAGGATGAATTGCCTCTGTTGATGTTTCGGGTTTTACCCCTAAGATAGACATTTCTTTCACGAAAATATCAGCAATTGAAAGGAAGATAGAACAATGAAAAAGCGACCGATCAATACAATCAGTTTTGTCATGACTTTGGTTATACTGCTGGGTGGATTCCAAACTGCAATAGCTCAATCAACAACAGTTATTGCCTCTGGCGAACCTCTTCTTGATCCTACGGGTATTGCAGTATCCCCTAATGGTGAAACAATCTACGTTACTGATCTTTTCGACAGAGTTCTAAGTGTCCCAGCAACAGGTGGGACACCCACTGTGATTGCGTCGGGTCCCCTTGTTAACCACACCAGGGGAATTGTAGTGTCCCCAGATGGAGCCACACTGTACATTGCTGGCTACTATAAAAACAACATCCTCAGTATTTCTGCTTCAGGTGGTTCTCCAACAATATTAGCATCAGGGTATCCCCTGATAAATCCGCACGGAATCGAAATTTCACCAGATGGATCTAAGCTTTATATTGCTGATGTTGGGGCTCATGCAATTCTGGAACTTCCTGTGACAGGTGGAGTTCCAACTACCATTTGGACAGGCCCACAGGTTCCCTACGCAATCTCTGATGTAGTTGTGTCACCTGATGGCAACACTCTATACATTGCTAGCTACGGAACCGCTACTATCACCAGTCTCTCTCTATTAGATGGAACACTGACTGTACTTGCTTCTGGTCCGCCACTCACTTGGTCAGCTAATCTGGCTCTATCAGTTGATGGTGCTACATTATACATTACCGATTCGGGAGAACAAGAATTTTATGATGACAGTGCTATCTACCAGTTGCCTGTTACAGGAGGGGAACCAACTTTGGTCCTGGTTGGTTCACCACTCCATGTAGGCGGCATGATTGCGGTTTCGCCTGATGGGAGAGCCTTGTATGCTGCCGAACCAGGGTTTATGGAGATATATAACTGGGGGCCACCCTACGAGCCTGGAACGATCCTAAGAATCAATTTAGTCGAACAGGTTGATGTCAATATTGATCCAGATACCTTGAACCTAAAAAGCAGTGGTGGATGGGTAACCGCCTATATCGAAGTGTATGGTGATTACAATGTGACGGACATTAATTTGAGTACACTATTCTTGGAAGGCTCTCTTCCTATTTCTGATTATCCTTTCGAGATAGGTGACTATGATAATAATGGCATTGCCGACCTTATGGTCAAATTTGACCGACAGGTACTCATTGAGTACTTGGCTGGAACAATTGGTGATGTGTCATTATCCATAACTGGAACATTCAGTGATGGCACACCCTTTGAAGGAAGCGATGCTATTGCTGTGATAAACCCGAGGAAAAAGTAATAGCTGTGGAGGAGCGCAGTTGAGTGCCAATAGTGCGGATGACTCTGCGCTCCTTACAATTCTACATATTTTCGTTTGTATGGTGGTGCTATTGATTGGCGGCCAGATAGAATGCACAGACCCAGAGACAATAAGCATACTTCAAGCCCAATTAAACTAAACAGATTGAAGACCGACTGCCCAGTGGTATTACCTGGACACCAATCAACATAGGTAACTGGAATTGTGTGACTACAAGCACTACCCACATTGTGAGTTGTTAGTACACTGAATTCAATCCTGAAGCCTTCGATACGATCTCGATTCCGGTCAATGTATCTGCGAGTATCGATGCAACCAGTATCACAAATGCTGTTCAGTTGCAGGCGAATTACGCAGATCCGGATAATAATACCGCCAGCGATATGATCGATATAGCACGCATCTATTGCTTGCCCTATATTCAGCGGAAACCTTAATCGTCTCTTCCTGCACAGAAGAGACGATTGATATTTTCAAGGGAATGGCCCTCCCCCAACGGGTTAACCTTCGGGGGATTTCCCATTTAACCCCTCGCATTTCCCGAACATTCGTGCTAAAAACAAGTATACGTCCACCACCCATCCTGCACCTTGCAACTTCTAACCATCGAACAGGCAACTTCTAATGTCTAACTCGTATCTTGCACCTTCTACCCTGCACCTTGCACCTCGCACCGTGCAATTTCTAACTTCTAACTTGCACCTTGCGCCTTCGTTCCTCGAAATCTTTGCGATTAATTTTTTTATTCAAAAATGCCATGACCCTCGCCAACAGTAATCAACCCCCGCTCCCTCCTCGCCGGCCCCATCCCGCCAAACCGGATCGTTTCCAATCGAATTTTATTGTGAAACAACTCCCCGTACCTCCCCCATTTCCTGCCCCTGCCAGCCATACAATTCGCCCAATTCGTGCAATTCGTGGCTTCCCTCACCCCGTTTCCTGTCAACCGCCTGCCATGCCCCTGCGATCATTAGGAATTCGCCCAATTCGTGCAATTCGTGGCTTCCCTCACCCCGTTTCCCGTCAACCGCCTGCCATGCCCCTGCGATCATTAAGAATTCGTCCAATTCGTGCAATTCGTGGCTTCCCTCACCCCGTTTCCCGTCAACCGCCTGCCATGCCCCTGCGATCATTAAGAATTCGTCCAATTCGTGCAATTCGTGGCTTCCCTCTCCCCGTTTCCTGTCAACCGCCTGCCATGCCCCTGCGATCATTAAGAATTCGCCCAATTCGTGCAATTCGTGGCTTCCCTCACCCTGTTTCCCGTCTGCCGTCTACCGTCTCCCCAGTTAGGGGTATAATCTTGCCGGGGAAGGGCGTTTGCCGCGCCGAGCTGCGCGGTGAGCGCCTCTTGGGTCAAGGAACGTCAGCCGTACTTTCTGGAGGTATCCAAATGAGTCATGCCGGGCAATCCACCCCTGCGTTCGATACACCCCTGGCGAAACGTCCTCGCCTCGCCATTGTGCTGGTAGCCGTCGGCTACGCCTTGCTGTCCTTTTTGGAGTTAGTCCCGGCTGGCAAGATCGTCCCGCCCTTGCTGCTCTTCTTCACCCTGGGCTTCGTCGCCCTGGTATTGATGCCCTTCGTCCTGGGGCTGCCCAACGGGCGCCGTTCGCTGCGCGACTACTGCCGGGACATCCGCCTGCTGCCCGTGCAGCCCGTCGGGCGCAACATCCTGTTGGGCCTGCTGCTCGCCCTGCTGACCCTCTCCGGCATCCTCATCGCCGCCCTCTTGAGCGGTCATTTCGTCCTGGATTGGAGCCTGGTTCCGGGCCTGCGCTGGGTCAAAGGCCTGACCCGCGGCATTTGGGAGGAAGTCTTCTTCCGTGGCATCATCCTGGTGCTGTTCATGCGCCTCTACCCTCAAAGCAGGGCGGCCCTGCTGGCGGCCTTCGTCTTCGCCGTGCTGCACCTGGGCGCCCTCAACCTGGAAGCCGTGATCGACCTGCTGAGCCTGTTCTTCATGGCCTTGCTCTTCACCTACGTGGTGCTCAAGAGCGGCTCGCTCCTGCCGGCCATCGTCTTCCATTACGTGCACGACATCTTCATCAACCTGGTGCAGAACACCCCCGGCGCCGACCCAACCCTGGCGCTGGCCCTGTTATACGGCTGCCTGTGGGCCGCGCTGGCCCTCGGCGCGCTGCTGACCAAAGTCATCGTCGAGCGCTGGCCGGCGGCGCAGACGCGCTGAGCGCCCTCCCAACCATTTTCGATCCACATTCACGAGGTAGCCTGATGTCCACGCCTGCTCCGGCCCAACCGGATCGTTCTTTGGCAAGCCTGCACCGGCCAATGTTCCTCTGGTCGTTGCCCTTCACCTTCCTGTATTTCGGCCTGCCGGTGATCAGCAAGCTCTTCGGGGCCAGCGCCCTGGAGATCGGCGGGCTGTTCTCGATTTTCACGGCGACGACTTTGCTGCTGCGCCCGCTGGTGGGTTGGGCGTTGGACCGCACTGGCCGTAAGGGCTTTTTCGTGGCGGCGCTGTTCATATACGCCCTGGCCATGGGCCTGTTCGCCTTCGCCGAGGGGCTGAGCTGGCTCTACCTGGCCCGGCTGGTGCAGGGCGTTGGCTCGGCCTTCCTGTGGACGGCGGCCAACACCATCGTTGTTGACCTGAGCGCCCCAGGGGAGCGCGGCCGGGCGTTGGGCCGCATCGGCGAGACGACCACGCGCGGCGGGCTGGTGGGCATCTTCGTCGCTTCGGTGGCCATGTTAGCCCTGCCGCAGGAACTGGGCTGGAAGGTGACCTTCAGCCTGTACGCCCTGCTGACCTTCGCCGCCGCCTGGCTGGCTTGGAAGACGGTGCCGGATACAAGGCCGGCTGCCCAGGCCGCTGCCCGGCCCGGCGCGGCGGTCTCCGCGCCGTTGTTGAAGCTGCTGGTGATCGTCTTCCTCACCGGCGTGCCCGAGGCCATGCTCAGCCCGATCTACCTGACTTACTTGCAAGACAAGTTCACCACCGACATCGGCAGCCTGGCGTGGGCCTTCTTCCCGGCCGGGCTGGTCTCGGCCTTCCTGTCGGCCTATCTGGGCGGGCTGAGCGACCGCTTCGGGCGCATCCCGATGATGGCGCTGGGGCTGTTGGGCTCCGGCCTGCTCTCGCTGCTGATGCCCGGCCTGCCTTCGCTGCTCTGGCTGGCGCTGCTCTACACACTGAACGCCGTGCTCTGGTCGCTTTCCGAGCCGGCCGAGACCGCCCTGGTAGCCGACCTGACCGGGCACGAGCGCCGCGGCCTGGCCTACGGGCTGTACGATTTCGTAGAAAACCTGGGCTTCACCATCGGGCCGGTGCTGGGCGGTCTGCTGTACGATACCCTGGGCAAGGATGCGCCCTTCTATTTGAACGGCGTGATTCTGATCGCCAGCGCCGCCGGGGTCTTCCTGCTCCTGCGTCAGCCCGCCGCGCCGGCTGCCGCGGCCGTGCTGCCAGAGTGAGCATCTTTCCGATGATAAATTCGCCTCGTTCTCCATCTCGCACGCCGGTATTTCCCTTCTGGGCCGCGCTGGTGTGCACCCTGCTGATGGGCGTGGTTTACACGGTCCACGATGTGCTCCAGGTGGCTGAGCCGCTTTTCTCCCTGCTCAGCTTCCTGCCAGGCGCGCTCAGCCTCGCCGCCCTGTTTTTGGCTGGCTTTTCGAAGGAGCAGTGCAGCCTGCGTTTTGCCTGGCCTTCCAAAGCGGGCTGGCTGGCGCTGGCGGGGGTGTGCATTCTGCTGCTGCCCATCCTGCTTTCCAGCCGCGGCGTGACCGGCTGGAGCTGGCTCTCCGCCCTGGTCTACGCCCCCGCCTCGGGCCTCGCCCAGGAGCTGTATTTCCGCGGGGCGCTGCTGCCGGCGTTGGCCCGCCTCTTCCGCCCGCGCCTGCGGCTGGCCCTCGGGCTGCACGCCCTGCTTTTCATCGCTTACCACCTGCGCACCTTTCGATCGATCGGGGCGCTGGCGCCCTCGCTGGTCGTGGCCGGCGTGCTTTTCCTGGCCGGCCTGGGCTGGGGCTGGCAGGCGCAGAAGGATCGCACCCTGGCCTGGACGGCGCTGCAGCACAGCATTTTCCTGTCGGCCATGTCGGTGTTTACCTGGGGCTAGGTTTGATAAGAAACCGGGTTGATGTAGGTAGTGGTGTAATTTTTCATCCAACCGGCAATGTGAGCTGCTCAGGGACTGGTTTCTGGTATAATCGTTGGAAAGTAGGAATTTCTAACCAGGAGAAGTATGCCATGTCCGATAAAACGTTCTTCAAGTCTCGCCTGCGCAACAAGGGGCAGATCACTGTGCCGCAGGAGATTCGCCAGACCCTGGGCGCTGAAGAAGGGGACGATCTGCTGTTCTCCACCGACGAGCAGGGCCGGGTGATCATCTCTCGCGCTCAAATCATCCCGCCCGACCAGGCGTGGTTTTGGAGTGAGCGCTGGCAGCGCCTGGAGCGTCAGGCCCAGGCGGACCTGGAGTCCGGGCAGGTGGAAGAGTTCGCCAGTGTCGATCAGGCTCTGGCTCACCTGGATCAGGTAAGTTATCGGGCAGACAGCTCGGATGCCGAGAATTAAATTCACCAGGCGCTTCCTGCGGCTTTATGCCCGGCTGCCAGTGCACATCCAGGAGAAAGTCAAGAAACAGGTGCGCTTGCTGGCCGAAAACCCGCGCCACCCATCTTTGCAGACTAAGCCAATCCAGGGAGTGACGGGGATTTACGAAGCGCGGGTCGATCAGGATTTCCGCCTGACCTACGAGCGAGAAGCCAACGATACCCTGGTGCTGCGCGTGGTCGGCAAGCACGATGAGGCGCTAAAAAGGCCTTGAGGATGCAGCTTATTTCTGTCGTGCTTGATAAGGAGGAGTAAACCATGAAAATGATCGGCCTGATCGGGGGCATGAGCTGGGAGTCGTCCCTGGAGTATTATCGCCTGGTCAACCAGGCCGTCAAGGCCCGGCTGGGCGGGCTGCATTCGGCCCGCTGCCTGATGTACTCGGTCGATTTCGCCGAGATCGAGGTCTTGCAGCACGAGGGTCGCTGGGCCGAGGCGGGCCAGGCGCTGGTGAGCGCCGCGCAGGGCCTGGAGCGCGGCGGGGCGGATTTCCTCGTCCTGTGCACCAACACCATGCACAAGCTGGCCGGCGAGATCCAGGCCGGCACGCGCCTGCCGCTGCTGCACATCGCCGATGCCGCCGCCCGGCGCATCCAGCAGGCCGGCCTGCGCAGGATCGGCTTATTGGGCACGCGCTTCACCATGCAGGAAGATTTCTACCGCGGCCGGTTGGCGCAGCAGTTCGGCCTGGAGGTGCTTATCCCCGATGCCGGGGATCGCCAGGAAGTGCACCGCGTGATCTACGACGAGCTGGTGCTGGGCGAAATCCGCCCCGCGTCCCGGGATGCTTACCTCCGCATCATCGAGCGCCTGGTGGCGGGCGGCGCCCAGGGCGTCATCCTGGGCTGCACCGAGATCGGCCTGCTGGTGCGGGATGGCGACTGCGCCGTGCCCCTCTTCGACACCACCCGCATTCACGCCGAAGAGGCGGTGGATTATGCCCTCCAATAGCGCCGCCCTGGATTGGCTGCTCGAGCCGGGTTCGCCGGGGGTGCGCTACCTGGCCCTGCGTGACCTGGTGGGCCTGCCCGAAGATGACTCTGAGCTGGCCGCCGCGCGCCATCTGGCGCACACCCAAGGCCCGATCGCCCAGGTGCTGGCCGAGATGCACCCCTCCGGCTACTGGGCCGAGCCCGGGCCGGGCTACCTGCCCAAGTACCGCTCGACCGTCTGGGCAGTGATCCTGCTGGCGCAGTTGGGCGCCCGCATCGAGGCGGACACGCGCATCGGGCGCGCCTGTGAATATGTGCTGGAGCACGCCCTGAACGCCGGCAGGCAGTTCAGCATGACTGGCCCGCCCTCGGGCACCATCGACTGCTTGCAGGGCAACCTGTGCTGGGCGCTGCTCGAGCTGGGCTGCACCGATCCCCGCCTGGAGCTGGCCTTCGAGTGGATGGCGCGCAGCCAGACCGGGGAGGGCGTGGCGGCGCAGGAGGCGCGCGGGGCGGCCGTGCGCTACTACGCCGGTAAATGCGGTCCGGGCTTCGCCTGCGGCGCCAACGACAAACTGCCCTGCGCCTGGGGCGCGGTCAAAGTCATGCTGGCTTTCAGCCGTTTGCGCCCACGAATGCGCCGCACGGACCTGATCGAGCGTGCCATCCAACGCGGCGTGGATTTCCTCTTCAGCGTGGACCCGGCCACGGCCGCCTACCCAACCGGCTACAGCGCTAAACCCAGCGGGAACTGGTGGAAGTTCGGCTTCCCGGTCTTCTACGTCACCGACCTCTTGCAGCTCGTCGAGGCCCTGGTGAGGCTGGGTTATGGAGACGATCCGCGACTGTCCGCCGCCCTGGCAATTGTCAAGGATAAGCAGGACGCCGCCGGGCGCTGGTGGATGGAATACGATTACACCGGCAAGATCTGGGTGGATTTCGGCGCCAAGAAGCAGCCCAACCCGTGGGTGACCCTGCGGGCGCTGCGCCTGTTCGAGCTGTTGCCTTCGCTGCCAGCGGGGGATCCTTCATGAGCGAGAATTCCGGCGCAAGCGGGCCGGCGCAGGACCGGCTGGTTGAGGCGCTGCACGCCATAGCCCGGGCGCTTGACCACAGCCGCGAGATGGAAGCGGTGCTCGAGGGCATCCTATCCGGCGTGGGCCTGGTCGTGCCTTTTGATGCCGCCTGCGTTTACCTGGCCGGTCCCCTCTCCGAAAACTTCTCTTGCGCCTATGTGCAGGGCTATCCGGAACCCGCTCGCGCCCGGGTGCTGGGCACACGCCTGGCTTTGCAGGAGCACCCGCTTCTCCGCAAAATGGCTGCGACCCATATTCCGGTGATCCTCTCGGATGGCGGCGATGGAAGCATTTTCGGGGAACTTCCCGGTACAGAATGGGTGCGCTCCTTTGCCTGCGCGGCCGTCTCCTCCCAGGGGCGGTTGGCCGGTGTGATCCTTCTCGAAAGCGCCGCGCCGGCGAGCTTCACTCGCCAGCACGCGGTCTACCTGGGCCTCCTGGCGGAGCAGGCCGCCCTGGTGATCGAAGGCGTCCATCTCTATGGCCAGGTGCAGCACGAGATCAAGCAGCGCCGCGTGATCCAGGATTCGCTCAGCGAAGCCAACAAGCTGCTCATGGGCTACATCGATGCCATCGAGGAGTTGCAGGCCGAACTGCGCGAGCAGACCATTCGCGACCCGCTGACCGGCGTTTTCAACCGTCGCTATTTAGAGGAAACCCTCGAGCGCGAGTCTGCTCGTTCCGCCCGCAGCAACCAGCCGGTGAGCGTCATTATCATGGATGCGGATCACTTCAAGCGCGTGAACGACGTGTACGGGCACAAGGCCGGCGATCTGGTCCTGAAGGGGCTCGGCGACCTGCTGAAGACCCGGATCCGCTCCGGGGACATCGCCTGCCGCTTTGGGGGCGAGGAGTTTTTGATCGTCATGCCGGGCGCTTCGGTGGAGGTCGCCGCCGACCGTGCAGAACAGGTGCGCTCCGTATTCGAGACCTTACGCTTTGTTCATGAAAATCGAGAAATTCGAGCGACCCTTTCTTTGGGGGTAGCCGGGATCCCGGAGCACGCCTCGGATGGGGAGGATGTGCTCATCTGCGCCGATCGAGCGCTGCAGCAGGCCAAGCAGTTGGGCCGCAACCGGGTCGTTGTTTATGACCCTGGTTATGGCGAACCAGGCTCAGACGCGCCCGGCGCTCCAGGAGAGCAGCCGTGAAGGAGAGATCCAGGATGGACGCTTTCGTGATCGCCGTAAGCTGCAGCGCAGCCCACACTTTCAGCAAGCCCAACCAGGCGAGCATCCAACTGCTGGCGGGCCTGGGCGTGCAGGGCGACGCCCACCTGGGGGGCACAGTGCAGCACCGCTCGCGGCTGGCCGCCGACCCGAGCCAGCCCAACCTGCGCCAGGTGCACCTGATCCACGCCGAGCTGTTCGACGAGCTGCGCGCCGCCGGCCTCGAGGTCTCCCCCGGGGAGTTGGGCGAGAACATCACCACGCGCGGCCTGGCGCTGCTCGATCTGCCGCGCGGGGCGCGTCTGTTGATTGGGGGCGCCGCGGTAGTCGCGGTCACCGGTCTGCGCAACCCCTGCGCCCAGATCGAGCGCTTCCAAAAGGGCCTGTTAGCCGCCGTGCTGGAGCGTGACGCAGGCGGCAATTTGATCCGCAAGGCGGGCGTGATGGGTGTGGTGCTGGCGGGCGGCGAGGTGCGTCCCGGCGACCCGGTGCGGGTCGAGCTGCCGCCGGAGCCGCGCCAGCCTTTGGAGTGCGTCTAGGCGCTTTTCTTGAAAGCTGCCAGGTAGTTCCACAGGAAGAAGTACACGCACAGGTACACGAAGGTGAAGGCCAGGGTAGCGCTATGATCGATCGATTTGCCCGTGAACCAGTCGTAATAATCGGCGATCAGGAAACTGCTCATCAGGGTGATGGCCTTGATCAGGAAGACGCCGGTCAAGACCGCTCCCCACGGGCGGCGCTGCCACAGCCAGGCTCCCGTCAGGGCGGCGATGGGCGCTACCAGGGCCATGTCCAGCACCATGAAGGGCGTGCCCCCGGCCTGCACGCCGCCGGGGATGCGCCCCAGGATGGTGGGCAGCTCGATGGCGTACAGGATCAGCCCGGTGAAGGCCAGGAAGACGGCCGTCGCCCGGCGCAGGCGCATGCCTTCCAGGCGCTGCGCCGCCTGGGCGATGTCGATCTGCGCCAGGACTGCCGCCCCGGCGAAGACGCACAGGCTGAACAAAGCCACGTAAACCAGGAACAGGCTCGTATAGAGCCGGTCGAAGGCATAGACGGCGTAGGCGTAGCCCAGGTACGCCAGCAGCGAGATCCACACCAGGCGCGCCGTCAGGCTGCCCCGGCGGGCGTTCAGCAGGCAGACGACCAGCAGGGGCAGGCAGGCCAGCGAGACCAGGTCGGCGGTGATCGTGCCGCTCAGGTACCTCGGATCGACCACGCCCTGGTAGAAGCCGGGCAGCAAGACGCCCGCCCCGGCGGCCACCAGGGTGAGCGCCAGGATCAGGACGGTGAGCATTTCTTCGATGCGCAAGGTGCGCGCGCTTGCGAGTTGGAGGGTTTGCTGCGTTTCCATTTTTTTGGTTCCTTATCAGTGTATGAAATATGAACAGTGTTTACTCAGGCTCAAAAAAAGAGCTATTTGGCGGAAAAGAAACCGCAGATCATCTGAAAGACTTCCAGGCTGGTGGCTTCGAACTCATCGGCGCACTGGCTCATCATGGTCAGCTTGAGCAGCGCAACGGCGTGCACGCTGAACCAGCTCAGCAGGGTCATGTGGAATGTCGTATAGCCATCGGGGACTTTGAACTCGCCGGCGGCCACGGCGGCTTCCATGAACTGCAAAAGGCTGAGGAAATTGGGGTCCTGTTTGAAGGCTGCCAGGCTGGCCGGCCCGCCCTCGACCGTGCTCATCATCAGCAGGTAGTACTCGGGGTAGCGCGTGGCGAAATCCACGTAGCTGCGCCCGGATTGGATGAAGATCTCACCCAGCGACATGCCCGGTTCGACTTCGGGCTCGTGGGCCGCCAGCAGCGCCCAGGCCTCCTGGCGCAGCGCTTCGATGATCTCTTCCTTATTCGAGAAGTACTTGTACAGGGCGGCGGGGGAGTAATCCACTTTTTCGGCCAGGGTGCGCATCGAGATGGCCTGGACGCCCTGCTCGAGCAGGATGGCACGCGCCGCGTCCAGGATTCCCTGGCGGGTTTTTTCGTAGCGGCGTGAACTTGGGGTGGGTTGCGTCATCGTAGTTTTCGAGGTGAACAGTGTTTATAAATATTACACTGTTATTGCCGCTTTGTCAAGGGTTGGATTACATCGCCTCGTCGAACTCACTGCGATACCTGGCCACCCCCGAGACGCCCTGCAGCGCCCCGGCTTGCAGCTCCAGCGCCATGAAGGCCTCGTCCGGCACGCCTTCCCACTGGCTGCGCAGCCCGTAGTGGGAAGCGCGCTGGAAGCCGAAGCGCGGGTAATACGCCGGGTGCCCGAGCACGATCGCGTAGGGGCAGCCGGCCTGGCGCAGCCGGGCCAGGCCAGCCTGCACCAGCCGGGAGCCGATCCCCTGGCGCTGTCTTTCAGGCAGCACCGCCAGGGGCGCCAGGCCCATGCCGCCCTGCAGCGGGCAGCCGTCGATGGCGACCGGCGTGAACAGGATGTGCCCGGCGATCTGCCCGTCCTGCTCGGCTACCAGCGAGAGCGCACCAGGGCAGGCGGCGCGCAGTTTGTCGACCAGGCGGGCTTCTTCCGGTCGTTCGAAGGCCAGTGCGTTGACGCTATGGATGGCGGGGATGTCACCGGGCGTTTCATCCCGGATCGAGATCATAGGTGCCTTTGTGCAGGCTTTTCTCCACGTACATGCGGTGGTCGGCCACCTGCAGCGCTTTTTCGAGCTGAGTGCCATCGCGGGCCACGGCGCAGCCAAACGAGAGCTGTACTTTCAGCGAGTTCGGGTTGGTGTTGTGGGCTGCGATTGCCCGCTCCAACCGCCGGGTCAATGCCTCTGAGCGCAGCTCGTCGCAGTGCGGGATCAGCACGGCGAACTCGTCCCCGCCGACGCGCGCCACCATATCCTCGCTGCGCACGGCCTGGCGCAGGAGCTGCGCTACCTGGCGGATCATCTCGTCGCCCGCGGCGTGCCCCAGGTTGTCGTTGGTGGCTTTGAGATCGTCGATGTCTGCGATCAGCACCGCCAGCGGCCAGGTGCGCCCGAAGCGGAAGCGCTCCAGCTCCTCTTCGAAGAACAGGCGGTTGTACAGCCCGGTCAGGCCGTCATGGGTGGAGGCATGGCGCAGCTCTGCCTCGATTTTCTTGCGTTCGGAGATATCGTGCCAGACTACGATGCGCCCGATAGGCCGGCCCTTGGAGGCGGTCAAGGAGGCGATCATCATCTCGAACCAGCGTGGGCGTTCGGGGTCTTCGGCTTTGACTTCGCGGCGGCTGGTGTTCTCGCCTTTGGTCAGGCGCACCAGCTCCAGGATGGGGTGGTCGATGTCTGCCAGCGCCTGGCCGAGCAGTTCGGAGCGTTTGCGCTTCAGGGTTTGCTCGGCTGCCGGGTTGAGGGTCAGGATGCGATCTTCGGCGTCCAGGATCAGCACGCCATCGCGCATTTGCTCGACCAGGTTGGCGTATGCCAGCGGCACCACGTTGAGCAGGCTGCCCATGCCGGTGGTGAGCAGCAGGAACACGGCGCTCAGGCCGAAGGCGATCGGGCTCAGGTCGATGCCATGAAAGGGCTGGATTTTCAGGAGGGTGAGCAGGTTGGCCGCCAGCGGCAGCGAGAGCGCCGCCGCCAGCAGCAGCATCTGCCGGCGATAGGTCCCCCCCAGGCGCGACAGGCTGGCGAACGCCACGGCAGAGCTGACGATGATCAGGGCGTAGGCGTACACGGCATTGATCCAGAACCATGCTCCGTAGGTGACCATGCGCACGCGCAAGGCTCCAATCGTTTCCAGCCAGGCTCTTTGCCAAAAGGCGTGGTGCAGATCGTTGGTGAAGATCATAACCATCGTCGCCATTGGGATCGCCAGCAGTGCGACCAGCAGGCCGGGCCGCGGCCAGTTCTGCCAGCCGGCGAATCGCAGCACAAAGCTGGCCAGCGCTACCGGGATGGGGACAATGAACAGGTATTTCAGGCTGCCCCACAGGTTTTTGCTTGACAGGTCCTTGCTGGCCAATTCCATGGCGTAGCAAATCGCCCACAGACCGGCGCACAGGCTGACGATCGCCAGGGGCACGGCGCTGGGCTTGTCACGCTTTTTCCAGGCTGAATACGAGCCCTGGAACGAAAACACGGCCGACGCAAAGATCGCTAAATATAAGAGCATATGCACATCTCCCGCTTCCTCTTACACCTGCATCTATTTTACTCGCGTTTGCCCCCCTTGTGGTGATAAATTAGTGTAAATTCCGCTATGCTCTGCCGCTGGAAAGCCAGCCAGCCCAGTCGCGGCGCCCATTGGCGGCGGCCGCTGCTGCGGCTTGCTCCCAGGCATAGGGCACGGCAATGTGCTCGACCTGCCAGCCCTGGGCGGACGGTTCCACCAGCGCATAGCGGGCGTGCGGGCTGCCGGTTTCCATCTTGTGGAAATGCGGCAGGTCGTCGCTATAGGCGGGCAGGCCGACGCTGCCAGGGTTGACGATGGTTTTCCCATCTGGCAGGCTGAAGACGTTCGGGCAGTGACTGTGCCCGCAGGCGATTAGACTCTGGCTGACGCCGGCCAGGCGCTCTGCAATCGTCTGCGGCGCGCTCAGGTGTACGCCGTCCGGGCTGACTTCCTCCAAGAGATAGGTGCTGTCTGAGCCTGGCGTGCCGTGGCAGGCGAAGAGCGTATTTGCAACGACCTGCGTGCGGGGGTGACTCGCCAGCCAGCTCAGGCACTCGCCGGGCAGTTCCTTGAGCACGTATCGCAGGGTGGCCGAGCGCGCTGGCTCTGCGGGCGGCTGCACGATCAGCCGGTCTTCATTGCCCTGGATATGGATCAGGTTCAAGGCCATCAGCCGGCGAGCGGTTTCTGTGGGGGCCAGCGGGCCGTACAGCGTGTCGCCCAGGTTGAGCAGGGTGTGCACCTGGCGTGTCTCGAGATCTGCCAGGACCGCCTCCAGGGCCCAGAGGTTGCCGTGGATATCGGCCAGGATGGCCAGTTTGCCGCCTGTGATCGAAAGGTGGCTGCACATAGAAATCAAGTGTATCACATGAAAATAGGATTAAAAAAGGATAACTATTGTCCAAATAGTATTGACTTGTTGTCAGGTGGGTGATAGAATGACGCTAATCAGATAATAATAATCATATTTATCTTAAATATACGGCCAGGGGGCTTATCTAAAAAACAATACGTGTGTAATCCAAATTGATTGCATGAACAACTGATCTGCTATACCGGGGCGGGCGTGTTTTCGTTTTTCCGCTGAATTCACCTCGCCTCCGCTCATTTTATACGTTTTTGGAGGTGTTCGAATCATGAAAAAGATTTTGTGTTGCCTGTCTGAATGGGGCTATTGGGGCGAAGAGTTAGTTGGCCCGCTCGAAGTCCTGGACGCTCATGGATATGAGACCGTCTTCATGACCCCCAAAGGCAAGCGCGCCCACGCGCTGCCTCCCAGCATGGAAGAGGGCTACCTGGACCCGCCGCTGGACAAAATCGTCACGGATGCGTACTACGCTGCCAAGAGCCGCGAGATCGACGCTTCCTCACGCCTGGATAATCCCATCAATCTGTCGGAATGGTTCCCCGAGCGACCTTATTTCAATTCGCAGAACTTCGGCCATGCGTTGGAAGCTTACTACAACGCCCGCGACGAGGCCTGGAAGGACCTGGAACAGTACGACGCCTTGCTGCTGCCGGGCGGCAGTGGCCCGATGGTGGACATGGTCAACAACCAGCGCCTGCACGATGTCATTCTGGGCTTCCTGGCGCAGGGCAAGCTGGTTGCAGCGGAGTGCTACTGCGTGACCTGCCTGGCTTTCGCCCGCGATTGGAGCGAGCGCAAGAGCATCATCTGGGGCAAGCACGTCACCGGGCACGCCCTGGAGTACGATTACAAGGACGGCACGGGCTTTTTGCCCACCGGAGCCAAGAACTTTGGGCCTCCTTTCTACCCCCTGGAGTTCATCCTGCGCGACGCAGTTGGCCCAGATGGGCAGTATCACGGCGGCGTTGGCCGCACGATTTCGACGATCCTGGATTACCCCTTCCTGACCGGCCGCTCGACCCAGGACTCGCGCCTGGTGGGTGAGCTGATGATCGAAGCGCTGGAAAACGGGCTGCGCCGTTACGGCTGGTAGATCTGGATGAGCGGGGTAAATAACACTATGAAAACAGGACGCTTTGCCATCCTCGAGCAATTCCTGGCGGATGGCATGAACTATATGTTTGGCAACCCGGGCACGGTCGAGCAGGGCTTTCTGGATGCCCTGCGGGATTACCCGCAGATGAAGTACATCCTCACCCTGCAAGAATCGGTGGCGGTCATGACCGCTGATGGTTACGCCCGGGCTACCCAGAAGCCGACTCTGGTGCAACTGCACAGCGCGCCGGGCATCGGCAACGCCGTGGGGGCGCTGTACCAGGCCATGCGCGGCCACGCTCCGTTGGTGGTGATCGGCGCAGACGCCGGCCTCAAGTATATGAATCTGGACGCCCAGATGGCTGCCGACCTGGTGGCGATCATGGAGCCGGTGACCAAGTGGTCCACCATGGTGCTGGATCCGTCTTCGCTGCTGCGCGTGCTGCGCAGGGCGATCAAGATCGCCGCCACCCCGCCGATGGGCCCGGTGTACGTGTGTTTGCCGGCGGATATCCTGGATGCGCCTGTGTCCGAGGAAGTTTACCCGACATCCATCCCCTCCACGCGCGTGCTGCCCGACGAGGGCACGCTGCGCCAGGCGGCCGAGATGCTGGCGGCAGCCCGCAAGCCGATGATTTTCGCCGGGGATGGCGTGGCCTATTCCGGCGCTCAGGCTGAACTGGAGCGCGTCGCTGAACTGCTGGGGGCAGAAGTGTGGGAAGCCGACGCTGGCGAGCTGAACATCCGCTACGATCACCCGCTTTACCAGGGTATGACCGGGCACATGTTCGGCAAGAACAGCCTGCCGATTACCTCCAAGGGCGACGCCAACCTGGTCGTGGGTACGTACATGCTGCCGGAAGTTTTCCCCGAGCTGGGCGATATTTTTGCCCCCGGGGCCAAGACGGTGCACTTCGACCTGAACGCCTACGAGATTGCCAAGAACCACCCGGTGACGCTGGGTGTGGTGGCCGATCCCAAGCTGAGTTTAGCGGCTTTGGCGAAAGTCCTGGAAGCCAGTATGTCGCCGGCGCACAAGGCTGCGGCCGAAAAGCGCCGCAGCGAGATCGGTCAGGCTACCCAGGCCCGCCGCGCCGCCGCCCTCGAAAAGGACAAGGCGCAGCGCGACGATGTCCCGCTGAAGATTGCTCGCTTTATGGAAGAGCTGGCTCCCCAACTGCCTGAGGATGTGGTCATCTTCGATGAGGCCCTGACTTCCTCGCCGGCGGTAGTGCGCTATGCGCCGCCGACCAAAGCCGGACACTACTTCCTGACCCGCGGCGGTTCGCTGGGTGTGGGCATCCCGGGCGCCATCGGCGCCAAGATCGCCAACCCGGACAAGCTGGTGATCGGCTTCACCGGCGATGGCGGCTCGATGTACACCATCCAGGCTTTGTGGACGGCCGCACGGCACAACACCAACGCCAAGTTTGTGGTGTGCAACAACGCTTCTTACCGCCTGCTGCAGCTCAATATCGACCAGTACTGGCAGGAGCAGGGCATTCCCAAGCACGATTACCCGCTCAGCTTCGACCTGTCGCACCCGCCGCTCAATTTCGTGGAAATGGCCCACAGCATGGGCGTGGCTGGCCTGCGCGTCGAGAAGCCCAGCCAGGTCGGCCCGGCGATCCAGCAGATGCTGGCGCATCCCGGCCCCTTCCTGATCGACCTGGTGCTGGAGAGCGATACGCACCCGGATCGCGTCGGAAATACCTGTGGACAATAAAGAGTCATCGTTTGTCGCTTCACTTATGGAGGTTTTTATGAGTTCGCCGATCACTTCGGATCAAATCAAGACTTTTGTAGCAGCCTGGTACCAGGCTTTGGATTTCCACATCCCATTTGAAGATGCCTACAAGTTCCTGGCCGACGAGGGCCTGAACGTGCAGTTCCCGGATGGCGACATCCGCGACAAGGCCTCGTTCAAGAAATGGTACGACCGCGTGACCAACCTGTTCTTTGACGAGAACCACTACGTCCAGACGGTCGATGCCAGGATCAACGGCGATGAAGCCGTGGTGGATATCGTTGTAGGCTGGCAGGCTAGCTGGTGGGTCGCCCCGGAGGCCAAGAGCAAGCGCGTCTCGATGGACGCCACCCAGCGCTGGACTGTGCGCCGTTCTACCAAGAACGCCTACGGCCTGGAGATTGTGGCCTACAACGCCACCGTTGAACCGTTCAAGTACGCCCCGGGCTTTGCCCGGTTGTAGGAGCCGGTCCCGTGGTAGGGGCGGGTCTCAGGCCCGTCCCTACTACCACGGGCCCTATGAATCACACATTTTTTTAACGACCAAAGGAGATTTTGAGATGGACAACACGCAGTTAGTTTTTCGCATGTACGATCTGTTCGGCAAGGGCGACATGGAGACGATCAAGAAAGAGGTCTTCCACCCCAATATGAGCTGGACCATGCCGGGCCATCACCCGCTTTCCGGGCGCATGGAAGGCGTGGATGCGGTCATCGCTTTCTTCGGCGCACTGTTCAAGGCTGGCATTACCGTCGACAACGTGCACTTCGGCGTCCTGGATGATGGCACCGTGGTCGAAAAGCACACCGGGCACGGCAAGATTGGGGACGAAGAGTTCATATTCCCAACCTGCACTTCGTACGGCATCAAGGACGGCAAGATCTTCGACGTGCGCGTCCATACCGGCGACCAGCACACCGTCGATCGCTATATGTGGTCGATGTTCAATCTCAAGGGTATTCCAGCCCGCCTGGCTGAATAGGAAAACCGCCATGCCCAAGGTACAAGCAGTCATTACACCCGAACACGTGAAGGAAGCCTACGGTGCGTTGGCATCTGGTGATGTTGAACGCGTCCGGCAGTACTGGGATGAAGATATGGTCTGGCAAGTGCCGGGGCACAACCGTCTTTCCGGCTGGTATCACGGCCTGAATGAATTCCTGGCCTTCATGGGTAAGGTTGGTGAGCTTTCCGGTAACAGCTTCAATATGGAGTCGATTGCTGGTGAAGTAATCGTCACCGGTGAATACTCCGCTGACCTGACCCGCAACCGCGGCCACCGCGCCGGGGATACAGAGAAGACCATGGATATTGAGGTGGTTCACGTACTTCGCTGGCGTGACGGTAGAGTCATTGCCGGAAAAGGCGCCATCTTTGGTGACGGCGCCACCGAGTACAACCAGTTCTGGTCGCGCTCGCCGGTGGTTACCCCGCCCAGCCATTAACAATTATGGTAGGGGCGGGTCTCAGACCCGCCCCTACAACGAAGGAGAAATCTCATGCCTATTATCACGATCCAGGCCATCCAGGGTGTTGTATTGACCAGCCCTGAGCAGAAGCGCGAACTACTTCAGAAGATGACCGATACTTTTATCAGTGTAGTTGGGGAAGTTGCCCGCCCTTATACCTATTGCATCATCCAGGAAACGCCGCTCTACGAGTGGTCGATCGCCGGCAAACCGCTGCCCGACCTGCCTTTCCTGTACGGCCCTGAGTATGCAGGTATGCACCAGGTCTCTAACGACATCATGCGCAACTTCGTGGAGCAGCAGGCTGCCTCTCAGCAGGCTACTGCCCAGCAAGCCGCGGATACAGACGGCAAGAATGCCAACGCCCAGAAGATCTGGGAAGGCAGCTAAGCCAGAAATCGGGTTTTTTACCGAAAATCCGATTTCTCCCATAGATCAGGAGGAAGTGAATGGCTTCGCAATCATTTCAGATAGTAATGCAGAAAGGGCCCAATCCTGGCCAGGTCTTCGAACTGGAAGGGGATAATATCTCCCTGGGTCGGGATGAGTCCAATTCGATCGCGATCGATGACCGGGCGCTGTCGCGCCGTCACGCTCGCCTGGTTTCCCAAAACGGCACCTGGGTGTTGGAAGACCTGGCTTCTACCAATGGCACGTTTGTGAATGGCAGCCGTGTCCAGAATCAGGCCATCTTGCAATCAGGCGATACGATTGCCTTCGGTGAGGAAGTAGAGCTGATTTTCCAAATGCCGCAGTCCGGCGCGCCTGCCACGATGGTGTTGGGCGGTAATCGCACCGTCCGTCTGGGCACGGCTAAGCAGTCTGCTTCGAAAGCCGAGGAACACCGGGTATTGTTCGAGCGCTGGTTCGAGCAGTTGTGGAACCAGAAGAACTACGCCATCACCCAGGAGCTGGTGGATGCCGAGTTCACCGCCCACGGCGCTGGCGGACAGGACATCAAGCAGGGCCCGGATGGCGTCGCCGGCATGGTGCGCATCTGGCACGCCGCTTTCCCAGACGGTCACATGACCATGGACGATATCATCACTGAAGGTGATCTGTCGGCCATCCGCATGACCTTCCGCGGCACTCACCAGGGAGAGTTCTATGGCATCCCGGCCAGCGGCAAGAAGGTCGAGGTGACTTCTATCGGCATCGACCGGGTGATCAACGGAAAGATCACCGAGGGCTGGGGCGAGCTCAACATGCTTGGCATGATGCAGCAGATGGGCGCCATCCCGGGTCCCGAGCAACAGGCCGGCGCATCCGTGGAAATCGAAGCGGCAGTCACACCCGAGCACGTTTTGGCAGCCTATGGCGCCCTGGCCTCCGGCGATATCAACCGCGTTCGACAGTACTGGGCCCAGGATATGGTCTGGCAGGTTCCGGGACACAACGAGCTGTCCGGTTGGTACTACGGCCTGGATGAATTCCTGGCCTTCATGGGGCAGGTTGGCGAGCTTTCAGGTCACAGCTTCAACATGGAGCCGATCGCTGGCAAGGTGTTGGTGACCGGCGAATACTCCGTGGACCTCACCCGCAACCGCGGTCAGCGTGCCGACCAGCCCGATAAGACCATGGACATCGAAGTGGCGCACGTATTGCGCTGGCAAGACGGCAAAGTTGTTGCCGGCAAGGGCGCTATCTTCGGCGATGGCACCACCGAGTACGACCAGTTCTGGTCGCGCTCGCCCGTGGTCACCCCACCCAGTCATTAACAATTATGTAGGGGCGGGTCTCAGACCCGCCCTTCCGGCGGGCATCAACCCGCCCTACAGGAGAGTCAGGAATGTCAATCGAACACAACAAAGTGATCATGCAGCGCATGATCGAAGAGGTTTGGAACCAGGGCAAGATGGAGACGGCGGACGAGCTGTTCGCCCCCGAGCACACCAGCCCGAGCGCGCCGGATTTGCCCCCCGGGCCCGAATCCGTCAAGATGCTGGCGCGTATGTTTCGCGAGGCTATGCCCGATTATCACATGGATATCGACATGCTCTTATCCGATGAGGAAAAGGTTGTCGGGCGCTTCACGCAGAGCGGCACGCACTCCGGTGCGCCCCTGATGGGCATGCAGCCCAGCGGGCGCAAGGCCACCTGGACCGAAATCGGTGTGCTGCGCATCCAGAATGGCAAGATCGTCGAGAGCTGGTACGAGGTCGATATGCTCAGCATGATCAACCAGCTCAATGGCAATGCGTAGTTCTTAGGGACCAGGAGGACACCCATGTGCGCGGATAAGAAAGCTTCGTATGCAGAAGGCATTTGGCAGGGGCAGTTGAAGCCCGCCGTGCGTTCGTCGCCAGGTCACCCGTTGAGCATCAACGAGATGAAGGATGCCATGGTGCGCCTTTACGACGAGTCGAACCGCCAAAATTTCGCCGTCTTCGACGAAATGTTCGCCCCGGACTTTGTCAGCTATGGCGGGGCCGGTTTTCAGGACTTGAATGGGGCGGAGGCCTTCCGCCAGTTGTACATCCAGTTCACCGGCTCGATGCCCAACCTGACCTTCCGGGTCGATAACCTGATCGCCGAAGGCAACCTGTGCGGCGTGTATGGCACTTTGAGCGGTACGCACAAGGGCAACTTCATGGGTTTCGCTCCTCCTACCGGCAAGCGCATCACCTGGACCGGGACGGCGATTTTCCGCTTCAACAACCAGGGACTGATGGACGCTCGCTGGCAGGAATGGGACGGTCTGAGCGTGATGCAGCAGATGGGCGTCGTTCCCACGCCGCCCGGCTCGAATGGCAAGCTCCCCGACCCTGTTCCTCCGCACGTCACGGGTGGGCGCTACACCTCACCTGCAGAAAACAAGGCGATTTTCCAGCGCTTTATCGAAGAGGTGTGGAACCAGGGCAAGCTGGAAGTGGCCGATGAAATCTTCCACCCACAGGCCACCAGTCCCAGCGCGCCGCAGTTGCCAACCGGCGGCGAGGGCGTCAAGGTGATCGCCTCCATGTTCCGCAATGCCATGCCCGATTATCACATTGAGATCATCGACTTGCTGGCGGACGGCAACCAGGTGCTGGCGCGCTTCAAGCAGAGCGGCACGCAGACGGGCGAGCTGATGGGCATCCCGCCCACCGGCAAGAAAGTTTCCTGGGGCGAGATCGGCATTTTGCGCTTCGCCGGGGGGCAGGTGGTAGAAAGCTGGTACAACGTGGATCTGCTGGGTCTGATGCAGCAGCTTGGCGTTGGCGGTTCGAGCGCTGGCGCTTGATAGCAGTCGAGCGCTCTCTGATGCCCGGCGCAGCGACCATGATGCGCCAGATGGCTGTAATGTAAACGAGGAGAAAATTGATGCGACGCGACATTGTCTTTGGTAGTCAAGGGGAAAACTGTGTTGGCTGGTTGTATGTACCGGATGGCTTGAAGGCCGGGGCCAAGGCGCCGGCCATCGTTATGGCTGGCGCGATGACCTCTGTCAAAGAGATTACCTTGCCGGGTTACGCGGAAAGGTTTGCGGCGGCTGGGTTTGTTACCCTGGTCTTTGACTTCCGTTTCTGGGGCGGCAGCGGCGGCAAACCCCGCAACCAGGTCATCCCTTACGAGCAGCTTCAGGATATCCGTAATGCGATTACCTGGCTGGCCGAGCAGCCGGAGGTGGACGCCAACCGCATGGGAGGCTGGGGGATTTCCCTGGGCGGCGGTCACATGTACTACCTGGCGGCCTTCGACCGCCGTTTGAAGGCGGTGGTCGCCACCGCATCCGCTGTCAACAATGTGCGCACCTTTGAGATGATCTTTGGTCGGGAGGGGCTTCAGGGTTTCCTGGCGCAGATTGGGCAGGATCGCGGCAATCGTTTCAAGACCGGGGCGACGGCGACAACCATGCAGGCCTGGGGCAAGCCTGGGGAGATGTGTGCGTTTCCTCAGGAGGAAGCCCTCGAGTTCTACACGAGAGCCAAGGCAACGGTTGCCCCCCACTACGAGAATCTCGTCACGATGGAATCCGTTGAGAAGTTCGTCGAATACAATCCTGACTTTGCTATCGGTCTGGCATCACCGACGGCGGTGCTTTTCGTGCATCCGGAGCACGATCTGGTTCCAATTGCGCTGGTACGTGAAGTTTACCAACGCTCCCTGGAACCCAAGAAGTTCGTGAGCCTCGATTGCAGCCATTCTGACGTCTATGACAAGGACCCGTGGATGTCCCAGTCCGTCGTGGCAGCTATCGACTGGTTCAAGCAACATCTCAATTAACGTTGAAGGGCAAGCGAGAATCTATCAAGGAAAAGAGGTCAGATCATGAGTACAGAAGCCAACAAGACCATCGCACTACGCTACATCGATATCATCAATGAATGGGACCTGGACGCGCTGGGTGAGGTTATCGATAAGGAGAACTTCAAGGAGCATAACCCTGCCTGGGGTGCGCTCAGTTTCGATCAGGCCCTGGGTACCTACCAGATGCTCAAGGCCGCCCTGCCCGACTTGCATTTCGGTGGGCCGCCAGTCCTCGTCATCGCAGAAGATGACCTGGTTGTGATCAAGGGCGGCGTCAGTGGAACCCATACCGGCGCGCCTCTCTTCGGCGTGCCGGCAACCGGCAAACAACTGTCGTGGACCGGGATGGACATTTCTCGCATTGCTAACGGAAAGATCGTTGAACGTTGGCTCGAAGCCAATATGCTGGGCCTGATGCAGCAGGTTGGCGTCATACCGCCGCCTGGGTAATCATCCCTTTTTTAGGAGATTAGTAATGGACAATCATGAGATTATTCGCAAGTATTATGAATACGCCAACGCCGGCAAATGGGACGCCTGGTGCGACCTGTTTGCCGACGATATGGTGATGGACGAGCAGTTGGCCGGGCGCATCGAGACCCTGGCTACCTTGCGCCCGATGATGGCCGGCATGGGCCAGGCCTACGCCAAATTCCGCAACGAGCTGCGCGAGATGGTGGTCGAGGGTGACAGCGGCGCGGTGGTATCGCACATCTCCGCCCGGGCAGCCAGGTACCCTGATGAGCCGATCGAAGCCGAAGTGATGAACTTCTTCCGCTTCAAAGATGGCAAGATCGCCTATATGCGCAACGTGCACGACTCGAAGCCCTTTGCGCCCTTCCTGCGCCAGATTTCCGGAGGCTAGCGATGAGTGAATTCGACTTTATTGTGATCGGTGCTGGCTCGGCTGGCTCGATGGTGGTTTATCGCCTCAGCGAGAACCCGGACTCCCGCGTCCTGGTCATCGAAGCCGGGGGCACGGAAATCCCGCCCAACATGGAGAACCCTTCGATCTGGTTTACCCTGCTGGGTTCCCCCTATGATTGGGGTTATTCGAGCGTACCTCAGTCTGGCCTGAAGGGCCGCCAGACCTACGAGCCGCGCGGCAAAGTGATTGGCGGCACCAGCCAGCTTTACATCATGATGCACATCCGCGGCCACTCCTCCGACTTCGATAACTGGGCTTACAACGGCGCAGTCGGCTGGTCATTCAAAGAGGTTTTGCCCTTCTTCCAGAAGCTGGAAGACCAGGAAGACCGCACCAGCGACCTGGTGGGGCAGGGCGGGCCTTTGAGCGTGATCAACGCCGGCAAGCACAAGCCTAACCCCTATTCGCAGCGCTTCATCGATGCCTGCCTGGAGCTGGGCTACCCGCCCACGGCCGATTTCAACGGCCCGCAGATGGAAGGCGCTGGCTGGCACCACGTCAATATCGGGCGGGATGGCAAGCGCGCCAGCATGGCGGTCTCGGCCCTGCTGCCGGCGCTCGAGCGCCCGAACGTCACTCTGAGCGCCAACTCACAGGTGACGCGCTTGCTGTTCGAAGGCCAGCGCTGTGTCGGCGTGGAATACCTGCACGACGGCCAGTTGAAGACCGCCCGGGCCAGCAAAGAAGTTGTGCTCAGCGCCGGGGCGCTCGAATCGCCGCACATCCTGTTGAATTCCGGCATCGGCAAGGCCGGGCATCTCAAAGAGTTTGGCAAGGATGTGGTCGTTGATCTGCCGGGTGTGGGCGAGAATTTCCACAACCACGTGCTCACCGGCGTGATCATGGAGACCAGGGAACCCGTGCCTCAGGGCAATCTGAACCTGTCGGAAGCGGCCCTGTTCACTCGCTCGGACCCGCGCCGGATTGGCCCGGACTTGCAGTTCAACCTGGTGCATGTGCCCTTCGATATCATCATCGGCCAGAGCCACCCGAACTCGATCACCATCATCCCCGGCTTGCAGCGCCCGCTGTCGCGCGGCTGGCTGCGCCTGGGCAGCGCCGATCCCCTGGAGAAGCCGTTGGTCAACCCCAACTACCTGGCGGAAGAATCGGACGCCCGCAAAATGGTGCAGGCTGTCAAGATCAGCCGTGAGATCTTCGCCGCCAAAGCCTTCGGCTCCACCCTGGCGGACGAACTGCTCCCCGGCCCGCAGTACAAGACCGACGATGAGTTGATGGAGTTCGTACGCGCTCGCTGCGACTCCTACCATCACCAGGTCGGCTCGTGCAAGATGGGCATCGATTCGATGGCCGTGGTTGACCCCGAGTTGAAGGTCTACGGCGTGCAGGGCCTGCGCGTAGCCGACGCCAGCGTTATGCCAGCCGTGGTCACCGGCAATCCGCACACTGCCATCGTCATGATCGGCGAGCGGGCGGCTGACTTCATCAAGAAAGATTACGGCTTTTAGATAAGGAATGCGGCATGAGACTTAAAGGCAAGAAAATCGCCGTGCTGATCGAAGGCGATTTCTACGAGAAGGAAATCTTTTACTACGAACATCGCTTCCCGGAAGAGGGCGCCGAGCTGCATTTCCTTTCGCGTCTATGGGGCCAGCCTTCCTTGACCTTCTTGGGTCACGAATACCAGGCGCCCTTCTACTGCGATAAGAGCTTCGAGGGCATGAGCGATGCAGAGCTGCGCAGCTATGCAGCCATTATCGTCCCCTCCGGCATGATCTCTGACCGCTTGCGTTATACCGACGATGTGCGCAAGCTGCCGCCTGCAACCGAGTTCTTGAAGCGCGCTTTCGCCGAGCCCGGCATTCTCAAAGGCATCATCTGCCACGGGATGTGGCTGGTTTCTCCGCTTCCCGAGCTGGTGCGCGGTCGCAAAGTCGTCGTGCACAACAACCTTTACGGCGATGCCGTCAACATGGGCGCCATTTATACCGATCAAGATGTGGTTGTAGATGGCGACCTGGTCACCGGGCGTACCGGGGGTCACTGCCACCTGTTCGCCCGCCAGATCATCGACCTTTTGGCGAAATAACGTGGGGGGCGCACGCCGTGCGCCCCTACGCCTCAATTTTGGAGGAATAATCATGACTTCTTTAGTTTTTCATCACATGGCCATTGCCTGCGACGATCCTATCCGGGTGGAGCGCTTCTACACGAAGTATTTCGGCTTCCGGCGGGCGCGCCTGATCCCCCTGGGCGATAACGACCAGATCGTTTTTCTGAAGAATGGCGGCGCTTATCTCGAGCTTTTCAAGTCCAAGGAAACTCGCCCATCGCCGCGCCTGGGCAAAGATGGCCCCTGGTATCCGGAATGGCGCCACATCGCTTTCAAAGTCGATGACGTCGACGCCAAGCTGGCCGAGATGGGCCAGGATGCCGAGGTCACTCTGGGACCCTTCGACTTCGATGCTTTTATCCCCGGCTGGCGCACTGTGTGGGTAGCCGATCCGGAAGGCAACATCGTTGAAATCAGCCAGGGCTTTGTTGACCAGGAAAACCCACCTCAATTGGACCAGGAGTAATTTTTATGAATGAGATCAAGTTTACATTTTCCGATACCATCGCCGGTTACGTTACGCGCTACGACCGCGAAGCCGATCGTTTTGGCCTGCGCACCAGCGATGGCCGGGAATACACCGTACAGATGAAGAGCAACACCTATGCCCAACTGGTCCGTAACCTGGGCGATCCCTACCAGGATTCGACCGGATCGATGCGCGAGATGCTCACCGCTGGGCGCTATCTGTTTGTGTATGGGATTTTCTATCCCGAGCAGGGCGACTTTAATTTCGAGGCTCAATTTATCATCTTTGTTGGGCGTAAGCCCAAGGAGTTCTTCCCCGAGCGCTCGGATTGGTGGGTCAAGCAGATTGCCTCGTTGGGCGACTTTTACCTGCGCGCCCAATTCCCGGATGGCCAGGTCAACTATGACAACTACCGCACCTCCATCCAATTGACCGGCGAAAAACCGGCCGATAACTACCGCCAGGAAACCGATACGATCTCGCGCCTGGTGTACGGTTTTGCCTCGGCCTACATGTTCACCGGCGACGAGCGCTACCTGCAAGGCGCCGAGAAGGGCACCGAATACCTGCGCGAGCACATGCGCTTTTACGATCCGGATGAGAACATCGTTTACTGGTACCACGGCATCGATGTGCGCGGCCGGCGCGAGGTCAAGGTCTTCGCCTCCGAGTTCGGCGACGATTTAGACGCCATCCCGGCTTACGAGCAAATCTACGCCCTGGCTGGCCCGATCCAGACCTACCGCATCACCGGCGACCCGCGCATCCTGCGCGACGCCGAGATGACCGTGGACCTGTTCGACCGCTTCTACCTGGACCGCGATAAGGGCGGTTATTTCTCGCACCTCGACCCGATCACCCTCGACCCGCGCAGCCAGGCTCTCGGTCCCAACCGCGGCAAGAAGAACTGGAACTCCGTCGGCGACCATGCCCCGGCTTACCTGATCAACCTGTACCTGGCTACCGGCGAAGACCGTTACGCCCGCATGCTCGAGTACACCTTCGACACCATCGCCAAATACTTCCCCAACTACGAGGAAAGCCCCTTCGTCCAGGAGAAGTTCTACGAGGACTGGAGCCCCGACCGCACCCACATGTGGCAGCAGAACCGGGGCGTCATCGGCCACAACCTGAAGATCGCCTGGAACCTGATGCGCATGTACGGCCTCAAGCCCAAGCCGGAGTACGAAGCCCTGGCGCGCAAGATCGCCGAGGTCATGCCGGCCATCGGCGGCGACCAGCAGCGCGGCGGCTGGTACGATGTGATGGAGCGCATGCGCGCTGCCGGGCAGGAGTGGAATCGCTTCGCTTTCCACGATCGCAAAGCCTGGTGGCAGCAGGAGCAGGGCATCCTGGCCTATTTGATCCTCAAGGGCGTGCTGGGCGACGAAGACTACCTGCGCATCGGGCGCGAGTCGGCCGCCTTCTATAACGCCTTTTTCCTGGACCACGACGATGGCGCGGTCTATTTCAACGTGTTGGCCAACGGCATCCCCTACCTGATGGGCACCGAGCGCCTCAAGGGCAGCCACTCGATGAGCGGGTATCACTCTTTTGAGTTATGTTACCTGGCTCAGATTTATACCAACTTGCTGATCACCGGCCAGCCTCTGGACCTGTACTTCAGGCCCATGCCGGGCGGCTTCAAACGCAACGTTCTGCGCGTCCAGCCGGATATTCTCCCCTTGGGCAGAGTTCGAATCGCCCAGGTTTGGATCGATGGCCAGCCGCACAAAGAATTCGACGCCGCTAAGCTCACCGTCAAACTGCCGGATAGCAAGCAGCGCCTGGATGTCAAAGTGCGCGTAGAACCGATTAAGTAGGGGCGCACGGTGTGCGCCCTGGGCGCAAGATTTGCACCCTTGATACGAGGAGGACCAATGGAAGTAAGAATTTCTCAAAACAACGGCGCCCAGATCGTCGTCATCGACGGCGACCTGGATGGAGCCACCACCCCGCTGGCCCAGGAACACATCCTGCCGCTTGCCGCCCCGGGCGTGCGCATCATCTTGGATATGAGCAAGGTGGAGTACATGTCCAGCGCTGGCTTGCGCATGCTCCTGCTCATGTACCGTACGATCGTGGGCAAGGGCGGCAAAGTGGTCCTGGTCGGCCTGTCTGAAGACCTGGCCGATACCATGGCGATGACGGGTTTCCTGGATTTCTTCAGCCGTTTCGACAGTGTGGAAGCCGGCCTGGCTTCCTTGAATCTGTCTGCCTAGCACTCGAAAGAGCATAATCATGGAACGCGTTGACGCTTACCCGACTCACGAACATCAAGGCTACGCCCTGCGGCCGGGCAAGCCCATCCCCTTTGGCGCCAGCACGGTGCCCGGCGGGATCAATTTTTCGATTTACTCTTCGCACGCCACTTCGTGCATCCTGGTGCTTTTCGAAAAAGGCGCCTCTCAGCCCAGGGTTGAGATCCCTTTCCCGGACGAATTTCGCATCGGCAACGTCTGGTCGATGGTCGTCTACGATCTGGACATCGAGAACACCGAATACGGCTACCGCATGGATGGCCCGTTCGACCCGCAGGAAGGCCACCGTTTCAACCGGGAGGCGATCTTGCTCGATCCCTATGCACGCGCCATCGGTGGCCGCGATGTGTGGGGCGTCCAACCGGATTGGGAGGACGTTTACCATCACCGCGCTCGCCTGGTGTACGACGACTTCGATTGGGGCGATGACCATCCTCTGGAGACGCCTTTCGAGGATTTGATCGTCTACGAGATGCACGTGCGCGGCTTCACCCGCCACCCCTCTTCTGGGGTGAAGTTCCCGGGCGCCTTCGCCGGCATCCGCCAGAAGATCCCCTACCTCACAGAACTGGGCGTCAATTGTATCGAGCTGATGCCCATCTATGAGTTCGACGAGTTCGAGAACAGCCGCGAGTTCAACGGCGAGCTGTTGATGAACTACTGGGGATACAGCACGGTGGGCTTCTTCGCCCCCAAGGCTGGCTACGCCGCCACGGGCAAGCTGGGTATGCAGGTGGATGAGTTCAAGGCCCTGGTCAAGGAACTGCACCGCCACGGCATCGAGGTCATCCTGGACGTGGTCTTCAACCACACCGCCGAGGGCAACGAGAAAGGCCCGTACATCTCTTTCCGCGGCCTGGATAACAAGACCTACTACATGCTCACCCCGGAAGGCTACTACTTCAACTTCAGCGGCACAGGCAACACCCTCAACTGCAACAACCCCATCGTGCGCAACATGGTCCTCGACTGCCTGCGCTACTGGGCGGCTGAGTACCACATCGATGGCTTCCGCTTCGACCTGGCCTCGATCCTGGGGCGCGACCAGTGGGGCGCGCCCCTGCTCAACCCGCCGCTGCTCGAGACCCTGGCCTTCGACCCGATCCTGGCCAAGTGCAAACTGATTGCCGAAGCCTGGGATGCCGGTGGTCTGTACCAGGTGGGTTCGTTCCCGGCCTATGGCCGCTGGGCGGAGTGGAACGGCAAATTCCGCGACTGCCTGCGCAAATTCATCAAGGGTGAAGCCGGCATGATGGGCGAAATGACGCAGCGTTTGTTGGGCTCGCCGGACCTGTACGCCGGCCGTGGCCCGACCGCCTCGATCAATTTCATCACCGCCCACGATGGTTTTACCCTCAATGACCTGGTCTCTTACAACGATAAGCACAACCAGGCCAACGGCGAGGACAACCGCGATGGCGCCAATGATAACTACTCCTGGAACTGCGGTTGGGAAGGTCCCAGCACGGATTCGGGCGTGAACGCCCTGCGCCGCCGCCAGATTAAGAACGTCTTCGCTTTGCTGATGGTCAGCCAGGGCGTGCCCATGTTCGTCATGGGCGATGAAGTCGCCCGCACGCAGCACGGCAACAACAACGCCTACAATCACGACAGCGAGCTGGCCTGGTTCGACTGGAGCCTGGTCGAGCAGAACGCCGACCTGTTGCGCTTCACCAGCCGCCTGCTGGCCTTCCGCAAGGCGCACCCCGTCCTGCGCAACCGCTGGCACCTGAGCGGGCAGGACTTCGTGGGCAGCGGCTACGCCGACATCACCTGGCACGGCGCCCAGGCCTGGAAGGCGGATTTCTCTGCCTCCAGCCGCGCCATCGCTTTCCTGCTGTGCGGCAAGCACGCCCGCGGCGGCCTGGTCACCGATAACTACGTTTATGTGGCGATCAACATGCACTGGGAAGCCAACTGGTTCGAGCTGCCCGGCCTGCCGGATGGCATGCGCTGGCACGTCTTTGCCAACACCGGCGCTCAGTCTCCGGAAGACATCTGGGAGCCAGGCGCCGAACCCGAGATGGATGACCAGTCCGGCATTTTGTTAGGCGACCGTTCGGTGGTCATTTTAGTTGGAAAATAAGCCGCTTAGTTGGAAAATAAGCCGCTTAGTTGGAAAATAAGCCGCGCAGCGCGCGCACGTTGCGCCCCTGCGCCTGATCTAACGGAACTTCCTGTTCCGCACCGGAACTTCCTGTTTCGCATACGAAAGGAACAACAACATGGCATTCAAACTTTCTTCTGAATTCGATAACGGCATTGGTAAGGTCATCCTGGAGGGCGAATTGGATGGCCTGGTGGCCGAGTCTTTCCGCGACGAAGTCAGTAAATTGTCCGCGCAAAAACTCAGGCGCCTGGTGCTGGATATGAAGGCCCTGGATTATATGTCCAGCGCCGGTCTGCGCGTCCTGGTCTTCGCACGCCAGAAAATGAGCGGTGATGTGGATATCTACCTGGTCGGCGCTTCGGAATCGGTGCGTGAAACCATCGAAATGACCGGTTTCCATTACAGTGTCATCATGCTGGATGAGTACGATCCGGCCCAGCTCAATTAGTTCTTTCTTCGGCCGCAGGCCCGGTCGTGGGCTGCCCACGCTGGCCGCCCTGTCCCAGGGTGGTTGGCAGCGCTGGGTTAGCCTGTCGCTGGTGGCTTGAATGGATTGTTCCGGGCTCATCGCCTGGGCCTGCGGCCAGAAATGCCGAGAAGACTTATGGATGCTCTCCAAGTGCCTGGAATACTGGACTCTCTGGCGGCGATTCGTGCTTACGTGCGCACAGTCTCTGAACAGGCCGGAGTGGACAAAAAACGTACCTACCGTTTGCAGTTAGCCATCGACGAAGTTGCCACCAACATCGTTAGCTATGGTTATGATAACGGTGCATTACAGGGTGACATTGTTGTGGATGTGGAAATCAACCCGAGAAGGTTGACCATCACCCTCAAAGATACCGCCCCGCCCTTCAACCCGTTTGCCAAGAAATCGCCTGGAGACCTCACCCAGCCCCTGGATACACGTCCGGTGGGCGGCCTGGGCGTCTTCCTGGCTTTCAAGAACGTGGACGAATTCCGCTATGTCTACGAAGACGGGCAGAACCAAAACATTTTCGTATTGCGCCTCGACCAGGTGGTAGAGACGCAGCCGGAAAGCAACCCGTGAGCAGGCCATCTGCGGATGAGGTAACCTGGAAGCTCGTGAACTTTCAGGTTCCTTTGCCTGCCATCGACTGAGAAAATACCTTATGACTGAATTTTCGAATAGCCGCGTTTTGATCCAGACCGATCATCCGGAAGACATCCCTTTCTTGCGCATGCATCTGGAGCAGATGAACCTCCAGGTAACCCTGGTGGATAATCACCAGGCTGTCCTGGAACAACTGGCGTGTGAGACGTTCGACCTGCTCTTGCTGGATGCCCACCGCCTGGATATCCTCGAGCAAATCCGCGCCGCTGGCTGTGATTCGCCGGTGATCGTCCTGGCGCGCCTGGACGAAATCCAACTGGCCGAGCAGTGCCTGGCCCTGGGCGCCCAGGATTACCTGCACGAGCCCTATAACCCTGGCCTGTTGCAGGTGCGCGTCACCGGCTGCCTCGAGCGCCACGCCTTCGTCAAGAACCAGCAGGCGCGCGAGCGCATGCTGCACTTGCAGCACGATATCGACGTCGCCCGGCGCATCCAGGAGAACTTCTTGCCGCGCGAGCTGCCCAGGGTGCCGGGCTGGGAACTCCAGGCCCTCTTCTATCCGGCCCGCGAAGTCGCCGGCGACTGGTACGACGCCTTCTTCATGTCCGGCAAGCGCCGCGTGGGCTTCGTGGTGGCGGACGTGTGCGACAAAGGCATGCCCTCGGCCCTGTTCATGGCCTTGTGCCGCAGCCTGCTGCGCGCCTTTTCCCAGCAGAACATGTCCCTGCGCTGGATGGATACCCAGGAATTCTCCTCCGGCGATTGGCTGAATACGGTGAAAAAGGGCGCCCAGGCCAGCCGCAACCGCCGGTCGGATGACCCGCTCGCTCAGATCGCCGAGCAGGAAGAGCCGCAGCGCGCCTTGCTTTCGGCCGGCACCACCAGCCTGAAGTCAGCCGTCAACCTGACCAACAAATACATCATCGATAACCACAGCGACAGCAACATGTTCTTCACCATGTTCTTCGGCACGCTGGACCCTTCCAACGGCAACGTATTCTACATCAATGCCGGGCACAACCCGCCCTACGTGCTGGATAAGAACGGCAGCATCAAGGCCCGCCTCAAGCCCACCGGGCCGGCGGTGGGTGTGATTCCAGGAGCGCGCTTCGAAATCGGGCAGGTCGACCTCGAACCAGGCGACCTGCTGTACGCCTTCACCGACGGCGTCCCCGATGCCGCCAACCCGCAGGGCGAGCATTACGGCGACAAACGCCTCTCCGAGCTGGTGCGCTGGCCCGGCCTGAGCGCCAAGGCCCTGCTCAACCTGGTCGACCACCACATCCACAACCACATCCTGGATGCCACGCAGTTCGACGATATTACCATGATCGCTTTGCGTTATTTGGGCGGGTGAGGGATTGCCCTCTTCCGGCATAACGCGGGACTTTGCGACAAAACTCGAGGTACTGCTTGCCGAAGGTGCGAAGCAGGTGTTCTTCTTCCACGAGAACCAGGAGATGTAAGCTGATGGCGATGGCGAGCAGAGCCGCCAGGCACCACAGCGACCAGTCGTTGAGCGCAAATCCGAGCAGGAACAGGAACCAGCCCACGTACTGCGGGTTGCGGCTCCACCGGTATGGCCCGGCGGTAGTCAACTTGCCGGCATCTATGCACAGGGTTTTGGGCATCGAGTGGAAGACGGCAATACTGATCAGACACAACCCTATCCCGAAACCGCCGACGATTACGCCAACGTAGTCCAGAAGCGTGCTCGGCATCTCATAGGTAGTGGCGTATTCGAGGATCAGATTGGGCACGAAGAACATGGCGCAAATCAGCGCCAATCCCAATCCGGCCAGCCGGCCCCGCTGGCGATACTCCCAGCGCGCGTAGAGCAGCGCCACGGTGGTCACCGGAACTGTCAAAGCGAGTAAAAAGGGCAGTGTAGTTGGAAATTCCATGCGAAGCCGAGTCTTTAGTTTACCACTGTTCTTGCAGGCACAGCATTATTTGGGAGCGCTCACTGGCCCGGCCTGAGCGCCAGGGCCCTGCTCAACCTGGTCGACCACCACGTCCTGGACGCCACCCAGTTCGATGACATCACCATGATCGCTTTGCGTTATTTGGGCGGGTAGCACCGCCGGCGATGCGCTGGCGCAGCTAGAAATCGGATTTTTGATCAGCGCAGCGACAAAATCCGATTTCTGAACGCGTCAAGGGAACAGGGGTTCGATTGACAAATTATGTTTCGTTCAGGAAGTGCAGGCTATTCTTGACGAGGCGAATATGGGGGTGACCAGGGGGCAAAACCTGCTCGAAGATGGCCAGAGCTTGCTCCAGGTAGCGGTGAGCAGCGGGTAAATCACCCAGATCGTACATCAGAGTGCCCAGGTTGTTGAGGCTGCGGGCGGTGTCGGGGTGGGCCTCGCCCAGGGCTTGCCGGGTGATGGCCAGGGCCTGCTCCAGGTAGGGGCGGGCAGCTTGCAGTTCGCCCGTCGCTTGCAGCAGTCCTCCCAGGTTGTTGAGGCTGGTGGCGGTGTCGGGGTGGGCCTCGCCCAGGGCTTGCCGGTAGATGGCCAGGGCCTGCTCGAAGTAGGGGCGGGCGGCTTGCAGTTCGCCCATGGCGCGCAGCAGGTAGCCCAGGTTGTTGAGGCTGCTGGCGGTGGCGGGGTGGGCCTCGCCCAGGGCTTGCCGGCGGATGGCCAGGGCCTGCTCGTAGCAGGGGCGGGCGGCTTGCAGTTCGCCCAGGTCTTGCAGCAGGGAGCCCAGGTTGTTGAGGCTGCTGGCGGTGTCGGGGTGGGCCTCGCCCAGGGCTTGCCGGCGGATGGCCAGGGCCTGCTCCAGGTAGGGGCGGGCGGCTTGCAGCTCGCCCAGGTCTTGCAGCAGCAGGCCCAGGTTGTTGAGGCTTTGGGCGGTGTCGGGGTGGGCCTCGCCCAGGGCTTGCCGGTAGATGGCCAGGGCCTGCTCGTAGTAGGTGCGGGCGGCTTGCAGTTCGCCCAGGTCTTGCAGCAGGGAGCCCAGGTTGTTGAGGCTGGTGGCGGTGTCGGGGTGGGCCTCGCCCAGGGCTTGCCGGGTGATGGCCAGGGCCTGCTCCAGATAGGAACGGGCGGCTTGCAGTTCGCCCAGGGCTTGCAGCAGCAGACCCAGGTTGTTGAGGCTGCTGGCGGTGTCGGGGTGGGCCTCGCCCAGGGCTTGCCGGGTGATGGCCAGGGCCTGCTCCAGGTAGGGGCGGGCGGCTTGCAGTTCGCCCAGGTCTTGCAGCAGGGAGCCCAGGTTGTTGAGGCTGGTGGCGGTGTTGGGGTGGGCCTCGCCCAGGGCCTGGCGGCGGATGGCCAGGGCCTGCTCGTAGTAGGGGCGGGCGGCCTGGTAGTCGGCGACTGCCTGGAGGTGGAAGCCCAGGTTGCCCAGGAGGGCGGCGGCTTTCTCCAGGCCCTGCTTCACGGCCAGATCGGCCACCCGGGCGATGTGCGGGCGCAAGGGGGTGAAGCGCGCCGGGAAACCGCTGGCGTTGGCTTCGTAGGACAGATCGACCAAAGCATCGGCCAGGGCGGGAAGGGCGCTTGTTTCACCCTGCTGATCCAGGGCGCCGGCGAACTCGGCCAGCAGGGGGTGGATCAGGGGCGGCTCGGCGTTCAGCAGGCCCAGGCCGGCCAGTCGCGCCAGGGGCAGGTCGGGCTCGCCGGCGTCTGGCAGGGCGCTGAAGATTTCCACGGGGATGGGGGTGTTGGGGGCGCAGCAGCCGGCGGCCAGGAACAGGCGGCGGGCGGCCTGGTCGAGGGGGTCGTTTGCGTCCAGGTAGTTCCAGCTCACCCGGAAGGTGGCATACAGGTCCAGTTCGTGCTGCGTGGGGGTGCGCTCGCGCAGCGACTCGGGCAGGTATTGGTGCTGCACCAGGCCGCCGGCCTGCTCGATCTCGCCCAGGTAGGCGGCGGGGGTCAGGCCGGGGCGCTTGTCCAGGTAGGTGCCGGCAATGTGCAGGGCCAGGGGCAGGTCGCACAGGCGCTCGGCCAGGGGCTCGAGCTCGGGGTCGGGCAGGCGCTCCAGGCGCGGGGCCAGTTTGCGCAGCAGGGCCAGGCTCTCGGGGCGCTTGAGGCAGTCCAGGCGGTGCAGGTCGATCTGCAGGGTGCGGGGCAGGCTGGCCAGGCGGGTGGTGACGAGGATGCGGGTGTTTCCGAGCTGGGGCAGCCAGGCTTGCAGCAGGGCGGGGTCATCGAGGTTGTCGAGGATCACCAGGCGCTGGGGCTGGGCCTGCCAGCGCTGCAAGGTGAGGGCGACTTGCTTGGGCTGCTCGTCGGGCCAGGGCTGGAGCTGCATGGCCAGGCCGCAGGCGGCGATTTCGGCGTCGAGGTCCTGGGCGGCGTTGAGCCAGTGCACCCCGTGGGTGAACTGGCCGTAGCGGTAGGCGAGCTCGACGGCGAGCTGGGTCTTGCCGATGCCGCCCATGCCGGACAGGCTTTGAGTGATGGCCAGGGGGCCTGCCTGGGCGTAGAACAGGCGCCGGGCCAGGCTTTGCAGGTCGGGCAGGCGCCCGGTGAAGGCCGCGTTGCGCGGGAAGGGCAGGCGCGAGGCGGGGGGTAAGGCGGCGGGGTCGGGGAGGCTGTCGGAGGGGGGCAGGGGTGGGGGTTGGTAGGCGGGCAGGGGAGAGATGGGGTAAACGTTGACATCTCTGCCGGCGATGTTGACCTGGCCGCCGGAGGTGTGCGAGATAGATCCGACACTGACGGCTGAAGCGGGGTGGGTCGGTTCTTCTTCTTCCACCTGGATCGCTGCGCCGGCAGCGAGGTAAGCCCGGAACTCTTGGAGGGCTTCGGCCAGGTGCTCGGGGTATTCGCTGCTGACGATTTCGAGCAGGGGCTCCAGGCGCTGGTGGCGGATGGCCTGGTTGAGCAGGCTGTGCCAGTTGCGGATCGGCGGTCCTTCCAGGTGCAGGTTGGCCAGGGGCAGGTTGGCCCGGGTGGCCAGGCGGCGGGTGTCTTCGCCGTGGGGGTAGAGCTCGGCGAGGAGGGATTGGAGGCGGGTGAGGGTGGGGGGCCAGGGCATGGGAGGAAGGGTGGTGATTTTATAGTTCGAGAACGGATTGGGCAATTTCAGGTTTCTTGAATAAATCAGGATCAGGTTTTGGCCTCAAGCTTGGCTTTTTGCGCCGCGTATCCTTCAGGTGAAAGCCCAGCTAGTGGAACTAGAGTTCGCTCGCAAAAGTGCTCTGTAAAAATCATTCTTTGTTTTTGTTCATATAATCTAAGAACTCACTATAAGTTTGAGAATATCTTTCCAATAAAGTGAATTTTTGCATTGCTTTTTCAATCTCTATTGGGTCAATGGTTACTATCTGGGATTTTGCTTTCCCATTTGCATCTAGTACCAACCTGGCGAGAACCTTATCATCAACGAGAAGAATATCATCTAGTATATGGTCTGGAACTCTATCAGGGTAAGCTATCAAAACACGAATCCCCACATCCACTTGCCTTTGCAAGATTTCTTGATATTCTGTTAAAGTCTTTACATCGTAAAGCCATATTCGTGTAAATTTAACACCACGTGCAACAGCCTGAGCATTTGATTCTAAGTAAAAATCTGCATATTTTGTCTTCCAAAAAGAAGGTTCGGCATAAGCAACTGCCTTAAGGCTTTTTTGAGCATCATGAATCCCTTGACGTCCGTAAGCAAGATTATTCTCTAACCCCACTTCTATTCTTTGCTCAGCCAAGCTATGAATAGTATTACGACAATCTAAGAGAACATCATCAGCTCCGTGTTTAAAAAAATCAAATTCGAGATTTCTTACACTTTCATAATCTTTCGCTATTTGGAATAAGGTCGAGAATAAAAATGGGTATTTAGTTAGTGATTCTTCTAATCCTAATGCTTGAATCGTATTCCTTTCAACCTCTTTAATTCGGGTGAAACCATCGATGATAAGAGTAATTGTAGTAAGTACTAAACCAACCAAAAGGCTATTAACTTCATCTTGCCCAACAAACACGAGAATTACTGAGATCAGTATTGAGATTGTTATGCCTATAAGCAAGATCGGGTCAACCTGTTTAATTATTTTTCTCATAGCACACTCCAAATTATCTTTTTAGCCAGAAAGAACAATAGGGTAGGGAGAAAGTTGTTTGAATAGGTTGGTGAGGCCAGCCAAACCATGCCGAGGCAGAATTGAATCGTTACTACGGTCAATGTGACACTGTTTAATTTAACTTGAGGCAGCCGAAATTTCATCAAGGAATTGTTGGCCCAGATCAGTTATCTCAAAATGAGCGAGTGTTTGAGGCGGTGAAGAATTCTGCCAAACTGCTAACCATTCCTCTCGTGAGGGAGCATAATCCTCTTCCACAAAACATACCAATCCCAGATCAAATAAGGCGAAGAATTCTGTCTCATCGACCCCGAACTTTTCAAAAAGCTCTTCAAGTAAACCGTCGGTCATTCCATCAGGTAGATATTGCGCCTCCAAATGTACCAGCACATCATAGATTTGCTGCTTGCTGGAAAATGCACCCAGTTCTAATAAACCATCAATACCACCAATATCAGTAAAACTCAGGTTTGAGGCGTCAATCAGATCTAACAACTCGCACGCAATGATCATAATGCGGGCGCTGATGGGTTTATCTATTTTGCTACCATCATGAGCAGTATAGTTCCTATAATATCCGAAAACACCCTCGAAGTAGTTTTTCGCTTGCTGTTGTAAATCCTCGCCTAAGGGTACACGTAGTTTAACAGATTTTTCCTTCCCACTAGAATCGAGGAGTCTTTTTATCAGCGTGCGGCCATAAATTTTGTTTTTCTCTGAAACCAGACCTTTCTCCTTTAAGGCATTCTCTACTTGTATCATAGATTCGTGGGCAGCATGTCTGTAATACCCATCCTGCCATAAAGGCAAGCAATGCTTCTTGATTCTTGGGTTCAGTGTTTCCTCAAATTCCATAAAGTCTCTCCGGAGGGTATCTAAGTGATCCCATTACTTCCCCTTGTTAATAGAGAAAATCTTCACTACTTAATTCATCTATATCATCCGAGATGTCAAAAGCTTCGATTTCTTCTACTTCGAAGCCTCTGGGAGGATTGAAATAATGGTAAGTGGGTCTTGGAAGGGTCTGAATATATCGGGTTGTGTAATTGATAGCTCTCGAATCAACCAAGACGGTTTCATAAAAGTGATTACGTTCACCGATCTGCATTTCCTGAATAGCTGCAAGAATGGCACGACGCACATCTTCTCTTTCCTCATCGTGATAACGTGCTCTAATTTCTCTTCTGTCTGCATAATCGCCAATCTTTCCCCACAAAATATATGCCTTGGCCCTGCATGCAGGATGTTGCCAGTTATCAAGCGCAAATGAGCGTGCAAGTCTCGTGGTCCGTTCGAGAAATTGGATTGGAATCTGGCAACGGATCAACAACTCTAACAACAGCATCTCCTGCCAAGGATATATGTTGTAGGGACCTTCCAGAAACTCAAGGATGCTTTGTTGCATAACATCATGATCTGGGAACAAAGATAAGTAATCTACAAATATGTCAGTAGAGTAGGGCATAGCCTTCAATCGCTCTAATACTTCGATCACCATACGGTCATGGGTAGCTGCCCCTAAACCATTGACACGAAGCTTCTTAAACCGATTCACACAGTATCGGAAATGTCGGTCATTAAATTGTTCAGGAGAGTTAATGAGTTCGTTTGCAAAATCTTCTAGAAGAGAAGCTGCACCTTGTAAACGTCTCGGATCTCTAGATCTTAGTTCAGTTTCTATCGCATCCATTCTTTGATGACCTAGAATCATCTCTTCCAGCACTGATGCTGTATCCAGAATTTTGGTCTTGGCTGAAGCGACATATAATCCCATCTCACGCAACTGAGTAATTAATTCTGCCAAGGCTCTTCGAGCACTGGGTTCGTCTCTGGTAAATATACGCATATCATCAACATAACGCAAGAAAGTATAATTATGTCTAAGCATCCACTTATCTAGCTCATCCAAGTAAAGATTTGCATAAAATGATGAGGCATCATTTACCTGAGGTATTCCAAAACGATTTCGAGATCTGTTCCAACGCATCCAAAGACGCTGTAGTATTATTTTTATTTCCCGCAAAGTTGTTCGATCAACACGAGAAGAAAATAAATCATCAATTCGATGTAATAATAAATCATGGCTAATATGTTCGAAATATGCTGTAATATCAGTTTGTACTACAAAAGGGAAATTTGCACAAAGTCTCTCTTCCTCAGCCTGAAATCCTAACCATAGATCAACACCTGGCAAAAACATTCGTGAGGATTCAGGGCTAGATAATTGATTACTAAAAACACATGCTTCAGTGCGGAAATGGGGTGACAAGAAATCTGCTGTTGCTTGATAGATCGTTCGATCATCTATTAGAGGTACTACACCTGGACGTAGTGTAAACCCCTTTTTGGGCAAATCGATTCCTAGAGGTAGGCTGGCTCTATATGAGCCAGGATGCTCTAACTGAGAAGACAGATAACCTAAGTTTTCATCAAGTCGAAGCGAATAATCTCGATATCCCACAACGTCAGGCCATGTATCATCGTGTTTATCAGACATCACTCGACGAAAAGCCTTTTTCAGATCTAATAGCTCGTGAATTGGCATATTCTCTCTACTCTTTAAGAACTGTTAGTGGAAACCGAAGCAATATCCAAGCTATAAAATATAGAGTCAAGATAAATAGCTAAAAGGGGATATCATTAAAGTTATCGGAGTGAGTTTGAATTTTCTGTATATATTTTTTCAAATGAAGTTCTTCTTGATAAACTTTGATATCGTCAGGAACCCCTCTTACTATCCTTAAGCTGGCTGTTCCTTGCAATACATTTCCACTACTTGTAGTTACGATAACAGCTAGCGCAGATGGCGGCGTTTCAAGTCTCCTATTTTTACTAAATGTATTCACCACAATAGCTGTTCTAGCAATTACAGCGTAAGGGGAGAGTTTTACGGGGCCGATATCCTGCACTGATATTAGGTCAGCCGTTTCAAGATCATAAAAACGCTTAGTCTCATCTCCTGGAGGAATTTGAATCAGAATAACATCATATTTTGTTATAATAATTTCAGACCCTGTAGTATTGCGGATCACGAATTCTACTATAACGAGCATTGATCTTATAGTATCTTCCAAATTGTTTTCATAGATGTTTAATTTTTCCCCATCAGACATTTCTTCCCGGAATTGCCAAGTGGAATAAGACATATCTGCACGAGGAATATCTATCTCTATCAACCGATCTTCGCGCTCCCATTTGCGCTGTTCTCTTTGATGACGACGCCATTCAATTATCATCATGATAATTCCACCGCCCAGGATGATGCTTACGATATTAACAATCAATTCCAAGAGTATTTCTTGAAGTTTAGGATCCATTTTTCTCTTCCATCTATCAACCATGAATTTCTGAATTTACGATTGAGAATAACAAAAATAGCGCCTGGGACCTCTTGCGGAGGGCGGGCGCTTGGGTTACAATTCAGGCTGCCGATGCGTCCCACCACGTTGAGGCCGTGCCTCGCCAGGCGGTATCCTGGGCGAGGTTTTTTGTTCGGTTGTGATAGGGGTATTTTAGTACAGAATGGGCAAAAGTGGTAAGGGAGTTGACTTTTGGATGTAGATTTAATAGAATTTCGGTATCATAGAACATTTTTGGTCCTTTATGCTTTCGATAATAACTAAACGATCTCAAGCATTTATGGATAACTCCATTCATTCTCATTTATTTCCAAAGTTTTCTCGGTATAATAAAATCACAGAAGCAAATAATAGCATTTGGTTTATCGTCAATTAGTAGTCCTATAAAAGCTTCGCCATCACATATTCGGAAAAACCGGATGTTGTCTAAGCCCGGAAAATACATGGGAGGCAACTATGCCATTTCCACCTTGCCAGCGAATTATATTCAATAAAAATCCGTTAGATCCTGTTATCTGCCAATTTCGCTTTCCACCAATATTGTCCATCGACAACGAGCTCCCATCAAAATTTCAAGAAGCTATCAGAAAACAATACCCACTCTTTGGTGAAAGACTTGAAGTAAAATTTAATCTGCCTAGTGAACTAAAAGCAGCTATCCCCCAAGAATTGCTAGAATTGCCAAGTGGTAGCTCTAAGAATTATGAATTTATATCAGAAGACGAAACATGGAAGATAAACCTCACCAATAGCTTTCTGGCCGTATCCACATCACAATATACTCGCTGGGAAGAATTCAAGACCCATTTTGCAAAGCCTCTTGCTGCTCTGTTAGAAGTATATGAACCCAGCTTTTTTACAAGGATCGGATTACGATATGTTAACACAATTAAACGTTCTGTAATTGGTGTAGATAACATCCCCTGGTCTGATCTTCTAAATCCATATATTGTAGGCAGTTTGAGTGAACCAAATATTGCCGATCATGTTTTGGGAACATCACATACAACAGAAATACGGCTATCGGATAGCGTAAGCATAGTTAGGATCAGGGATGGCTTGATCGAGGCTGCTAGCACAGGGGAAGCTTGCTATCGGATCGACAACGACTTTTTCATTGAAGGTAAATTTGATGTATCCAAAGCAACGGAGCAACTCGATTATTTTAATCAGAAAGGTAGTTGTCTTTTCCAGTGGTGTATAACAGATCGCTTGCGTGATGCAATGGAGCCGGAAGCAATATGAGTACACAAACAGTGTTAGACGCTGATCTGGAAAAAACAGAGGCATATTCACCGGATAGGCCTACAAAATTAGTATACATCACCACAAATATAGAGTCCTTTCAACGGTTTCATGATTATCCAAGGAAATACATTACAAGGCTAGATCGTCTCATACCCACCTCTACAAGCGGAACATCTTCCTTTGAATTGGGGAACTATATCGATTCAATTGTTGGTTATAGTAGGGACTTGACAAAAACTGCCAGAGAGGTTGCCCGCTCCCTAGAAAATGAGAAACAAGCTCAAACAGCAGTTCTCGTTCTAAACGAGATAAATGAGCAACTCAGTAGGCAAATAAACATTAGTTACCTACCTAACTTCAGCGCCATCCAGTCGGAAGATAAATCTCTACTTATCGAATGGATTTTTCCAAATCTCCGTCTCGGCCTCAGTATTGAACCTATTATTGAGGATTCAAGTTGGTTCTTGGTATCGAACGATGTTGCTGGAAATATAAACGCTTATGGTAAGTTGTTTTGCAAAAAAGTAAATCTCCCAATAAAATGGTTAATTAGCCTAATAACTTCGAATCCACGGATAACAACTTAATGTGTTTCCCTAGCAATTGTCTTCGTGGCATTTATAACAGTACAAATATAACACCTGAAGGTGCAATTTCATCTGACTTGTTTTATCCACAACATGGATCGAACATATCTATTAATTGGGAGGACGATCAACACGTTCTTGATTTTACTTTTGAACAGAGAAAAGATGGGGAATACCAATTCAAATACGGAGTTGCTAGATTACCTTATTCAGGAATCCAAGAAGTGATTAGTGCACCGACACTTCCGGGCGCCATTGTTTGCAATAGAGAACCGATTGAAGGTGTCAATCCATATCATGGGAACATTATTTATCGTGATGATTTATCTAAAGGGGCAAAAAGAATGATTGCTGGAATGTTGGCTCTAAAAATTTCTAATATTTTGCCTCGTAACGGATAATCTATAGCTCACCTTTGCGATTTATTTTTGCCCATTTCTTGACCCTCAAGCGGCTCCTTATCTCAAATTGTCTGAGTGGTAAGGGAATTGCTTGACTTTTGGATGTAGATTTAGTAGAATTTGGTTGCGGCTTCCCGGGTGCCCCCCTCACTCGGGAGGCCGCTTTTTTGTTGGGGGGACCAGGTAGGGTGCTGGCTGCGCCTGAGCCGGGTCTAATAAACGCTATCTGGAAGAGGCGGAATCTCACCTCTTCTCAATCCCGATACCTTCTGATACAATCTCCTTTCGTACTTATCGGCCCCGGCCCGCAGTGGTCGGGGTCTTTGCTGGTTCGTAACAAAGGAAAGATTTATGCTCGTAGAAAGAACCGATCTTCGTAACATCGCCATTATCGCTCACGTCGACCACGGCAAGACCACCCTGGTGGATGGCTTGCTGCGCCAGGCGCGCGTCTTCCGCGCCAACCAGCAGGTGGCGGAGCGTATCATGGATTCCAACGACCTGGAGCGTGAGCGCGGCATCACCATCCTGGCCAAGAACACCGCCATCGAAATCTGGGATGCCGCTGCGGAACAGAACGTCAAGATCAACATCGTCGACACCCCCGGCCACGCCGATTTTGGCGGCGAGGTGGAGCGCGTGATGAACATGGTGGATGGCGTCCTGCTCCTGGTGGACGCCGCCGAAGGCCCCATGCCGCAGACGCGCTTCGTGCTCAAGAAAGCCCTGGAGATCGGCCACCGCGCCATCGTGGTGATCAACAAGGTCGACCGCAAGGACGCCGATACGGAGCGCGTGCTCAACCAGACCTTCGACCTGTTCATCGAGCTGGGCGCCAGCGACGAGCAGGCCGATTTCCCCGTGATCTACGCCAACGCCGTCACCGCCCAGGCCGGGCTGGCGCCCGAATTGGGCCCGGACTTGCAGCCGCTCTTCGAAGCCATCCTGCGCCGCATCCCCGCGCCGCGCGTCGACCCCGACGCGCCCTTGCAGATGCTGGTCACCACCCTGGGCTACGACGATTACCGCGGCGTGACCGCCGTAGGGCGCATCTTCGCCGGGCGCATGCAGATCGGCCAGCCGCTGGCGCGCCTGACCGTGGCGGGCGAGGTCCTGCCGGAGCGCGCCCGCTACCTGTACGTGCACCAGGGCTTGAAGCGCATCGAGATCGAAGCCGCCCAGGCCGGTGAGATCGTGGCCCTGGCCGGGCTGGAGGGCATCGCCATCGGCGAGACCCTGGCCGACCCACAAGACCCGCACGCCTTGCCGCCCATCCGCGTCGAAGAGCCCACCGTGCGCATGACCTTCGGCGTCAACACTTCGCCCTTTTCCGGGCGTGAAGGCCGCTGGAGCACCTCGCGCAAGCTGCGCGAGCGCCTGTTCGACGAGCTGCGCTCCAACGTTGCCTTGCGTGTAGCCGAGACCGGCAGCCCGGACACCTTCCTGGTCTCCGGGCGCGGCGAGCTGCACCTGGCGATCCTGATCGAGACCATGCGCCGCGAAGGCTACGAGTTCCAGGTCTCGCGCCCGGAAGTGATCCTGCGCCACGGCGCTGGCGGCGAGACCCTCGAGCCTTTCGAAGAAGTGCACATCGATACCAGCGCCGATACCGTGGGCGTGGTGGTCGAGATGCTCGGCGCTCGTCGCGGCCAGATGATGGATATGCAGGACAGCGGCGATAACCGCGTGCGCCTGAAATACCTGGTGCCCACCCGCGGCCTGCTGGGCTTCCGCTACCAGTTCCTGACCGCCACGCGCGGCGCCGGCGTCCTGCACACCCTCTTCCACGGCTATTTGCCCTGGGCCGGGACCATGCTGGAACGCTCCAGCGGCTCGCTGGTGGCCTGGGAACCGGGCGTCACCACTTCCTACGGCTTGAAGAACGCCGAAGAGCGCGGCATGTTGTTCTGCGAGCCGGGCCTGGAAGTTTACGAAGGCATGGTCGTGGGCGAGCACCAGCGCCCCGGTGACCTGACCGTCAACGTCTGTAAGAAGAAGCACCTCACCAACGTGCGCGCCGCCCGCGGCGAGATGGAAATCCGCCTGACGCCGCCGCGCCAGATGAGCCTGGACGAGGCCATCGAATACCTGGCCGACGACGAGCTCCTCGAAGTCACCCCGCTGGCTTACCGCATCCGCAAGCGCGTCCTCACCACGCACGAGCGCGGCCGCCTGGCCAAGCTGGCCAAGGTAGCCTGAGAAGAAACTTAGGACTGGCGCAGGCGCGCACGCTGCACCCGCGCGGGTATAATAGGAATAGACGCCTGGCCCTGGCTGCTGGGCTGGCGAATGTACTTACCTCTCACACAAGGAGTGTTTATGTCCGACCCACGTAGCAAAAAGCAGGCCGATATCCTGGTCAACTATTCCACCGAAGTCAGGCCCGGCGAATGGGTGGTGATCCTGGCCGAAGACCTGGTTGCTGAACCCTTGGTCAACGATATCGCCGAGAAAGTGTTGCAAGCCGGCGGTTATCCTACCGCCTATTTCACCTCCGAGCGCATCCTGGAGACGGCTCTGCGCACGGGCAGTGAAGAGCAGTTATCCTGGCCTGTGCCGCTGCGCAGATTCATCGCCAGCCAGGCCAACGTGTTGATCACGGTTTGGGCTGCCCGCAACACGCGCTTCAAGGGCGGCGTCGCTGGCTCTAAGGTGCGCGCCGAGCGGGCTGGGCAGCGCGAGTTCCTGGAAGCTTATTCGCAGCGCGTTGCCAGCGGCGAGCTGCGCTGGGCGGGCACGCAGTTCCCCTGCGACGCCTTTGCCCTGGAAGCCGACATGAATCTACACGATTACGAGGATTTCGCTTACTCAGCCATGCACGCCGATCAAGAGGATCCCGTCAGTCACTGGCGTCAGGTGCATTCTGGGCAGCAGCGCCTGGTCGACTGGTTGAAGGGCAAAAAGGAAGTGGTGGTACACAGCCCGAGCGCCGAGCTGCGCCTGTCGATCGCCGGCCGCACCTTCATCAATGGCGACGGCAAGAAGAACATGCCCTGCGGCGAGATCTTCACCAGCCCGGTAGAAGACTCGGTCAATGGCTGGGTCGAATTCAGCTTCCCCGCGGTTTACCTGGGGCGCGAAGTCGAGGGTGTGCGCCTGGAGTTCGAGGATGGCAAAGTGACGCAGGCCACAGCCCGCAAGAACGAGGATTACCTGCATCAAATGCTCGACTCAGATGACAACGCCCGCTATCTGGGTGAATTCGCCTTTGGCACGAATACCAGCATCCAGCGCTTCACCAAGAGCATCCTGTTCGATGAAAAGATCGGTGGCACCATCCACCTGGCGGTTGGCCGCGGCTTCGCCGAGGCGGGCGGTAAGAACTTCTCCACTTTGCACTGGGACATGATTTGCGACATGCGCCAGCAAAGCGAAGTGCTCGTGGATGGCGAGCTGTTCTACAAGGATGGCAAGTTCCAGGTCTGAGGGTGATTTTCACCCAACAAATTCGAAAGCCTCTTGATTTTTGCACCGGAATTCGCGATAATAGAAGTGACCAAAGCGAAGGAGGTGCGCCGAACAAAGTTTACCTTTATCCACCGTTGATGCCTGCATCTGCTTGATCGCCTGTGGTAAGGTGCACTTGCCCCCAGGAAAGCTCCAAGAGCTCATCAACAGGTAGGCATTGAACGGATCGTTCAGAAGCTGGTGACAATTGAATATGGATTTTGAACAATGACGCAGGCCCGCTCCGATGAACGGGCCTGCGTCGCGCTGTATGGGCGGCCTGATCTGACAGGAAGATTGGCTTTGCAGGAAAAACCACATATCTCTTGACGATATTATCGTGTAGTGATATCATCAATCTCATGATTGAGTCCTTCGCATCTGAAGAGACCAGGAAAATCTACCTGGGTAGTGTTTCGAAGAAACTGCCCAGGGATATCCAACGCACGGCTCGGCGCAAATTACTGTACCTGGATGATGCCGAAGATTTGCAGGATCTGCTTGCGCCGCCTGGCAACCATCTGGAAAAACTCAAAGGGGATCGCACTGGCCAATATAGTATTCGCATCAATGATCAGTGGCGCATCTGCTTTGAGTGGGTGGGAAATACGGCCAGGAATGTGGAGATTGTGGATTACCACGCTTGAGAGGAAACTATGGATGAATTGCTTTCCCCCATCCATCCCGGAGAAGTGCTCCTGGAAGATTTTATGAAGCCGCTTGGCTTGAGCCAGTATCGCCTGGCGCAGGATATTGGGGTGACGCCCATCCGCATCAGCCAGATTATCCGCGGCCAGCGCGCGATTACGGCAGATACCGCCATGCGCCTGGCGCGCTATTTTGGCACCAGCGCGGCGGTTTGGCTGCGCTTGCAGGTGCGCTATGACTTGGAAGTGGCCGAACGCGAATCAGGCGAGCGCATCCAACGCGAGGTAAAAGTGCTGCATCCTGTTGGCTAGATGTGCACCCCATCTTTCGTTATAAGGCTCGATCCTACTTCCCGGCGAGAACTCAACTAAGCGCCGGCGCTTCGAAAGCGTCGGTTATAATTTAACTGTACGGCTGGTTATTGGTTCTTCCTAGCAAAGGAGCGCAACATGCGACTTATTGGTGTCCTCACGCTTGTCCTATGCCTCGGCCTGGCTTTTGCCGTTGTCATTCCTGCCAGCGCTGGTGCCGCCTCCCCTGTGGCTGTACAGGATGTGCACATCAACCTCAACCAACTGGTTGCCTCGGGCTTCACCCAGCCGGTGCAGTTGACCAACGCCGGGGACGGCTCGGGCCGCCTGTTCGTGGTCGAGCAGATTGGCCGGGTGCGCATCATCAAGAACGGCGCCGTGCTGCCCGCGCCCTTCCTGGACATCGCCTCTTTGATCAGTTGCTGCGGGGAGCGCGGCCTGTTGGGGCTGGCCTTCCATCCCAACTACAGCAGCAACGGCTATTTCTACGTGGATTACACCCGCGCTGCGGACGGCGCCACGGTGGTAGCGCGCTATTCGGTCTCGGCCGGTAACCCGGACCTGGCCAATCCGGCCAGCGCTACAGTGCTGCTGGTGGCGCCGCAGCCCTACAGCAACCATAACGCCGGGCAAATCCTGTTCAGCCCCGTGGACGGCTACCTGTACGTTGCCCTGGGGGATGGCGGCAGCGGCGGCGACCCGCTGAACAGCGGGCAGGATACCAACACCTTGCTGGGGTCGCTCTTGCGCCTGGACGTGGACGGCGGCGCGCCTTACGCCATCCCGCCCGATAACCCCTTCGTGGGCCAGCCTGGCGCGGATGAGATCTGGGCTTACGGCCTGCGCAACCCCTGGCGCTTCAGCTTCGACCGCCTGACCGGCGACCTGTACATTGGCGATGTCGGCCAGAACCTGTGGGAGGAGATCGATTTTCAAGCTGCCCATACCCCGGGCGGCACGAATTTTGGCTGGCGCTGCAAAGAGGCCACGCATTTGTACAATTTCTCGGGCAATTGCGCCTCGCAGACCCTCACCGACCCGATTGCCGAGTACGACCACACCCTGGGCGTATCGGTCACTGGCGGCTTTGTCTACCGCGGGCGCGACTATCCCGCCCTGCGCGGGCGCTACTTCTACGCCGATTTCGGCTCGGGCCGGGTGTGGAGCCTGTATCAAGCCAGCCAGGATCCCCTGCTCTGGTCGCCGCCCGAGCTGGAATTGACCAGCGGCCTGAACATCAGCGCCTTTGGCGAAGATGAAAACGGTGAGCTGTACGTAGTGGCTTACAACGGCGAGATCCGCCGCCTGGCGGACGCCAATGGCCCCGACGCTGAGCTGTCGTTTTCTGCCAAGCAGGTCTCCACACCCGGCGCCGATCCGCTCGAGGTGGTTACCTATACCATCCACATCACCAATACTGGCGCGCTGATCGACCGCCCGGTGTGGGTTACGGATACTGTGCCGCTCGGCCTGGCTTACCTGCCGGGTACCCTCCAGGCCAGCGCAGGTATGGTCGCTGATGCCGCGCAGCCGCAGTTGACCTGGCAGGGCAATCTGAGCGCTGCCCAGCATATCACCATCTCTTACCAGGTGCAGGTCACGGGCGTCTTCACCGGCAGCCTGGTCAACCACGCTGTGCTGTCTGCCCCGCCCCTGCCCACCCAGGACCTGTACGCTTCCCTGGCGGTGCCGCGCCCTGCTCTGGCTGCCACACTGCAAGATTTCACCTTCCCCGGCACGCAGCCGGGCCAACTGCACGCCGAGATACGCACCTCCGCCGACTGCGACACCTGTCACAGCGCCCCGATTTACGACCGCTGGCGCGGCAGCCTGATGAGCCAGGCCGGGCGTGATCCACTCATGTGGGCGGCCCTGTACGTGGCCAACAGCGACGCTCCCAACGCTGGCGAGTTTTGCCTGCGCTGCCATACGCCCAAAGGTTGGCTGGAGGGACACAGCCAGCCCGCCGATGGCTCTGGGCTGAGTCCGGTTGACCTCGATAACGGGGTGGCCTGCGCCGTTTGCCACCGCATGGTCGATCCTCTGCCATCCACTCAGGATGAGGCCGCGGCGATCGACCAGGTTGTTCGGGATGGCCTGACGCACCCCTTGCCGGCCGGGTTGGTCGGCAGCGCGGCTTTGATCGTAGACCCCGACGACCACCGCCGCGGGCCGTTCTCCTTTGGCCTGGCGCTGCCTTACCACAGCGCCTACCAGACCGATTTCTTGCGCCAGACCGGCGATGCCATCACGCGGGCGCGCATGTGTGGAAGCTGCCACAACGTCTTCAACCCGGTGCTCTCCTGGGATGAATCCCGTGGGCAGTATTGGCCCAATGACATGGACGCCTCGCCGCCCTCGTACGCGCGCGACCAGTTGTTCCCCATCGAGACCACCTTCGATGAGTGGCTGTACAGCGACTTCGCCCGCGGCGGCGTCTACGCCCCTGAGTTCGCCGGCAGCAAGCCGGATGGCATCGTGCGCACCTGCCAGGATTGCCACATGACGCGCAGCACGGGCTACGCCGCTGACCTGGCTTTCAACCCCGTGAACCGGGACTGTATCACCACGGGCTGCCTGCCGGAGCACATCTTCGTGGGCGCTAACGCCTGGGTGCCGCAGTTGCTGCAAGATACCCGCTGGCGCTTGAACGCCTGGAGCCAGCGCGGCTATCTGCAGGAGACGGTCTTGCGAGCCCAGGCCATGCTGGCCAGGTCAGCTTCTCTTTCTGTGACCCTGGCGGATGCTCCTGGCGGCAAGCTGGCTACAGTGCGCGTCGCCAACCTTACCGGGCACAAGCTGCCGACCGGTTACCCTGAGGGCCGGCAGATGTGGCTGCACGTGCAGGCTTTCGATGAGCTGGGTGCCTTGATCGATGAGTCTGGAGCGTACAATCCATTGACAGGCCAGCTTCAGCGCGATGCTGCCATCAAAGTCTACGAAGCCAAACAGGGCCTGACGCCCGAGCTGGCTGCCTTGCTGCCTCACCAGGCGGGCGAATCTTTCCACTTCGTGCTCAATAATACAGTGATCAAGGACAACCGCATCCCCCCGCTCGGCTACACCCAGGCTTTGTACGATCGCCCTGGCCTGCGCCCGGTGGGCGCGGTCTACCTGGATGGGCAAAATTGGGATGACACCCAGTACTTGCTGCCGCCCGAGACCGTCCGCGTCGAGGTGACCCTGTACTACCAGACGGCTTCCAGCGAATACATCGACTTCTTGCAGAAGAATGGCGGCGTGGATGGACAGGCTTTGAACGAGCTCTGGCAAACCTCCAAGAGCCCGCCGCAGGTAGTTGCCCAGGCCGCGGCCTCGGGATATTCCTATTACCTGCCCTTGATCCCGCAGAATGTCCCGGCTCGAACGTCAGCGATCCCTTCGTTGGCTTCTACCTGGGCGTTCCCTGCAATGGCAGCAGTGTTGTCTTTGCTGGTGGTTATGCGGCGCTACTGGCCGCGTTGAGATGGTTGGCTACGCGTTCCTGGTGATCTCAACCACCAACTCAATCTCATCACCATACATCCCGCCGGTAGGTATGAAGCCCAGCTTGCGGTAGAAATCCTCCGGGCTGGCCTCGCCCAGGCCGCAACTGGTATACAGCCGCGGCACGCCCTGGGCTTGCAGGTGTTCGAACAACTTTTGCATGGCGCGTTTGCCATAGCCCAGGCCCTGGTATGGCCCGGCGATCATCAAGCGCCACAGGAACACCCCCGGGCAGTCGATGCCGTCATCGTAATCCGAGCCGGTGTGCAGCATGATGAACCCGACCGGTGTTTCATCAGCGTAGATCGCCCGGAACCAGGCGTTCTCCGAGAAGTGCGCCTCCACGATCGAGATGGCGTTGTCGGCCACCATCCTGCGCTGCGGCGGCGAGAGCGTCTCGCTGAGCTTGCAGATTTGCAGGGCCGTAGTGGCGTTGATCCGTTTGAAGTGGATGTCTGGCTGGTCGTTGCTTGGATCGTTCATGTTGAAAGCCTCTGTTGTTTGTTTTAGCTGTCCAATAGCTGCTATATTCTGTTTACTTTTTCCGCTTGAAAACCGCCTTGGCGGCCTTGGCAGCCGTGTCCAGGGCGCTGGCTGAGCGCCCGGCGATCTTGTGTACGTCCAGTGCCTTGCGCAGGATATCGATCAGCACGGCGACTTCGTCAACGTGATCGATGGCCTCGCCCGCTATTTGCAGGTGCTGCGCCGGGTTGAAAGCGTTGACCGCCGCCCGCACGTAGAAGCGCTCCTCGGTTTCCAGTTTGCTGTACCATTCCAGGATGGGCTTGACGATGCCATGATACACCGCCCCCGCGCTGACCGGGATGCCGAACGGCCCCAGGATCAAAGAGAGCGCCCACGCCCCGCCGATCCCGGCCGTGATCCCCAGGCCCACCAATCCCGCAAACTCAGCCAGCAGCTTGAGCCCGGCGATGATATCTTTGTGGGTATAGGCTTCGTCCCAATAGTGTTCCAGGTCTTCAGAAAGCGTTGGCATAGCAGTAATCTCCCTGAAAACGGCCCATTTGGACCGGTTGCGGAGGAAGCCTCGAAGATCGTCATCGCGCAACGCCGGTTCCTCCCCGGTGGTGTGAATATCATCATACCATGTTATTGGATGACTGGTTCTTTATTTCCCCGGATGGTGCATAGAGAAAAAACGCCCGGGTTTATAACCGGGCGGGTCGTTCCTGGTGATCCCGACAGGACTCGAACCTGTAACCAATTGATTAAGAGTCAACTGCTCTGCCAGTTGAGCTACGGGACCGTTATGTACTTAGCGGCGCTATTATACCCCAAAGGTGGGAGGTGTCAACACCTGCGCTCCGGTTTTTGGCAAGAACCAGGCCTCACCTGATACAATTATTTTACCGATCTCGAGGAGGCTGTATGTCTGAAATCCAATCTTATCCCACCCTTCAATTGGTGCAGGAATGCAAGATTCATGCCCTGCTGCCCAGTAAAAGCGTCGATGACCGTATGGAAGCCAGCGGCGTGTGCCTCAAGGATGGGCGTTTCTACGTGATCTTCGACAATTCTCCGCACATCGCCCGGCTGGATGCATCCTTGGCGCCCGGCCATCCAGCCAATACACTGATACGCCAGCGTGGTGAGTCGACTGGCTTCGAAGACATCACTTATCACCAAACCAGCAAACACTTTCTCGTAATCTTGGAAGCCCTGATCTTTGATGAGAATACGTACAAACCCAACATCGAGGAATACACCGAAGACTTTCGCTATTTGGGCAATGCCTGGGTGGATTTTCCCTTGCAGGGTTTGAACAAAGGCATGGAGGGGCTCGCTTACATTCGGCATGGCGGTGAAGATTATCTGCTTGGGTTGTGCGAAAGCAACAAGTGCCGCGCCGGTAAAGAGGGCCGTAAACCTGGCGGTGGGCGCATCCAACTGTTGCAGCGCAGTGACACCCAATGGGAGCATCGCGGTACGCTCAAGCTGCCCGAGTCGGTCGCATTCGAGGATTATGCCTGCCTGGACGCTGACAACCATCGCTTGGCGGTTGTTTCGCAGATGACCTCGGCGCTGTGGGTTGGTCAACTGTGCGAGGATCGCTGGGAATGGGTGGACAATGGCCGGGTTTATCAATTCCCCCGGGACCCGGATGGCAATATCCTGTACTGTAACGTTGAGGGGGTGAACTGGATCACTCCGACTCAGATTGTGGTTGTTTCAGATAAACGTAAACCTGGCGAACAATCCAAACACTGTACCGAGAAGGACCAGTCAATCCATATCTTCAACTTGCTATAGCTTTCGTCTCAAGTATTTTGGTTCAGAATCCCTTCAGGGTATAATCCCTCTTGGGAGTAAGAACGCATGCCTACCAACCTGCCGCCCGATTACTTCGAAGCCGATAAGCGCTTCCGCCAGGCAGAGAGTCCGGCCGAGAAGGCCGCGGCTCTGGAGGAATTGATCAGCACGGTGCCCAAGCACAAGGGCACCGATAAGCTGCGCGCCGACCTGCGCCGCCAGCTTTCCAGGCTCAAAGCCGATGCCCAGCAGGCCCGCAAGAAAACCGGTGGGCACGCTTCGACTTTCCAGATCGATAAAGAGGGCGCCGGGCAGGCGGTGCTGGTCGGGGCCACCAACGTGGGCAAGTCAGCCCTGGTGCGCGCCCTGACCAACGCCGAACCCGAAGTCTCCGCAGCCCCGTTCACCACCTGGAAACCCACGCCGGGCATGCTGCTGGTGGAGAACGTTCAGGTCCAGCTTGTCGATACGCCGCCCCTGGATCCGGCTGGTTTTGTCGACCCGGGCCTGTTCGATCTGCTGCGCCGCTGTGACCTGATCCTGCTGATGGTCGATCTGCAAGATGATCCCTTGCAGCAGCTCGAAGACGCTTTGAACTTGCTGTACGAGCATCGCCTGGCGCCGGTACAACGCCGGGAGCAGTTCGCTGACCTGCCGCGTTTTGTCTTCAAGCCCCTGTTGGTATTGGCCAACAAGTGCGATGACCAACGCCTGTACGAAGATTTCGAGGTCTTATGCGAGCTGCTGGTCTCTGAAACGCCTGGCGACGTACCCTGCCCGATGCTGCCCATCTCAGTGCTCACCGGGCGCAATTTTGATGAGTTCAAGCGGCGGGTTTTTGAGGCCCTGGATGTGGTGCGCGTGTATGCCCGCCCGCCAGGTCAGGAGCCCGACCTGGCGCGCCCTTTTGTGCTCAAGCGCGGCTGCACGGTCATCGATCTGGCGGCCAAAGTCCACCGTGATTTTTACAACAACCTGAAGTCGGCGCGCGTGTGGGGCAGCGCCGCCTTCGATGGGCAAATGGTGCAGCGCGATTACGTCTTGCAAGACGGGGATATCATCGAATTGCGCGCCTGAGCAGGCTCTGGGATTAGGCATTTCATCGAAAATTAATCGAATCACCCTTGCAAAATTTCCACACCTGAGGTAATATAAAGGCGCAAACGTCCGGGTGCCCCCCTCACTCGGACGTTTGCATTTTAACCGCCTTGTTCAACGCCATATAGCAGTATAATCGGGGCGGACAACACTCCCACTCATGAAACCAGTTTCTCTTGCGCAACTCGATAAAGGATTGAGCATGGAAAAAATCTGCGCCTGGTGTGGCAAACTTCTGGATGAGTCTGTGCCCGCTTCTGAGCATCAGAATTGGGTGACGCACGGCATTTGTCCGGATTGCGCTTTCCACTTGAAGGCTCAGATTGGCATACCTCTGCCGGATTACCTGGAAGGCCTGGATCTGCCAGTACTGCTGGTGGATGGAGATGGTAGAGTTAGATCTGCGAATCAGCCTGCCCGCCAGTTGCTGAAAAAGCCCTTACCTGCGATTGAAGGCCGCCTTGGTGGGGATGTGTTTGAATGTGTGCATGCCCGCCTGCCGGAAGGCTGTGGCCACACCATCCATTGCAGCGGTTGCACCATCCGTAGAACGGTCACGGAAACTTTGAATACCGGTCAGCCCCGCCAGCGGGTTCCTGCCACGCTCGATCAGTCGCTGAGTGACGATACATCCGGCAAAGTTTCGCAGCGTATCCGCTTCTTGATCTCAACTCAAAAGATTGGGGAACTTGTTCTATTAAGTGTTGAAGATGTAAGCCGCGCATAATCCGGGCAGCGGACTTGCTAAAGCGTTCATCATGATTGACAGATCTGGTCATGACAAATGACACCTGACAGCCGTCTCAAAACGTGCTTTAATGGATTGGAGTGGTTACCCCGATGAACGTTTTTACCGCGGCGCCAGTCCGCCAGCCCTGTAATTGCATCTGTACCTGTCCTGCGCTCAATGGTTGGGCGCAGGACGTGACACCCCAAGCTGCAGAGGCCTGTTGTTGTACGCAGGGGTCGTTGTGTATATAGAGTCCGTTGCCTGGTGCACGGGCTCTTTTTTATTTTTCTCAAGGAGGCTTGAATGACAATCGAACCGAAACTCGCCGAACGTAGCGCCCAGATGAAGCAGCCCGATTACATTTTCTTAGATAATGGGGCCACTTCTTTCCCCAAGCCTGAAGAAGTCTATACTTACATGGACTACTTCTACCGCAACTTCGGGGTCAACCCCGGGCGCTCGGGCTACGACCTTTGCCTGGAGGCGGGGGCTGTGGTGGAGAACACGCGCAAGCTGCTGACCGGGTTCTTCAACGGAACGGACCCGGATCGGCTGTGCTTTTCCTACAACTCATCCGATGCCTTGAACTTGATCATCTTCGGCATGCTGCGCCCCGGCGATCATGCCATTTCAACCACTATCGAACACAACTCAGTCCTGCGCCCGTTGTATCACCTCTCGCGAGAGGGCGTACAGGTCGATTACGTGCCCTTCGATGGGGCCGGGTTCGTGGACCCCGATGAAATCCGCCGGCGCTTCCGCCCGAACACCCGTCTGGTGATCGTCAACCATGCCTCGAACGTGATTGGCAGCGTGCAGCCTGTCCGCGAGATCGGGCGTTATTGTCGCCAGGCGGGCATCCCCTTTGCCATCGACGCTTCGCAGTCGGCTGGCAAGATCCCTGTCGACATGCAGGAACAATACCTGGATGTGGTGGCTTTCACCGGGCATAAATCTTTGCTCGGCCCGACCGGCATCGGCGGCCTGTACGTGCGCGAAGGCATCGAGATCCGCCACACGCGCGCCGGCGGCACAGGCGTGCGCTCTGCCGACCGCGCCCACCTGGACGAATACCCCTTCCGCCTGGAATATGGCACGCCCAATACGATGGGCATCGCCGGTCTGAACGCCGGGGTGAAATGGCTTTTGAAGCAAGGCCTGGAGAACGTTGAAGCCCACGAAATGCATTTGCTGCAATTGCTGCGTGATGGCTTGAGCGCCATCCCCGGCGTGATCCTGTACTGCCAGGATGATTTGACTGACCACATCGGCGTGCTGGCTTTCAATGTCGAAGGCATGGACGCCGCCGATGTCGGCACCCTGCTGGATGTGGACTACAACGTGCTGTGCCGCACTGGCCTGCACTGCGCCCCACTGGTGCACGCGCAGCTCGGCACCGACAAAATCCGCGGCGCGGTGCGCTTTGGCATTGGCCCGTTCAATACGGAAGAACATATCCAAACCGCCGTACGGGCGGTCAGCGAGATCGCCGCTACCCGGCGCAAGCCGCATTAGTATTTCGGCAATACCGAGCTGGTCCGGCCGGCTTATCCAGTCGCGTTAGATCAAATCGGCTAAGAAGCCCCGTTCACGGGGCGCAGCTGTGTAGCCGGGGGAATTCATCCCCCGGCGAGTATGTTCGCGAGGCAACACCCCATCACACGCGCGCATTTCAGGCTCGTTACAGGCGTATCGCAGTGTATAATGGGCAGTAATCCAGGCTTGCAGGACGAAAACCATGAAAGCTGCTGATTTTTCAAAACGTTCGCTCAGACCTAGAATTGCTGTGATCGCGCTTCTGCTCATGCTGTTGGCTTGCGCTTTGCCGGGTTCTGCAGATAGCTCGAAACAGGCGCAGTTCTCTTCCACGCCAACCTCGAAGCCGCGCAAAACTGCCACACCTGTGCCTCCCACGGCTTTGCCTCTGGAGTATTGTAATGGTCCGGTATGTTTGCGCAGCGTATATGCCGGAGTGCAGGGTGAACAGCTTGCCATTCGCATCGATACAGTGGATACCAATGGGGCAGTGCTGTTCGGCGAAGAGCCGCTCATACATGGCAAACTCGTGCTCAAGCTCTACCTGAGCGATGTGTACATCTTTGGAAGCACGCTCTCCCAGAAAGCTTATTCCTGCTACGCCGGCAATGACATCGATGAGTATTTCGGCAGCCTGGCGGTCACCTGCGCGGTGCTGCTGCCGCGCGCCAGCACGCAGCAGCGCCTGTCTCCGGCTGATTTCTTGCGCATCGACCTGCCCGAGTTCAATCATTTCAGCGCCACGGTGCGCGTCTTGGATGGTTTACCGCTGGCGATACCTGCCACACCGGCGCTGAGTTGGGAATGGGAGCCCCCCAGTGAACCGACTGAGCAGCCGCTCCTTTCGGACACGCCTGTGATCACCCAAACGCTGACGATCTCAGCCACCACGCCTGTGGCATCTTTGACTCCAACCCCGACCATCACGCCTGAATCCACCTCCGATGGCGGCGAGGCCCAGTTGTTGGGTTTGCCGGTGCAACTGGAGAACCAGACCATCACGCTGGAGAGCGCCGAGTTCGACGGTGATTTATTGATGGTTTATTTCACGGTTCAGAACACCGGCAGCGAAGAACTGTCGGTTGAAGCGGATTTCAATTTCTACGCCAGCAACAGCGATGGCGTCCAGTTAGAGCGAGAGTATGACTCGTGCGAGCCTTTCCTGACTGGCTATGTACCAGCCGGCGAATCTCTAGAAGGCTACGTGTGCTGGTTGGGCCCCTTTACCGACCTGGTCAAGATCTTCTACATCCCGGATTTGACCTTGCCTGATAAGATCTTCTGGGAGGTCAGCCAGTAGGCCATCCTGGGGATTGACTTCCGGCCACCCGCCGCATGGGCGAGCTGCACGAACAGGCTTACCTGGATTGGTTGGACGAAACCCTGGCAATGGTCCAGGAGAAATTGTAGGTTGGGAGGCGATCAAATGGTTGCAGAACAAATCTCGAAGATTCTGGTGATCGGGGGCACAGGCATGTTGGGCCAGCCGGTGGCCCGCCGCATGGCCGAGGAAGGCTTCGCCGTGCGCGTGCTGACGCGCTCTCCCCACAAGGCGCGTGCTCTGTTCCCCGAGCCGTTCGAGATCGCAGCCGGGGACGTGGAAGACCCTGCCTCCTTGGATGCGGCCATGCAGGGCTGCCAGGGCGTGCATATCAACCTGCAAGACAATTTCGATTACGACCTGGAACGGCGCGGCGCTGAAAATGCCGTGCGCGCCGCGGCCAAAGCCGGCGTGCAGCGCGTCACGTACACCTCGGGGGCCTCGGTATGCCAGGAAAACTGCTGGTACCCCGGCACGCGCGCCAAGTTCCAGGCTGAAACCGCCATCCAGGCCAGCGGCATCCCCTACACCATCTTCCGCGACAATTTCTTCATGGAAGTGCTGCACAACCTGGTGCGCGGTAAGATGGCTCTGCACATCGGCAAACACCCCACGCCTTATTCGTGGATCGCTTCTGCCGATTACGCTCGCATGGTGGCGCGCGCCTACGCCACGCCCGAAGCAGCCGGGAAGGTGCTCTATGTGGCCGGCCCCGAAAAACTCAGCATGCGCCAGGCGCTGCAAATTTTCTGCCGCATCGTTCATCCCGAAGCGCGCCTGGTCTACATGCCCATCTGGGTGACGTGGATCGTGGCCATCCTGGGGCATCGCAAGCAGTTGCAGGGCGTGCTGCCCTTCTTCCGCTACTGCGAAACGGTGCGGTTCGAGGAGCACCCCGAACAGGCTAATGCCCTGCTCGGCGCACCATCTATCACCCTGGAAGCCTGGAGCCAGCAGCAGGCGGCTAGGCCGCGCCCGCTTTGAGCCTGCGCAGCGCCTTGCCCAGGCGCTGCATGCCCGCCTGGATGCGCTCCGGCGTTTGCACGGCGAAGTTCAAGCGCAGGTAACCTGCGTTTACGGCTGCGTCTGCCGGGAAGAAGCGCCCGCCGGGAGCGAAGGCCACACCTTGCTCGCAGGCCAGGGGCAGCAGGTCTTCAGCGTTCAGCGCGCCAGGCAGGCGCAGCCAGACGAACAAACCGCCCTGTGGCGGAGAGAACTGCACCCCGCTGGACAGGTAGCGCTTGATAGCGTGCAGCATGGCGTCCCGCCGTTTGCGGTACACCTGGCATGAGCGCCGCAGGTGGGCCTGGTAGCGCCCAACTGTCACGTAGGCCTCCAGAGCGCGCTGAGTCAGGCTGGAGGTGGCCAGGTCGCTGACGCGCTTGCCGGCCACCAGGCGCTCGTACACCGGGCCGGAGGCCACCAGGAAACCCACGCGCAGCCCGGGCATCAGCATCTTGGAAAACGTGCTGGTGTAGACCACCCTGCCGTCCGGGTCGAGCGCTTTCAGCGCCGGCTGGGTGCGGCCTTCGTAGCGCAGGTCGCCCACGAAGTCGTCTTCCAGGATAGGCAGGTTGTAACGCCCGGCCAGCTCCACCAGTTGGCGCCGGCGCGACGCGTTCAGGCAGGCGCCGGTTGGGTTGTGGAAATTGGGGATGGTGTAGATCAGCTTCGGGTGCTGCTGTTGCAGCAGCGCTTCCAGCTTCTCGATTTGCAGGCCGTTGTCGTCCACCGGCACACCGGCGATCCTCAGCGCCAGCAGGCGGAACAGTTCCAGCGCCCCGCTGTAGGTGGGGCTTTCGACCAGCACCACTTCCCCCGGCTGGAGCAGCGCCTGGGCTGCCAGCGCCAGGGCCTGCTGCGACCCGGAAGTGATCAGGATGTTTTCCGGGCCGGCCGGCAAGCCCTGGCTGGCCAGCACCTGGGCGATGGTGCTGCGCAGCGGCGTGTAGCCGCGCTCACTGCAGCCGCGCTCGCCGTATTCCAGGGCAGCGATGCCATCCCGGCGCAGGATCGCCTGGATCACCCTGCGCAGTTCTTCCACCGGGAAGCGCTGCGCGTCGCCGCTGCCGCTGGAGAAATCGATGGGGTCGGGATGCCCGGCCTCGGCCAGCAGTATCTCCGGAGCAGGGGCCGAGGCAACCGGCTGCCTGGCCTGCAATTCCTGCTGCCAGAGCGGCCAGGGCGCGCCGGGGGCCGCCCGCGCCTGGGGCGGGCCGGGCGGCGGCAGCACGTAGGTGCCGCTGCCCACCTGCGAGAAGACCAGTCCATCGGCTTCCAGGCCGGCGTAGGCTTTCTCCACGGTGATGCGGTTGACGCCCAGGTCGCTGGCCAACTTCCGGCTGGCGGGCAGGCGCGTCTCGGGTGGCAGGCTGCCCGCCAGGATCGCCTGGCGTAAATAAGCTTCGATCTGTTGGTAGAGTGGAGTCTTGCCGTCGCGTTCCAATGCAATGCGCATAGCTTTCAATCTCGAAAATTGGCTGGATGATATTCTGCGTTAATTCTATCATGATATCAGGCCAATCTGGTTGAATTTTGCAAGAGAGACTTAAGTGGCCTGGTAGATATTGCTCAAAATTGGCCCTTTGCAGATAGCCAATTCTGGCTAAAATGGGAACACCAAAACGAAAGGAGTCCTGCTTCAACCATGACTGCGCTTGTTTCCCCTCGCTCCGATCTGACGCGTGGCTATTCGATTGCCCTGGTCAGCGCGGTGATCCTGTCTACAACAGCCATTTTCATCCGCTACCTGACCCAAACTTACCACATGCCTTCCCTGGTGCTGGCTTTCTGGCGCGACAGCTTCGTGACGCTGACGCTCCTGCCGGTCCTGGCTTGGCTGCGTCCAGCCTTACTGCGCGTCGAGCGCCGCCACCTGCCTTACCTGGCCTGCTACGGCCTGGCGCTGGCGATCTTCAACGCTTTGTGGACCCTGTCGGTTGCGCTCAACGGGGCGGCTGTCTCGACCGTGCTGGTGTACTGCTCGGCCGGTTTCACCGCGCTCTTGGGTTGGTGGCTGCTCAAAGAATGCCTGGGCTGGGCGAAAGTCGTGGCGGTCTGTTTCAGCCTGGCAGGCTGTTACCTGGTTTCTGGGGCGCTGCTGCCCGGGGTCTGGCAGGCCAACCTGCTGGGCATCCTCACCGGGGTGCTTTCCGGCCTGCTGTACGCCATCTACAGCCTGATGGGGCGCTCGGCCAACCAGCGTGGCCTGAACCCCTGGAGCACGCTGCTCTACACGTTCGGCTTTGCCGCGCTGTTCTTGCTGGTCTTCAGCCTGCTGCCCGGCCAGCCGCTGCCCGGCTCGGTGGCGCACCCGGCGCAGCTCTTCTGGCTGGGCAAAGCCCTGGCCGGCTGGGGGGTGCTGTTCTTGCTGGCTGCCGGGCCCACCGTGGCCGGCTTCGGGTTGTACAACGTCAGCCTGGGCTATCTTTCCTCCAGCGTGGCCAACCTGATCGTCACGCTGGAGCCGGCCTTCACCGCTGTGATCGCCTACTTCTTGCTGGGCGAGCGCCTGGGCGGCATGCAGTTGCTGGGCAGCCTGATGATCCTGGGCGGCGTGGTCTTTTTGAGGATCTATGAAGGGCGCGGGGAGCAAAGGTAGAGGTTAGAAGGTAGAAGTAGGAGGAAAGAAATCGGTTTCTTGATGCGGCGCATGTGGTTGCCGGGGGGCAAAAACCGCTCACGGATGCTTTACCAAAAATCTTCGTGTTCTTGGTGTTCTTCGTGGTGAGAGATGAAATCCATTAGTCGCAATGAAACCATGGAGTTCCCCGAGTCTTTTCTACAGTAAACTCCGTGCACTCTGTGGTTCTTCTCCGCGTTCTCCGTGTTGGTTCCTATTGTTGCGGGTCTTGACAGGAGGAATCTTTTGGATTATACTACGCTGAGTATACACTCAATGAGTGTATACTCAACAAAATGTTTTGATGAAAAACGAACCATGCCGACCCGCGCCGAAACCAAGCAAGAAACCCGCCTGAAGATCCTGGCTGCCGCCAAGGCAGAACTGGTCGAAAACAGCCTGCTCAACGTCTCGACGCTCGAGATCGCCCGGCGGGCGGGTGTGGCGCATGGCACGGTCTTCTTCCACTTCCAGAACAAAGAAGCTTTGCTGCTCGAAGTATTGGACCGGGAACTGCTGCAAGTTACCAATGACCTCTATCTGCGCCTGCACGGTTCACATGATCTGGTCGAAATGTTGCACATCTACCTGGATTTCCTCGAGCGCGAGGAAGATTTCTTCGTTGTCATTGCCCGGGAGAAACCTTTCTATCCTCCTGAACTCAGGCGCACCATCCTGGGCCGGGAAGCAGCGGTGCGCAGCTATTTCTACCAGGCCCTGGAGCAGGGCACCGCCCTGGGCCTCTACAAACAGGTTGACCCAGGCATGGCGCTGGCTTTCCTGTTCGCCACACTGGACGATTACCTGCGCCTGCGACAGGCCTACGTTTCCGCAGGCAGCGTCATCCGCGTCAAGCGCCAGGCGCTGGTGGAGACTTTCATGAAATTTCTATCTACGAAGGAGTAAAACCATGTCCGAACCAACTTTTTGCCAGAGCTGTGGCATGCCCATGCGCGAGCCGCAGGATTTCGGCGGCGGCCGCCCGGATAACCTGTACTGCGTGCATTGTACCGACGATGAAGGCGCGCTCAAACCCTACGAGGTCGTGCTGGAAGGCATGAAACACTTTGCCATGCGCTCGATGGGTGTATCTGAAACTGAGGCGCTGCAGATGGCTCGCGAGGGCATGGCCAGGCTGCCTGCCTGGCAGAACGTCCAGGCATAGGGGCTGTGGCGATCAATAAGACCTGGCATCTGAACAATCGTATGCCGCCCAGGGCCACCCTTGAGCAAAGGATCGCCTGGCATTTGCAGCACTACCAAAACTGCAACTGTGCGCCTATCCCTGGGCGGCTGCTGGCAGAGATGCACAAGCGCGGCATCTCCATTCCCGAAAAGAGGCCAGAATCCTCGTGAGTTGCGAAACACTCTGGTAAAATCCATGCTGGCTATACCGGTATCACCTTCTTCAACCAGCCAGATCGCTACCGCGCCCGGTAAGTTGGCCTTCGCCTGGCGCGGCGAGCACCCAGGAGCCCAGCATGCACTTAATCCGCGCCAGTCTTCACCCCCACCAATACCCCACTCGGGATGTCTACCCGTTCAACCTGCCTGTCTTCCAGCAGGCCGGCTCTATCGCTTTCACCACTCCGGTCACCCTTTTTGTGGGCGAGAACGGCACTGGCAAATCGACATTGTTGGAAGCCCTGGCGCAGTGCTGCGGCATCCACATCTGGCGCGATGAGGCCAGGCGGCGCTTTCGTTACAACCCCTACGAGGCCACATTTCACCGTTATGTCACGATCGAATGGGCGGCGGGACGCGTGCCCGGTTCGTTCTTTGGCTCGAGCGTCTTTCAGCATTTTGCCCAGGCCCTGGATGAATGGGCCGTTTCGGATCCTGGCCAGTTGGAGTATTTCGGTGGGCGCTCTTTACTCACCCAATCGCATGGCCAGTCGCTGATGTCGTTCTTCCGCAGCCGCTACCGCATCAAGGGCCTGTACTTGCTGGACGAACCCGAGACGGCCCTTTCGCCGCGCAGCCAGCTCGAGTTGCTCGAGATCATGGCGCGCACCCCGGCCGCCAATCAGGCCCAGTTCATCATCGCCACGCACTCGCCCTTGCTGCTGGCCTGCCCGGGCGCGCTGATCTACAGTTTTGATGGTTCAGAGGCCACGCCGATTGCTTATGAAGACACCCAGCACTACCGTATCTACAAGGCTTTCATGCAGGACCCTGGCCGGTATCTCGAGCGCAAACCAGGGGAGTAGCCCCGGGTTCCCCAATCCTGCCCCACTGGCCCGGGGCCAGCCGCTTCACGATCTGTACCATTGTGCCTGATCCTACTCCCAAGCGGGAAGAATTGTGCCTGCAATGTGACAGTCCCACAGATAATATTCGTTTGGCGCGCTAACCGGCGTATAATACCGGGAACAGTTCCCCTCAGGCGTGGACCTATGCCGCAAACCCTGATTTTCGACCTCTCTGAAGTGCTGATCGCTGGCTTGCTGGGCATCGAGCGGCCCCTATCTGCGCGTTTGCACGTTGACGAAGAGCGCATCCTCCCGGCCTTTGGAGGTCCTTTGCTTCGCGACCTGTGTTGCGGCCTCTTGTCCGAGGAGGATTACCTCAACCAGGTCATCACCACCCAGAGATGGCAGCTATCCCCGGCAGAAATCAAGCCAATCATCCGCGCCAATTTTCGTCAGCGCGTGCCTGGGATGGAGGCTCTGCTGCGCCGCCTGGCGCCGCGCTGCGAGTTGGTGCTGCATTCGGACCACGCCGTCGAATGGGTGGATTACATCCACGCCGTCCACCCGTTTCTAAACGTATTCACAGCACAGTTCTTTTCATTCGAGTTAAAACAGACCAAGCGCGAGCCGTCGACCTTCCAGCGGGTGCTCCAGGCGCTGGGTCGCCCGCCCGAGCAGTGCTTCTTCGTGGACGATAACCCGCAAAATGTGCGCGCTGCCGCCGCGGCTGGCATCCCGGGCCATATCTTCACCAGTGCGGAGGCATTCGAGGCCGAACTGGCGGCTCTCTCCATACTAAAACAGCACAACCTGTAGGAGAATTCAAAAAGGAGGCGCATGATCCCACGCGACAGCGAAAACAAGCGAAAATTCCAGGAGGCGGCCGACCGCTGGATGCAGGATTTGAAGCGGCAGAGCGCCATCAGCCGCAGCCTGGTCTTTGCCCTGATCCTGTCCATTGGCGTCTTTGCTCCTTACCTGGTGAAAAAGATTTTCCCCAGTGTGGAAACGCCAGCCGGGTACGTGGTGGCTGCGGCGCTGGCCCTGGTGGTGCTCATCGTGGCCGTCGAACTGATCCTGATCCGGCGCGGCGTCTCGCAGGAGCTGCGCAACAGTTTATGGTACGCGGTGGGCGTTGGCCTGGCGGTCGGCGTCCTGATCCACAACGAGGGGCAGGTAGCCTGGGCCATCGTCCTGGGCCTGGCCGGCTTTGTGCTCACCTTTGGAGGGGTGTACCTGGTGGCAAAGCGCTCCAGTTAGCGCTCGGCTGAAACTTTTCTTTGCCTGTGGGCGTCTTACTGAATGGCATGGACTGAGCCTGCTCGAACTCACAGCAAAGGAGAAAAGTTTTTGCTTACTTCGAAGAATTCTAACTTGATCCTGGCGTTGGGCCTGGCGTTGATCTTTGGCCTGACGATCTACGCTTTGGCGACCGTCCTGGTGGCCCAGGGCGCGCAAAGTGTGCAGGGCATGGTTACGAATATCGTGATCCTTGACCCGGGTGAAGCGCTCCCGCCGCCTTCAGGCCTGGTGGGCGCGGGGAATGACGGGCAGATGGCGGCCACGGCCCAGCCGGGTGTTTCTGCCATGCTGGAAGTAGAACTGGATGATGGCCGCAAACAAACCCTACTGCTGGCCGCGCCCGCTGCCGGACCAGCCCTGGATGCAAAGCACCAACAGCTTTACGAATTGATCCAGCAGCTTGAGCCTGGGGACTGGATCGAAGCGCAAGTCAGCTACACTGCCGAAGGCAACAAGATCGAAGCGCTCAAGTTGCTGAAGCAGAAGAAACGATCTTAGGCGCGAGCCTGTGCCGGAAACCTCAGCCCTCCCTTCAGATCAGCTCGCATCCGGCGTTCTGGAATCTCTTTCGAAAGCCGTGCAGATTATCCTTGGCGCATCCCCGGATACGGCTGGCGAAGATGTTACTGCCTTCGAATGGTGCTACGTGAGCGCTGGCACAGTCACTCTGGAAGACGCCTCCCAACGCGAGGGTACATCCGGCGGTCACTACTCGGTCGCCGCTTTTGCCATCGCCAAATGTCCCCTCACGAATGCCCAGTATCAGCGTTTCCTGGATGACCCAGACGGATTTGCCAATCCTGATTGGTGGAGATTTTCGGCCGAGGCGGCGCGCTGGCGCCAGGACCGTCCTAACCCCAGGCCTACTGCTTTCGGCGGGGCCAACCTGCCTCGCACCCGGGTGAGCTGGTTCGACAGCATGGCTTTTTGCGCCTGGTTGTCAGCGGCGCTGAAGCGTGCCTACCCAACGTCCGGGCGTGTGCGCCTGCCTACCGAGCAGGGATGGCAGCGTGCCGCGCTGGGCGACAGCGGCTGGCGCTACCCTTGGGGCAACGAGTTTGAAGATAAGCGCGGTAACTTTGCCAGGCAGGTTGGGCGCCCGACTCCGGTGGGCAGTTACCCGGGCGGAGCGAGCCCTTACGGCGCGCTGGATCTGGTCGGCAACGTATGGGAGTGGTGTCTGACTGGTTGGGGCCAGGAGACGGTAGATGTTCACGGTTATACCTACCGGGTGATCAAGGGCGGCGCCTGGAACGTCGGCAACCCCGATTACCTGCGCCCTGCCGATCGCGGCGCCCACCCTCCGCGCGGCCGGCTCAATGACTGTGGATTTCGCTGCGCCTTTGCGTTTGCCCCAGCTTCCACAGCGGCAGCGCGGTAGCCAGGGTCGCCAGCGCGGCGACTTGAAATAGCAGAGAGGTTGGCAGTGTGCCTGTCTGTCCTGCCAGGGTGGTTGGTTGGCCGAACTGCTGCACCAGCCAGCCGCCTAGCACTGCTCCCGGGATCATCGCGAAAGCTACGTTGAACAGGCTCACCACGCCCGAGAAGCGCCCGCGCTCCGCCTCAGGGAACAGGTCTTTGCTCCACGCATTGCAGGTGATCGCCCACGCGCTGGTAGCAGCCAGCCAGATCGCGCCGCTGATGATCAGCCCTGCCGGGCTGCGCGCCAGCGAGAAAAGCAGCAGGCCGCAGCATTTGACTCCCACCGCCAGCCAGGCAGTTTTGCCCCGTCCCCAGTGATCTGCCAGCCAGCCCAGCGGGTATACTGGCAGCATGCCGCCTAGAATGATCACCATCAGCATCAGTAAAGAGACCGTCCCGGGCGAAAACCCCAGCGTGTGTTGCAAGTAGATGGTCAGGTATGGGAAGAAAACCTGGGTTGCCAGGCTCCAAAAGCCCATCGCCAGCAGCAGCCACCACAGGTCGCGCTGCTGGCGCAGGCTCGCTTTCCAGGAGAACAGAGCATGATCATTTGCGGCATCTGCGGGAAAGGTCTGTGCATTGGCAGGATCACCGGCGCCCCCACGCAGCCATCCAATGCCTGTCAACCCTGCCGCCAGGACCAGCCCGCCCACGCCGGCGAACAGGACCGTATATCCAAACCGGTGAATAACCCATCCCGCGCCGCCAAAAATTGTTATTGCGGCCAGCCAGCGCGCCAGTTCCATCCAACCCATCGCGCGCCCCCGGTTTTGCGGCGCCGTAAGGTCGGTTGCCAGTGCATTCAGGCCGGCGTTCTGGGCGGTTGAGCCGCAGAAAGTCATCAGGCAATCCAATAGAACCGCGCTTCCCGCGGCCAGAGTCACCGGGTAAAGGCGGGCTACGCCTGGGAATATAGCGATGAGCGCCGCCCAGGCCAGGTAAGCCAGGCGCATCATCGGCAGCCGGCCCTGGCGGTGGTTCAGTCGGTCGCTCACGATACCCATACCGATTCCGGTTGCGGGGCCGACAATTGCGCTCACTGCCACCATCACGCTGATCCAAATAGGGCTGGTTAAAATTCTCTCGTAAAAAAACAGGTTATAGTATTGGTTTTCCAATGCCCAGGCAGCCTGACCGGCAAAATTCAAGATCGCCAGTCCGGATACGATGCGCATAGACATCTGTTCTGCTCGGCTTGATGCCTGCGTCATCTTCTCAGCCGCAGATTCATCGGTTTCTCGGGCCATTTCGGATTGTTCGATTATAACATTCTCATCGTGATGTATAATCAGGTCAGGAGAACTGCATGGCAGCCTGTATAGACATCCGGCTGTTTGGTTCGTTTCAAATCTTGCAAAGTGGGCAGGTTCTGCCGCCTCTGCCCACTCGAAAGTGCCGCGACTTATTGGCTTATCTGGTGGTGCACGCTGGCCGCTCGCTTGATCGCGCCGCGCTGGCAGGCATTCTGTGGGGGGATTTTCCGGAGGAAAAAGCGCGTGCCAGCCTGAGCACTGCATTGTGGCGCTTGCGCCAGGCTTTGCCAGTTAGCGCCCTGTGGCTGGAGGTGGATCGCGAGTGCCTCACTTTTCGTTCCTCCCCAGAACTTCAGGTGGATGTTTTACAGTTCGACGCGTTGCTGCGTATGCGTCAGCCGGAAGACCTGGCCCGCGCCATAGAGCTATATCAGGGGGATTTCCTGGAAGGTTGTTACGATGAATGGTGCCTTATGGAGCGCCAGCGCTTGCAGGCGGGTTTTCTGGAGGCGCTGGAAGCTTTACTGGCGTTTCACCAGGCGCGCGGTGAGTACACTCAGGCCGTCGGCTATGCCGGGCGCTTGTTAGCCTACGATCCGCTGCGCGAAGAAGTACACCGCGCCCTCATGCGCCTGTATGCAGCCGCAGGTGATCGCCCTGCCGCCCTGGCGCAATACCGGAATTGTTGCCGCATCCTGTGCCGTGAATTGGGGATAGAACCAATGCCTGAAACCCAGGCGCTTTACGCTCGTTTATCGCGACTGCACCTGCAATTGGGAAATTGGTCGGAGCGTTTCCATGCCGTACGCACAATAACCGAAAGCTACCTGTCAGAACTGCGCCGGACGCGCACCTATGACGCGGCTGTTTATGTCCACAGACCAGCCTTGGATAAATGCCTCGAACATTTTTTAGCCGGTTCCCAGGTGGCGCTGTTGTTAGTGGGGCCGTCCGGGGTAGGTAAATCCTGCTGGTTGGCCCATTTGGCCGAACAGCGCCTGGCAGCGGGTGACCTGGTGCTCTTCTACGCTGCTTCCAGCCTGACGCTAAACCTGGAAGCCCAACTCGGGCGCGATTTATGCGCCTCTTCGATGGCATTTGTGGATTGTTTGCCGGCTTTGCTGCAAACTGCTCAGGCCCAGGGGCAGCATATCTGGCTGCTGGTAGATGGATTGAACGAATTCCAGGATCTTGGCGCAGGGCCTGGAGATTTACTGCGCCGTCTGGATTATTTGCTGCCTGCTTTTACTGGTTCGGAAAACTCTCCGTCGAGCATGAAAATTGTATTGACTTGCCGAGACCAGGCCTGGCGTTGGTTGGAAATAACCAATCAGGTCAACTTGCGCTGGGGCTATTTTGATGGCGGACAACCGTTTTTAGTTGAGAGATTTACGCCTGGCGAGCTTCACCTCGCCTTCGAAGTGTATCGCAGTCATTATCGTTTTGGGCAGCGCTGGGAGCAGCTCTCTGAAAAACAACACCAGGCCCTTGTTTTACCACTTCTGCTCCGTATGTTAACCGAAATTAGCCAGGGAAAGGCGTTTTTTGAGCTTGGCGTGGGCGTGGCGCTCTATCGCCATTACCTGGAAAGCCGGGCGCCGCGCCCCGATGACCAGCTTTTCGCCCAGAGGCTGGCCAGCAAGTTGTGCGAGCTGCGCCGTCTGAGCCTGCCCCTGGTCGAGCTAAGCGCCGATCCGGTTCTGTCGACGGGGTTGCAAGGTGAGCCGGACTGCTCATATCAGCGTCTGTTGGAAGCGGGAATTTTGGTCGAAACGCCTGCAAAGCCCAGGGGGCAATCCGACTTCGGGGAAAGTCACTTGCGCCAGGTGGCATTTGCTTTCGACCGCCTTTATGAATACCTGTTGGCGCTCAGCGTCCTTTCTCGCTACCGGCTTGGCCAGGTCGATGGTGACCGCCTGCCGGATTTGGCTCAGGAGGCCTGGCCTTACCCGCCTTTATGGAATGCGATTTTAATGGTGCTCTTGATAACCCGCCAGCCTGAGGATTATTTGCGTCTGGCGCAAAGCAGCTCGTTCGAAGCGCACGAACTGGTTTGCGAAGGTTTGCCAGCTTTGTATGCTGAAGATGCCCCGTTGGCGCTGCAGATTGCGCATCGCTTGCTCGATTTGGATTTGTACGCTGCGCACCAGGTGGCTTTCCGCTCCGCCTGCGAGATGGGCGAGGGCGGATACGCTGTTTTTCGTGCTGGCGTCTCCGCCCATCATGAAAAGACTCGCCGTGATGCGCTGGTCTTTTTCTACATGCTTTGGCGCCGTAATGCTCCTGTCGCCCTGCACATGCTGGATCGCCTGGTGGATGAAATCAGCCTGCCGGCGATCATTACTGCGCCGCGCTATTTACAGGCGGTCATGCGCAGCTTGAGCTGGTTTACGCGTTACGATTTGCCTCCCGAGACAATCGATGAATTGGACCGTATCCTGCACAAATTGGCCGTCCAGCAATTGCACCTGCCGCGCCTGGCTTCTGGCCCGGTAGCTCAAATCGTGAGGCGCATGTTGGCTTTGAATTTATCCGGTTGGCCGGCCGGCAATTCCATCGCTCGCCCACGGGCCCCTGTGGTGCCAGTCGAAGATCTCGAGCGCCGGGCCTACCAGCGTGTGTTGCAAACTTTCCGCTCTGGCCAGGCCGGGCTGGCCGATTTGTCATTGGAAGACCTGTGCTGTTTGTTGCATTCCCCGGCCATACCGGCTAACATTCTGGCTCACCACCAGTTGTCTGCATGGTTGTATGATCAACCGCAAACGGCGCTGCCTGTGTTTCAGCAGTTGTTTGAGACAGCCTCGGAGCAGGCTCGCATGACGATCTTGCTGGCCTTCCTGCCCTTGACGATGCCCGAATTACAGCCGTTCAGTCCGGAAGCATTGCAAATTCTGGAAACCTTCAACCTTCGCATGGCGCGCGAGTGCCCGGCAGCTTTTCTCGAGGGTTTGGAACTGGGCTTTTTCCGCCAGGCTGGCCCGGTAGCTTTCTTGTCGCTGGGACTGCGCTATCTGCGGATCGGTAAGCTCGATTTCCCGGTTTTGCGTGAGTTACTTGAGCAAGCGCGAGGTGATTCTGTTACGACGGGCGCTTACCTGCGTCTGCTGCTCCCGCTGGGCTGGATGCATCCTGTTCCGGTGCTTCAGATGTATGCTGCTTACCTGGATCTGAGCCAACCCCTGGCGGAATCTGTTTTGCAGGGCTTGGGGGCCTTATGGGTGCTGCATCCACAGCGAGTAGAGGGCCTTCTTCTTCAGGTTGGCGCCAGCGAGACTCAGCGCCGCCGGGTTCGACAGGCTGCGCCCGAGGAGCAGGTTTTGCGCCGCGCTCCGCTGGTTTCGGATAGTGATGTGCGCGTCAGCAGCGTCTTGCGCGCCGCGCCGTATGGCCGCTGGCTGACTGACATCGTGTTCGCCAATGCTCTCGAGGCGCTGCCCCCGGCTGAATCTGCCAGGCGCCTCGGCGTGGCTTTATTCGACACACTGGCGGCCAACGATTGGCGCATAAAACGCCTGCTGGCGATCCCCTGATTTCCCCCTTTGTGAGACTCTTGTGAGACTGGTTTGATAGGCTGTATCCAAGGAAACCCAACCTTGGATGCCCAACTACCGAAAAACCCCCGAGTTCATACTTTCTTTCTCCGCATTTGGCCCGAAGGCGGCGATTCTGCCCGGCGGGTCTGGCGTGGTTCGTTGGATAGTGTCGAGCAAGGGGAGCGTGTCTATTTTCAGACTTTGGATGGGCTGCTCCAGGTAATCACACAAATGCTTGAAGGAGAAAAACATGAGCACTAAACCCGTTTTCTCGTTGCTGGTGATCTTGGCGCTAACTTTGGGTGCCTGCGGCTCACCTGGCCAGGCCACCACATCCGCTACACAGCCGCCTACCGCATTGCCTCCAACGGCGCCACCTCCCACTCCCACGCCAACGCCGCTGCCAGTGGTTTTGGAAGTGACGCTCACCAATCCGGACGGTGGGCCAGTGGTTGGGGCAACGGTTACCCTGGGCGAAGCCAGCCAGGTTACCGGCGCGGATGGCCTGGCGACCTTCTCCGGTTTGCAAGCCGGGCAGGCCTCGCTCCAGGTTACCGCCCCAGGGTACTTCGCGCAGGATGCCGCCCAGGATTTGCAGCCCGGTGATAACCAGGCCGCATTGGTAATGCAGCCCGACCCAGACGGCTTGCTGCCCGAGAACGCCTGCGCTCCCGGTGAGAAACTGCTCTACATTGAGGATTTTCAGGATGGCCTGGCCCAGGGTTGGGACAGCCTCGAGGCCTCTGCCCCCGGTTGGAAGGTAGAGGCCGATCCTGACCAGCCGGGCAACCAGGTGCTTTCGGCGCGCAAAGGCGTTGAATGGGCGGTGCTCGATCCCCAGTATTACCAGTTCCAGAACGCCGTTTGGCGTGTGCGCTTCAAATTCATGGATGGTGAAAGAACCATCTTTAATTTCCGTCTTGTACCCGGTGAAGCGCGCTACATGGTAGTTGTTGGCGGAGGCGCTGCTGATTTGAACCGCAATATTCAGGAAAAGGGCATGCCTTTGGGACCGGCTGGCCGCTATGCGGGGGATGGCTGGCATTTGTTAGAAGTCGGCCTCTTCGATGGCATGCTGGGCATCTACATCGATGGCAAGCAGGGTATGGAATACCAGGACCCGCAGCCCTGGGAGGCTGGCACCATTGCCCTGGAAAACCACTTCGAAGGGGATGTGGTTCACTATTACGATAACATCGTCGTGTGCGAACTGGCTGCGCCCATGCAGCCTATGCCGCGCCCGAAAACCGGCTTTGATCTGAATGTGACCGTCCTGGACGCGGAAGGGAATCCTATCCCGAATGCCACGGTCGTGATGGCGGAATTGGGAGAAGCGGATAACGCCAGCCAGGTCAGTGACGCAAAGGGCCTGGTTAGCTGGACTGATTTGCCAGGCGCGGAGGCCACCTTGCAGGTCGGCGCCATGGGCTACCGGGCGGTAGAACAGAAGGTCAGCCTGCAGAAAGATACGCTCATCGAGCAAACCATCATTCTGGAGCGCGATCCCTTCGGCCTGTTGCCCGAGCAGGCCTGCGCGCCAGGCGAAACCCTGCTCTACAGCGAAGATTTCCAGGACGGCAAGGCCCAGGGTTGGCCCAACATCAGCGCCGCCGCCGATCTGAACGCCCAGAACGGTTGGGCCATTCTCCCCGATGAAGCCGAGAACGCCAACCTGCTCTTGCAAGCTGCCAATGGCCTCATGCCCGCCAACGATGATCTGCAGGGCTTCACATTCGACAATGCAGTCTGGCGTTTGCACCTCATGGTCACCGGTCAGGACACGGATCTCTTCCTGAACTGGCGGCACTCCTTCGAACAGGGCGATTGGCGTTATTTCGTGCCAGTCGGAGGAAATTGGCAGATCAACATGGTGCGCTTTACCAACGGCGGCTCTCCAGTGGCGCAGAGCGTGGCCAAGCTGAGCAACAAGAAGTGGTTTTTCTTCGAGATCAGCACCTTCGAAGGCGTTACAGAGGTCTGGCTGAATGGTAAAAAGCTCTTCAGCTACACCGATCCCCAGCCGCTGCCTCCCGGAACGATTGGCCTGGAAGCGCATCTACGTGAGGGTGCCAAAGCGATGTTCTTCTTCGATAACATCTCTGTTTGTGAGCTTACCTCGCCTTTTGTGACCATGCCGCAGCCATAAAATTGGGGGTTAGAAGAATTCGGCCGGAGGCAGCATCAGTGGCCTCCGGCCGACCCTTTTCCGCTGGACAGAGTATTCTCACAACAGATTCCCTGGTCGATTATAATTCCTGAACACTGCATGAACAAATCCACCAGCCATGCAGTATTTCATACGGTGCAAGACCTGGCCTGTGTTTGCTGTAATCCCTGGGAGAATCGGTGTATGGATCAAAACCGGCGTACTGAAGCCCTGAAAGCCCTGGCGTTAGCCCCGCTGCGTTTCACCTACCCCTTCCTGGCGCGGCTCTTTACCCTGCTGGGCGGCGTGCTGCTGCTGGCCGGCGGTATAATGTCGGCCCTGTCTACCCTGGTCTCGCCAGCCATCCCGTTTTGGGTGCCGTTGCTCTTCTTGCTCTTGGGGATTCCCGTCTTGCTGGCCTGGTACGCCCTGTGCCCGCAGATCTTCCTGGACGCCGAAGGCCTCAGCCGGCGCCTGTTCGGCCGCACCACGCGCATTCGCTACGAGGATATCACCCGCATCGAGGAAAAAGCCGCCAGCCAGCGCCTGGTCATTTGGGGGACAGACGGCAAGATCATGGTGGAGAAGCAGTTGAACCGCTACGAGGATTTTTACCGCCTGCTGGCGCAACTGGCTTCGATCAAGCCCGGCGCAGAGCTGCCTTCCACACTGCCATTGGAGATCAAGGCGCCGGCCAGGCAGCGGGCGCTCTACCTGGGGGTGAGCGCTTTTGGCGTTTTCCTGCTGCTGCTTACCGTCCGAGATGGATTCCCGTTGGAGGGCCTGCTTGCCTCGCTGGCATTTATCCTGGGCGGCGCGGCGATGGCCTTGTTTGCCGCTCCGCTGCGCTACATTTTGGATGTTCGCCAGCTTATCGTGATCACCCTGCTGCGCCGTAAGTCGTTCGATTGGAGCGACCTGCAAGCGGTCCGCTACGAATCGGCCCTGGATTTGAACACCTTCACCCGGGCGGTCACGCTCAAGCTGGTTTTTCGTACGGGCAAGGTCGTTTTCGACCCAGGCGCCATCAATTATCCCCTCGAGCAGCTCGAAGCTTTCATCCTGAAGCATTTCGGCGATTACATTCCTAAGCATGTATAGCGCTGGGAGGCATATGAACATACCCAGTTTTGCTAACCGAGCCGCTCGCCTGATCTGCTGGGCTGTGGCTTTGACCTGCCTGGCTTTTTTGATCCTTCTGATCCCCGGCAACCTGGATTCCATCATGGGTGAACCAGTCGTGTTGAAAGGCAGCCTGGCGCTTGGCTGGGGCGCTTGGCCGCAGGTTTACGCAGCCTATATCCTCGTGCTGCGCTACGTGGTGCTGGGCCTGTTTTGGCTGGTAGCCGGGATCGTGTATTGGCTCGGGCTGCGCCGCCCGGGCGCGGTCCCCGCGCTGCCCATGTTGGCCTGCGCTTTGACGCTCTTGCTCCTGCCCCTGCTGTTGAACCTGGGTGGGACTTCGATCAATTTCGCCCGGCCCTGGGGAAACTTACTGGAAAAACTGCTGGCCGTCTGGCGGGTGGGCGGCCTGGTGAGCTTCCTTCTCTTTGTGGTATTGTTCCCAGATGGCCGCCTGGCCCCCGGCTGGCTCAAGGCTTCCCTCCTGGCGGGGGCGCTCCTGAACTGCGCTGGTTTTTTGGTCTTGATTTTCGGCCCGGCCATCGCCAACCTGGCCTTTGTGGATTTCCTGTTCTACCTGGTGTTGGTCTTGCTTGCCTTCGCCAGTCAGCTTCGCCGTTATTTTCGGCGCTCCCCACAGCAGGCGGGGTCCGTTCAGGTTGAGCGCTGGCAGGTTCGTGGTGTTTTGGCCAGCATCTTCCTTCTCGTCGTCTGGCTTTGCGCCATATACTTCTTTGGCTTTTCTCCGGATTCACCCGGATTGGCGCTTCTTCACACCCACCTGGGGATCGTGATCCCGGCGCTGCTGCCCGCTGCCATCCTGCGATCCATCCGGCGCTATCGCCTCTGGAATATCGACCTGGGCGGCGCTCTCTTGCGTACACCGGTTTTCGGCGTTCCGGTGTGGGGCTTGTGGGTTATGATTGTGTCGCTGTCCTTGTTGGGAGGCGCCTCAATGTTGATGAAGTCGAACGAGATCACGACCAGGGCAAACGAAAAGATCGTCGCAGCGCGGGCTGCCGCGGCGCGCCCCGTGATCATCGATACCGATATGGCCGGGGACGACGCCCTGGCGATCTTATATTTGCTCCAACATCCGGCTGTGGATATCCGGGCGATCACCGTGACCGGCACAGGCGAAGCTTACTGCGGGCCGGGCGTGGCGAATTTGCTGAGCCTGTTGGAGCTGGTGGGCGCTAGAGAGCTGCCGGTCTCCTGTGGGCCGGAGAGACCCCTGGCCGGCGAGCACGTTTTCCCTCTGCAGTGGCGTATGGATGTCGACAGTATGTTCAGCGTGCCGCTGCCCGCTTCCGTCCGCCAGCCGGTGGAGCTCCCCGCGCCTGAGCTGCTGGCCGAGACCATCCGCCGTTCGCCTCAGGAAGTCACCCTGCTGGCCCTCGGCCCGCTCACCAACCTGGCCCTGGCTGTGCAGGCCGACCCTGGCCTGGTCGGCAATATCGAGATGATCTACATCATGGGCGGTGCCGTGGAGGTCCCTGGCAACGTGGGCCCTTCATCTGCCATCGACAACCCGTTCGCCGAGTGGAATATTTACATCGACCCGCACGCTGCCAACCTCGTCTTCCGCTCCGGCGCGCCGCTGACGCTGGTGCCCCTGGACGCCACCAGCCACGCCCCGGTCACGCCCGCTTTCTTCCAGCGCCTGGAAGGGCGGAGTGCCACGCCTGCTGCGCGCTTCACCTACAACCTGCTCTCCGCCCGCCGTGGTGTGATGCTCTCCGGCGGCTACTATTTCTGGGACCCGCTGGCCGCGGCGATCCTGACCGACCAGGACCTGGCGGAGTATCGCACTTATCAGCTAGAGGTAGTGGAAGATGAAGGCCCCTACAGCGGCCGCACCCAGGTTGCCCCATCCGGTCCGGCCATCCGCGTGGCTGTTTCCGCCGACCGGCAGTTATTCGAGGCCCTGTTCCTGGAGACGCTCAATTTTGAAACGGCGCAATGATGCGATGCAAACGTTAGAGCTTATTCACGCGCAGACCAGGCAGGCGTACAACCTGGCGGCGCAGCGCTACCACGATCTGTTCCACGACGAGATGAACGAGAAGCCGTACGACCGACAGCTTCTGGACGCTTTCACCGGTAGGTTCGCCCCGCACGCCATCATCTTAGATGCAGGCTGCGGCCCCTCGGGGCACATTGGCCGCTACGTGTACGCGTGCGGTGCCCTCCGCCGCCTGGACCTTGAAGTGATCGGCGTGGATATCTCCGATCAGTGCGTCGAGCTTGCCCGGCGCAATCACCCTGGGATGCGCTTCGAGCGCGGCGACCTGGCTGATTTGCCCTTCGATCCGACTTCCTTCGATGGGATCATCGCCTACTATTCGATCATCCACACTCCCAAGCGCTATGTAAGTGAACTCTTCGCCGAATTCCACCGGCTGCTCAAGCCGGGCGGTTTTCTGTTGGTAGCGGTCAAGGCTGGCGAAACCGAGGGATACGTCGCCAACTTTCTGGAGACCGAAGCCGAAATCTATTTCAGCCTCTTCACCCTGGCGGAGATCCGCGGCTATTTCGACCAGGCTGGCTTCCTCCTGGAATTCCTGGAGCAGCGCAACCCGTATGACTTCGAGATCAGCAACGAGCGTATCTTCGCCATTGGCAAGAAAGCTTCGCCAGAAGGCCTCCCCGGCGCGGTGGAGCCAGCCGGGTATTTCCTGCGCTCTCCACGCCTGGGCTTCCGCCGCTGGCAGGCCAGCGACTTCCACCTGGCGCTCGCCTTGTGGGGCGACCCCCAGGTCACCCGCCTGATCGACGCCCGTGGGCAGCTTTCGCCGGAACAGGTCCAGCAGCGCCTGGAGAAGGAAATCGCCACCCAGCAGGAGTACGGCGTGCAGTACTGGCCCATTTTCCTGCTGGAGAGCGGCGAGCATATCGGCTGCTGCGGGCTCAGGCCCTACGACCTGCCGGGCCAGGTCTACGAGATCGGTTTTCACATCCGCTCGGCTCATTGGCGGCAGGGTTACGCCATCGAGGCCGCCCGGGCGGTCATCGACTACGCTTTCCGCCAGCTTGGGGCCAAAGCCCTCTTCGCCGGGCACAACCCCAACAACCAGGCTTCGCGTGCCCTTTTGCTCAAGCTGGGCTTTCGCTACACCCATGATGAGTATTACCCGCCCACCGGCTTGCAGCACCCTTCGTACCTGCTGGCCGTAGCAGAATATACCGGTGGGCGGCAGGCATAGCATGTCCCAGCCATTCCTGGAGCTGCTCTCCGCCCAGGGGATTGCCCGCCGCGGGCACTTCCGCCTCGAATCCGGCCATCACGGCGACGTGTGGCTCGACCTGGATGCACTCTTCCGGAGCCCGGCTTTGCTCCGGCCCTTCATCGACAGCCTGGCTTCCGGGCTTGTCAAAGCCTGCGCAAAGCGTTCATCATCCATAGAGGCAGTTTGCGGCCCTTTGACCGGCGGCGCATTCCTGGCGTACGCCATTGCCGCTGCCCTGGAGGTCGGGTTCTACTACACCATACGCCAGGTGCCGCCCCAGCCGCAGGCCCTGTACGCGGTCCCATACCGCCTGCCGCAGGGGCTGCGCCAGGCCGTGCGGGGCAAGCGCGTGGTCATCGTGGACGACGCCATCAACGCCGGTTCGGCGGTGCGCGGCACGCTGGCCGAGCTGCGCACCTGTGGCGCGCTCCCGCTGGCGGTTGGCGCTTTGCTCGTCCTGGGCCAGGCTGCGCCGGATTTCTTTGCCGGGCAGGCTCTGCCCCTGGTGTGCGTGGTTGACTTCCCTGCTAACCTGTGGCTGCCGGAGGCGTGCCCGCTGTGTGCTTCTCAAACCCCTTTGGAAGATTTGTTAGTGTAAAATTGGGAAAGGGCTCTCGATGACGCTGACTTTTTTCCAAACAACCTGGCGCTGGTTATTTTGCCTGGCTGTAGTGCTGGCTGTCGGGGCGGGCATAGTCGCTTGCCGCGGCCAGGCTGCCTCAACGCCTGAACTTGATCGGGCCACGCCTACGCTGGCGGCCTCCGCTGCGATTATGACCACCTTCGACCTGGGCGGGGGCGGCTCCGGCTTTACCGCCACGATCTACGCCCAGGAGGTGACCAGCGGCAGGACTTTCCACGTTTTCTACCCGGCGGGCTCGCACGGCGGCGCGGTGCTGCCGACTTCGCCGCCGGTGACCTTGTTGGTGGAAGCCCCCGGCGCCTACGTTTTCTATGCGCGCCTGATCAACGCCCCCAACGATTACCACTACGGGGCCACCGGCTGCCAGGCCGGCCAGGACTGCGCCTCCTCGGTGCTCGTCGCCATCGATGTTGTCCCCGGTGGCGTTTACCCGGTGACCATCGCCGACCGGGCCGCCCTGCTCCCCATTGAGGGCCAGCCCGTAACCGTCCCCTGGACGCGCTGATTTCAGGAGGTTATCATCGTGCACATTCGTCCTATTCAGATCCCTGCCGATCTTCCGGCTGTTGTGGCGCTGCACAATGCCTTCGAGCCCGATTCGACCACACCGGAGCAGTTCCAGCACTGGCACGACCACATGCCCCCGGGCCGCATCTGCCGCCGCATGGTGGCAGCCAGCTCGGGCGATCCGGGCGCGCCCGTTGCCGGTTACAGCGTAGTCACCCACGAACCCTGGTTTTCGGAAGGGCATTTCTACGTATGGGTGGCGGTCGAGGCCGCCTGGCAGCGCCAGGGGATCGGCGCGGCGCTGTATGCCGACGCCCTGGATTTCCTGCGCGAGCAGGAGTCCACGAATCTGAAGACCCAGGTGCGCGACGACAGCCCCGCCAGTTTGCACTTTGCCCAGGAGCGCGGCTTTGCCGTCGACCATCATCTGTTCGAGTCGACCCTGGACCTCACCGGCTTCGATGAATCTCGCTTCCAGGAAGATCTGCTGGCCTGCGAAGATGCCGGGCTGCGTATCTTTTCCCTGGCTGACGTGGGCGACACGCGTGACGCCCGCCGCAGGCTGCACGCCCTGAATTACGAGACGGTCCTGGATATCCCCGGACAGGATGGCGCCTGGATGTCCTTCGAGGAGTTCGAGCAGCGCGTGTGCAGCGCTGATTGGTTCAACCCGCAGGGCCAGTTGCTGGCGGCCCTGGGCGAGACCTGGGTGGGCCTATCGGCGGTGCAGTTGCTGCCCCAATCGCAGGCGGCCTACAACCTGATCACCGGCGTGTTGAGCGCCTATCGTGGGCGCAAGATCGCCCAGGCGCTGAAACTGGCCGCCATCCGCTACGCCCGCCGCAACGGGGCGCGCTGCCTGCGCACGCACAACGATTCGCTCAACGCCCCCATGCTGGCGGTCAACCGCAAGCTGGGCTACGTGCCGCAGCCGGGCCAGTACGTTCTGCGGCAAATTTTGCCGAAAGGATAGCAGCATGTCAACCCTCATCCACCAGCGCGTCGCAGCCGCCCGGGCCGGCCAAAACCCGACCGTCGTTTGCCAGGTGCCCTCCGGCTGGGTGGTGCTGTGCGACCTTCAATACCTGCGCGGCTACACTCTGCTCTTGCCTGACCCAGTGGTGGCGGACATCACCACCCTGGACAAAGCCGCGCGCACCCGCTACTTGTGGGACATGACCCTCGTGGGGCAGGCCCTCTTGGAAGTCACCGGTGCCTACCGGGTCAATTACGCCATCCTGGGCAACACCGATCCGGTGCTGCACGCCCACATCGTCCCGCGTTACCTGGACGAACCGGAAAATCTGCGCCTGGGCCCGCCCTGGCATTACAGCCAGGAGCACCAGCGTTCGGTGCGCTTTGACGCCCAGCGCGACCAGGAGCTGCTATCGCGCCTGGCGCAGGCGATCCGGCAGCGTTTATAAATTAAACATTGCTTCACTCATCTGTCAGGCGCTGCGAGGCGCGGTTAGATTCCTCCTTGACAGCAATTAGGATAAATAATATAATAATTATCAACTAATTACCCAGCTAGAATATCCGACAATTATCCAAGGAGAGTTGTGTATGCCCGACGTTTCGTCCCTCATCACCGGTTCGATCGTCCTGACCCTGGTGATCATCGTTGCCAGCTTTGCCCTGACCTTCGGACTGATCTTCTATTTCAATCGTTCCAACCGCAAGAAAGCGGAAGCCCTGATGGCCACTGGCAGGCAGGGCACTGCCACGGTGCTTGGCTTGCAAGATACCGGCATGCGCATCAACGATAACCCGCGTATCTCCGTTTTGCTGGAAGTCAACATCCCTGGCTACCCGGTCTACCAGGTGCAGAAGAGCATGGTCATCCCCATGATCAAGATCTCCCAGGTGCAGGTCGGTTCTACCGTGGGAGTCATGGCCGATCCCACTCAGCCCGCCAATCCCGACAAGCTGGGACTGCTGCTGGCCTGATTCCTCCCCGCATTTTTACACTTATTGCCGCACCACCATCGGCAAGAACACCTTCACCGGCGCCGGTGCCAGCGTCAGCATGCGGAAGGTGGACGGGTCGGTCCCCACTCCATTTAGCGGCCAGACGCCCTGCGCCGCATAGTTGGCGCCGTCCCGCAGGCGCAGGTACATACCGACCGTCGATTCCGGCGCCAGATCCAGGGCTGAGGTGGTCAGGTCGATCTTGATCTCCACCTGAATGTGTCCGCCGGCAAGGCTGAAAGCCTTCTCCAGCCCTGGGGCCTCTTCTGTGTTCGGGTAAGTACCCGTGGAACATTGTTCATAGAAGTACTTCTGGCTGGGAGCGAGCACGAAATAGCCCTCGCCATTCACTTCGTTGGGGCACCATTCGGAAGTATTCCACAAACCGTCGGATGGCAGGGGTAAATCGTCGAAGTAAACCAGGACCTGATCGCTGGAACTGAGGGTAGTATCGTTGGGGTTGTCGATAGCCAGGTACAGGTGGGTCAGGTCGTTCTTGACGGATAGGATGACGGCCGAGAGTGGTTGTGTTGGGATCATCAGGGAGAAGGGCGATCTCAGCCAGGATAACACTCCCAATGGGTTGGTTGCGAACGAGGCTTTGCCGGGCGGGTCCTCTGAGAGTTGAGAACTGGCATAGGAAGGCGCAGTGATGTCATAGGTTTGCGCCCCGGCCCATTCCGCCCCCAGGATCAGCCCATCCACCGAGGGGACGGCTGTTGACCACCCCGCGCTGATATCGAATGTTACCGGTTCGATGATCGCCAGGTTCAGGGCGCTGGAAATTCCGCCTCCGCCGCTCTCGTTGGACACTGTTACGCTGCCGCCGCCCGCTGAGCTGATGTCGGACGTGTAAATAGTTGTTTCTAGCTTGCTGCTGCTCTTGAAGATGGTTGGGCGGTTGCTGCCATTCCAGCGTACCTTGGAAATGCCATCGATAAAGTCCTGGCCGTAGACGGTCATTGTGAAGTCTGGCATGCCGGCCGCTTTCCAGTCCGGCAGCAACCTGGTGAGCGCTGGTGTGGGGGCGTTGCTGATCGAAGCTTCCAGGATTAGCCCTTTGTAAGTCGGGTTCGCCGTTTTGCTGGCAACCTCAATAGAATAGGTCGCGCCCTTCACCTGGCTCAAGCTGACCTGCGAGGTTGTTCCGCTGTAGTCATCGTTGCAGGCCTGGTTGGTCAGGTAATCAGGCGCTGGTCCGGTCCACACTACCAGCACGGTGTCATAGCTGCTGTTGAGCGTACGTACAGTCAGGGTTGCATCGACGGTGGCCTCATATTTGAACCAGACGGTGAGATAGCCTGGCCCACTGGCGCAGGGCAAGTCGGGGTCGTCCACTGCTGTGGTGGCGCCGTCAACGCCCTGGATGCGCTGGAAGTTTAGCGGCGCGACCGGATAGGCCAACCAGAAGTCATCGTTCCAGCCGCAGGGCCAGGTAGGCTCGTATACAACATTCGAGTAGCTGGAGGCGCCATCGCTGTGACGGTGCGCCCGGATGCGGTAGAAATCCGTGGTGTTGCAGTCCAGGCCGTCAATGGCTGCCCAGGTGCTGTTGGCCGAGATCATGCCCACTTCGATCCAGCCGTGGTCGCTCCAGTGGGACTGCTCGATGTGGAAATCGCTCTCATCGCTGGAATTATCATTCCAGGTGAATTCGATGCGCGTCTCCGAGACAGCATGGGCGACCAGGTTGGATGGGGCGCGTGGGGCGTCTGGGCAGGCTTGCGTACGGGCGCTCTCCACTGGCGAATAGTCCGAGTAAGTGCTGTCGTTGTGGCGGTGAGCGCGCACGCGGTAATCGTAGCGCGTGTCGCAGTTCAGCCCGGTGTTGCCGTAGTCGGTTGTATTGGCGCTCACCTGGGCGATCTGTGACCAGTTGGCGCCGTCCAGCGAGCGCTCGATGTGGAAGTCGCTTTCATCGTAAGTGCGATCTGTCCAGGAGAGGTTGATTTGGCTGGTGGAAACGGCCGTTGCCCACAGGTAATTCGGGGCATCGAAGATGGTGTAGTAGGTGGTGGCGCTGGCAATGTTCGAATAAGCCGAATAGCTGCTATCGCTGCTGCGATAGGCGCGCACACGGTAGTAGTAAGTGGTTCCCGTGCTCAGTCCGGTGTTGCTGTAGGTGTTGTCGTTGGCCGGGTTGGCGGCGACCTCGCTCCAGCCGGAGACGCCATTGTCCGAGCGCTCGATGCGGAATTCACTCTCGTTCGTGGAGTTGTCCGCCCAGGTCAGGTCAATGCGGCTGGTGGACATCGTTTCAGCGACCAGGTTGGAGGGCGGGCTGAGCGCCGCGCAGACCTGGGTGGTGGCGCTGGCGGTGTAGGAATAGCCGGAATACTGCCCGTCGCTGTGGCGGTGGGCGCGCACCCGGTAATAGTAGGGCGTGTTGCACGATAGCCCGCTGTTGGTGTAGCTGGTCGTTCCGGTGTTCACCTGGGCCACCTCGCTCCAACTCGAGCTGCCGTTGGGTGAGCGTTCGATGTGGAAGTCGCTTTCGTCGCTGGAGTTGTCCGTCCAGGCCAGGTTGATCTGGCTGGAGGAGTACGCGGTGGCGCTCAGGCTGGTTGGCGCCTCAGGTGCAGGGCAGGCCGCGGTGGCAGCGCTGGCGACATTGGAATAACTGGAAAAGCTCCAATCGCCGTGGCGGTGGGCGCGCACACGGTAGTAATAAGTCGTGCCGCAGGTCAGCCCGCTGTTATCCCACCAGTTATCGGCCGTAGCACCCACCCACAGCCAGTTGGTGCTGCCATCGGGCGAACGCTCGATATGGAAATCGTCGTTATTGCTCGAGTTGTCCGTCCAACTCAGGTGAACCTGATCCTGCCAGATCGATGATGCGCTTAGCAGGCTGGGGGGCGCCGGTGGTGGGCAGGTTGGGTAAGTCACGTTATGGTTGTTGAACACCAGCCAGGTCTGATAGCACACATTCCAGTCGTCTGTATAGCCCTCGTAGAATTCATCGATATAGTCTGGGCCCCAACTCTCCAAGCTTGCGGCAATTTCTGCAAAGCTGGCACCATCCCGGTTTCCCACCTCTGTCCAGATGTCCCACAGGATGGCGGCAAAGGTCCATTCGGAGTTCTCGCATTCAGCGAACTCCCCGGTGTTGAGTGAGAAATCTTTAGGTGTGAGGCCTTCGTCCCATCGATAGAGAGGTTCGTCGAAATAAATCCCTGGAAGAAAATCTGCCCAACCTTCGGTTAGCCCTCCGGCGCTGGTAAGGTTGGCGCAGTTGCCGTGCCAGGTGTCGGGTTCGGTGACTGGCGGGTAGCCCGCCTTGTCGTAAGGGGGATATTCGGCGCCGCGCATGAAGTACATGATCGAGTGTCCGTACTCGTGCACGATCGTTGATGCCAGTTGGTAAGTCAGGTAATTGGTGTTGCTGCCCCGGAAGTAAATGGCGCCGCCGGCGGAGGTGGGGGATTTGATATTCGGTTGGTCGATGTAGGCGGTGACGTAGGAGGTAGTCGTCCCAACGCAATCGCGCATATAGCCATACATGCGGCTCATGTCGTAGAAAACATGCGCGGCCTCGTCTGCTAATGTGCCAGCGGTCCCTAACGCTGGTGGGGAGACGAACTTCAGATAGCTATTGCCAGGAGTCGCCCAGAAGCGCGCCGATTCGTGTCCGACGATCGGTTCACCGGCTGACGCCAGATCCCGTACGACAATCTGGGGCGCACCGCTGTCATCCACACCTGTGCCGCCGTCGGTAAACAAGTACGTAATCTTGAAGTACAGTTGTTTTCCCGTCCCAACTTCTACGTTGCCAAAATCGAAGGCGCCGGAGTCTTCGCCGCTAGTCGTATACCAGGTATTCCCCTCAACGTAGTTCTTCACGCGGTTCAGGCCGCAGCGGCCTTCGGTGGTCGGCTCTTTGGTATTGATCGTGCCCCCCAGTTGTACGTCCGGCCCACCGGAGACATCCTCCCAGAGCTCGATGCGTACCCCGCGCAGCGGGTACTGGCGCGTATCCGTGAAGGGATAGGTGACAGTCACGCCATAGACGCGCGCCATACCGGCTGGCGCGGCAGGGGCTGCGCTCAGCAGGCCATCCTGCAGCTCGGCCCCATCGCTGACCCTGGCCCGCCCGCACAGTCCGCCGGGGCAGATCGCTGCCACCTCGTGCAGGGCTGCCTGCGCCGATGCGACTACTCGTACGATGACCTCTGCCTTGTTCTCAAATCCGCTTTGCACTTGGGTCGTTGTGCCGCTTAGGCGGTATTGGCCCGGCCTGTCAAACCGCAAGACTGCCTGAAGGTGGTGTTTGCGGTCTGCGCCGCGCCAGGTGGTCTCCCCTTCCAATAGGGTTACCCCGGTAGGCAGGCTGAGTGTCATTTCCAGCTCGCCGTCATAGATCGTTGATGCCGTGAAGGTCAGTTTACCCTGCGAGCCGGTTGTGAACCAGAAGCGCTGCGGGCGCTCGTTCAGGTCGGTCGCTGTAGAACCGTCCAGCATCAGGCTTGCATCAACTGGGATCTGTTGGGAGTCAGGGAATGTGCTCGTTGCGGGGGGGGAACTATCAGGCAGGGCGAGTGAATCGCTTGGAGAATACACTAGTGTTGAGGAGGTGCGCTCTGCGGAAACAATCAGGAGTGTCCCTATCCCAAGTGCCAGCAGGACAGCGGTGAAACCCCAATATGCTGCAGAAGTGCGAGCGCGCATTTTCTACCTCCGCGGTTGGAACTTACTCGGGTGGATATTCACATCATACCACAAATCACTTGACATCTCTCCTACCTACCGTAAGTTTCCAAATACTATCTGTACAACAACGGTAGCAGGCTGCGGTAGCCCCAGAAATGGCCCCAGATATCGTACGTGGAGGGGTAGAGCAGGTTGGGATCCTGGTACGCAATCAGGAAGTCGCCCATCGCCCCGGCGGTAACCGCGGGATAGTCAGCAAACAGGCCGGAAGTCAGTTCTTTCTGGTCGGTGACATCCCCGTTCAGCAGCAGCGGGCGGGCGTAAATGCCAGTGTTGACGAAGGGGTCCGGGTAGGGCGCGCTCCAGGTCACCAGGAAATGATCGCTGTCCTCGTTCCCGGCGATCGCCGGGTGAGTCTCGTCGTCGCCGGTGTTGACCACGATCCCTACTGGATTTGTGACTCCGCCCCCCGTGACCCCGCGCACGTAGATATCCGTGTCGGTCGCAGTGTAATGCAGCTCCCAGGCCACCGCGTACATGCCGAAATTGGGTGTCGTGGGGATAGCCCCCACCGCTGGGTCGGTTTCGAAGGCGGTGTGGTAGCCAATCGTGATCGCCGTCCCATCCAGGATGACCCCATTGGCGGTCACCCGCCGGGCGAAGATATCCGTCTGGTTGGTGGCTTTTTCTTCCTGCACCCACGCCACCAGGTACTCGTTGCGCGAGCGGTTATAAGCCAGGTCCGGTTGGCAATGGATGTAGTACGAGTCGCCGATCGCCACCAGGAAATTGCTGCCCTCCAGCGCTCCACCGCTGGTCACGATTTGCGCCTCGACGTCGGAAGTGCCGGCGCTTTGCCAGACCACACTTTCCCACACCGCCAGGAACTTGTCCGAAGTCGAGGCATACGCCACCGCCGGTTTGTAGCGGTCGCGGATGGCGCCGGCTGTGCCCAGGCTGAATTCTGACCCGCTGGCGCCGTCCGGGTCGAGGATACGCCCGTAAATGCGGCTGCGCGAGCCGTCGTTGTATTCCCATACCACCAGGAATTTGTGCGTGGCGATGTTGTAGGCCAGGTCAGGGTTCTTCAGCACCTGCGAAGCGTGGTAAGCAACATCCGTGTAGCTCAATACCTGGCCCTGGCTCGAGAGGCGCGCCGCCCGGATGCCCTGGTTGGTGTAGGCCTGGTACACCACCCAGTACTCGTTCCGGTAGCTGTCGTACGCCGCGGACGGGTTGGTGAGATCGGTGGCTTGATCTTCGATCAAGAAACTGCTGCTGATGGGCAGCCCGCCGCCGCCGCTCGCTGCCGCCAGTTGTGCAGAGGCAGGGTTTGCTTTGCCGCCCGGCAAGGGCGCGCCGTTCAGGAGCGGCGAATTGGCCGCCATTGTAGTCAACATTGCCACGGTGACCAATAGTGCGAATTTGCGCATAACGAGCATGGTTATATCCTCCAGCATTATCACAGCCGATCTGTTGGGGCCCGGTTTAGCCCCGTATCGTCAAGTATATCAAATCGGTGGCTACAAAATGGCTACAAAAAAGAGCGCAAGAATCGTCAAATCTGCTCTCTTGGGGTTTCCTTTTGCGGCTGTTGCGAGCAACCAGCGTCAGGCACTGCTGATGGATTGAGGGTAAACTCATGCTTGTTCAATCTGATTTTACCCAACAGGAGGTACAAAAATGACTACGAACACCAATGGCAAGTCTTACCACATCTATCCCATCGGCCAGGTGCGCCGCTCGGACGGCGAAATCCGCCTCGAGATCATGCCGCCCTACCGTCCGGCCCTCAAGCAGCTCGAACATTTCAGCCACGTGATGGTCTTCTGGTGGGCCGACCTGGTCGACAGCCAGGAGTACCGCCAGGTGCTCGACTGCCACCCGCCTTACGCCGAGCAGGTGCTCACCGGCGTGTTCGCCACGCGCTCGCCCATGCGCCCCAACCCGATCGTCATGACCACCTGCAAGCTGCTGAGTGTGGACGAAGCCACCGGTATTCTGCGCATAGCCGACATCGACGCCTTCGACACCACGCCGGTCATCGACCTGAAGGCTTACTTCCCGGTCTGTGACCGCGTTCAGCAGGCCTCCATCCCCGCCTGGCTGGAAGGCTGGCCCGAATGGATGCTCGAGACCGGCATCGGCCTCGAAGAGCACGAAGCCGATGCCTTCGCCAGCTAACTGTAGTAGACCCGCCCCCGCACCTCCGTAGGGGCGGGTCTGCCCATTCCAGCGCGTCCACCTCCCCGGCAATCACCCCCTCTTGCCCGCACCGCGCCTCCACCAACTCGACCCGCCCCCGCCCCCCCCATTCCTCACGCACCCCCGTAGGGGCGGGTCTGCCCATTCTGCCGCGCCCGCCTCCCCGGCAGTCACCCCCTCTGGCCTGCGCCGCGCCTCCACCAACACGACCCGCCCCCGCCCACCCCTGTAGGGGCGGGTCTGCCCATTCAGGCGCGCCCGCCT
>JBFMFR010000026.1:0-88627 GCA_040752025.1 Chloroflexota bacterium | reverse complement strand
TGCGGCTTGCTTCAGGATGATTTGGATCAGTTCTTCTCGGCTGAGATCGTTCAAGTCTGGCTGTGTCATTGTGTTACAATCTTATCAGATTTCCACACTTGTTAGCAACCCTGTGAGTAGATACAAAGTTGCCAATTTGCCAATTCCGAATTTGCCTATCTGTTTTCGTCCAAGGGGCAAGGTGTCCAGCTGACGCTTGTTACTAACTCCGATGAGCCAATGTTGGCGCAATCCTTCCTCATCCATGCTTAAACCATCATCAATTACTAGGATGACTGCATCCTTGGATTTTCGATCAGGCGATATTATTATATGAACATTCTTTGCACCCGCATCATAAGAATTTGAGACCAGTTCCTCCACTGCTTTATGAGGACTTGCATAAAGCCCCTCAGAGAATAATTCAATAATTCGATAACTTATTCTGACAGGGATTTCCGAAATCTTCTGTCCGATGGTAGTAAAATCATCGCTCATATTTTCTCCAACTTAGAAAAATTTTTGCAGAATTGGCATTAGATTGATGAATTATCTATGACTCCACTGAAAAAAGGGCATGTTTAAGCGGCGATCCGCCATATGTACGGGTTCGCGCAACGCTCAACCCCCGCTTGTGGCGGGTGTTCTGGCGAAAGAGTAGTTTTTTCAGTAGAGTCATCTATGCAATAGCGAAGTTCGTTTCACGCTCTAAATCAATCCGAGTAGAGCTAGCTAGGCTAATTAGATATGATACCACGCCATTTATTATCCCCCCGTTTGTATCCTGGGATAACCGGCAATAAGAGATAAATCGAAAATTTGCCCTTCCGTTATGTCGTTTTGCATTAATATTGTGCTAATCGGTCCAAAAACCAGTTGAGAGATTAAGCGTAGCACGGCGCGCGCCCCGCTGTTCGGGTCATATGCCTCCTGGGCGATCCAATCCAGCGCTTCCTGGCTGGGGCGCACGCTCACCTGATAGCGCGCCAGGCGTTGGTTCAAGCCCTCGATCTCCTTGCGGGCGATCTCGGCCAATACGGCGGGCTGGAGCTCGCTGAACAGGACGATTTCGTCGATGCGGTTAACGAATTCGGGGCGCAAGAGGCCGCTCATCGACTGGCGGATAGCGGCGGCATGTTGCTGGTATTCTTCTGGCGAGTTGATTTTATGCAGGGTGAACAGGTTGGAGGTCAGGATAAAGACAGCATGGCGCGCTTCGATCGATCGCCCGCGAGCGTCGGTGAAACGGCCCTCATCGAAGACCTGCAAAAAAGCATCGTGGATTTCTGCATGGGCTTTCTCGAATTCATCCAGCAGCACCACTGTGAAAGGTTGGCGGCGTAAGCGGCTGGCGAAGCCGGCTTCGTCGTTATAACCAGCATATCCAGGAGGGGAACCGAACAGGCGCGCCACAGTGTGCGCTTCTTTGTATTCCGACATATCCAATCGGATGAGAGCTTCCGGTGAGTCGAACAGCAATTCGCTGAGCGCTTTGGCGGTGGCGGTTTTGCCGACGCCCGATGAGCCCAGGAAAGCCAGCACCGATTTGGGCCGGTTCGATCTGCCCAAACCCGAGAAAGCGGCTTGCATCGCTGCGGTGATGTGGGCAGCAGCCAGCGCCTGGCCTGCGATGCGCTGGTTGAGGCGGTCTTCCAGGCTGGAGAGCCGGGAGCGCACATCTTGCGATAATTTTTGTGCGGGAACGCCGAGTTTCTCAGCCAGGGCGCGCGCCACGATTTCTTCATCCACGATGAGTGTTTCCCCGGGCTGGCGGGGCGCGTTCAGGTCAGGCAGGCGCACCAACGTACAGGCATCGTCCAGCAGGTCGAGGGCTTTATCGGGCTGGTAGCGATCCAGAACATGCTGCGAGGAGAGCTGCACCGCGGCCTGGATGGCCTGCGGCAGAATCTGGACTGTATGGGCGGCATCGGAGTGATGGACTTCGTAAGTGGGCCTGGCTGCGTTGAGGATTTCGATGGTTTCGTTCTCGCCAGGTTCTTCCAGCAGTAGGACCTCGAAGCGGCGCTGGAAAGCAGCATCGCTGCGCAGGTAGCGATCGTATTCATCCGGGGTCGTGGCGCCGATACAATGGATTTCGCCCCTGGCAAGGGCCGGCTTGAGGATGTTGGCCACATCCAAGGCGCCATCCAACACCGCACCAGCGCGCACCAGGGTATGGATTTCGTCGATGAAAAGCAGCAGGTTGGGGCAGGCGCGCGCCTCGGCGATGAGGGTTTGCATGCGACTTTCCAGCGTGCCGCGCAGCCCGGTGTCGGCTACTAATGCAGATGGGGCGATTTCGACGATGCGCGAGGAGTGCAGTTCCGTGGCTACAGCCTGGGCAGCGATTTGAGCTGCCAGGCCTTCGACCAGGGCAGTCTTACCCACTCCCGGCGCGCCGATCAGCAAGGGGGAGTTTTTCTCTTTGCGCAGCAGGATACGCTGCAATTGCAGCAGTTCTTTTTGCCGGCCAAAGAGCGGTTTCAAGCGGCTTTCCCTGGCCAGTTGGGTGATGTCGCGCCCGATTTTATCCAGGAAAGGTGTAGCTGGGCGCAGGGCGGGGTGGGGTGAAGTTGTTGGGCTCGGCTGCGTCCTGGGAGTTTGCCGGTTGCTTTCGGGTTGGGGTGGTTGGCTGTGCTCTGTCCAACGAATGCGAGATGAACTGGGTGACATGCTATACTTGCTCCGCCTGTTCTGGTTTTTGATCCACAACGATCTCGATCACCCGCGGCGAGTTGACCAGGATTTCAATGCCCCAATCCGGGTGCACCTGGATCACGCCGCGCACGCGGATGTTCTGGCCCAGGTAGTTTTTGATGGCAAGTCCAGCCTGGGCCCAGGCCTGTTCGTAGCGGGGGAAAATGACCACTTTGAAGCCAGCATAAACGGCCTCGTTGAACTGGCGCGGCTCGAAGCGGATGAAGTGCGTGCCGGTGTTCCTGGTTTTATAGACTTCGTGGACGTAACCCTGGACGATGACGGCCTTATTGACGTGATTGTGTACTTCTTCCAGGCGGATGATCTGTTCTCCTGGGCGTAAGAGGCTGGCAGTCGCTTGAGCGGGGATGGGAGCCTTGACTGGCGCCGATCCTGGCAGCGTGAGGAAGATGAAATGCTCGCTGCGCCCGCAGATGCAGCAGCGCCCACGGTTTTCGGCGCGCAGGAACTGCCAGGTTTCGATATGATAGGCAACGCGATCCAGCTTGCAGAAGGCGATTTTTTCGCCTGGGATGAGGGGTGTGTGGTCGAAAGCATCTTCGATGCCGATCAGGGATGCCGGGTCGGGCGGCTGATCTACACCGCCGCCTTGCCAGTCGATCTCGGAGGGCGGCTTACGGCGCCTGGCCCTCGATGGAGCGGTTCTGTCCGGCAGCGGGGCAGGAGTGGGTGGCCCCCAGACGATGCGGGCGATTGAAGACCCAAACGGCTGTTCTTCGGACTGCCCATCCGACGGCTGTGTGGGGGTAGAACCGGCCGGGTCTGGGGCACGTTCTACTTGTTCCCCAGGTCGCAGTTGTCTTTGAAAAGCTCTGATCTGGTCAGGGGTCATGTTCAAGGCCTCGCAGAGAAGATCGAATAACCGCCGGTTGTTCACAAGTGCTTCGCTTAGGCCAGGGGGCGCCTGGCATACCACCACAGGAGCGCGGCGCATAGCGTCAGCAAGCCGAATGGCAACAGCCAACGCAGTTTATGCAAGACCTGCTGGCCCCAGTATTCCTCCCCCAGGCGGCTTTTGCCAGACGCATACGACCGGTCAGGAGACTCGAAGGGAATAACGTGCCTCTCGTTCAATATCAGGCAACCCGGACCAGTGAACCAACCGGTTTGCTGGGCGATCGGGTCGACCACAACTGCCAGGCTCCAGGGATGGTTGTAAAAAGCGCGCTGCGTGGCCCGGTCGATGCCAGACATGAACACTCCCAGGGCGGGATGCGAATGGTACCAGCCGACGATCACCAATTCGGGGAAATTTTCCTCGATGATGCCAGCGATATAGTCCCAGGTGTCGGGAGTGAATTGCAGGTGAATCGAAGAGCCTTCAGTCTCTTGCGCTGGAACGGCGGCCTGGACGACGATGAAGAAGCGCCTGGCCTGACTGTCGTAGTAGGGTTGACCGACCAAAACGCCTCCGTGTTCGCGTTCGAGGTCGTGCGCCAGGAAATCGTACAGGGCTTCCAGAGCCTGCCTTTCAATGAAAACCAGCGGCTGCTTTGTGGGGGGGATGTGTGCCGGCGACAGGTGATTCTCAGTGCAAAATGCGGCAACTAACCCGGCAGATGGCTGGTATTCGCTGGTTTCATGCCATTCGATCTCTGACATGCGCTGCCCTTTCTAGGACCACTGGATGCGGTTGGAAGGCTCTGCCGCAGTTTTGAAGCTGATATTGCCCAATGGGATTTTGGAGCGGTTTTGCTGCACCCATTGGTTGGCCTGGGAATTGGCGGGGCTGTGGGCGTCCAATACCTTTGGATCGAGTTGGAGCAGCGCCCCGATTTTTAGCACCAGGGTATCCAGTGTTTCTGCCGCGTTCCACACGACTCCCAGGCAGATGGCATTGGAACTGAACACGTGCGGATTGAAGACAGGCGTGAGCATGTGCGCCCCAGGTTGGCTGAACGGGTAATGTGAGCCCAGGTTGATCTCTACCTGGTGCCTGTGCGTGATGATCATGCCACCATCTTTCTGCCTCACCAGGCTGGGGCAGTGGTATTCCAGCACGTACTGGGTCGGGGGTTGGCCAGAAGTGCGCACCAGCCGCAGCGCGCCTCCGCTTTCCGCGGCCAATTTCTGGACTTTCTCAAAGTCGCTTTGCAGGCGGCGATCTTTAGGCGAGGCCATTTTCGATCTCTCTATCATCCCGCGGGCGCCAGTTAACCGGCGTCTGCCAGGGGCTGGATCTCTAGGATGTCATTCTCCAGGATGCCGGCCTGCTGCAAAGTGTGCGTTTCGAGCAGTTGGGCGCCCAGGCGCTCGCAGCGCAATACGTATTCATAGCTGCCAGACAGGTTCCAGTTCTCCCTGGCGGAACTGAGGATTTCGCGAACGGTGGCGTCGACAGGGGCAGCGATGGTGGCCTGGCGGTCACGCGTGGCTGTCCTAACGGTCAGTTGTAGTTTTTCTTTCATCGATTTTCTCCTGATCCTTTGAATTCGAATAGTAAAAGGCTACCGGCTCATTGCCAGATAGTGCAACTGATCTTCCTGTGAAAAAGTCAGGATTTCACCTTCGGGGATGCCAAACTCTCGCAGTGTCATCCCTGCTTCGGGTGTATCCTCCTGGATCGAAGCGATGGTCAGCGGCTCTCGCAGCTCTCCGCAGCGCGGGCAGGCTGCTTGCATGTGCTGCACGCGCGCTTTCGGGTGGTGGACGGGCTGGCGCGACTGGCAGGTGTGGCAATAGAATTCGGTGACATAATCGTAGCCCAAGGCCAGCGCCTGAACCCCTGGGTATCGCAACTGCGCCAGGCGCAACGCCTCCAGGGCGGATGTATCTGGCTCAATCTCTGCCACTGGAATGTACCCTGGCAGGCGCGCATGCGCCAGGCAGTCCGGGTTGTACGGCAGCAGGTCTTTGACCAGGTGGAAGGGCTTGAGGTAGAGCACCACGCGCTCGCCAGGCCGCAGGGCATCTTCCTGGATGCCATGCAGCATCATGAGCGCCTGCTGCACTTGCAGGGCTGCGATGGCCGAAGTTGTCAGGGCCGTGGTAGGAACTTTTTCTTCCGCCTGGGAACTCAGCAAGCCAAATGGACAGGAATATCGCCGGTTGAAGCGCTCCAGCGTATTGGCGGTGAAATTGCATTCGTAGCAAGCGCCCTGGCTGGGGCTGTAGCGCGTGACCAGGCCATGGAAATCGCTGATGCCGCCATCGATCCATTCCACTCCGGCTTGCATACATTTCCGGTTCAAGGCCCAGCGAGCATTGACGCTGTCCAGGCAGCCGATGACCAGGTTGGCGTCGCGCAAATCGCCCAGGCCGATGTCGAAGCGCAAGTCTCCCTGGATGGCGCGCACCTGCACCTCCGGGTTGATCTCGCCCAGGCGCTCGGCTGCCACAGTCACCTTGGGCCGGCCGACATCCTGCTCACGGAAGAGCACCATGCGCGCCAGGTTCGAGCGCGCAACCACATCGAAGTCGATCACGGTTAGACGACCGACTCCAACCAGCGCCAGCAATTTCAGGACTTCGTTCCCCAGCGCGCCTGCGCCTGCCACGATGATGTTCGTCTGAGAGATTTTCTTCTGATCCCACCACAGGATCAACTGGTGGCGATCGTAACGCCCTTCTATATCGTTAGAGAAGCTGATCTCGCTCACTCCAGCCTCGATTCTCGAACCGGTTGCGCCTGGAAGTCGCAGTTTGTAGTATATCGATAAGGTGGTAACCCGATTATATCATAAATAGAACGCATGTTCACATTAAAATCGCACACTTGTTTTGAAGAAACACAAAACCCCAGGTGCCAACACCTGGGGTTCGTGAATTAGGGGGAGTGCAGGCTTACGAGACTTTGCTCACTCCAGCGGTCATTTGCTCGCCATCGAAGGCAGCGGACAGGGTGGCAACGCCTTCCGGCGGTGCGCTTTCTACCAGCTCGACAGTCAGGGTCTCGCTGAGCAGGTATTCCCGGTGGTTTTGCAGGGCCTGGGCCAGCCCTGGCGAGAGCGCCAGGTAGAGGCGGATGCGATCGGCGATATCCAGACCGGCCTGTTTGCGCAGATCCTGTACCCGCCGCACCATCTCACGCGCCAGGCCTTCGGCGCGCAGCCCAGGCGTGATGTTGGCATCCACTGCTACGGTAGCCAGTTTGTCGGCGGCAACGGCCAATCCCTCCGCAGGCTGCGTCTGCACAAGGAGCTCTTCAGGCGCTAAGGTTACCATCTGGCCTTCGACTTCCAGGTCGAAAGGCTGCCCGGCCTGTACATTTGAGGCGACCTTCAGCGAGTCGGCGTTGGCCAGGGCGGCGCGCAGGGCGGGGAATTGGGCCCCGAAGCGCGGCCCGAGCGTTTTGTTATCTGGCAAGATGCGGTAGGTCACCAGTTGGCTGGCCTTTTCGACGAACTGGAAGGATTTTACGTTGAGCTCGTCGGTGATGATATCGACCAGTTCCGGGCGCAGCGTGTTCTTACCGCCGGCATACGCCAGGGCTTTGGCGAGCGGCTGGCGTACTTTCAGGCCGGCAGTATTGCGAGCAGACAGCCCCAGACTGGCGATCTGGCGGGCCAGTTCCATTTCGTCGAGCAATTTCTGGTTGGAGACCGCCGCGTCGAACTGGGGCCAGGCCGTGTGATGGACGCTTTCGTAGGCTTGCGGGCGTACCGAGCGCACCAGGTTTTGATAGATGGCCTCGGTGACGAAAGGCACAAAGGGAGCCAGCAGGCGGGAGAACTTGACCATCACGTGGTAGAGTGTGGCGTAGGCAGTGTTCTTATCCGCGTCTTGTTCGCTCTTCCAGAAGCGGCGGCGCGAGCGGCGCACGTACCAATTGCTCAGGTCATCCAGGAAGGCGTTGATCGCCAGGGTGGCCGTCAATGGATCAGAGTTTTCCAGCGCCTGGGTGACGGTGGGGATGATCTCGTTCAGGCGAGCTAACACCCAACGGTCCAGCAGGTTGTCGCTTTGTGGCGTGGGGCCTTCCGGGTAAGCCGGGTCGAAGCTGTGCGGGTCATTGGGCTCCCAACCGTCCAGGTTGGCGTAGGTGGACAGGAAGCTGTACACGTTCCACAGCGGGATCAAGAACTGGCGGCGCATCTCGTCGCCGCGAGTGTAACCGAAGAGCAGATCGTTCTCTGGTTTGTGGTTGCCGAACAACCAGCGCATGACGTCCACGCCCATTTTATCGGCGGCTTCGTTGAATTCGATCATGTTGCCCCAGCTTTTGTGCATGGGGCGGCCGTCTTCAGCCAGCAGGGTGGCGTAGCCGAAGTTCTGCAGGAAGGGCGGGCTGTTATCGACGACGGTGGCCATCGCCAGCAAGCTGTAGAACCAGTTGCGGAACTGGCCCGGGAAGGATTCGCTGATCCAGTTGGCAGGGTACCAGGCGCGCCAGTAGTCCGGGTTCTTGCGGTATTGTAGCGTGCTGAACGGAACAATGCCTGCATCCAGCCAGGGATTGCCCACGTCGGGGATGCGGCTCATGCTGGCGTGGCATTTCGGGCACTCCAGTTTGATGGCATCGATGTATGGACGATGCGGCGTATGGCCTTCGAAAGTTTCCCAACCGGCGATGGCGCGCTCCTTGAGTTCGACTTCATCGCCGATAACTTCATAATGCCCGCAAGCATCACAGATCCAGATGGGCAGCGCCAGACCCCAGTAGCGTTTTTTACTGATCATCCAGTCGTGCATGTTGCGCAGCCAGTCCATTTCGCGCGAGTGGCCAAAATCAGGAATCCAGCGGATTTGATCGACAACATCCATGATCTGATAACGCAGGCTGCGGGCTTTCTCCTCGGCAGTCAGCATCTCGCGCGGCTTCTCGTACACCTCACCCATACTGATGAACCATTCATCTACCAGGCGGAAGACCAGTTCGGTCTTGCAGCGCCAGCAGGTGGGGTAGCGGTGTGTATAGGGTTCGATCTGATAGAGCACGCCCTTGCGCTCGAGAGCCTCGAAGATCGGATCAGCTACATCGGAGACATGCATACCTGAAAGCCAGTCAAAGCCTTCGACAAAGTGACCTTCATCTTCCAGGGGGGCAACCAGGGGCAGGTTGTACTGGCGGCCCAGCAAGAAGTCTTCCGCGCCACAACCGGGAGCGATGTGAACGATGCCCGTGCCTTCGGCTTCTCCGACTTCGTCCCAGGGGATTACCTGGTGAGCCTGGGTGGCGTTTTGTGGGATGCCGCGGATCAACTCATTCAACTCAGTGAGCCCACCGGGCTGCTGGGCGGCTGGAAGATCATCGAACGGGCCGTCATAAGTCCAACCGACCATATCACTGCCATGCAGTTCATCGAGCACCTGGTATTCACCGCGCAGTATGTGCAAAGTACCTTTCGATAGGTACAATACCTGTTCGCCTTGCTGTACTTTGGCATATACCAGGTCGGGACCGACTGCCGCAGCCACGTTGCTGGTCAGCGTCCAGGGTGTAGTTGTCCATACCAGAAGAGCTTCATTTGGCCGGCCGCGCAGCGGGAAACGCAGAGTGACGCTGCGGTGGGTCAATTCGGCGTAACCATCCGTAACGATCTCGTGTTGGCTGATGCCTGTGGCGCAACGCGGGCACCAGGGCATAACGTCGGCATCCCGGTACAGCCAGCCTCGTTCCCAGCACTTCTTCAACATTGTCCAAATCATAAAGTTGTTTTCGTTGGAGAAGGTGAAGTAGCTGCCACCCATTTCGGGCAGCCCGAGCCGCCCGACGATTTGCTCGACCCGGTCGGTGACCGCGCCTTCTGGCCCCTGCGCCGTGATCACCTGGGAGGGGTCCTCCTCCAAACGATCGGCAAGCCAGCGTAAGTGATCTGGATCGTTCCAGTCCATCCAATAACCCAGGCGGATGGACTGCTCTGTTTGAATGGCAGCGTAGCGCAGGACGCGCGCTTTGCATTTGCGTACGAACTGTTCCAGTCCGAAAGCTTCGATATCCTTCTTGCTGCGGAAGCCCATTTCTTTTTCAACTTCGACTTCTACCCACAGGCCCTGGCAATCGAAACCATTCTGGTAGCGAAGCTTATAACCGCGCATCGTCCAGAAGCGCAGGATCAAATCTTTATAGAAACGGCCCCAGCCATGATGCACGCCCATCGGGTTGTTGGCGGTAATCGGCCCGTCGATGAATGACCAGTGTGGATCATCTTTGTGCAAATGGAGCATCTTTTGGAAAGATTGGTTTTCTTTCCAAAAGTCGAGCAATTCCTGTTCCTGGGCTGGAAAATCTACCTTACTGGGTACTTCCTTGAATGGCATAACAACCTCCGAAAAATAAAAACTCTCGTCCCAAGTCAGGGACGAGAGCAACTCGCGCTCCCGCGGTACCACCCTGGTTCCCATCTTCAGATGGGCACCTCTGCCAGATACGGTCAAACGACGATATCTGCGTCTGGGATAACGGGCGACGAACCCGGCGCACTTATTTTAGCGAGTGAAAGCGCTATTTCAGCTTGCGGCTCCGGAAGGATTTTCGGCTGAATGGACTGCCCTGGCTTGCACCAGATCCAGGGTCGCTGTCAGGCCAAGTTCAACTTACTCGTTTCCATCAATGCCTTTGGGTCTAGAAACGTCAGGCAGAATTATGCCACAAAATTTGTTCAGGGTCAATTGTTTTGGAAAGGCGTGTGCATAAGAAAATCGCCTGCATGAACGTCGTTTTTTCGGTAAAATATCTATGACAAACACCGTGAAGTACTCGTGAGATGGAGATCTGTTCTGCATAATGGTCGGACGGTCAAAAAGAGGATATAATCGAGTATGGGTGGGTAGGACGCCAATTTACATTGATCTGGAGGACTCGCTGCATGGAAGTATTGGGCATTGACATCGGTGGATCAGGTATCAAAGGAGCTCCGGTAAACATTCAAACCGGAGAAATGTTGGCTGCGCGCCACCGCATTCCCACTCCTGAACCGTCTAAACCGGCCCTGGTGGCGGAAGTCGTGGCGGCGATTGCCCAGCAGTTTGATTGGCATGGACCGATAGGATGTGGTTTCCCTGCTGCGATGCATCAGGGTGTGGCTTTGACGGCTGCCAACATCCACAAGAAATGGATTGGCACCAATGCGGCCGGTTTGTTTGCTGAGGCTACCGGTTGCCCTGTATGTGTGATTAACGACGCGGATGCAGCCGGGATGGCCGAAATTGCCTTTGGCGCAGGTCATGAGCGGAATGGGGTGATCATTGTCGTTACCGTTGGCACGGGACTGGGGACTGCCCTGTTTTCAGATGGCTATTTGCTCCCGAATGCGGAATTAGGCCATATCGAGATGGACGGTCAGGATGCAGAATTGAGTGCATCCGATGCGGCGCGTAAGCGCGAGAAGTTATCCTGGAAACAGTGGGGGAAACGCCTGGATGCCTATTTGCTCAGATTGGAACACCTGTTTTGGCCGGATCTATTCATCCTGGGCGGCGGCGTCAGCAAGAAGTACGAGCGTTTTACTCCCTATTTGAGCGTACAGGCAGAAGTTACTCCGGCGCAGATGTTGAATGATGCCGGGATTATTGGAGCGGCTTTGGCTGGGTACAGGTACTTGGAAGACGCCTGAGCAGTTTGTGGAGGTAGGATTGAGGTATTTTCATGAAGCTTAGCCTGTTCATCGTGTTCGCTCTAATTGGGAGTATCGTATATTTGCTTAGCCTGGTGCTCGTTTTGCGCAGGCGAGAGCACAATCCTCAGGCAGCCAGGGTATTGGCAATATACTTGGGCCTGTCAGGTTTGTTTCTATTACTCCAGGCTGGAGCAGAACAGGGTTGGCTGGATTTCCTGGCCAGTGAGATTTTGAAGCAAATTCCTGCATACGGGGTTTTCGTGCTGGCAGTGATGTTCCTGCTTCTCACTCAGGCCATCTTGCGGGCGCAAAAGTTTGGATGGGCTTGGCTTGGAGTGGGAGCGGCGTGTTTGGCAGGATTGATTGTTATGGATGCGGGGGTGATCGCGCTTCCGGCGACATTCAGAATTGGGGGGTGGAGTGTAGACGCTTCGATCTTGAAGTTGGGGTTGCACATCGCCGTCTGGGCGGTGTTTATGGTGTTCGCTACCCTGCTAACCGTTAGAATCCTCAGGCGCACCTCGCGTTTTTATACGGCCGTATCTTATTGGTCATTGGTATTACTTTCCACCGTCTTGGGCGCCGGGCTCATTTTTGCCGGAAATTTACTGATTGGTAATATCCTGTGCCTGACAGGCACTTTATTAGCTGCGTATGTGATTGCCATGCCACGTTTGCCCAGCATCGGCCATCTGATGCGCAGGGGGTTCAGCTTCCTGGTGTATGCCCTGTTGGCCATTGTGTTGTATACGATTTGTCTGGTGGCCGCGCAGATTATCTTACGCAATCGCTCGGATTTGAGTCCGGCTGTGGCCGGGTTGGCCATGGCAGCTTTCCTGGTGTTTATCTTTAACCCGATTTTGGGAAGAGTCCAAACCAACGTTAATGAATGGCTTGGTGCAACCTATAAAGATCCAACGCAGATGTTGCGCCAGTATAGCCAGAGCATTACCAATATCCTGGATTTGCAGCTCCTGGCAACTGTAGCGGTGGGTACAGCCAGTGAGTTTCTAGAAGTGCAGCGTGGGTTGCTGTTCCTGGTGGAGCATGAAAAAGAGGGCGACGGAAAAGGCTTTTTCCAGTTGCGGGGGGTTCGAGGTATGGGAGAAATAAATCCGGAGCCCAGTGTGCTGAGTGACGACAGTCCCCTGGTGGCTTTCTTCCGATATGAGTATCGGCCCCTGACTCGAGCGGAGTTGGAATATCAGCCCCGTTTTCGGGAGATAGCGCCGGCTGAACGGACCTGGCTCGATAACCTGGGGATGGAAGTGCTCGTTCCGGTTTATGCCAAGAACGATTGGATCGGGTTGTTGGCGTTGGGCCCACGGGCCTCTGGCGCAGAGTATTCGGAACAGGATCTGGCTTTATTGAGCACAATCGCAGATCAAACCGCAGTGGCGCTGGAAAATACACGCCTGGTGGAAGGGTTGGTACGCCTGAATAACGATTTCCGCCGGGCTTATACTGCCCTGGATCAAGCTAACCGCCACCTGGAACGGTTAGACCGTACTAAGTCGGATTTCATCAGCATTGCCTCGCATGAACTGCGTACACCATTGACATTGATCAGCGGTTCGAGCCAGATGTTGCTGGACGATCCATCACTGAACGATAACTCTTACTACCGCCAGTTGTTGTCAAAGATCTACAATGGCACGGTGCGCTTGCACGAGATCGTCGATAGCATGTTGGATATGGCTAAGATTGACACACGTGCGTTGGAGCTTGAAACACAGCCGATCTCCCTGGATGAACTGATCAGGGCTGTTTTTGTGGAGTTGAAACAGGCCTCCACGGACCGGAAGCAGACCGTAGAGATAAAAGATTTGGAAGAGCTGCCGAATATTGCTGCAGATATGGAAGCCTTGCGCAAGGTGTTCCACCATCTGATCATCAATGCAGTCAAATACACGCCAGACGGCGGCAAGATAACGATTTCAGGGCATTTAGTAGAACCGAACCTTACGGATTTACCCAGGGGCGGTATCGAGGTGGTTGTCAGCGATACCGGGATTGGTATTGACCCACGCTATCACGAGTTGATCTTTGCCAAGTTTTACCAGACGGGAGAATTGGCGCTGCATTCAACGGGCAAAACGAAATTCAAGGGCGGCGGTCCAGGTTTGGGTCTGGCTATCGCGCGTGGTATTGTTGAGGCGCATCACGGCAGGATCTGGGTGGAAAGCCCAGGTTACGATGAGGTCAACTGCCCTGGAAGCCAGTTCCACGTTGTTTTGCCTTTGCGCCAGACGGAGGGGATTCAGGCAGAGAGGGCCGCAGCATTTCAGAATCAAGCCAGTTAACACAAAAACCGCGCCCGGGGTTGGTCTGCCATTCCAGCCCGCTACGCGGTTTTGTGAGTAAGGAGAATGCAATTCTTATTATATCTGTCTTCCTGAAATGGGCATGAACCCATACTGAAGAACAGATGAGAGTTTCTGGGGGTTTTTAGCCTAACGCAGCTTGAAGTTGTTCAAACAAAATCGGTCCTTGGCGCAGTACCACCAGTTCGTCGCCGGTACAGTCCACAACTGTGGATGGCGTGCCGCCAGGAGTGCGCCCTCCATCCAGGATGAGCGGCACGCGTCCCTGAAGTTGCTCGAACACCTCCTGAGCAGTGCTGGGGCTGGGCCGTCCAGACCGGTTAGCAGAGGTGACAGCCAGAGGGCCGGCCTGGTTCAAGAGGCTCAACGCAATGGGATGGTCGGGCATGCGCACGCCCACGGTGGGCAAGGGGGAAAGGTTCTGGGGAAGTGCTGGATGGCGGGAAACAACCAGAGTGAGCGGCCCGGGCCAGAAGCGGCGCGCCAGAGTCTGGGCCCGTATGCTCATCTCGGCGGTGACCTGCTCGAGTGCTTTAGGGCTGCCAACTAAGACAGCAATGGCTTTGGTGCTCTCGCGTCCTTTGGCGATGTAAAGCTGTTCGATCGCTTGCGGGTCGGTCACCAGGGCCCCCAGGCCATAAACTGTGTCGGTGGGAAAAGCGACCAACTCGCCGCGAAGAAGCCTGCTGGTCGCCTGGTCGATGGTTTGAGGGTCTTGAGCGGGGAGAATCAAGGTTCGCATCGGATCGGCTGCACTATTGCGACTGGTTCAGGTTCCAGATGATGTACAATCCGTCCAGCGTCAGCCAGGGTGCGATGATGTCGATTACCTTGGTCTCGCAGGCGATTACCTCTGCCAATCCGCCCGTAGCGATTACCTTCATCTTCGGACCCAGTTCGGCGCGGAAACGGGCGACCATGCCTTCCACCAGGGCGACATAGCCGAAGAGCAGGCCGGATTGCAAAGCGTGCACAGTATTACGCCCGATTGCGGCAGGTGGGCGCTGCAGATCGACGCGAGGCAGCTTGGCCGTGCGCAGGAAAAGCGCCTCCGCGGCGATGCCGATGCCGGGGGAGATGGCACCGCCCAAATAATCGCCCTGTGCAGAGATGGCATCGAAGGTTGTTGCTGTGCCAAAGTCAACCACACAGGCGGGGCCACCATACAGGCGCTGCACGGCGGCGGCGTCTACGACGCGATCGGCGCCCACGGCGCGTGGGTCTTCGTAGCGAATGCGCACGCCTGTTTTTACCCCTGTATCAACGATCAGGGGCTGTTGGTTCAGGTAGCGTTGGCAGGCTTCAACGACTTTACCCGTCAACGGCGGTACCACGGATGCCAGGCAAATGCCGGTTAGGTCTTGATGGGAATAGCCAGCATGGTTGAGCAAACCCAAGATTTGCAGACCGTATTCGTCGGGCATGCGGTCGTGCACGGTTGCCAGACGCCAGCGCGGCCCAAGCGTTTCCCCTGCATACAATCCCAGGGTCAGGTTCGTGTTGCCAATGTCAATGGTCAATAGCATCGTTATCTCCGATCAGAACATTATCGATCAGGCGCGTCTTGCCAACGAATACAGCCAGGGATAGCAAGGCGCGGCCGTTGAACTGGCCTTGCAGTTCCTGCAAAGTGTCTGGGTCAGCGCAGGAAATGTACTGAAGGCGCGCCAGCGGTTCAGCCTGGATGATTTCGGCCATGCGCTGGCGGATGGCTTCAGCGTCCCGCTCGCCGGCGGCGTGGGCGGCCTGGGCGGCAGACAGGGCGCGATACAGGACGGTAGCTGCCTGGCGCTCAGCCGGCTGCAAGTAAGCGTTGCGGCTGGACATGGCCAAGCCGTCGCTCAGCCGCACGGTGGGGCAGACCACAATTTCCAGGTTGAAATTGAGATCGCGAGTCATCTGGCGGATCACAGCCGCTTGCTGGGCGTCTTTTTGTCCGAAATAGGCCTTTTGGGGCTGGACGGCGTTGAATAGCTTGGCGACTACTGTGGTGACGCCGCGGAAATGCCCGGGGCGCATGCTGCCCTCCAAAGGCTGGGTGAGTTCTTCGACCGTCACCCCGGTTTGGAAGCCGGGAGGATACATCTCCTCTGGTGTGGGCGTCCAGACCAGAGGAACGCCGGCTTGCGCCAACAGCTCCAGATCGCCGGGCAGGTCGCGCGGATAGGATGCCAGGTCTTCTTCAGGACCGAACTGGGTGGGGTTTACAAAAATGCTGACTACCACGCTGGTGCAATCCTTCCTGGCAGCTTCGACCAACGACAGGTGGCCTTCATGCAAGTAACCCATGGTGGGCACGAGGCCGACAGGCTCCGGCAGGTGGGCGCGTGCAGCCCAAAGCTCGGCCAGAGAAGTCACAACTTCCATAGATCTCAACCGTTCCTTTCCACAAGGGCTCTTACCAGGTACCATAAGGTGCGGTTGATTGGAGTGGGCACGCCGGTGCGTTCACCCGCCTGTACGATGGCTCCGCAGATCGCATCGATTTCGGTAGGCGCGTTGCGCTGGACATCCTGCAGCATGGATGAGCGGTTGTCCGCCGTCCGCCTGGCAATCGTTTCGGCCGCTACAACCGGATCGGGATAAGGCAAGCTGATCCCTTGGGCAACAGCCACCGCGGCAGCTTCGCGCGCCGTAGCGATGAGTAAAGCGCGTGCGGAGGGGCGCTCCAATACACCCCGATTGGGCACGTTGAGCAAGGCGGTGAGGGGGTTGATGGCGGCATTGATCACCAGCTTGCCCCAAAGCAGTGCAGTGGCGTCTGGGTAGTTTTCAACGATGAAACCGGCGGCGCGCAGCCATTTGGCCAGGGCCGCTTGCCTGGGATGCGCGCTCAATGAGATTACACCCTCGCCCCCTGGGCGCACCTGACCAGGCTCCAGCAGCGTGGCGCCTTGCGTAGTAACGCCCAGCGCAACGCGGTGGGCGCCCAGGGCATCAGACAGGGTCTCACGATTGCCTATGCCGTTTTGCAGGCTTAGCGCCAGGCCATCCTGCGCTAAGCAGGCGGCTAACTGTTGGGCGGCGTGTTGCGTCTGCCAGGATTTGACCAACACCAGGGCGTTATGGATCTCTCCACACGCCCGGGAATCATTGCAGACACTAACCGGATAGGCCGATTGGCTGCCATTGGCTTCGACCAGGCGCACACCATTGTGACGCAAAGCCTGTAAACCTACGGGCCAGGTTCCTAACATGATCACCTGTGCTCCCACGGCACTCAAGCGGGCGGCAAACAAACAGGCCATTGCGCCGGTGCCCACGATCAAGACCGGTTGATTATGCGTGTCATTCAAAGATGTTCCAGGTTCTGCTGGCATTCCAGGAAGTTTCTCCATTCGTCGTCGGATATTTTGGTGGCATGCGCCTCGGTAGGGAAGGCGTGCTCAGCCACTTCGGTTTTGTAAGCGGAAAAAGCGCGATTCATTTCGAGGGTCAGATTAGCATATTGTTTGACAAAACGCGGCGTGAAGCGATCGAATAAACCCAGCAGATCGTGTGTAACCAGCACCTGCCCATCGCAGCTCCCCCCTGCGCCGATACCGATGGTCGGAATGCGCAGATTTTGCGAGATCCAACCAGCCAGGCGATCCGGGATTGATTCAAGCACCAGGCTGTAACAGCCAGCTTCCTGGAGAAGCAGTGCGTCTTCCAGGATATGGCAGGCTTGAGCGGCTCCCAGCCCCTGTGGGCGAAAGCCGCCGAGCTGGTGGACGCTCTGCGGCGTCAGGCCCAGATGTCCCATGACCGGGATACCGGCTGAAATGATGGCGCGGATGGCGTCCAGACGCTCGCGCCCGCCTTCTAATTTTACCGAGTCCATGCCAGCTTCCTGCAAAAAGCGCCCGGCGTTGCGCACGGCCTCGCTGGTAGATACCTGGTAAGACATGAAGGGCATATCGCCTACCAGAAGGGCATAGCGAGCGCCGCGCGCGACAGCCTTGCAGTGATGCAGCATATCCTCCATAGTGACAGCCAGGGTGTTGGCATAGCCCAATACAACCATGCCCAGCGAGTCGCCCACCAGGATGGCGTCGATGCCAGCCTGGTCGATCGCCAGTGCGGTTGGGTAGTCGTAGGCGGTCAGCATGCTGATCGCCTCGCCACGCTGTTTTTTAGTTTGCAGCGTCTGGATGGTATGTTTTTTGCGTTCCGAGATTTGCGCAGTGGGTGGTGAAGCGGGAAGGGTAGTCATGGTACTCTCCTGTGGCCAGGTAGAGGCCTGTAGAATAGATTGGCGGTTAGCTATGCTGTCTCGGTCATAGGATCCGAGCAGCCGATTGCTATAAATTATAATTCATTTGCTCCAGGTATGCGCTGAAGACCTGGGCCATCCGGGTTTGCTGCTCTGCGCTCATCTTTTGGCGGAAGCGGCCGATTTTTCCTTTACTGAAGTGCAAACCTTTTTGATCTGGCTGGGAGCTTTCAGGGCGGTATTTTTCGATGATTTCTTGCAATCCTGGGTCATCTGGTTGTAGTGGCAGGAAATTTACCAAACGCTTGACTTCGGTGTCGTAATCGGTCAACAGATCTTCATAGCGGGTGTGCAGCGCCTGCGGGCAGGCTATCCACGCTTCCGAGATGTACACATACTGCTGCATAAACTCCAGGCTGGTTTCGAAATCGACCAGGTGTGAAAAGGCATTGCTGCGCCCATCCCGGCGCGCTCGTTCGCCATTTTCAAAGGCTGAGAGCATGGCGTCACGCGGGTCGCGATAGATGTATGTCGGACGAAGCAGGCCTCGCCGGGCGAGGAACAAGGCCAGGGGTGTGGGGCCAGCATGGGCTTTGATGACAAAGGTGTTGCCCATTAACGCAGGCAGCAAGACGAGCATCAGCCGGCGAGGTGTGAAGGCGCCAATATTGCAATTGACTTCGGTTAGAATACTCTGCAAGTGGTAGCGTTGGCGGATCCGGCGGGCGTCTTGTGCGCTGCCAGCCAGCATCAGGTCGTTGGTCAGGTTGTAATACCAGCCGGAGCCGGCGCGAGGCATGCCAATCGAAAGGATAATCATGTGAGACTCTTTTGACTGCATTATACTACTTGCAGGTTACACGTTATAATATTGGGTAAGGAAAACACACGCATCCAAGGAGGTATGTGATGAAAAAACTGATGCAGTTCCTGGGGGGCTTTACACTGGGCGCACTGGTGGGAGCTTCGATTGCTGTTCTGCTGGCTCCGATGTCTGGTAATGAAATACGCAACCAGATGCGGGGCGAGTTCGAGCGTGTGCAGGCAGAGGTAAAGAAAGCTGCCATCGACCGGCGAGCCGAGTTAGAAGATCAACTGACGGCTCTGCGCGCGCCGCGCCCCAGCAGTTAGCCTGGATGAATAAGCCCACAAACACAAAGCCGGGCGATTTTGCGCCCGGCTTTGTGTTTCGTATCAGGGTTGGATACTGATCTGGTAAAGCGCTTTCTGGCGAGTGAAGGGTGTTGCGCCTGAGACCACCAGTATGACTTCATCCACGTCCTGGCCGATGTGCAATTGCATTTGAGCAGAATTCTCGGCCGTCAGGGGGATGCGCTCGACCGAAGTTTTATTTCCAATCTGGATTAAGGTCAGGATGAAATTCTGCGGCAGAACATTCTCGATGCGTACAAAGCCATCTGCCTGCCAGCCGCCTTCGTCACTTTCGAAGTCTGTGAAGTAATCGATTTCCGGAATGGCAATATCGTCGACCAGGAAGCCTTCGCCATTCACGGCAGCGTCGGTGATGTATTCGAAGCGCAGCAAGATATTCTTGCCGGCGAACTGCGAGATATCCAGGGTTTCCTGGATCCATTCGGGGCCGCCGCCGCTCCAGCCGTTATATCCCCAGCCATAGCTGTTGCCGGAGACATCCTCATCTGTGCCGGAGGGGGTGGTCAGGATTTGCCAGGTTACGCCTTCGTCCTCGGACGCTACCAGGTACAGGTAGTCGTAATCCTTTTCCAGGTCGTACCAGGTCCAATAGCTCAGGGTCAACGGGCCAGTTTGATCGCTGAAATCGAAAGCGCGCGTCAGCGTCATGTCCGATTCGTCGCCCATATTGGAGTAGAAAGCATACGCCCCGGAATGAGGGTCGGCCGGGAGCAGGTTGACTTGTTGAAAGCCCTCGAAATTCAGCGTGTAATCACCGCGGCAGGTGATGCGCAGGTAATCGACTCCGTACTGGCTGACATCGAACTGGGTGGGGCCGTACGGGCATTTTGGCACCTCCTCGGTATAAGATGGGCGCGGCGCGCTGGGATAGTTGCTGTAGGTGAAGCGCCCATCATCCACGCGGCTGTCTTGCAAGTAGGAAGCTACCACCCAATCGGCGAAAACATCATCTGCGGTGATGGTTTCGCCGGTTTGGGGATCCGTAATGCCCATATCCGATAGCACCAGGTCGATGCTGCGCATGCCATTGGCGGGATTTGCAACCAGGGACTGTGTGACTTCCTCTCCAAAACGATCCAGGAAATAAGTCATGAACAGGAATGAGGCGCCGTAATGGGCGCTGCGGTTGGATGAGCTGTTAGGCCAATCCGTGAGTTGAATGTCAACATCCCTGACGAAGACGCGGTCTGCTCCGCCGGGGTCATAGCCATTCAAGAAAGACGCTAATTCGGAGAACCCTTCGTTCATCCAGGTTTCTTCATTGCGGTCTCGATACCAGTGAATCATGTGTTGAAATTCGTGCGCCAGAACGCTGTAGGCGAATTCCTCTTCTAAATCCACGTGGTCGGCGCTTAGCAGGAACATCTCATGACCATTGGAATCTTCTCGCACCTGGGGTAAGTATTCATCTGCAGAGGAGAAGTAACCGGCTACAGAGCTTCCCAGCCCTGTGGTATATAAGATATACATGTGCGGGTCGCCATCGACTCCAGGGATCCACTCGCTGCCGAAGAAGGCTCGATTGGTGGGATAGATCTTATCTTCGAAAGTATCCACCAGGGATCTCAAGGACCTTTGGTTGTAGGTGACACCATCTTCGATCCAAAAATAAACATGATCGGTGGAATATCGCAGGGTGGCCTGGACTTGACTGCTTTGATTGGTATCCCCATTGGTTACCCAAAAAGCAGTCTGATCGTCGATTTGATACTGCCTGGCAGGAGCTTGCAGGCTGACTGGCAGGTTCGTTTTGCCACCCAGGCGTTCTGCCAGCTCGATTGGATCATTGATGGGAACGGTGGTGTTCTCCAGAAGCTTCAAATTCTCCAGCAGGGGCTCGCCTGGCTTTGGTGCAGCGGAAGTCGTTGGGGTGACCGCGGGAGAAACAAGGGTGGGAGCAGATGTTTCAAAGGTTGGCGTTGGATCCAGTGGGACAGATGTGGGTGAGGGAACGTTGGTGGCCGGTGGTGGGGGGAAGGTGGCCAGAACAACTGGCTGGTTGTTGTAGCGCCTGGCTAAGGTAAGGGCACCGATACTTCCCAACAGGCAGCTACAGACCAGGATAGCTGCCAACAATAGAGCGATCAAGCCGAAGATGATCCAAGAATTTTTCACCGTTAACCCTCTTTCTATAAAGTTGTCTTCGCATCATCAATGTGAGCGGCGGCTGTCACCATCCCGAAAACAATCCACATATTCGGCACGGCAAAGGAATCAAATGAAAACGCGATGATGAAAAACACCAGCAAACTGAAGAATCCACCCAGACCCCAGAAGCGGGTTTCGGGTGTGGGACTGAGCCACAAGCCTGTAATACAGCCAGCAATGGCGATCAGAAAGGTCAGGAAGGCCAGCGTACCGGCAATCCCAGTTTCGGCTAACAGGCGGGCAAACAAATTTTTAGGGGTTACCAGGCTGTCGCGACCCTCAACGGGCGTAATCTGGCGGATAATTTCTGGCTGGCGATAGAGTTGGCTGGGCAGTATATCGGCGAAGTGGAAAGCATAATTGCCTAAGCCTACTCCTAACAGCGGATATGCTTCGTACATCTTGAAAGCAGTTTCCAGATAAACAAAACGTTGTTGGAAGGCGATGAACTCAAAATAGGTGCGATTACGCCTTTTGGCTTCTGTCCAATAGCGCCAAAAGCGGGAGAAATAGGGGTTCTGCGATCCTACCAGAACCAACACAGTTAGAATGCCGACCACCAACAAGCCGACTTCTGCTATTAGCCGGGATTTTGATCTAGTTGAGGGTGTTTTTGCTGGTGTAAGCTGAGTATTAGAGGGATGTCTCCGCAATAGATTCGAACGGTAGAGAATGAAACTGATTATCACTAACAGGGCCAGGATACTCAGGCCTGTGCGGGAATAAGTGAATACCAGGACACAACTACACCATGCCAGTAACAGCATTTCAAGTGTGACCCATTTGAAACGCCATTTGAAAATACTGCGCCCGGTGAGCACCGAACTGATCAGCCAGGGGAGCAAAACCAGGCAAAGCTGTTCGGCAAACCACTTGGGCTCATAGGTCATGCCCGAGATGCGCGTGCTGAACAGTTTACGACCGGAAAACAGGCTTTGAATCTGGTTGAGCCATTTGAAATAAGTGGGCGAGAAGTGGATCACATAGATTGCCTGGAGCGACCCCCATAGCAGCGCGACTGCGAAACCAGCATATAGCCATCGCACAGAAAAAAGCAGGTCTTCCCACGAATTGGGCAACAGGGTGACCGTAAAATAGAAAGCTAAGCCCAGGGCGAGTGTCGCAGCGTTGCGAATAAAACGGGATTCCATCGAAACACCGCGTAGCGTCCCCAGGTCCGAATAGAAAGCGATCGTGGAGCTGATCATTGCCACGGCGACGAATGCCAGTAGCGGCAGAAATGTGCGCGGCAAGGGGCGTTTGATCAGGCGAGGAAGGGTGACCAGCAGGAGCAACAAAATGAGTGGGTAAACTGACAATGGACGGACCAGGGTTTTCCCACCCAGGCCTTCCGGGAAAAAGGGGAAGCTGGTAACAGGCAGCGTGAAAAAGAACAATGCCCAGGTGATTTTGAGCACCCGTGTGTAATACGGTTGGGCTTTCGCTGCCCAATGTGATAACTGGATAGGCTTATTCACGGCTCTGAATCTTAGCAGTAATGATAACCAATCGCGATAAGAGCCAGATTAACAAACCGATTACGCCGCCCAGAATGGTTAGCAACCCGGTCGGCCTGACACGCTCGGGCTCCAGCGCCTGCAATCCTTCGACTGTAAGCGTGGCTGATAGCCCCAGGCTGTGATCTGCCTGGAGGAAGTATTCTTGCTTCAATTGCTGTCTTTGATCTTCCAGTTCGGCTGCCTGGATTGGCAGAGAATCTATTTCGGTTTGCATGAGGCCTGTCACACGATCGACCCAGGGGGAGTACGTCGAGGCGGGTGCATCAGGCTCAGGTTGATCCCGTAATATATCCTGCCAAAGCGGGGTGAACTGCGCTAAACTTTCCCCCAGGGAGAGCACGCGCCATCTCTCAAAAGGCGACAAAGGCTCGTTCGAGGATGATTGGGAAGTGTTTTTTTGCCATTCGAGCAGTTCTGCCTGAGAGAATGATAGGGAATGCTGCCGCGCGCTTGCTTTTGCTGCCTCATTGGCCAGGGCCTGCATTTCTTGATCGATCATGAACGTGTTGCGCGCCGATATAATTGCCTCCTGGACGCGGTGGATGGCTACATCGCTCCAGGCATCTGCGGCCTGCGCAGCGTGCAGTTCATCCGGGTCACGGGCGATCAGACTCCATGTGCCTGCTGAGCGCCACTCTGCCTCTAGCATAGAGGCCAAAGCCTGAACATCTTTGTCTTGCCAGTAAGGGTCTTGTCCCTGCAGCTTTTCCAGTGTGGCTTGTAGGATTTCATCCAGGAAGATGGCGGCTTCCAGTTGGGACATCTGCCAGTTTTTGTAATCGTCGATGTTCGAGTATTTGGGAAGAGCCACAGCCAGGAAATTGGCGTCTGAAAATGCTCGATAGGGATTCAATCCAATATAGATATTGACAGCGGCGCGATAGTAAGAAGGCCAGATATAAGCGCTAAGCCAGCCAAGCAGGCAGCCCAACCCCAGGAAAATAATAATAATTGTCCACTGGTGAGTGGCTTTATAAATTTCTTCACGCAATGACCAATACTTGTTCACGCAAGGGCTCCTTGTTTGTGTGGTGGATTACAGTGGTTGGTGACTTGCAAGGCTGCTGAGATCAACCCAAATACCACCCACATGTTGGGGATAACAAAAGAATCAAAAGAGAAAGCTGACATGCCAAAGGCGATCAGTCCTAACAGGCTAATTGCTCCCCAAAAGTTTTGCTCACGTTGATTGGAAAGCCACAGAAAGAGCGTGGATCCCAGATGCGCGATCACAAAGGCTACAAAGGCACTGGCGCCGATGATCCCGGTTTCAGCCAACAGGCGCAAATAGAAATTCTTGGCTGTTACCAACCGGTCGCGCCCATTTTCAGGTGTGATCATGCGTAAAACCTCGGGCATGTTTGCTAACGGCCGATAAGGCAGCATTTCTTCCAGGTAAAATGCATAATTCCCCAGCCCAACGCCTAGAAAGGGAAACGCCTCATAAGTATTCAAGGCTGCCTGGCTGTAAGCCAGGCGCGCATCCATGCCCAGGTAGCTCAAATAATTCATGCGAGCCGATTCATCTTGCTGCCAATATTCCCAAATTCGGGCAAAAAAGCTGTTGCGCGAGCCCGCCCAATAGATCGGAGCGCTCACGCAAAGCAAAGCAAGCAGGATGCTTGCCAGTTCTTTCCAGGGCCACGGCGAATTCGTAGTATTTTTGGGCCAGTTCGCTGATTTTCCCCCGGAGTTGCGCATTCTGAGCTTTTGTATTTTAGGTAGCAGGCGTAGCGTCAGGATGGCCAAAACCGTCAGCATGATCAGATTGAATACGCCTGAACGAGAGTAAGTGAAGGGCAATAGAATGACGGCCCATCCTAGCAACAGCCATTCTACTGTGAGCCAGCGCCAACGCCAGCGGAAGACGGTTTCACCATAAAGGATTGAAGCCAGTACACCGGGAAGCAACAGCGTGGTGATCTGATCGGCGAACCAATGAGGTTCGTAGGTCAACCCGGAGATGCGCTCCACCAGCAGGCGGCGGATGGAAATAACTCTCTGGATACTACTTAGCCAGTTGAACCAGCCGGAGTCGAATTTTAGAATGTAGATGGCTTGCAAAGAACCCCAAAAAAGCGCCAGCCCACAACCGATATAGATCCAGCGTAAGGAGAAACGTAAGTCATCATTTGTCCTGGGCAGTAAAGTAACCGCCAGGTAGATGGCGCAGCCAATCGCCAGCGTGAAAATTCCGCGCAGGGCGCGTGCGGTAGCTGAGATGCCCATGGCGGGCTCGATGCCTCGCAATAACGAAAGCAACGAACTGGCTATGGCAATGAGCACAAAGGGCAGTAGCGACAGCAGGCTTCTGGGCATCGGATGGCTAAACAGGCGCGGCAAAACGAAAAGAATAGTGAGGATAGCCAGCGGGTACAGCGAGAGCGGGCGGACCAAGGCTTCGCCGCCAATTGCATCCGGGAAGAACGGGAAGCTGGTGATCGGTAAGAATAATAGAAACGCTGCCCAGGTGATGCGTTGCGTCAGCAGTACGGCTTTTCTCCCAGTGTTTCTACGGGTTTGTTGATTCATTATGGTCAGGCTCTTGCCAGCAGTGAAATGCGAACGGCCCATTGTGCCAACCAAATTGCTAACCCGAACAACCCGCCGATCAACATGAGCAATCCTGTCGGGCGAACTACCGTAACTTGTGGCGGATCGGCAGTAACGCCTTCAACCTGCAAATCGGCAGAAAGCCCCAGATTGATTTGCAAAGAATGCTCATATTCTGAGGACAGTGTAAGCTGCTTCTCCTGTAAGGCCTCAATCTGGCTGTTTAGGTCAATGATTTCCGTGTCCAGTAACAGGTTAGCCTGTTCCATCCAGGGTAGATATTTCTCGACATGTTCTTCAGACGCCGGGAAGCGCTCTGCCAGTTCTGGCCAGGTTGTACCCAGTTCGGCTTGATCCAGGTTTTGCCAGATCGACCAGCGTTGGGTTTGATCTAATACCTGGCTGGGAGGAACACTGGCCAAGGATGCACGTTGGCTCTGCAAGCTCGCAAGCGTCTGCTGCAAACCTGCCAGTTTTGCACTGTCCAGGGTTTGTTGAGTTGCCAGTGCTTGCATTTGCCGATCCAACAGGATCATCGTTTGTGCTTCCTGTAAAGCGGTATGGACGCGTTCGATGACCACTTGCTGCCATACCGAGACAGCCTGTACGGCCCTGTGAGTATCGTTGTTTTCTGCCGCCAGATGCCATTTACCGGCATTCCGCCAATAAGCATGTAGCATTGCTCGTAATTCGGGCCGGCTCAAGTTATGCCAGTAAGGGTCCAGGCTTTGCAACCCTGCCAAAGAAGCGTCGATGACCTCATCGGTAAAAATGAGTGTGTTCAGGTTTGCCATTTGCCAGTTCTTATAGTCGTCCAGATTCTCGAATTGTAAACGAGTTGGCTGTTCCCGGTAAACGTTCAATCCCACATAGAGTTCTTTTGTGGCCCGGAATGGGGAAGGCCAGACCCATGATACGATCCAACCGATCAAACTGCCTGTAAGGCAGAACAATATGATCAGTGGCCAGGTATGCGTAGTGCGCAGAATCTCTTGGCGTAGAGACCAGCGATCAGACCAGGGATCGGTCATGAGTTTGCAGTTGGTTCTCCCTCATCGCGGGCAGGATTGGTTGAAGATGGTGCCTTCCACACGGTGGGTGAAACTGGAGTAGTAACGAAAGTTTCTTTTTGGATCACGCTCACCAACAGGGAGAACAAGAGCTTTATAAACATCGCCAGGTAGTAAATCCAGTTGAAAAGGAAGAAATAATCCCTGGCGAAGTGTTTTCGATAATACAGGAAATATGAACGATGCCATGCGAGGAGCGAGCGATAAGGTTCAACCCTTGAGCCGCCCATACCACCATAATGGATAATTTGCACTTCGGGCACGTAATATACCTGCCAACCAGCGGTGCGAGCAGTCAGGCAGTAATCGGCATCTTCTTGCCAGGCGAAATAGCGTTCATCAAGATACCCAATCTGATCGATCACTTCTCTACGGATGAGCATACACGAGCCGGAAACGCCGCTTACCGGGTGGGTCAGATTTTCATCGATGTAACTCATCAGGTATTGGCCGAAAAATTTACTTTTTGGAAAACGCGCCGCCAGGCCAGAGAAGTATGTGATTACTGCCCACGGGCGAGAATCGCCTCGACGGCACTGCTTCTGCATAGTGAGGTCGCTGTTGAGCACTTTGGGGCCGCAGATGCCCACCTCTGCATGCGTTCCCATAAATTCGACCAGCTTATCGATCGCATTGGGAAGGATCAGTGTGTCTGGGTTGAGCTGCAACAGGTAGCGACCACGGGCGCGGCGCAGTGCCTGGTTCATCGGGCGCGTAAAGCCTTCGTTGCGCTGGTTAGCCAGGTATTGTACCTGTGGGTATTCCTTGCTAAGCATTTCGGCTGTGCCATCGCTGGAGTTATTGTCGACGACAATTACCTCAAACGAGATCGCTGTGTTCTGATATACAGACGATAAACAGTCGCGCAAAAAGCTGCGCGCCTGGTAAGTTACTATGCACACAGACACATCTACAGGCGCTGGCGGGCGTTCCACACCTTCTGATATACTCTTAGAGTCTCTTGAGCGGTGTGTTTCCATGTAAATTTCGCTGCCTGGGCGCGGCCTTTCTGAGATAGTTGCTGATGTAACTCATCATCCTCGCAAACAACACGGATGGCATCGACCAATCCTTCTGCTCCCTGTGGGTTTACCAATATGCCTGCCTCCCCAACCGTTTCGATCATGGCTGAGACTGCGCTGGTGATAACTGGCGTCCCGCAAGCCATTGCTTCTAAAGGGGGGAGACCAAAGCCCTCATATAGGGATGGATAGACGAAGACACGTGCTAGATTATAAACCATTGGCAGGTCTTCAGCAGGAATATACCCTAAAAAATGTACTTTGCTGCTTAGATTGAGGGCATTAACCTGCTGCATGACTTCCGCGTACATCCATCCCAATGCTCCAACAATGACCAGCGATGCGTTCAGGCCGTCGACTGCCAGGCGATGGTAGGCCTTCAGGAGCAAGGGCAGGTTTTTACGTGGCTCGACTGGGCCAACATATAGGATGAAAGAATCGGGCAAATTGTACTTACGTTTACAATTTTCCAGTAAAAGCGCGTCGGAAATCGGGCGATAATCTGGGCTGGCGGCCAGAGATGTGGTAATTACACGTTCTTCGGGCAGGTTCAACAAGCGTAAGGTATCTTTTCGGGTGTGTTCCGAAACTGTGATGATTGCCTGTGCACGGCGCGCACTCATCTGGATCGCCAGTGGGAAAAGAATTCGTTTGGCCAGGGTGTGCAACTCGGGATAGAGTAGAAAAGTCATATCGTGGAAAGTTACGATCGAAGATGCATAAGGCAGAACCCACGGGCGCGTGTAGTGCAACGAGTGTAAAATGTCTATCCGTGAACGGCGGGCGAGAAATGGCAGACGACTCTGTTCCCATACCAGGCGAGACGATGGACTGATATCGGGAATCAGCACCCATTCCACATTTGTCATCGCGGGAGTCTCGATCTTGGCCCTTCCGGAGCGTTGTGCAAAAATGACCCACTGTTCGTCAGTGTGAAGTTCTGTCAGAGCTCGAGTGAGCTGGATAATATAAGTCCCAGCTCCAAGTGGGTTGGGCGGTAAAGGAGTGGCATCAATTCCGATACGCATGGCTTGATTGTAGTAGTTTCCTCCCTAAACATGCATGATGCGCCAGATCAGGTAGCGGCTCATGCGGTGCAGCATGATTGAGAACCCCTCGACGCGCCAGATGCTGATCAAACGCTGCCACCAGGGCTGGCGGTTTGTGCGTGGATGGTCAGCTACCGAACCATCAGGCTCAAATTTCGACACTGGTGGCATCAGGTCCTTTTTGAGGAGAGGCAGATATTCATGGGTTACCAAATCTAATGTTAGTTGAGGCAGGCCGCGGCGTAACAGTGGCATTGGGAACTCACGCTGCAGGCTAAAAAGATCGTAATCAGATCGCTTGCGCCTGGACTGCAATTGCTGGCGTTCCAAGCGTAGCGCTGCCAGAGAGCGGAGAAAAGAGACCCAGGCCTGGGGATAGGCAGGCAAACTTTGCCATCTTCCGCTGAACAGAGCAATGATAAAGCGAAAACAATCCTCGATCAGGTAGCCAGCCAGGAAACGCAGCAAGTAGGCTGGTCCCAGGATACGAGCGGCGAAGCGTAGCCGACCCAAAACTACCAGGCGCAATTTCGCGGCTGGCAGATGAACACCGTTCCCAGGTGCCTGATGACCTCCAAAAGCGTGATAGACAATGGCTTTCGGCGCGACGTAGACATGGTAGCCTAACAAGCGAGCGCGATAACACCATTCACTGTCCTCGTAATACAGAGGAAACCCTTCATCGAGAGGACCGATCTCATGCCAGGCTTCGGCGGGTATCAGGGCTGCAGCAAAGCAAGCGGAAGGGACCTCATCCAAATTGTCGAATTGCCCAAGGTCGAGGTGGCCCAGGCCGATATCAGTACCCCAGGAAAATGGCCCAACGTAATTACCGATGCCGTTCAAGAATGCTGGGGCTGATAATAAGCGGAGCTTGGCAGCTATCGCCGCGCATTGAACTGTGCTTTTAGCCTTGTTTACCAGTTGTGCGATCGCATCTGATTCTAACCTGGTATCCGGGTTGAGCAATAGGAGGTATTTGCCCTTAGCTTTGGATACCCCCTGGTTGATAGCGTGTGACAACGTACATGCAGTTTCCAGCCGGATCAGCAGATCGGCGGCTTCTTTTTCCTGGATCCATTGGATAGTCTCATCCTGAGATGCGTTATCGACGATAATAATTTCGACCGGTGTATAAGTCTGATTTGCCAGGGACTGTAAACAGGTTTCCAACCATTTGCGGCTGTTGTGACTGACAAGCACGATCGATACCAGTTCTCCGTGAACAGTATCATGGATGGGATGTGGTTTTTTGAAACCTTCTCTTTCCAGAAGCCCTGCTGCGACCAGGCAAGATAGGGTCGCATTCAGGCGCTCGAGCTCTTTCTGCTTATTTGACAGTTGATGGGTGATCTCTTCGAGGGCATTGCTGGCGGCCGCTTGCCAGATCGCGAAAACCAGGCGATCTAAAATAAGCCGTTCACTGTTCAGGCTGACCAGAAGATGGCGTGAGCCAGGGATAACCTGGCTCGTGATGGAGCCACTTGCATTGACTGGCGCATGGTATTCCTGCATAATTGAATTATAACTTGCAGTCAGGATAAAAACATAGAGCCCACTCGCAGCAGGTGGGCTCTGTGTTTTTCGCAAGTGAGGTTATTTCAATGTGAAGGGGATGTATGTCTTGGGCAAGGTAAGCTTTTCACTGGGATCAATCGTTCGCCAGTAACCGCCTTCTCGCGTGACAACGTAGAAAATGTAAAGAGCATTGGCGCCTGGCAATTGAACCGATCCGGAGGAGGCAGACGTAATCGTAAGGCTGTGCAACATAACCGCATTCAGGAAATTCCCTTGATTGATATTCCAACTGAAAACGGGAGTGGTTGGTGAAGCAGAAAGGGCGGTGGAGAAGATCGGCCTTGCGCCATTGGTAATTTGCGCCGAAACCACGTGCGTACCTACAGATAGTGTGTACTGCCCGGCAGTTGTCGTAGAGACAATCCCGGTCTTCGTCGACAGCGGCGTTCCATTCAAATCAGCAGAAGCGCCATCCCATAAATAAGCAACGTATGTGGTGGTGGTAGGGAGCGCATCGCCGGCGGCGCTCTGGGGCAGGATTGAAGCCGGCATGGCCAGGATTTGAGCGATGGTTGGGGCGCTGGTGAGCCGGGTGTTATCCAACAGGGCTTTATCTGTGGGAGGCAATCCGCCAGAGCGAGTAACGATCAAGGTGTTCAAGTTTTCTGGATTTTGCGTGGGGGTCAGGCTGTCCCGATAGACGCGGTCGCCGAAAGAGGTCTCATAGAAACTGTTGGTGTTGTAGATGACATCATTGATGGGACCAGATGAGCGATCGTCATCGAAAATAGCCATGCCAATTTGGCCTATGAAGATCGAGTTATGAACGGAGCCGGTTACCGGGCGGTTCAAGGATGAGTCGATGGTGGTAAAGATGGCGGCCCCATACGAAGCGTATTCGTTTTCTGCAACCCCAGGGCTGATTTCGTTTCTCACAAATTGAGAATCAGTAATGGAAATGTTCGCCCCTTGTACGAAGAGAGCTCCTCCGAAAGTATCTGCCGTGTTGTAAGCAAAAGCCGTTCTCGTCAAAGTGGCTACTGAAGAGGTCAGGATCGCCAGGCCGCCTCCAATGCCCCCTTTGGGTCCTACAGCATCACAGTTGAACACGAATGAATCTTCGATCAGCAGGTTGGCGCCATAGACCAGCATGGCGCCGCCCGTGCCGCCTTTGGTGGAACTGGAGGGAGTAGTGACGTCCAGATCGTAGAAGACGACTTTGCGGAGGGTTACATCCGGGCGAACGGCGGAATCATACCCTACTACATTGAGGCCGCCGGCAAATTGAGCGACAGTTGTAACTGTCTCATAACGCCCCTGGAAAAGGGTTCTCTCGATGACCAGGCTGGCATAGTCAGATCTGTCGTGATAATTGAAGTTAATCGCTCCGCCAGAGCCAGATGTGGGGATGGTATCGGTTGCCTGGTTGCCCAAAAAGGCGCTGTCGTAAATTTCAGCCTTGGCCCGGAAGATGGAGAGTGCCCCACCGATTTTTGCGCTGTTGCGTATAAACCTTGAATTGAAGATGCGCATGATGCTGATATCTTCGACCGCAATCGCACCGCCCTCCAGTGGGCTGGGGCTTGAAATTGTGCGGGTAGCCTGGTTGTTGTAGAATGTGGAATTGGTAATCAGCAGTTCCATGCCAGATGTTCCCACGTTGCCAATTGCCGTAATCGCGCCACCATGGCCAACGGACCGGTTGCCTTCGAAGCGTGTATTTGTGATGTTAAGCGTGGAATTGCCGACGTTGATGGCGCCTCCACCGGGCATTTCGCTGGTGCTGGTTGTGGTAGTCTGGTTGTTGATGAACCTAGAGTTGTGAATGTAGACTTTCGAGTCGCGAATCCCGATGGCAGCGCCCCCATCCTGAGAGAGGTTATTTTGCCACGTGGCGTTGTAGAAGAAGGCTGTTGAGTTGACAACCACGACTGCGTCTCCCACGGTCCTGTTGGGAGACATGGATTTTTGGTTATTGAAAAATGCGCAATCGATGAAAGTGGCTTTAGCTTTTGTCAGGGTGACGCCTGCGGCAATGTAGTCTAACGAGGAAAACCCATTCGAAAATGTGATTCCAATAAAATCAATGTGCGCCGAATTTTCGACGCTGTTGCGAAACTGGAGGACGCGGGTACTTCCCGCTCCATTCAGGATGACTGTGGCCCCAGGGGCGGCCCGAACCGTGAAGCTTTTGTTCATATCGAGGATTGAAAATCCCCCGGAAGGCGAAGTATAGGTGCCATTGGCAATCTCAATGATCCCGCCATCACTGACTTCATTGATCGCAGTTTGTAAGTTTTTATTGTTCGTGCCGGGAACGTAGATAATTGAACTGCTGAGTAACGAGACTTCTGCTTTTTCGCTAAAATCTGCCTGATACTCTTGCATGGGTGCGGCAGCCCGGGCATTTTGTACCCAACCTAAAAATAAGCCCAAAGCCAGTAAACATCGACCTGCAAATTTTGCTACCATACTTATATACCTTATAAATTACCTTGCTAACAACTCTTGTTTTCAGGCCAGTATTTTGAGAGCGTTAGACTCCGCAGTTTTGGAACTCCTTTCTATTTCGATTATATGTGACTAACACGGTCGGGGAGTTATCAAAAATGTAAGCCAAAGGGATTTGATAACTCTACTGGTTTCTTGCTGTAAGGGCCAAAATCGCAATGATTATTGCGGAAGCGGTGCATGCTATGATGATGCCCAGAAATAACATGTTTGGTATATATTTGAAGATAACCCGATGCTGGCCTTCTGTCAATAGTACTCCTCGCATGATTAAATTGGTAGTTAGGATGGGTGTTTCAACCCCGTCAACGTAAGCCCTCCAGCCCGGATACATGATATCTGATAAGATTAGCAACCCTGGGGCATCCAAAAAAGCGTCGATCTCGACGCGCTCTGGTTGATACTTGGTGATACAGGCACTGTCTTTATAATCTTTTCGATCTTTTGCAGGTAGTTGAATGGAATGGTTGATTGGATCATTTGATTCTACGATGGCCTGCGTAGCCGGGTTGTATTTCGGGTTGTTCAGGTAGGTTTTGATTGCCTTGATATTGTCAGGAGCGACACGCATTACGCTATGCACGATCCAGGCTCTGGGAAGTGCTTCGAGGTTTTCGTATACTTTGTTGGGGCCATCGTAGACAAGCTTCAAACTAGGTTCCTTGAAGTTTTCGATGTGCGGATCTACCCAACCGGCCCAATCATAAGATAGGTTCCCTTTCGGGCCTGGGCTGGTGACGAAACTAAGTTGGATAGTCTGTCCTGAATACGGACTTAAATCTACTTCAATGGAGGTTGGGCTGCGGTCGGCGGGTTGATTTTTGGGGTCGATGTATTTCGAGAATAGCAAAACGTCGGTCCCGCTTGTGGCGGGCTGGAGATAGATTTCGAACAACACGCCGTCCCCTGGCTTGTCCCAGGCTTGAGAATCGATGGTTATCGCAGTGCTTAGTGTGGCTTGCTTTTCGAGGTGCAATGTGTAACTGATACGCGAAGGAGGATGTTGGTAAATGACGGGCTGTTGTTTTCCGGCGACCGTCCAGTATAACCTGGAAACGGAAGTGTAGGATTGTGGGTCAACCTGAGCCTGGTTCAGATCGCTGCCGAAGTCAAAGACGCCGAGGTCGCTAAGAGGAGTGTCTTTGGATAGATATAGATACTTGATATTCATCGCGTCTAGCAGCCGTTGGCAGCAATCGAAGAAATAAACGTGGTTGAAGGCCGGGACGCGGCTTTTGGTTAATTCCATGTATGCAGCGTAGCGTTGCAATACCCAGGGCGAGTATCCACTGAGGGTTTGAAGGCGATACAGCGCTGGGGTATTCCCAAGCAGGATCTGTCCCGAATTTACATTGAGGAGGCGATAAGGCTCACTTTCTTGCAAGTCCAAGTTCTCTAGAAATTCCAAACTGGGCGTTTTGGGGAAGGCCCATTGGATTTCATATGTGGAGTTATAGTTGATTCCTAATATAAACAGTTCCGCAACGATCGTTACCAGACTGAGACTCCGGATCAGGCGCACTTTCGGAATCGTCCTACTCAGGGCCCAAAAAACCAGGATGGTGATAGCAAGCCAACAAACGGCGGCTAACAAGCTTTGGGGGTAGGTATTTGCGAGAAACTTGATGGTGCTATTGGCGGGGTTTATCTGCTTTGCCAGAACCCAAAGAATTGCACAGATGAGGGCAAGAAATAAGGCGGTGTACATCAGGAATCTGGCAGTGTACTGTGCTATGCGGCGCGGCGCGCCTGTTTCCAGGAGCCAGTCTGCGCCCAATCCTGCGGCAATAGACCAGGTGAATGCGACCACATAATAAATCCGCCCAGGAAACGTGTTCAGGAAAATGGGGTAGACGGCTGCCACGATTTGCCGGAAGGGCGGGATATTGGTCACGGCCAGCAAGGATATCGCCCCGATGCCAAAGAAACCCCAGGCCAGTTTGCGTTGAGGGGAACGCAGGCTGGCAAACAGGAAAAATAGCGGCAGAACGCCGAAGTACAAATCTGTTTCGGCGTAATTAAAGGGCCCCAGGTAGGTATTGCCTCGCACGGCGTTACCTTGCAAAAGAGGCGCTACCAGGCGCAAGAGAGCGAACTTAAGATCCAGATAGCTGGATGCCCCTAATGGCTCGCTGCGCTGTGAAAGGAAGTAAAGCTGTATGGTTGGCAGCAATTGTGGCGCAGCCAGCAGCGTGCCTGCCCCCAGGGTCAGGATTGTGTAGAAAATGGGAAGAACAGCGTGCCGGATATTTTTCTCCCCGCGCCAGGTTACCAGACTTCGATAGAGAGCCAACAGGAGCAGAGTGATGGCCCCGTAAAATGGCCACAAAATGAATCCCGAGAAAATCTGGATGGCGAAACTCATCGCCCCCGCGATAGTCCAACGCCAATCCTTGCGCTTGAGAGCGCGCTCGATGCCCCACAATGTCAACGGCAGCCAGACCATCGTATCGGCAACGTTTCGAATCGCCAGCCAGCCAACCAGATAGCCGTTGAAGGCGAAGGCCAGGCTTCCAACCAGCGTGCCGAAAGGTTTTGCTTCCATTTCGCGCAGCAGAATGTAAGTGAAGAAACCGGCCAGGAATAAATGGATGACGGCCAACCAGTTGTAAACCCTGGCGGTGGGCAAGAAAGCGCTCAACCCTAAGAAAATTGGATTCAGAAACATATCGCCCTGCGCCAGGGCAGGCGCACCGCCCAACAAGTAAGGATTCCAAAAGAGACCACCATTCTTCAGAGCCTGGCTGGCATAGGATGAGGTCGGGTATAGCTGCCAGATTACATCCGTAAGATTGGGATTCCAGGGATGGTCAGGCGGCTTTATCGAGGTTTCGCTGTTCCAGGGCTCGGTGTCGTAGATCATATCCACTGGCATGATCACCTGACCCAGGAACACCGTTCGCCATAAAAACGTGCAAGTCAACCCTGCCAGAAGCAGAACTGCCAGAAAATCGCCTCGATTTCTGGATAGAGTCTGTTTCAGGATCGCATTCTTACTGATAACGAATGTGTAGAAAGGTGAACTTTTCAGTTTTGCACCGGAAATGAACCCGCTATCGACAACTCCAGGTCGCGGGCAAGTTTACCGAGCGTTTGTTGGGCGTGGACATGGTTGACGCGGCCCGCCAGTTTGGGGTTCTTGATGGCGCCATCGATCAACCCTTTTTTAAAATAATACCTGAGCACAGTTAAATAAGCCTGATCCAGAAGCGGATGGGGCTCCCATTCGTGAGCGCTGAGCCAGTGCATGCAGGCGTTTTCCAATTCCGAGGTGAGCAGTGGAACGCGTGGCTGTAACAGGGCGCCTGAACTCCAACCCAGCCAATCGAGCAGCCAGCCTCTGCCCATGATGAGGCCGGCGACATTGGGATGTTGTTGAACCAGTTTGTATGCCATCAGTCCTGTGTGGTATTGGCGTGTCGAAAAGGACCAGATGGTGTGGTAATGATAGTGATAGCCGAGAATTAGGAACGAATAGATGATGCGCAGGCCGCGCTGCGCCAGGCGATACGATAACTCGACATCTTCGAAGGCAGCATACTTGAAGCCTGTATCGAAAGCTTTTCCAATGGATTTCAGGAAATTGCGTTTGATGGAGATATTGGCAGTATAAAAGTGCCGGAAATCGTATTCCTGCTCGTCTTTGAAATAGTAGTAGCTGAATTGTTGGGCGCCGATGCCATCGATGTGCTGCATGAGCGTATTGATGGGCATATCGTAAGGCCATTGGACGCGCCCCAAGATGGCGGTCTCGGGGTTGGGGAAACGACGATGCTGGATGATGTGGCTCAATACCATGTACGGATCGGGGAGGATGTCATCCCCGGCGAACAGAATCACAGGTGCGCTGGCCAGATCAATCCCCAGGTTACGCGCCGCGGCCGGCCCCTGGTTGCTTTCCTGGCGTATGGCACGCAGCGAGAAGCGCTCAGGCTGATAGGCCGAAAGCAGTGCGAAGGTTTCATCCTGTGAGCCATCGTCGATAGCGATGATCTCGAAGGGCTCATCGCCTTTCTGCCCCTCGTAGGCTGCTAAAACTCTGTGCAGATCGTGCGAGCGGTTGTAGCAGGGTATCACCAGGCTGATCGCGACAGTTCTGGATTCTGGCATACTGTGACCTCAATCCACGGGTGTGCACAGGAACTGCATTACGGCTTCAGGGAACCAGTTTAGGAGGGCTTCCAAATTATCAAATGTTTGTCCACTGGTAATCTCCTGAAAGCGATAGCCAAGATTGTGCAACCTTCGAAAGGTTGGGTGAGCGGCCTGGCGGCCGTGTACTTCGAGCAGGATTGTGGGATGGCAGCGTTCAAGGGTTTTCTGCAACCCGATGACGGCATATTCCTCGGCGCCCTCGATGTCGATTTTGATCAGGTTGGGGCTGGCCAAATCGAAAGTTTCGATCAGGGTATCGATGGTCAACCCATGTACACCGATCTCGTGGCCTGTCTTCGAGGCGTAGAAGCCTGATGTCTGGATGAGCCCAAGCGCCGAGTTGCCGTAGTTGAGGGTGAAGTTCACATTACCAGGTTGATCAGTAATTGCGACTGGTAGAATCTCGCAGTTTTTGGCCTGGTTCAATTCCAGGTTGGCTTGCAAAAAATAGACACAAACGGGATTGGCCTCGAAGCAATACACGCGTCCTTGAGGCCCTACCAGACGGGAGAAACACAGCGAATATATTCCCAGGTTGGCGCCGATATCGTAGACAACGCTTGCAGGCGCGACAATCCTGGGCAGCAAATTGGCTGCCGGTTTTTCATAATCTTTCAGAAGCAGCGCTTCCCATTCACCTGGAGCCCAGATGCGGGTGTTCTGATCGATCTGGATCTGCTGAGGTGTGCTGGTGGTCTGGCGGTCAGCATTGACCTGGAAATGCTGTTGTATCCAGCCATGTGCACCTTGCGGGTGGCGCCACTGGATGGCCAGGGTATAGCGCCCTGGCGATTCGGGGAAAAAGAGCAAGGTGTTACTTGAATTCCAATTATTCAGTGGTTTCAGGTAATGTACATTCTGGTGAGTGACGTAAGCACGCGTTTCTACCTGCTCGTTTGCCCGGATAATTTCGAATTCTGCGATTTCACCGATGCGAAGTTGATTTTTGCCTGAGAAGCGAGAAACGATCTTGATCAATTTTGATGCCTCTTTTTGCTCAGTGAACTAACAAATTGTTTCAACCAGCGAATACTGTGAGAAATCATTCCGGTTTTTGGAGAAGCCATCTCGGACTCAACCTGCTGGTTTTTAGCAGTGTTTCCCAGAGATTTTAGGATATATTCCAGGTAAACCTGGCGAGTTGGGTCATCCGGCTGAAGGAGTTGCATGGCCAGGTCCGGGCGTTGGTGTAATCTTTGCAGGAGCATGGCGTTCAGCACGCGTCCCATCTCGAAAGTGTAGATGGAATGCAACAACTGGCTCACGCGCTTTTCCGCAGGCAGTTGGTTGAAAAACGCCGCATCCGAGATATGCTCAGGTAAATGAACCGCCAGTATCCAGCAAATCTCGAAAATCATGGCGGCCTGGTTTTCTCGGATGGTGTTGCTGGCATGCACCCGGTAGTTGAGCAGGGCCTCTGGCAGCAAATGCATAGGCCCCAGCCGGGCGAGGCGCAGGGCATAATCCCAATCATGAGTGTAGCGCAGGGACCTGAATGCTCCAACGCTTTCATAGCAGGTGCGTGAGAAGAAATAGTTGGAGGTGGTGGACCAAAAGTTTTCGGTGAGCAAGGCGGCGCGTAGATCGGTATCGGCGCGAAAACTGTGCTCGGGAGATTCCAACGGCCAGGGTTCACTATCTTGATAATCATGTTTTATGCCGATTTGCCGGTTGCGAGCATTCACGATGCGGATGTGCGATCCGACCAGGCTGGTCTCCGGCTTATCCTGTAAAACAGCCAGGGCTTTTTCGAGGCGCTGGGGGTGATAGGCATCGTCCGAATTCAGTATGGAGAGGTGTTCTCCCTGGGCCAGTTCAAGCCCGCGGTTGATGGCGGCGTGAGCGCCTTGATTTGCCTGGCAAATCATTTTCAGGCGAGGGTCGGTGTAATTTTTCAGGATCTTGACGCTGTCATCCGTAGAGCCATCATCGATGACGAGCAGTTCGAGATCGGGCATCGATTGAGTCAGCACACTGTTGATCGCCTCTTGGATATACAGGGCATGGTTAAAGGATGGGATGATCACCGAAACTTTGGGCATGATTTCATCCGATGAGCGCATCACGCAGTTGCTGCGCGATCAAGGCAACATCCCAATAAGCCAGCGCTTTTTGCCTCAATGCCTCGGGCTCGGGAGGTGCATCGAGCAGTTGGCGTAAGGCGTCCTTGAGCATGCCGATATCGCCGATTTTGGAAATTACGATGCCACCGTGCGTCCTTTCCAGGACTTCCCGGTTGTTGCCGACGTCGGTGGCGACCACCGGTTTGCCCATCGCCAATGCCTCGGTGATGATCATGGGCATGCCCTCGAACTCAGAAGGAAGCACGAGTGCATCTGTAACTGCCAGTATGTCACTGATTGGGCGGTAGAACTTGCGCCGGCGGAAATTGCCCAGCTTGATTTTCGCGACCTGTTCTTCAACAGTGTCAGCCAACGGGCCATCGCCGACCATCAGGAATTCGATGGTTTCGTCGCTTGAAAAACGCCGGGCCAGTTCGACAAAATCCATCGGGCGCTTTTGGAAGTGTAGCCGGGAAGCAAAAGTGACGATTTTCTTACCCGGTTTCAGGCCAAGCCTGGATTTGATTTCATCGATAGCTTCATCGGTATAAGAAGCGGGGTTGATTTCTTCTGGATCGACGCCGTTTTCGATCACGTAAGTGTTTTCGGGCTTGACGCCCTTTTGAATGTAGGCCTCACGGATTTTGGGATTGGGCGCCAGATGGGCATCGATATAGGTCACCAGGGATAAATCGTAGCGGTTGATCCAACCAACTACAGAGTCGTACACCTGGTTGGCAATGCGGATATTGGGGAACTGGCGTTTTATTTCAGGCAGGGCGTGATAGATCCAGGTGGTTCCATTGGCGATGTACATAGATCTGACCTGCAAGCGTTTGATCAGGTAAGCCTGGAAAGACCAATACAGAGCCGGATGCAAAAAGTTTGGCAGCATGTATACCCAGGGGGTCACCTGCCGGTAGGCGTCGGCAGTCGTACCGAGGGCCGGATCCAGGTCTTCGAATGTCAGAAGGGCGAAGCGGATTTGATCCTGTAAGTGGCGCATATTTTGTAGGGAGATCTGTTCCGCGCCGCCTACTGCCAGGAAGGGGTGCACCATAATCGAAGTGGGGATATCACTGGGGCGCGGCACGATGGGGACGATGTCGTCCACCGGTCGCAGGGTATGCGTGATTGATCCCCAATCTGCACCGGTGCCCATACGCGCCAGGATCGAATGCTCTTGCACCAGGCTTTCAACATTGGCCAGGCGAGCTTTGCAGGGGAACGCATGCTCCTGATCTGGATTGGCCGTGGTGTGATGGATGATTTTGCCCGCTACGCCTGCCGCAGCAGGTTGGCGGTCCAGCCAGGCGCTCAGGTCCAGGGTGAAGCCATCTTGCAGGCAGTCTCTGGCGATCACCTGGCGCAGCAGCGGGGATTGACTATCGCCTGGCAGAAACCCTTGTTCGATCTGTTCGACAGCCCACTCGGCACGGCCGTTCAAGTTGACCGTGAAGGCCAGCGACTCGGATTCGAGCACGACCAGGTTTTGTTCTAAAAAGGTTGCATGCTGCTGGAGTAGATCGCTAGATGCAATACAGATGTAGCGCGTGGCCAATTTATCCAGCAAAGATCGCAGGTCAGGCGCCGGCCAGGTTTGGTCTTTTGCTCCGGCTGCTGGCCAAGCCTGCCCGGCGGATTTGTCCCAAACGATGATCTCGGCTGCCGGGGCAAGGGTCTGGCGGTTTAGCCAGTCCATGATGGCTTGCAGGGGTGGTTCAGCCGCTTGATCTGCCTGGAGGAGGTGTAAAATGCTGATGGCCGGCAGCGAACATTTGCCCTGGCAATTGGTGTCGATTTGGATATCAATGGGAACAGTTTGGGGTTGGTACTGGGGGGCGCTGCGGGGGATGGGGGCCGCTCTCCAGTTTTGGCGGATGTAACGCAGTGTGCCCGAGGGTCCGTTGTTCCTCAGAGATTTGAGGGCGTAATACAAAGTTTTCACGGCCTGTTCACGCTGGCTTCCCACGGGGATGAACCAGGTACGGGTGCTGACGATTGCCCTGGCAAGTTTCCAACTCCGGCTTTGCATGATATCCTGGTACAGCCAGTCCAGGTGCTGGATGCGCTCATCTTTCTGGTGAATAACCCGTTCTTTCTCGTCAGCTTCGCTTACCAGGGTTTGAATCCGCTCTTGTAACGCTGTCTGCTCGCTTTGCAGCGCCAGGCGCTGTTGGTCAATACCGTCGCGTTCCTGCATGAGATTGCCGATTTGTTGATCACGGGCATGCAACTGGTTGTCCAGGTTACTGATTTGCTCTGCTAACGCTCTGTTATGCAAATCGAGTTCGTCCAGTTGAAGGCGCGCCTGCGTGAGCCTTCTTTCCAAATCTTTGTGAAAATCCAGCGCTTTTTGCGCAACTGCTACGATTGGGACCGAATGCGCCTGGGAGGGCTGGTTGCTGACCGGATCGATTTGCAAGAATCCCTGATAAAGCGCTGCCCAACTGGTAACGTGGCTGGAAAGCAGCCAATCCTTGCGCACAGTTTCCAGGGCTGCCAGGCCCATGCGTTGGCGCAGATCAAGGTTTTCGATGAGCGCGGACAGATGGCTTTCCCATTCATCGGGCGTGGAAGCCAAAAAACCGTTGATGCCCGGTATAACTACATGTTCATAGGGTGAGGGCTGGCTGTATACCCCAGGCACACCCAGGGAACTGTACTCCAAGAACTTGAGATGGCTCTTACAGCGGTTGAACAAGTTATCTTGCAAAGGAGCAATGAAAATGTCGCAAACCTGGCGGGAGAAATAGCCAGCAAATTGGCGATAGTCGAGCAGGCCAACGAAATCCCAGCGAACATTGGGCAAGTGTTGAAGCTCGACAGGCGGCGCTACCCCCCAGAATTGAAGTTGAATCTGCCCGGCGTAATCTTGCAGGAGTTTGAGCAAAATAGGAGTAACCAATTCGAGATCGTGGATATGGCTGTGCCCTCCCATGTAACCGATCGTCAGTGACTGTTTTTCGGGCTTATTGATCGGAGAGAGCGCCCACAGGCGGTCATCGAGGTAGTTAGGCCATAGACGAGTATTTGGGTTGAAGGCGCGCAGGTAATCGCAGATGAAAGGTGTGCTGCCGGTCGCACTGTCCGCCTCGACAACGGCGCGCAGGATGGCTGGACGGGCGGCTAAATAGCGAGCAAAATCAGGGTGTTCGTCAGGCAGTTCGGTGAGCAGGTCGTCCAATTCGTAAATGACTGGCTTCCGCAGAGTGTGTGCCTGGGCGATGATTTGTTCATAGGCCTCGATGTGGCTCGGAAAATCGCGCTGAATCACGACCAGATCTGCTTCAGCGATTTGTGCCGGGAAGGTTTTCAATTGGTCGTTTTCCCAGTCGTTGCCGCGAATGACGGTAAAACCAGCCTGTTCGGCTGGCGAGAGGATGCGTAACGTAGGGCAGACATGTTCCCAGCGATCTGCTGAAAAAACAGCCAATTTCATTAAGTCTGCTCCTGGGACTTCCCTTGCTCAACACTGGCCAACTGCAGGCTTTCCTGCCAGGCAGGTAGAGCCAGTTGGAAGGTCTCTGAGAAGCGGTTGCAGTCCAGGGCCGAGAAGAGCGGGCGTTTTGCAGGCGTGGGGAATTCGGCCGTGCGGGCGGGTAAGATCTCTCGAACGATTTGTTCGTGGCGGCGCGGATCGTATTGCAGGATAGCCTTAGCCCATTCCAGGCGGCTGGCCCAACCATTGCCAGCCACGTGATAGATGCCTGTGCGCTCACGGACGCGCCCGGCCATATTCTCCTTGAGAGTCGCCAGTAACTGGGCAGAAGTCTCTGCCAGCATGCGCGCCCAGGTGGGGTTGCTGATCTGATCGTCGACAATTCGTAGCGTTTGCTGGGTGCGCGACCAATTTAGGACTTTGAGAACGAAATTATCGCGCCGGAAACTGTAGACCCAACTGGTACGCAGGATCAGATAAGCGCAGCCGGTACTGGCGATGGCCTGTTCGCCGGCCAGTTTGCTTTGGCCGTAAGTGTTGAGAGGATCAGGGGTATCAGTCTCAAGATAGGCGCTACCCTTCCGGCCGTTGAAAACATAATCGGTGGAATAGTGGATGAGGGCAGCGCCAAGCGCCCTGGACATTTCTGCTAACACGCCAGGGGCCTGGGCGTTGATGGCTATGGCAGTTTGGGGTTCGCTTTCGGCTCGATCAACATCTGTATAGGCCGTGGCGTTGATGATCAATTCGGGGTGGTACTGTTGAATAACCTGTCGCAAGGAGTCAGGCTTACGCAGATCGATTTCAGGAAAATCTAGCGCCACCACACGTCCCAGAGGGGCCAGAGTGCGTTGGAGTTCCCAGCCCAACTGTCCCTTCTTCCCAAGCAGCAGGATACGGATCATCGATTCTCCTGTTTGGGCTTCAGCCAGCGCTGGTAGATCCTGGCGTACAAGCTGTTGTATGGTTTTGAGCGCCGGAGGGCATCCAATAATCGCCAGCCCCGGCTGTTCTTCAACATGGCAAGCTCATCCTGACAGGTTTGCAACTGGTTGAGCTGTGCTTGAAGGTCCGAATATTCGGATGCCTGGGCTTGCAGCTTTGAGAAGGTTTCGTAGTTAGCCGCTAACTGTCGGCGCATTTCCAGTGCTCCTACGCGCAAATCCCAATTTTCCAAAGCGAGATGGGCCAACTTGCGTTCATATTGTTGTACGATCTGCTCTGGGGTCAACTTCTGGCGCCGGAAAAGCATCGCCCAGGATGTGATGAACGAGGCATCGTAATCCAGGTCGTGAATAAAGCCATGCCGGGCGAACAGCTTGGCCCAATGCTCTACAGGCTGGACGTTGACGTGTGTGGATTCTCTGAACTCCCGTGGGGTTGAGGAAAACAAAACCCGCTGGCTATACTTACAGAGGTTAGCGACCACCTGTTCCGCTTCTCTCGCAGGTAAGTGTTCTAAGACTTCGATTGAAACGATCAGGTCATATTCTTGAGGCAAGGGTTCGATAATTGAGCCTGTCCAACAATAAGGGCGGATATCCGCATGAACATTTTGAATGGCATATTCGGAAATATCGACCCCAAAAGCGGCGATGTCGCGCTTGCGCAGGCTTTCAACCAAAAAGCCCAGGGCGCAGCCAGCATCCAACACGCTGGCAGGTTGCAGTTCCGTGGCGATATGTTCTGCAATGCCATCGAAGAATCGCAACCAATGCTCGGAGCGCTCATATGGCAGGCCAGGCGTGCAGCAATGCGAGAAATAGAAAGCGTCGTAAGGCTGGCCCTGGCTGCTATCAGTTTGTTCTGGTTTCATGCGCTTGCCTTTAATGAGTGAAAGGGGAAATCCGTGGTAGCCAGGCTCGTCAGGTAGGCGCCATATTGATTGCCGTTATAGCGTTGGGCGAGCAGACTCAGTTCATGTTTGGAAATATAGCCCATGCGGTAGGCGATCTCCTCCGGACAGGAGATCATCATCCCCTGGCGATCTTCGACGGCCTGGACGAAATTGGCTGCCTGCAACAGCGATTCGTGGGTGCCGGCATCCAGCCAGGCGACTCCACGACCGAAAACACTGACACGCAGTTCGCCGCGCTCCAGGTAGATGCGGTTGAGATCGGTGATTTCGAGTTCACCGCGCTGGGATGGTTTGAGACTGGTGGCAAACTTGACAACCTGGTTATCATAGAAATACAGCCCGGGAACAGCAAAATTGGAGCGCGGTTTGGCAGGTTTCTCTTCAATGCTCAACGCTTTACCCTGGTCATCGAACTCCACAACGCCGTAGCTACGAGGATCGCGCACCGGGTAAGCGAAGATCAGGGCGCCGTGGTCCAGTTGGGCAGCTTCTCGCAGTCTTAGAGGCAACTCGTGTCCGAAGAAAATGTTGTCGCCCAGGATCAGACAGACCGAATCGTTGCCAATGAACTCAGGTTGAACCAAGAAAGCGTCAGCCAGTCCGCGTGGCTCGGCCTGCTCTACGTACGAAAATTGCAGTCCCCACTGCTGGCCGTCGCCGAGCAACTGGCGGAAATTTGGCAATGCAGCAGGCGTGCTGATGATGAGCATTTCGCGAATCCCGGCCAGCATGAGCATGGATAGAGGGTAGTAGATCATGGGTTTGTCGTATACGGGAAGTAATTGTTTACTGACACCCAGTGTCAGGGGAAATAGACGGGTACCATGCCCGCCGGCAAGGATGATTCCTTTCATGGATTCCTACCTCTCTCGAAAAGTGATCGAATGTTGTTAGAATTTTACTACGAACATCTTTTGGCCTGGGCCTGTTCTCGCTGAATAGCAGAGAATCTAGAAACCTGAGGATGGTTTCGTGGTTGGGTGACCCTGGCAGTCGTAGATGTGCATATCGGTTGAGTAACCATAGGGCTGCCCTGGAAATATCTTGACAAGCAGGCAATTTTGGGCGATATAACCTTTCTCCAGATCGGGGAAGGCGTTGGCGTGAAGTACAACGTATTCGGGCTGGTATTGGTGCACAGCCCAAAGGGCAGCATCCTGGTAGGTGGTTGAGGGGTTCATTTGAGCAGCAACATCGGGCTGGATCAGGCCAGCGAAGTCGATAACCGGGCGTTGGGCGTAATAACCGATGATACCGACTTCGAGCATACCGACGCGGGCATCTGGGGGGGTATGCGCGTTTAGCCACTCACCGATTGAACGATAGAATGGTAGGATCAGGCTATTTTGGTCCCTGGCGAGCCTCAAAGCTTGCGCTTGAGAACCAATTAGCAGCACGGATATTGCTATGGGGCCCCACCTGGAGAAATTTTTCAAGGCTGGCAACTTGACCGAGAGAACTGGAGAATCTTTTATATGCGCCAGGAAAGCCAGGCCCAGGGTGACTAAAATGATGAAAACGGGTATCAGGGGAGCGTAATACCAAAAATAACGGCTGACTCCCAAGGTTTGGTAAGCCAGGGAGTAAACTGTGACCCAAGCAAGCAATGGCGCCCACTGGCGCTTACGCCAGATTACGAAAGCCAGCCCGATGATTGATAGCGCAATTTCTAACTGGAAATATAGGTTTTTTGCGTACCAACTTGCGATGGTAGCCAGGCCTGGTAAGAAATGCTGGCTAACGGGTAAGGCGCCTTGATGGTGTTTGGCAAACAAAGTGGCTGGCAACGGGTGTCCGAAATAAATCCATGCGAACACAAACCAGGGCAGGGTTAGGCATCCAAAAATGGCGATGGCTTTCCGGGATGGCAGACGGTGCTTTTTCAGAACATAGTAAAAACTCAATATAATTGGAATAAGCGCTCCATCAGGGCGGGTGAGCACAGCCAGAGCTGATAAGGTGGCGGCGAGCAACTGATTTTCCCTGGCATATGAGGCGAAGGCACCCAAACATAAAGCCAGGTATAGCGGCGTTTCAGAGCCAAGTGTGCCTGTTATCAATGGGAAGGTTGGATAGAGTAGCAGGAGTACCCAACTTTCCAAATTCATTTCCCATGAGTTTCCCAGCCTCCACAGAAAAAATCCTCCTATCCCCAGGCTGAATGCTCCAATCAAGTTGGCCAGATGAGGCAAATCTTGCCAGAGCGGGAAAACGGTTGCCAGTAGCAGGGTAAACAGAGGCGTAGAAGTACTCAGGACGCGTTCGCCTGGATTGTAGACGAAGCCTGCCCCCTGAGCTAAATTGCGCGCATAGCGATAGGTAATAAAAGGATCATCAAAGGCTCTGTCCCATAACGAAAGAGCGATAAAAATGCTGACCAGGATCGCACAAGCCAGCGCGGTTCGTGAAGAACCCGTAGGTGGAGTAGGTGATATATCCAAGTTTCACCTGACTTGTTGAACGATCAAGAGATCTTGCAGTTGGCAAGAACAACCACAAATGCCCGGACCAACCACAACCAACGGGTTGCCGGGCGGGATGTAAGCCAGAAAATCCGGCCTGAACAATTTGTCACGAAACTCGATCTATCGATAGGCTGGACGATTCAGAAGTGAATAAATCTAAGGCCACATCTCTACGTAAACCGGGCTGTTAACTGTGATTTGACCTGCGCTGGGAATGACCGGGTTTCCATATTTGTCGTAGACCACAAGCACGTTAGCCGGCAATGTTATGGTGTGATCGATTTGATCCGGGGCCCACATCACCCAGATGCGTTTCCTCGTTTTTCCAAAAGCGTATGTCCTGAGTTCAGGGTAATTGCCGATTGTGCCAACATAATGAGCGCCAGCCAATTCCTGGCTGAGGAAGCGATAAGCGGCATGAGCCGGACGGGTGGTGGTATCTGGATTGAGAAGTCCACTATTGTGCCAGCCACTTTCCTCAACTGTGAACCAGATGACGCCTGGGATGTCGATGGCCCAATCACGAACGTATAACCAGACAACGTAGTCCGCTTGAGCTTCGTAGTAATCGGTTCCGGGTTGGGGATTGCAACTGTAATTATTTGTCCAATAAGCCGGGCAGTTCAGGGCGCCCTCGGTGTGCAGCAGCGGCTTGTCTGCGCTATAGGAGGAGAGCACCTGGCGCAAAAAATCCGCTTTTCCTAAAACAAGCCCGCCGCGATGCCCCCAGGGATTAGCAGTCACCTGGTTTTCATCAAAGATTTTTCCCCGGAAGTAAGAAGCATAGCCATGAAAGCTGAGCATATCGAAGTACAGGTATCCCTGATTGCTGTTGTAGCGCAGGATACCTTCCAGAAACTTTGAGGATTTACAATCCCTCCCCGGAGGAGGATAAGTGTAAGTTGGATCGCAATCGGTCAACAACCCGCCCACCAGCACTTGAGAGGCAGGGTCTGCGGCTTTGACAAGCGGATAGACGCGCTCGAGCATTTTAGCATAATACTCACCCCCATAATAATCGTCTGAGTTGTCGCCCCAGCAGCCATAATCGTAGTCTGTATTTGGAACAAAACTGGCTACATAAGGATCTACATCAGGTTCGTTGCCAATCTCCCAGTACTTGATATTGTAAGGCGGGGCGCTATAAATGCTGACCGCGGTTTGCACGAACTCGGCGAAAGCATCCAGTTGAGCTTCTGCTACAGGGCCGCAAGAATATTCCGGGATTTTACGCGCCCAGGCAGGCGCGAAACGGATCGTTGCAATGATGGTGAAACCACGCGCCGCGGCGGCTTGCAAAGCCGCGTTTTGAACGTATTCCCAATGATAGACAGGCGGATCTCCCGGAGCTGACTCAACAGGTTGAATATCATCCCATTGGAATACACTCAGACGCAGCCAACGCATGTTGGCGGATTGCGCTTTTTCGAAGATCAGGTCGCTTTGCCAGCGAGCTTCACCTCCCAAAGGTGGATTTCCTGGATGATAGAGCAGCGGGAGATGCGCAAAGTAATCTAAAGCCGGCGCCTGGCTGGCAGATGGATCGTTTGCAGGCAACGATGATGTGCTTTCGGCAGCGTTGACCACGATGGCCACATTGAGCAAACTGGCGATCAAGAAAATAACCAGCAAGCCCTTCAAGATAAATTCCCGAAATGTTGAGAGCATTCTTTCTCCCTCAGAACTTGAAGCACGGATAAGATGATCAGATAATACACTAAATTGGTCGAAATTGCAAACCTAATCGGGATTTATTGCGGTTGGCTCTGCCGGTAATCCTGGATCACCTGGTTTACCTCGCCAGCGTTCATCAAATGGCCATGATCTAGCCACGCAGCCCGGTTGCATATCTGCTCGACTACTGTCATCGCATGCGAAACGAAAAGGATCGTCACTCCTTTCTCGCGGAATTCTTGCAGGCGGGTGGCGCTTTTACGTTGGAAGGCTTCATCGCCTACCGAGAAAACTTCATCGATAAGCAGGATATCCGGGTGTACATCGGTGGCAACGGCGAAGCCCAGGCGTGCAACCATGCCGGAAGAATAAGTGCGCAAGGGAGCATCGATAAATCCGCCCAATTCGGCAAAGGCCACGATACGCTCGAATTTTTCATCCATTTCGGCGCGGCTGAAGCCTAACATGGCGCCGTTCAAGTAGATGTTTTCGCTCCCGGTCAATTCGGGATGGAAACCCGCTCCGAATTCCAGAAGCGGGGCAACATAGCCGCGAACAACCACCCGGCCCAGCGTGGGGCGCAGGACGCGCGCAATCAACTTGAGCAAAGTGCTCTTACCGGCGCCGTTTGCGCCAATGATGCCGAAAGTTTCGCCGCGCTCGATCTTCAAGTTGATATCCTGGAGAGCCCAGAAATCGCGCTGCTGCACTTTGCCCTGGATCCGGCGGATAGCATATTCTTTCAAGGAATGGATGCGTTCGCTGGATGCGCGGTAGCGCACTCCCGCGTTTTCGATGTGAATTGCAGGCAGGTCGCCTGATGGGTTGGATAGTGAGTTGGCTTCAGACACGGTATGCAAATTCATCTGCTTTACGGGCGAAGATCAACCAACCCAGAAGCAAAGTTACCAGGGAAATGCTCGCTACCAGAAGCGTTTCTTCCAGGCTGGGTAATACCCCGCTATAGATAAAAGCGCGGAAATATTCGATCAGGTAATACATCGGGTTCATTTGCACAATCCAGTGATACTTTTCGGGGATCAGTTCGATGCGATAGATCACCGGACTGAGATACATCCAGGCCGTTAACAAAATCTGGTACATTTCGGTTACGTCTGCAAAGTGGACCGCGATCGAAGATAACAGCAGTCCCAAACCTAAGGAAAACATCGCCAGGAACAGCACCGCCACCGGCAACAAAAGCGCGGCTGGTGTCAGGGGGATGCCCACGATGATCGTCACCAGCAGGAGGGGAATGATCGACAAGACCAGATTGACCAGGCCTGTGCCAATCGCGGATACGGCAAAAATCGTGCGTGGCATGTAAATGCGGTGCAGCAAGCCGCTGCCCCAAATCAGGCCGACCATGCAAGCGTTGGTCGTCTGAGCGAAGAACAGCCAGGCCATCAGACCGCTTAGTACGTAGGCCGCATAGCTGCGTTCTGCGCCAAAAACTTCCGAAAAAACGATGGTCAGAACCAGGGTGGTTCCCAGGGGGTTGAGCATGGTCCAGGCGATGCCCAACACAGAACGCTTGTAGCGAGTGACAACGTCTCTGCGCACCATCTGGAGCAGCAAATTACGGTAGCGTAAGAGCTCGCGCAGCTCTTCGATCGCAGGTGAGCCGCGTTGAGCAGAGTCGTAGATGGGGTAAGGCGATTTTGGCAACGGATTTGAACCTAGAGTGAAGGGTGTTACACTTTTTCGCGCAGCCAGAGGCGCAGGCGCAATGGCAACCAGGCGTAGATCAGGGGGCGAATCTTAGCTTTGAAAACCAGCCAGGAAAACCAACTGCCGCCTTCGCGCCGGTGAACGCGCAGCATCTCGGGCCAGCAGCGATTATCGGAGACCACAGACTTGCCAGTGCCATGCAGACGGAAGTTGGCCCACAGGCGAGGGTGGTAGTGTAGTTCGGAGATGCGCGCCAGGCGCACCCACAGGTCATAATCCATGGCGAAATAGAAGCTGGGATCGAGCGGGCCAACCTGCTGCCATAAACTGGCCCGGAAGAAGGCGGACTGCTGCGGGATGTGTACGTAGCCGCGCCGCAGCCGCTGGTAATCCGTCTGCCGGGCGGGGAATTTGCCGATCACCTCTCCTTGTTGGTCGATCAAGTTGGCATCGCCGTACACCATCCCGGCCTCAGGGTGCGCTTGCAGATAGGCTACGGCCTCGGAGATGGCGTTGGGCAGGTAAGTGTCGTCTGAGTTCAGCCAGGCCAGGATCTCGCCTCTGGCGCGAGCAAAGCCTTTGTTGATAGCGTCGGTTTGGCCCTGGTCTGGCTCAGAAACCCACCAGGCCAGGTGATCTGCGTGGCGCTGGATGATTTCCAGGCTGCCGTCCTGCGAACCGCCATCAACGATCAGGTATTCGATGGACTGGTAATCTTGGGCCAGTACAGATTGGATGGTCTGTTCCAGGAACTGGGCCTGATTATAAGAGGGGGTTATGATCGAAACCAGAGGTTGTGATTGCACGGGTTTGCTCTCTGGGCGCAAGCGCTCACGAATGCGCCCCTTGGTCAACTCTCCCAATCCTCTTCAGGATAGAACAGGCTGGCGACTTCTTGGGTGATCTGGCGGACGCGCTGGATTTCCCCTGGAGAGAGACGTTTTTTCCAATTGCGAAGGTTGGCGCGGCTGTCCAGTTGCACAGCGTAGATGTTCCGTTTCGAGAGCTCTTTGGGGTTTTCGGCGCTGCTGGCTTTCAAAATGGTTTCCCTGGCTCGAGGGGTGAAATGCAAGCCCAGCTTTTCGTACAGAACTCGAAAACCCTCGACCGGGTCCAACGATAAATCCTCATGGCGAACGATGTGGAAATGGGGGTACTGGGTTTGGTATTGAGCTACGATGCTGTAGAGAATACGCCAGAGCAGGCTGGCGAGCCCAATGACATCATCTGAGGCCTGCAAGGCCTTTTCCATATCTTCCCGGAACGGGGAGAGAACGTGGCGCATCAACAGAGGCTGCGCCAGTAAATCTTTGAAATCGAAAGGCCAGTCCAGGCGCTTCAAGCTGCTGGCGAAGGCGGCCGGGTGGCGTAACGTGATCACCACCTGGCAGTCCAGCGTGCTGGCGAACCAGGGCGCGGAGAAGAAGGCGAACGGGTCTTTGAGCACGGCGCGCTTCTTGCCCAATCTGCCGAAGAGGAAAGTGTTCCAGTCGCGCAGCATGCGCAGGAAATCTTTGCGCGAGCGCAGCGAGCGGATTTCGGCCCAGGTGTGGTAACGAAAGCGCAGCGTTTGTCGCAAAGCAGGCAGGAATTGATCCTGATTTTCCTGGCAAATATAGGTGTACCAGTGGGTGGTAGGTGCAGCGAATACGCCGGGCCGGTGCAGGATGTTGAGCGGTTCGCTGATGTAGGCAGCTTCGCGGCTGGCAGTGAGCATTTGCCCGACCCAGGTTGTGCCGCTGCGGTGGGCGCCAGTGACCAGGATGGGGGGCTTCGCTCCCAATGGGGGGTTCGTTGGGGAGGTTTCTTCCATGGGAAAAACAGGCTAATCCAGGCGTAAACCGGGCCAATTGGTGATCGATGAGGGGTGGTCTGCTGAGCGACCTTCTGGCGGAACAGGGCCGAACTCGTTCGGGCGTTCTGCTGAAGAGAAGGCAGCTTTGAGGCGGACTGCCAGTTGGCTGCGCTGGCGCGCCGCGGCACTAATTCTGAAACGATCTGTTAGGGTGCGGAACAGGAAGTTCCGGTTGATCTTCAGCAAAACGAACAGGGCGTAGAACATACGGTGCCAGTGCTTGATGGCGTAACCCGGCCACAAGGACAAGGCACGCAGATAGGATTGCAAAGCCGGGCCGGCCAGGCCGCCATCGAGCAGGTAACGGGCATTGAGGCGGTAGGCGCCCCCCAGCATGTGGCGATCCGTGGCGGAACGGCGGCTGCGCTCACGCTCTGTTCCGCCAATTGATTGGCTTTGCATCCATGCCAGCAGGCGCATGGTTTCCTGGCCGAATTTCACCGGTTGGGCCACGTTCTTGGCGCCCGGGTGGTGGCGAGCGGCTGCCAGGGGCAGCCCTCGCGGGACAAGTTCCGTTGGAGAGTCAACCGAATGCAATGGCAGGTAATCGATGTGGCCGATAGGCGCCAGGCGGGCGATGCGCACCCATAAGTGATGGTCGAGCATGTAGTGATAGGATTGATCCAGGTAGCCGGCCTTTTCGAGCACGGCGCGGCGCATAAACACGGCTGGCTGGCAGATGATACGGAAATTCATCAAATCGGCCAATTCCCAATTCCCAAATTGCAACTGGTTTAGCAGTTGGCCCTGGGTGTCGATGGTTATGGCGTCGCCGAAGACCATGCCCAGGCCGGGATTGGCTTGCAGTGCAGATACGGCGCGGGTCACTGCCCCCGGCAGGTAAAGATCGTCCGAGTTTAACCAGGCAACGATCTCGCCGTGGGCCTTGCGCAGACCTTTGTTAATGGCTTCGGCCTGGCCCGAATCTGGTTCGGAAACCCACCAGGATAGCGCCCCGGCGTAGCGTTGGATGATCTCCAGGCTGCCATCCTGTGAACCACCGTCCACGATCAGGTATTCGATGAGCGGTTTGGGGTAATCCTGCGCCAGGACGGATTGGATCGTGTTTTCCAGGAACTGCGCCTGATTGTATGAGGGTGTAACGATCGAGACCAGCGGTTTCACGTTTGGAGCTTTTCGCCCTACTGAGGGTTGGCGAGATCGAAGATCAGGTAACCCTGGCCCTCGGCCAGAACAGGGTAGTGCTCATACAAATAGGCTTTCAGATCGGGCTGGTCCTCGAACTGGCGGAAAGCGGTGATGAGGAAATAACGCTTGTCCTGGGTGTGCTTGGCAAAATAGGTCTCGAATTCTTTTTCACTGCCGCGCAACTGGCTCAACTTTTGCTCGCCGCGATTAGGCCAAAGCACGACTTTGCGCCAGCCGTAATACATCAGGCGGTAGCCGTAATCCTGAGTGAGGGCCATGATCTTGCCATCGCTGGGGAGATAGGAGGCGATGGTCTGCCAGTAAGCAGGTTCGTTGCGATAATCCTGGTTACGCATGGGCTGCGTGGCGACCCAGGCGGTGTAAACGAGCAGGACAACCGCGGCAGCCGCCAGGCCAAACCTCCAGGCTCGACCCAGGCGCAGGATGCGCTCGAGGACGTAGCGCGCCACCGGAACCAGTGAGAGCGCCACAATCGGCACGGTTTGCAGGTGGTAATAGCTGTGAGAATACATCTGGTAAGGCAGCGACAGGCCGTATAGAACGTATCCACCCCACAGGCCCAGGAGCAGGGAGCGCGGGCGTTTGCCTGCTAGAATGAGCCCCGCAAGGCTGAGCAGCAAGAAGGGCCAGAGCATCAGCTTCTGGAGCGTATTCAGCCATTGTAAGTAGAACTGGGGGTTGAGCAGCAGGTGCGAGAGCGCCAGAGTCCAGCTTGTGAAAAATTCGGAGGTGCGCTCGCCGCGCCCCAGGTAGTAAACCGCAGTGGGTGCGATCATCAGGACCGCCATGCTCCAAACCTGGAGGTTGCGCAACAACCTGGGCACGGCGCGAAGCTTCCACTCGAAGTTGACCAGCACCATCGCCAGGGCAGCGGCACCTACGATGTAAGCTGCCACGGCTTTGCTAAGAACGGCTATGCCTGCCAGCGCGCCGCTCAGGATGGCCCATTTCCACTGCCGGGTTTCTGACCAGCGATAGAGGGCGAAGGCGAACAGCACCAACCACATCACCATCCCCGGGTCGGGCTGGAAGGAGCGGCTGGCCTGCACGCTGAACGGCAAGAACAGATAATAGGCCAGGGCGATCAGGGCGCTGCCGGCAATCACGGCAGCGTTGTTCTGAGAGGCGGTAGTTGAGAAGTTTGCCTCAGAAGGGGGCGAGGTTCGGTCGCTTGGCGGAACGGCGGATGCGCTGACGCTCGGAAGTTCGGCATCAGGGCGAGCGGCGAGGCGCTGCGCCAGGGCGAACAAGGCCAGGCCGCCGATGATCCAGAATAGAGATGTGAAGATGCGGCCAATCCAAAAATGCTCGCTGCCGGTCAATAGATAGGTGATGGCTACCAGGCGTTCCAGAATGGAAGGTTCGTACTGCCCGGTCGAGGCCCAGAAGGCCAGGGCGGCCTGGCGCGCCGCGGGGTCTGCCTGGGGGGACATTTCGTAGTACATGCCCCGGGCGATGATGGCGCCGCGCAACTGGCGCGTGGCGTGGAAATCGATGGGCTGATCGGTGAGATCATACAGGCGCAACCCCAGCCCGAGTATCAGGAGAGTCGCTGCCAGGATAAGATATTTGCGCATAAGCTGTTTATCAGAATAAATTGTTGTAGTCAACCTTGTCGAAGATGGTCAACTTCCCCCCTACGGTGGCGTCCAGCACCTGGCGACCGGCCTGCTCATAAGACTGGCGCGCCAGGGCATAGGCGCGCTCCGAAGTATCCAGGTCGGGCAACTGCCAGCGAAAGCCTTTGCCGAAGTAGTTGGCATGCATATGGTTAGGATCATCGCCCTGTGAAACGACAGTGGTGTTGGGTTTGCCCTGGGTGAAGTAATTGTGATCGACGCCGATCAAGATGGCCGTCTCGAAGCCCATGTGGAAAGCCAGTTGCAAGGTCACGTAGGTAACGGTAGCGCCTTCCCACAGGCGTCCGCGTGCGTCCTGGGCGAACTTTGGCCCGGTGTAAGTGGTGTGCAGGAAGGTCATATCGGGCGTGGGCTGGATCAAAGTACGCGAACGCCAGGAGAGGAACTTGGGGATCGATAAGGAGCGGATATCGTCGGCGCACTGTTCGATCACCAGGCTGTTCACACACATGTAGTAGGAGGTGGCGAAGCCCAGTTCCGGGAACATCAGGTAAAAACGGTTCATGCCGAAGGTGAACTCGTTTTTGAGCCTGGAGAGATCGGTTTGCTTCAGGCTGGGGCCGTTACCAATGATAAAACAGCGCTGGCCGCGGCGCCTGTCTTTCAGGGCTTCCAGGTTGCGAACGCTGGCGCGCCGCCAGGGATGGAAGGTGGCTGTCGGCCAAAGGGCGGCGTTCTGCAAGGCGTTGCGCGTGCTGCGTGCAGCCTGCCAGAGCGGCGCGGGGATCACTTGCTTAAGAGTCCGGCGGATGGAACCGGGTTGCGTTTCGTTCGTTTCCATAGGGTGGTTGGGCCGGGTTTATTCGGTGCTCAACCGGGCGGTGGCGCCGCCATCGATAATCAGCGCCTGGCCGGTCATGAACGAGGATTGGGTTTCATCGGCCAGGAAGTAGATGGCATGGGCGATCTCTTCCGGGCGGCCGACACGCCCGTTGACTGTCCGGCGCGCCAGGTTGTCCAGGCGCTGCATAATGTCGCTGCCTTGCACGTGGCCGCGCCCCAACCCGGCGCGCAGCATGGGGGTATCGACTGCGCCGGGCAAGATGGCGTTACAGCGAACGTTGTCTGGAGCAAATTCGATGGCCACGGCGCGCGTCAGGGCCAGCAAGCCGCCCTTGCTGGCGGCATAAGCGGCGATATTGGCCGAAGTAGCTACAGCGTGCACCGAAGAAACATTGACAATCGCCCCACCCCCACGGGTTTTTAGCAGGGGGTGAGCCAGCTTGATACCTAGAAAGACCGAACGCAGGTTGGAGGCCATGACGGCGTCCCATTCTTCCACGCTGGTTTCCAGAAGGGGCTTGGCGACTTGCAAGGCGGCGTTGTTGACCAGGGCGCTGAGTTGGTCAGTGAAGGCGCTCGCCTGCTTAAAAATACTTTCCAGGTTCTCACCGACCGAGATGTCGGATTGGATATATAACCCATTTGCCGGAAACGGTTCTTCCGGGATCTCGCCATTGGACTCTTCTGCGGCCGAAAAAGGGGCGCGATCGACGCCAATCACGCGCCAGCCCTGCTGGGCGAACAGCTTGACGGTAGCGCGACCGATGCCACCGGCTGCGCCGGTGATCAATACGCTGCGTTCACCAGAGGAATATTTTGCAATCATGTAACAGTTCTCTCCTTCGAAATTCGTCTCGATCAGGGCCAATCCGTGGGCGGTTCCAGACCCAGGCCGACCAGCAAGTTGCGGATGGTATTGCGGTGGACGCGCTCCCAGGCTGCCGGACTGGAATTGGCGTTATGCGGGGCGAGCATAACGTTATCCATCTGCAACAATGGGCTGTCTTTGGGCAGCGGTTCGTGTTCGTAAACATCCAGGGCTGCGCCAGCGATGAGGCCCTTTTGCAAAGCTTCGACCAGGGCAGGTTCTTCCACGACCGGGCCGCGGGCGGCGTTGATCAGAACGGCGGTAGGTTTCATCAAGGCCAGCGTGCGGCGGTTCATCAGGTGGTAACTGGTTGTGTTTAGATCGCAGTTCAAGCTGACGAAGTCGGCCTGGGCCAACAAGTCTTCCAGGCTGGTCATCTCGACCCCGTTTTCGGCGAGGAAATCGGGGGCGATTTCGATGATGTCGGCGCCGAGGATGCGCATCCCGAAGGAGCGGGCGCGGCGGGCAATGGCTTTGCCGATATTGCCGACGCCGACGATCCCTAAGGTACACTCACTTAGCGAGCGACCAGGGATTTTATCCCAAACGTTGCGCTTCATAGCCTGGTCCATCCACGGCAGGCGGCGTACGTAGGCCAGCATGTAGCCCAGTACGCTGTCTGCCACCGGCAGCGTAAAGGCGTTGGGCGTGCGGCATACCTGGATGCCCAGGCGGGCAGCGGCCTGAGAATCGATCGAATCAATTCCAGTGCCCCACTTGGAGATAACTTTCAGGCGTGGGGCGCAGGCCTGGAGTACAGGCTCGGTGAATTGGTCGTCGCCGCACAAAGCGCCATCGAATTGCCCGGCGTAGGCCAGCAAGGCTTTTTCATCGAGGCGTTCTTCGACCGGAGCGAGGAGGATTTCCAGGCCGTAGCTCTCGAGCAAGGGGCGGAAGCGCGCGATGATAGGGACGATATAAGGAGCTGAAAGCAAGATGGTTTTCATGATCTGTTCTCTTTCCGTTGGCGTTCTTGGGCTTCGCTCATCAAAAAATCGGTGATGGCGAAATCGATCTCTTCGTCGATATCCCAGGCTTCCGCAGGCGAGATTTCGAACATCATCGGGCGCTCACCCAGGCGGTTGCGGCGCGCCAGCAGCGTCCGGCGGGTGAAGATGTACAGGCAAGAATTTTCTTCATACACAGGCGGAAGGTCCTGGGTTTGCAGCAGGATGGCCGGGTTGTGGTTGATGGCCCTGCCAAGCTGGTCCCACAGGCGGGTTTGCAAGCGGGTGACGGAAAATAGCGAGTCGTATGCCGGGTAGTTCGCCAGCAAAGCCTGGATGGCCTTCGAGACGCTTTGCGGGCGCAGCAGCGGGTTCGTGCTGTGGGTTTGCAAGTAAAAGTCGGCCTGCACCTGCTCCGTGTCATACGCCAGGATCTCATTCATGGGGATATGGTCAGCGCGCAGGTGCTCTGGACGCACGAGCACCTGCACCTGCGGGAAATGCGCACGCAGGCCATCCACTACCGGCTGGCTGTCGGTATCTACCACTATCTGGTTGATTTCTGGACATTCGAGCAACGTCTCGATGATGTGGTGAAAGAGGGGCTTACCTGCCAGCGGGCGGTAATTCTTGCCGGGTACGCGCTGCGAATGGTGGCGCATCGGGATCAGCGCGGCGATGCTGGCGGCATGCGTCTTTTGGGCTTGTGTGCTTTGCAGTGTATCCATGGTCTTCTACTCGGGTTTGTCGTTATTCGAGATCGCCTTTACTGTAGCAGATCGGCTCGATTTGCCGGGAGGCGGCCCGACTGGCGCCAGAACCGACAGCATCTGTTTGGCGAGGATAATAAAACGTGCGGCGTAACTGCCAGGTCACTGGCCCAGAATGGCGATAGCCTTGATAAGTGCCCCAGAACTGCATCCAACGAAACCACAGGATGCTTCCCAGATTAACATTGGGATGGGCGCGCCTGTGGCGGAAAGCCTGCCAGAGGTCGTTGGCGATATTGAAAGTGACCAGTCGCAGAAAATCTGCCAGGGTGAAGTGCTCTTGCGGGAAGATGCGCTTGAAAGCCATGGCCTCACGCCGGTAGCGGTTGTAAACGCCGCGATGCGTTTCGTTGTGAACGTGGATCACTTCTGCTTCGGCCACGTAAGCGATGGCATAACCAGTGTCTACCAGCCAGCGCGCCCAGGCCAGATCCTCCAGGCCGGTCAGCGTTTCGTCGTAAGGGTGTTGTTCCCACAGCGAGCGGCGGATGGCTGCATTAGCGTTGTTACAGAAGGGCGTAGCTTGGCGCGGCTGTGATTGTTCCGGGAACCAGTGGGCAAATACCTGGTGCTCTGAGAATTGGGTGCTCTCCCCGCCGCGCTGCTTGCCATACGTCAGGCCCGTTTTGGAGTCTTCGAAGGGGGCCAACAGGCGCTCCAGCCAGTCGGGGTACACCGGGTAGACGTGAGCGCTGGCGATGACGATGTGCTCGCCCCGGGCATGCTCGATGCCCAGGTTCAGCGAGCGGCCAAAGGTGAACTGCTCAGGCTGGATGTGTAGCACCTTGAGAGTCAAATCGCCAGCAAATTTCTCCGCGGTAGCGATTGTGGCATCTGTAGAGCCCGAGTCGACCAGGATGACTTCGATATCCTTTAGCGTTTGCTGGGCGATGCCAGCTAACAATCGCCCGATGTGCTTTTCTTCGTTGCAGGCTCGGATGACGGCGGAACAGGAAGTTCCGGCGGAACAGTGCGGGCTGTGTTCTTGCGGGGTATGAAACATGTGGTTTTCCGCCGAAACTTGTTTCGCCCTTACCAGTCCTGGTTGGTTTCGTATCCCAGGCGGATGAGCAGGTCGCCGCAGATTTCTTTGAAGAGCGCTTTATGCGCCGGGGTGAAAACGGCGCGCCAGCCGCCGGTTTTCCCGCTGCGGAAAGTTGGAGAACGCTGCGGGTCGATACTTTTGGACAGGGCTTCCAGGGCGGCTTGTAGATCCAACCGGCAGACAAAGCCGCGCCGCACGGCGTGATCGAACACGCTGGCGAGGGCAGCCTGCCGGTCGCTGCTGAAGATTTCGTAGCGCAGCGCCAGCACTCCGGGCTGCTCTAACCAACCCAGGTAAGGCTCGAAGCGCTCCCGGATGTGCGGCAGCAAGGCCTGCGTATCTGCGCCGTACTTTTGCTGGAAGGCGGCCTGGCTGACTCCGGCGATGCTGGCCTGCAATCTCTCGTCGAAAGTGTGCAGCGCTTCTTGATAATAGCGATGGTGGATGTGGTTGGGTGCCATTTCTGCCACGTAGTGCACGTGCGAAACGGCCACATCGCGCGGGTCGCGCAGAATAAAAAAGGCAGCGAATCCGGGCTGGCACAGGTATGCCAGCGCGCCTGGAAAAGCGTGCACATGGCCATAAGCCACATCTCCAGGAAGTAGAATCCCGAGATCACTCAGGATTTCGCTTTCGCTGCGTTGGCGGCCGGTCAGGCCATCGAAAGTGACCACTGCCGGCAGGCCACTGACCACCGCCGGGCCGATGTGGGTGAAGCCCTGCATCACCTGGGTGAGCAGGTGGGTGCCGCTCTTCGGGAAAGAGTTGGCGAAGAGGATGGGCGACTGCGACAGGGCGCGCCGGCCGTAGCGCAGGCTCTGGCGAAAGCGGCGCAGAGCGCGACGCCCAAAACGGGCGTAGAGCAGGAAGTTCTGTTTGGGCGAAACCGACGATTTGTAGCGCTCTACCAATCGCCAGTCTCCTCGTAGCCCAGGCGCAGGAGCAAATCGCCGGACGTTTCCTTAAAGCAGGCGATGTTGGCCGGGGTGAAATGCTCGCGCCAGTTGCCGGGCTGGCCCTTGCGGAAGGTGCCAGAGCGTTTGGGAGCGATGGCCTGCGCCAGGGCGTCAACCGCCTGAGGGCGACTGACAGGCGGGACAAAGCCCCGGTCCGCCAGATAATCCAGGATGCGGCCGAGGGCCTGCTCGCGGTCCAGGATCAAATCCTCGAAGCGCAGGCAGAGCACAGCGGGTTGTTCCAGCCAGCCCAGGTAATTCTCGTATTTCTTGCGGATGGGCGAGAGTTCTGACCCTGGCTGTTCTACACCCTGTATGGCGGCGTTGATGCGCGCTTCCATCGTATGCAACTGCTCGGTGTAATAGCGATGCATGCCGTGACCCTTGTGCATTTGCGTGGCGTAAAAAACGTGCGAAACGACCATGTCGCGCGGGTCGCGGTACACGAAGATCGTCGCCCGGCCGGGTTTTGCCAGGGCCGAGATGAAAGGCTCACGGCTGTGCACGTATCCATAAGCGATGTCGCCCGGACGCATGCGCTGGATATTGGCCAGGACGGAAGCATCCGGCTGTTTGCTGTTGTCTTCGGAGCGATTGACGGGCGGGAAGCCGGGATTGACGAACGGACCCAGGTGCACCAGGCCCTGCAGCACCTGGATGATCAGGTGCGATCCGGATTTGGGCATGGCATTGCCCAAGACCGCCGGAGATTTGCTCTGCGCCTCAGGCCCCCAGCGCAGGGCGGCGCGAGCGCGGCGGCCTTGCCAGCGGATGATTTTCAAGCGTTCTTTGGCGGCGTAGAATAAGCCCATTAAACTTGAGCAGGTTGGCTTGTAAACGAATGGGGATCGGTGGGGTGTGGGGCGCGGCTGAACCAGACCAGGTCCTTGCTGGCGAGCAGGCTGACCACCTCCCAGACAGATTGGAAGGGCACATCCAGCTCTACGGCGATATCGGCGACGGTGTGCTCGCCATCGCAGCGCTCCATGATCTCGAATAAACGGCGATGCCCTTCCGGGTTGAGGCGGTAATCGACCCAGATGCCGTAGCCCGAGCAGAATATCTCGCCTTTGAAGTTGTTGACAACGTACTGGTTGCGCTCCCAGGCTTGCAGCAGACCCAAAACCACCTCTTTGGAGGCTTGCAGGCTTTCTTCGGAAACGATGGCGGGCGTGTCCAGGCTGGAATGGTACTGCGGGTAGGGCCATGTGGGGGAGTCCCGGCGCTCAACGCGCGAGAGCGAGAGCATGGGCACGCGCACCCCAGGAGCGTTGAACTGGCGTTCATCGTTGTTGATCACACTGCGATAGGGGGCGCTGTAGCTGTGCGGGTCCAGGCCGTGCAGGGCCGATACCAGGCAGCGGTCGGCCTGGCTGTGCGGCATGAAAGAGCCCTGCAAGGCGTGGGCGCGTTCTTCAGCGGTGCTTCCGCCTAACATTTCCAGGAACAGGCCGCCGACCATATCGGGGATCAGATGCTCGTGATGGCTGAGGTAGGCGACAGAGCCGATGGTCTCGGGCAGGATCAACAGGCGGTAGGTGTAATAGGGCCGCGGGCCAGCCAGCAGGGTCCGGGCGACATCCAGGCCGACTACCACGCCGGTCAGATCGTCATTGACCATCGCCGGGTGGCACAGGTGGGCCACCAACACGAAAGTCTGCGCACTCTCGCCGGGAATGACGATTTCACCGACTTTCAGCGTACCCGGCTCGAAGGTCGTGCGGATCACTACTCGATAAGTCTCTTCGCTGAGCGAATCGCGCAAGACCTGCGAAGCGCACAAGCCCCAATCCCGGTCGTAGTACTTGAAGACGAAGGGGATGGCCTGCGGCAGGCGTGGGTGCACGTGCAGGTGCTCGAGCAGTTCTGTCCGGCTGACCAGGCCTTCGAAGGGCAGCGAGTACGAGACAACATGCAATGGGTGATCGGCGTAGTCGAGCAGGCGGCGACCGTCCAGGGTCTCGAGGTAGGCCTGGTGACAGGTCCACTTCTCGGGGATGCGCCAGGTCCAGCAGGCTGTGCCGGTAGGATATTCGAGGATGTGCATGGCGCTGGGTGGCTGGGCTGGCGGAACGGCGACTTCGTTCACGCTCAGAAGTACCGCCGGGATTTCTTCTGCCAGGCGGTACAACGCCCGGTCGAAATCGTCGGAAACGATGTCGCGCTTCAGGAACCAGAGCTCCTGGGTGAGTTCGATCATGCTTTTCATCGAAGACAGTCCGCTTTGTTCGTGACCAGGGACCAGGGGTCTTCGGCCAGGAATTTGTCTGCGGCGGCTACGAAGTCGGACAGCTTGCAGACGGTGAGCGTGCCGTAGTTGAGCGGCAAGCTGCGCCATTCCTGGCGCGCCTGCATGTAGGCCACAACGGGATCGAGGGTTAGCTGCGGGTTCAGGTCCAGGTTGCGCACGAACATGCGGTAGGTACGCTGCTGCCAGCCGGAAGGGGTGCGCACCTGCCCAGGGAAATCTTTCCAGTAGCGGTAGGGCACGTTGGCGCGATGTTCGCAGTAGTGGAACATCGAGATGGCGCTGGCATGGGCGCCGAGCAGCAGCAGTTTGAAGTCGATCTCCAGCATGCGCTCGAAGGCCGAGCCAGGGTCGAAGGCGGAAAGCGTATCGCGCCCGGCCAGGTCACCGGCATAATGGCCGATGATCGCCAGGGACTGCATGGGGTGCGATGTGCGCCGCGCTTGCGGATGCTGGCGCACGTATTCGGAGAAGGCGCCCATCCCCTTAGATGGCGTGGTCCCAGGATCGTAAGGCGCGCCCTGGGCGAAATCGAAGTTGAAGGTCGGGACGGCGATTGTGCCCTGCGGCCCGGTGACTTGCTGGATGGCTTCCAGGTACATGCCGACGGAACGGCTTCGCTCTGTTCCGCTGCCGTCTACCGGCTTACCCAGGAACTGCACGGCTGAATGCACCAGCAGGCCGTCGGCGGGCTGGATGCCCAGCCTGACCAGGCAATCGACTACCTGTGCTTGAGTAACTTCACGCATCGTAGTGGGAATGATTTATGACCCCTCGTTGTAATCAGACCATTCCATGCGCATCTGGTAGAGCTCACGCTTCATGCCCAGATACTCGACCAGCTTGATGATCGGCTCGTTGCCCAGAAAGATTTGCGCCTCCAGGGAGTGGACGTTCTGCGAGCGGCACCACTCGATGGCCAGGCGCAGCAGTTTCTCGCCGATGCCCAGGCGGCGCACTTTGGGCAGCACCCACATGTCTTTCAATTCGCCAACCATCACGCCTCCCAGATATTCGGGGACGCGCTTCAGGCGGGCGAGGATGAACCCAACCATTTCGCCCTGGTATTCGGCGACGTATACCACGCTGAAGCGCCCCAGGGTGCGGCGGAAGATATCCAGCCATTTTTCGCCCACGTTTTCTACTTCTGGGAAAGCATAAGTGAACTTGCGTAAAAAGTCATCCAGGTCATCGTACAGGGCCGCGACTGCGGGCAGATCGGCCTCGGTGGCCTGGCGATAGAGCACGTTGACGGCTTCTGTTTCGGGGACGGGTGTTTCGCTCATTGGAAGCTCCTTTCTAAGCGGCCGTGGCCCGCACCATTTCGGGCCAGGTTGCCGGGTCCAGGCCGTATTGGGCCAGGAAGGCGAAAGCGATGCGCTCCAGGCCAAAGGCCACACAGCCGGTGTGGGCAGGCGAACCATCCGGCAGGCTGATATTCAGGCTGCGCCCGAAGAAGTCCTGGTGGTAGTTGTACGAACCCACTGCCAGCGTAGAATCTTTGAAGGGCAGGCTAGCGCGGATTTCGAATTTGAGCTGGAAAGCGCTTTGGAAGGCGGCCTGCTTACGGAACTCTCCGATGAAGAAGGGGTCGTTGGCGCTTTCTACACGATAGGCCAGGCCGATCTTTTCGAAAACCTGGGACATGCGCTGCCGGGCGATTTCGCGATTCTCGAGCACGAAATCCTTGGCGCCGATGAAGATGACCTCGCGCATGGTGAAGTTCCACAGGCGTTCCAGAGAAGTCAGGTTGATGGCTTCGTAGCGGAAGCAGTTGCCCACAGCAGTCGCTATCACCTGCCCGCCCGGAAGCGGCTTATCCGCCAGGGCGAAGTACAGGTGATAACAAACGGCGGGCGAGAGCAGGGTCTGGATTTGCGAGAAGGACTCCATGCTCACATCCAGCCCGTGTTCGTTGCAGGCTGCCTGCTGAGAGAAGGCGTCGATATTGTCCAGGTCTTCGCGCAGGTGCGTGGCGAAGGTCAGCGAATGGGGAAAAGCGCGGAAATAATTGACGCGCTCCAGGTAGCGCGCTGGAATCAAAGTGGGGAAACGATAAGGGGTGGCATCGAAAGAGTCTGCCAGGCCGATGAACTGCGCTTCGAAGAAATCTACCAGGCGGCTGAGCAGTGGCCCCAGGGTATAAACGCCGTTGGTTTCCTGGCTGACTTCGCCGCGGGCGAGCAGTTCTGGCATCGGATCGTTCCGGTATGGGACCGGCCGCGCTAAGTGATCCTCGAGCACCTGAATCTTGGGTTTGAAGGCGCCTTTGGCCATGGAGAGGATGACGCGCTGCACTTTGTCTTCCAGCAGTGCGCTGCGTTCCGGCGTCAAATCAGTGGCTGGATGCAGGTACAGGCGGACCTGTCCTGGGTCGACCTCGGCCTGGGCGATGCACTCATCTACATAGGCCAGCTTGGCGCAGATTTCGCCCACCAGGAAGTCGGGGATCGAAACCGCCGGGGCTAATTCCAGTACGGGGGCACTTGATTTAGTGCGACGCTGAGCGTCTCTAGTGGGCATGGCCATTTTTCTCCAGGTATGCACAAATTTCGGCGATGCTGATCAGCTCAGCGATCGTGTCGGCGTTGATCTCGACATCGAATTTTTCTTCCAGCCGCATCATGATTTCCATGTGTCCCAGGGAGTCCCACTGCGGCAGATCGCCGAAGGTCAGATCGGCAGTGATCAATTCGGGCGGCACCTGGATGGCTTCCACCAGCAGGGCCTGTACTTGTTCAGTGAGAGATGAATTTTTCATAATACTGTTACTCCTGTTCAGATCTGCCGGGGTACATGTGGCGAAACGCACGCCATTGGGGTGCACGCCGTGTGCCCCTACAGTGTTTTATACACGCCCACGGGCTGGTACTGCGGATCCCATTTGCCCCAGGGCATGCCGTTCTGGTCGGATTTGAAATAGAAGCTCGCCAGGTTCTCACGCAGCTCGGCGCAGTCACGCAAGGCGGCAAAAAGCTTATCGTAATCTTCGTAATTCGAGGGGGCGTTGGCGGGCAGGCCGAAGATGCGGCGCAGGCTGGCGTCGGTGTAGCACCAGGCGCTGGAGGGTGCGTGCCAGGTATCCTGATCCCGGGCAGCGACCAGGGAGGCGAGCAGGGCTCCGCCTGGCTTGAGCACCCCGTGAATCTCGGCGACAACCTGTTGCAGGCCTTCCGGTGTGTTGTGTTCCAGCGAAGAGACGGCAACAACGGCATCCAGGGATTGGTCTGCCAGGTCCGACAGGTGAGCCAAATCTTGATTGTAGAGGATTACCTGGCCCGAAACTGGGGCAGTGGGCTGCTGGGAAGATAGCCAATCTTTGGCCTGGGAGGCCAAAGCGGGTAGCGCCCATCCTCTTTGTGAAAGATTGGCTCTGATCGTCTGGTCAGCGGGCAACAAGTCTGCAGGACGCAAACCTTCGACGCGGAAGCGCTTGCGGAAGCGCAGGGGCAGGGCAGCGCGGCTGAGGCGGTCAACGCTGACCACTTGTGCGCCTTGCTGCGCCAGGTACCATTGCAAGATGCCTGTGCCAGCCCCGGCATCCATAATGCTTTTGCCTTGCAGCGTTCCGAGGTGTTGGCGCAGCCCGGTGATGATCCAGGTCAGATCGAGCAGGTAGTGCCAGCCAAGTTCCAGGCCGAGTGAGGCGGCCAGTTGTTTCAAATCCTGCACCAGCGGGCGGTGTTGATCGAGCAACTCCACAGATAGGATCTCAATTGCGGAATGTGCCTGATGTGAATTGTGTTCAGATGGATGGTTAGAGTTCATTGGTTTCTTGAACCTGTGACTCGGGTAGCAGAAAAGCGGTGGTCTCTGAAAAAGGGGCGGACGGCGTCCGAGAAATGCCGCTCAAGATGGTTCGGATGGCAGGGGAGTTCTCCGGGAGCAAAGCCTGCCAGGTGAAGTCGCGCAACTGCACGTAACCTTTACGGTGGCCTTCTTCCAGGTAATCTGAGAAGCTGAGCGAAGCGCGGTAGAGCTGAAAATACAGGAAGCGCCGGGCGTTTTGCTGGAACTCGGGCGGTACTTCGATGGTCTTGGCTTCCAGGAAAGCGGCCAACTGCTCAGCATATGCCTGTGGGGAGTCCGGGAAAACCACGATCGGGTATTGGGTGTAGCGCGCCTTGCCCCCGCAAACCACGGGCTTGCCCATCAGGGCAGCCTCCAGGCCGATGGAAGAGTTATATACGATAACGAATTTCGAGCGTTGGATCAGTTCGTAGGAGCTCAGGTATTCCTGTGAATCGATGAAAATCACGTTCGGCAGTTTGTCTACGGCGTTGTGCGCCACCCAATCGCGCACGCTCTCCCGGCTCAGCTTGGCGGTACCGGGGCGCATCTCGTCTGGGTGAGCGCGGATGACGAACAGCGTCTCTGGATGGGCGCGGATCACTTGCAAGACCGTTTCCAGCCAGGCGAACATGTGCGGAAATACCTGGTTGGCGTGCACCTGGCTGGTATCGTAAACTACGTTGGTGAAGATGGGCACAATTTGCGGAACGGCTTCGCTCGGAAGTTCCGGCCGAAACTGCCCGGCTTTTTGCAGAAAGGCCTCGTCCAGGCCGCGCATTTCGGGCCAGAAGCGGATGCCCGCCATGCTGAAGTTGCCCTGGAAACGCTTCTCTAAATAGGCATCCAGACGGGCGTTTTGTTCGGGAGTCAGTTCGAAATCGGCGGGGATGGGAATCGGATAGGCGGTTGCATCCCCATCGGAGAAGAAGGCCGAATAGCGTTGAAAGCCGACTTCATGGGTGATCACGCGCAGGCCGCGCTGCTGGGCGACCCAGCGAGCGGCAGCTTCAGGATACATGATGCCGTTGAAGATCACGGCTGTGGAGAGCTTGAGTTGTTCTAGAAGCGCTGCAAATTCTACGGCAACGTTATAGGCGGAGAGGATGTACTGGCGCAGTAGATAGCGCGTATCTTCGTCGTCCGGTAAGGTGTGCAGGCGCAGGGCCCAACGGATGGCGGGCAGCACCAGCTTGCCCAGCGGCACTGGTTTTTCCAGGGCAGCGGCTTCGCTCGCTTTGTATTCGAAGGCGGTTAGCTCGGGGACACTCAGTGCTTTCAACGCAGAAGCCAGGGCAGCGTCCGGGTGATATTTGAACCAATGAACGTTCTCGCTCGCACCTGCGTAGATGGAGCGTGATTGGCGTATGCAGGCTTTGCAAGGCGGTGGGGTGGTGTAACCCTGGCGGTTGGTGCCCAGCACGCAGGGGCTCATCCCAGCTTGGCAGACAAAAAAGTGCACTGGCACACCTGCCAGGCGCAACCCGGCGCTGGCGAAGAACGAGAAAGCTGCGTTCTGGCTCAGGCCGCCCAGGCGCGCGGAAGCAATGAAGAATACCAGGGCTTCGCCCGGAACTTCTTGTTCCGCTGGGGGTAGTTTGGCTTCGCTTGATGGCCGGGAATGGCTGGCTACCTGTCGCGCCAGTTTCCTGATGCGTAACTGGTTGCGCCAACTACGGAACTTGTCCAATGCCCAGCGTGTGCGAAGATTAACGATCATAAACCTGGTAATCTTTACTTACTGGCGGTGGGCCCGGTCTGTTTCGATTTGCTTTGCCGGTAGGCTTCGGACAGGCGTTGGATGGCGATCAGGAAGCCCTCGCCCTGGCGTTGGTGGCCGCGCCAGATTTCAGGGATCATGGTGCCGTGGTAATCGCTCAGGACGCGGAAGAAGTGCACCCAATCGATGGCGCCTTCGCCGATCTGCAAGCCCTCACCATCCAGCCCGGCGCCATCCGACAGGTGCAGATGGCGGATATAGGGCAGCAGGATACTCAGTTGTTCGTAGAAGTCTACCTGGGCCCAGTTGCAGTACAGCTTGTGGTGAGAGGAGTCGTAGCAGAAATTTAGTCCCAAGGGTACGATGAAATCGAGAATTTCGTGGGCATCCATGAAGGCGTTGGTTAACCACTGCCCGCCGAAGTACCAGGGATGGGGAGGCAGGTTTTCCAGCAAGAGTTCCACGCCTTCGTATTCCAGCGCATCGACCGAACGGCGCAAGTTATCATACAAGGCGCGCTTGTCGTGGATGGGGTGGTCCAGGCTCATCGCGCCTGGGTGGATGATGACTTTGGGCGTCCCCACAAAATAAGGCGCCATCTGGCGAGTCAGGTCGATGCTCTTTTGGATCAGATCGATTGAGCCAGTGCGTTGGCGTTTGTCCAGCGTACACAGGTCCACCAGCGAGCGGTCCCAAAATTCAGGAGCATGCACCACCAGTTTTAGGGGCTGGCTGGATTTCGGGCCGAAATCCAGTCCCGGATATTGTTCATCGAGATCCTGATCCGTAAAGTGGAACTCCAACATGCGTGGTTTGTAAGGAAGCATTTCATCGAAATCGCGGAAGCGCACAGTGAAGCCATACTCCATAGGCAATACGCTATCTGTGTCCAGCGTGATCTTGATCCCCAGGTCGCGCTCCAGGAAAGGCTCATCTTCTTCGATGGCGCGCTCAACCACGCGGCCGACCAGGCGAGTGTAATTCTGCGGTGAAAGGCCCAGCGCCGGACCTTTGACCGCCACCATCTCAGCGGTGATGGTTTCGCCTGGCTGGATGTACCGGGCCGCCACCAGGCTTTTCCCCAGGACTTCACGGTTGAGGATTTCGCCTCTGGATATAAATTTTTCCTGTCCGGTGCCTAAAGCCGTCGCTACCTGGCGAATATCCCGGACCATCTTCGTGAACCCTTGCGGCTCAAGGCTGGCGGCATGGTCCGGGCCGTCCATGGTGCGGTCCAGCGTGAGGTGACGTTCAACAATGCTGGCGCCCATGACAGAGGCAGCGGTTGAAACGGCAATGCCGCGCTCGTGCCCCGAATAGCCCACCGGTACATCGAACTTACGCAGTTGATCCATGAAACGCAGGTTGATGTCTTCGAAAGCGGCCGGGTAGGTGCTGTTACAGTGCAACAGAGCAAACTCTGCGTGGCGCTGCTTGAGGAAATCCACGGTCACTTCGACTTCTTCCATGCGCGACATGCCCGTAGAGAGGATCAACGGCTTGCCTTTGCTCACCAGGTGATCGAGCAGGGGCAGGTTGGTCAGGTCGGCCGAGGCCACTTTGTAGGCCGGCACACCCAGGGTATCGAGGAAATCGGCGCTTTCGGAGTCGAAGGCCGAACACATAAAAGTGATGCCTTTTTTGTGGCAGTAATCTACAATATCATAGTAGTTTTCATCAGATAACTCGACTTGCTGCAAGATGGGCAGCATGTAGCGCAATGTCTTTTCGCCGGCGTTAGCGTTTTCGAGATATTTCTTGCCGTATAACTTATCCAGCTTGCGTTTCTGGAATTTGACTGCATCTGCTCCGGCGTCGATGGCAACGTCGATCAATTTTAGCGCCAGGTCGAGGAAGCCGTTATGGTTGACACCGATCTCGGCGATTACATAACAAGGATGGCCATCGCCCACCAGGCGATCACCAATCTTAATTACCGGCATATCTGCCTCCAAATCGCGGGCTGCACCCGCCACGATATTTGTTTCAAACGAAGCGGAACAGGAAGTTCCGTTGTGGGATATTTTTCGGGGTTTGGGTGCCCTCGAAGTCCGGAACACTGGGGCTTCGAGGGCGCTTTATTCAAGTTGTGACCTACTCGGCCTGGGGTTCCCAATTGTTCGGCTGTCCATCCGGGAGCAAGAAGCCGCGCTCTTCCAGGTATGCAACGATCTTGTGAGCATTGCTCAGCGGCTGGTTGTCGACCGTGTTCAGTGTGATCTCGGGATTGACGGGTTCTTCATAGGGATCGTCCACGCCTGTGAAGCCGGTGATCTGGCCGCGGCGGGCGCGGGCGTACATGCCTTTGACGTCGCGCTGTTCGCAGACTTCGATGGGCGTATCAACGTACACCTCGATGAAGTTGTCTCCCACCATTTTGCGCACCTCGTTACGGGTGGCGCGATAAGGGCTGATGGCAGCGCAGATGACCGTGCCACCGTGATGGGAAATTTCACCAGCTACGTAACCGATGCGCAGGATATTGGTGTCGCGATCCTCGGGCGAGAAGCCCAATCCTTTGGATAGGTGGGTGCGTACCACATCGCCATCCAGCAGCGAAACCTGGCGGCCGCGTTCGAGCAGCAGCGAGGTCAGGATTTCGGCAGTAGTGGATTTACCAGCCCCACTCAGGCCAGTGAACCAGATGCACACGCCCTGTTTGTGTTTCGGTGGGAACATTTGCTGCAAGATTTCGGCGGTCTCTGGGCGGGTGAACCACTCGGGGAGCTGCTTGCCCTTGGCCAGGTATTCGTCGCGCACCTGGGTGCCCGAGATCGAGAAAGTGCGCGCCCCTTCGGAGATTTTACTGGTTTCTTCGTAGCGGTCATCATCGGGCAGGTAGACCAGTTCTTTGAATTCGACCGGCTGAACCCCGACTTCTTCGGCGTACTGCGCCATCAGAGTCTGCGCTTCGTAAGGCCCGTAGAAGGGCTTGCCCTGGCTGTCATTGCCGGGGCCGGCGTGATCCCGCCCTACGATGAAGTGGGTGGCGCCATGGTTGCGGCGGATGATAGCGTGCCAGACGGCTTCACGCGGGCCAGCCATGCGCATGGCCAGCGGCAGCAGGCTGAGCAAAGTGCGCTGGGGATCGTAATGATTTTCGGTCAGGGCCCGGTAAGTGCGCACGCGCGTGTAGTGATCTACGTCACCAGGGCGGGTCATGCCAACCACCGGGTGGATGAGCAAGGAGCCGTTCACTTCTTCCGCGGCGCGCTTGGTCAATTCTTCGTGGATGCGGTGCAGAGGGTTGCGAGTCTGAAAGGCAACGACTTTATCGTAGCCCATGTTTTCCAGGCGGGCGCGCACTTCGGCAGGTGTGCGGCGCAGTTCGACGAAATCGTAATACATGGGCAGGTTGATGACTTTGAGCGCCCCGGTGGCGTATACCTTGCCCCAGCGCACCATTTCGGAAACCAGGGGATGCTTGGGGTCGGTGGTACCCAACACCAGGCGGGCTTCCCGCTGGATGTCGTAGTGGTAGATTTCCTCGATCTGCATGATGGCGATGGTGTTGTTGCGGGCATCGTTCAGGACGATTTGCTCGCCCCAACTGGGCATGGCGCCTTCATCGAGCGGCAGCGTCACGGGGATGGGGAAAAGCACGCCGTTCTTCAAGCGCATCTCGGTGAGGACGCGCTCGTAATCCGCTTTACCCATGAAGCGATCCAGGGGCGAGAAAGCGCCCGTCGCCAGCATTTCCAGATCGCACAGGGCGCGAGCAGAAATCTGTACGGAAGGCAGGCGCTTGGAGCGCTCGATGAGTTCCTGGCGTTCCTCGCCGCTTACGAGCAGGTTGACAAGTTGGCCGCCGTAAGGGCTAATCAGGTTGGTCCTTGTTTGTTGCTTGGTCATTCAATGTACTCCTCTAAGTGTTTGCGGCATTCCTGGCAGAACGGCGGTTAGCACCGCTGCCAGTGGCGGTGCGGAACAGGAAGTTCCGTGCGAGCACCGCTGCCGGTATAGATGTATGGGTTTGGTTCCAGTTGCAGGCACGAGGGGCAATTATAGCAGATTCTTTGCCAGCGATTCGGATGGGTGCATCTCTACATGACGATCATACGGTGTTGCTGTTGGGATTCGTGTGCAGCCAGGGCCAGTTTCAGAGCCTGGAGGCCGTCTTCCAATGTGCAAAGCGGCTCGGCTCTGTCGTTGACGATGTCAATGAAGTGGCGCATTTGCGCCAGGAACAGGTGGTTGCGCTCGAACCCATCTGGAACTGCGAAGCGCTCCCAGTGGTCCACACCAGCGCGGTAGAGATGGACGGTGCCATCTGTGTTGTCCCAGCGGATGGTGCCCTGGGTACCGACGATCTCCAGGCGGTGGGCGGGCGGGCGTTGGCTGTAATCCAGGTGTACGCTGCCCAGAGCGCCGCTCTCAAAGCGCAGGCCGATCTCGGCGGTATCTTCCACCGGAACGACCGAACGAGTTCGGCCCTGTTCCGCGCCCAGTTCCAGGTCGCTGATTTGCGCGGTAAAAGCCCACAGGGCTGACACTTCTCCCAACAGCCAGCGCAGGTAGTCCAGGGGATGGCATAAAGTCAAGACTACGCCGCCACCCAGGTCAGCGCGGGCGCTGTAGCCCTGGCGATAATCCTCCCAGGGGTGCCAGCCGGGCAGATATTCACCCCAGTGAGCGCGCGCAGACAGGGGACGCCCGATAGCAGCTTCTTGCAGCAGTTGGTTGATTTTGACCAGGCCAGGGTGAAAGCGGAACTGGAAGCCGACGAGCGTTTTCCCGCTACCCTGTGCGACGGCCTGGCGCAGCTCTTCGACACGCTCCAGGTTGTTGGCAACTGGCTTTTCCAGCAGAAGGTGGCAGCCGGCGCGCGCAGCGGGGATGGCGACATCCAGGTGCAGGGCGGTGGGGTTGGCAATGATAGCAGCCTGGGGATGGTGTGCCAGGGCCGTTTCCAGGTGCGTTTCCACGGGCAAGCCGGCCAGCTCATCATCGGGCAAGGTGCCCAGGTGTGTGCGGTAAAGCAGCACATCGCTTTCACCCAGGGCGAGCAAATTGCGCAAGTGGCGGCGGCCAATCGAGCCCAGGCCGGCGATCAGGAACTTCACGTCGCCTCGTACCCCCAGGTTCGCAGTGTCTCCCCGGCGAGTTGGTGGAACATTTCTCGGTCCCGGGGGGTAAATAACCCTTTCCAGGAGCCCCGCTTGCCTTTTTGCAGCGGCGAGGCGATCTCTTTGGCTTTTTGCTGCTGCCAGTCTGCGTCGGGGTTCTGCTGCATCTCAGCGACCAGATTTTGCTCCAGTTCACCCAATGCCGGGCTGGTTCCCAGGAAGCTCCACAATTTGCACATCTCTCCCCAGGGCTGCTGCAGCAGATCTTCGTAGCGCAGGGCGTAGTAGCGCTCGCCGAAACCGGTTTGGTTGAATAACTCCTGGCCAAGCTGGTGCGTCTCGGTGACATTGCGCACCCAGCCCTCGGCAGCGCGGCGCAGGCCCTTTTCGGTGAAGATCGAACGCTCGCCGTTCAAAAATGGCTCAGGGCTCCGGACGAAATCGTCGCGGATTTGCAGATCCTCCCTGGAGAGCTGTTCGGGAAAGTCGATGAAGGCCTGGAAGCGGTGCGAAATGGCAGTGTCGCGCCCATCGCGCACGATGTAAACCAGGCGACCATCGGGATAAACCTTGTGCATCAGGTGCACAGCCTGCCCGTCCAGCAGGCTGCTGGGGCTTTTATCGCCAACGATGCGCTTGCCTTCCTGGCGCGCCTCGCGCTCGAGGATGAAATCTGCCGCGACGCGCAACACCAGCGGCGAGAGGTCCCTGCCATGATTCCAGCGGTTGCTGCCGCGCCCCAGCCAATCACCGACTTCTTCGTCTGCTACCAGGGATTCGAGCAGGGGAGGGCGGGTGAAGAAGTGAGCCTGGTAGTTGCAGTGCACTTCGGGATGCAGGCGTACCAGGCGGGCCAGCATGGTGGTGCCGGAGCGGGCGTGCCCGAAGATGAAGAATTTGTCCAGCGGGAAGAACTCCCTGGCCTGGGCGACTTCCTCGGGTGTGATCGGGGGCACATCCCGGCGTTTTGGCTTCGAAACTGGCTTACCCAACAGCGCACGGGCTGCCAGCGTGATGCGAGCTTTGATGTTCGGTTTCATTCCGACGGAACCTCCTGTTCCGCCTTCGGATATTCTTGAGCAGGTTCGCTCCGCGCCAGGCGCGAAAGCTTGCCTCGCACGGGCCAGGTGGCGGCGCGCCAGCGGGCGTTGAGCAACTGGCTGAAGGTTTTACCAGGCAGCGGCGCGTATCCCCAGGTGGATAATAAAGAGCCAGCCATCCATTCAATCACACCTGCATCCTCAGGGGACAGGTTGTCTTTCCAGCGATCGACCGGCGCAGCGCTGATGCCCTGGAAGCGATCGGCGAACATCGAGTTGCCGGCCCATTGTTCACCAGCCCGGGTAGGCTGGGTCAGGGCCGCGTCCCAATCAATTTGTAAAAAGCCGGTCAACTTTTCCAGGCTGCTTTGCGGAGATTGGGTCAGGTCTTCATAGCGCAGGATAAGATAGCGCTGCGCGCCGAAGCGCTCTCGATTGCGCATGCCTGCGCCTGTGGAGCGAGTCCAGTTGGCGGCGAAGAATTCGACGCTCCAATCGGGGTGCTTGCGCCGGTAGGAGATGTAGTTATCGCGCGGGTCGCGCACAATGTGGATGCAGCGGGCGTCGGGCCACCAGGCATAGATCTGTTCGGCAAAGTACTCATTGTAGGGTGATTTCTCCACCCAGTAGCGTGTTTGGGCGTTGATCCTCCCGCACACCTGCCCATAGGCCAGGATGGCAGCGCTCAGGATATCACCGGTGTGCTCGAACTGTTGCCCGGCGAGCTGGCGCATGTTCTCGCGAACATCTTCGAATGCGATGGCGCTGTAATCCCGGTCTGGGAAGCCCTCCTGGCTGGGATCGGGGGTTTCCTGGTTCCACTTGAAGATGTGGATCAGGCGCTCGTCTGCCAGCGCCAGCAGGGAAGGAAGTGTTTGCTCTGATGGGCTGCACTTTGAGGCTTCCGGCAGGTAGCGGCGGAAGAAGCCGGTCTCTTCGGGGTAGACGATCAACTGTGGGTGCGAGTCGAGAATGGCCCGAACCAGGCTGGTGCCGGATTTGGGATGACCGCAGATGAAAATCGGTTGGTCGCGTAAGGGGGTGTCAGGTGTCATCACGGGATCAACGGTAGAGGATATCGAAGATGCGTTTGTAGAGGGCGAGCAGAATACGGCGGCTGCCAGGGATGCGCAGCAGGCCGGGCTTTCTGGCAGTTTGCGGCTGGGTGGTGGATTTAGTTTGTAAATCTTTCTCGTCCAGCAGGCCGAGCTGGCGGGCTTCGGCCAGGCTTTCCTGGCTGAGGGCGTTGCCCAGGTGGCGCGTGTAGCGCTGGGCGGTGGACAGGCGCAGGTAGCCCAACTCATCTACTGCCTGGTCCAGTTCGACCATGTGGCCCATCAGTTTGCCGCTCCATTGGGCGGGCAGCGCCTGGAGCAGCACCTGGCGATGACCGACGAACTGGAAGTGGTTAGCGCCGCCGATGCACACCGCCTGAGAGCCATGTTCCGGGCGCAGGCCCTGCGCCCCTACGGGCGGTGCGGGTGGATGTTTTTCGACGGTCAATACCATATCCAGATCAGATTGTGTCTCTTGCAGGTGTTTCTGCGCGTCGCGCCCGGTGCTTGCAGCCCAGTCTGCTTCCCATTCATCGAGGATACTGCGCTCGAAGGAGACTTTCAGGCCCGCTGGCGGGTTCTGCGCGAGATTTTCCAGACTGCTGCGGGCGTGGCGGGCGGCGTTGCGCACGGGCACGCCGCTGACCATCCCGGCTGGCGGAAAGGCGCCGCCCGCGTAGGCTTCGAGAATCTCCAGGTGAGCTTCCAACCAGCCCGGGTAGAACAGGATGTCATCGTCGCTGTAAGCGATGATCTCTCCAGGGGCGGCGCTGAACAGGATGCGCAGCGCGCCGATCTTGCCGATGTTTTCTTCGGAGAGAATCAGGTAATCTAACTGCCCTTTGGCCTGTAACTGGCGCAGGTACTCGACAACTTCCGGGCAGCTACCGTTGTCGAAGATCATCAGGTCATGCGCTGGGGGCGTGTGCGCACGCAGGCTGTTCAAGGCCAGTTGCAGCACTTGCAGGCGATCCTGGAAGTATCCTGCCTGGTCGGGGATATAAGTGAGCATGGTTACAGTCACCCGGGCGGGGCGGTAATCGGAGAACTTGCCACGGGCGGGGTTGATTCCAATGCGAGTCATAACGAATGCTGTCCGGTGTCCTTGAACTTCCCGCTGATTTTGCGGCGCAGGCGGCGGAAGCGGCGGGCAATGCCGCCGCGCAGGCCGCGCAACGGCTTCGCTTGGCCCTGGCTGGGGATCAGGCGGCGCTCGATAGCCCGGATGGCGCGCTGCATGGTGAGAGGCGGCGGGCGCAGTCGGCCATCGACAAGCTGGTATTGGGCGTCCAGCACCATGTACATGTGGCGCAGGCCGCCGGCCAGGGCCATGTTCTCCTGGCTTTCCGGTTGGTCATAATGGGGCTTGCCGCCGGGCAAATGGCTGTAGTCGTGATTCTGGTGCACGATCTTGATGGACGGCGTACCGTCGATGACGGGCCAGCCCTGCTGGCGGGCATGGTAGATCATCCAGTTATCCCAGCCGGCGCGACCGATGGCGAAATCGGGGATTTGGGTGAAAGCCTGGCGCGGGAAGACGAAATAGTCGCTGCCGGCCGGGTCGTGAAGCTGGCCGCGGGTTTGCACCTCCTGGCGCAGGCGGGCTTCCCAGTCGTTGGAAAAATCCAGCAGGTTGTCGACTTCCAGATCCCAGCGCTGGCCGACGAGCAGAAAATGCGATGCCTGCTTGTGGAAATCCTCGGCGCGGCTGGCGATCTGGCGGGTGGCCTGCAAGAGATCGCTCATCAGCAGGATGTCGGCGTTGACGTAGGCCAGGAAGGGACTGTGGCTGGCCTGGCGCGCCAGTTCAAAGATCGAATTGACCAGGGGCGTGCCAGCCTGGTTGCGAGCTACATCATTCAGCACAGGGACGCCATATTCGGCAGCAACTTCGTGCATGCCCGTTTCTTCGCCTACCAGGAAGATGCTCACATCTGGCCCCAGGTGTATCCAGGATTGGATGGCATTGCGCTGGATGGTGGCGATGTGCGGATCAGTGAAGGGTTTGGGAGCCGAAAAAATGGTCAGGAGAGGGGGCATGGGTATTGGATGCAGTCTGTGGTTATTTCTTATCTGAGCGTCGCTCATCTACCTGGCGGTAATCTTTGTGCTGCACGCTGGCGTTGATTTGAGCCAGGTCCGGTTGGCTTTGGAAGACTTGCAGCACTTCCAGCCAGGAGAAATCCTGGCGGCCAGGAAAGTGCGCCACGAGTTGGCGGACCAGTTGCAGGTCCTGGGGGGTGTCGACGGTCCAACGCAGGGCGCCGAAATCGTCTTTGTAATCGACCAGGAGCATGCGGAAACGCTCGGGGTGATCATAGAAAAAGGGCATGACGTGCTCGCGCTGGTGCGGCTGGCCGGCTTCCTTCCAGGCTGTTTCCAGGGCCTCGAAGGTGCATACTTCGACATCCATCCCAATGGGGAAGGTGCGCCCCCAGGGCGGCGGCAGGCGGTTGGCGACGAAATCGTATGGCGTTGCCTGCGTTTGGGTGTCCAGGGTGCTAGCGAAGCCCTTGATTCCCAGTTCACGCGCGCGGATACTCTCATCTGTTTCCCCCCTGAAAGCCTGCACCGTCTGGTCGATTACTACCGGATCGATCAGTGGGCAGTCGGCGGTGATGCGAATGATGCTGTCCGCGCCGAAGGCGCGGGCGGCCTGGTAATAGCGGTCGAGAACATCGTGCAGGCTGCCGCGATAGCAGGGAACTGCTTGGCGGGCGCAATACTCGGCGATAGGGTCATCGCTTGGCTCGGTCGTGGTCGCCACGACCACCTGATCGACGCGGCGCGCCTGGCGGGTGCGAGATAATACCCAGGCCAGCATGGGTTCTCCGGCGATGTCCAGCAGGACTTTGCCGGGCAGGCGGCTGGAGCTCATGCGGGCTTGAATGATGGCGATGGTAGGGGTTCGCTGGGACAACATGCTGCGGTGATCAGTGGAACAGGAAGTTCTGGTGAGATGGAACCAACGACTTGTAGGCATCCAGCAGGAGCTGGATGTTTTCTTTCCAGTTGGCGCGCGCTTCAGCCACCTGGCGAGATTTGTGGGCCATGGCGGCCCGGGCCTCGGGTTGCTGGTCGCGCTGTTCGGCGGCTTGAAGGATAGCCTGAGCCAGGGCGTCCACATCGCCATCCGGGAACAACCAGCCGTTCTCGCCGGAGGTGACCCATTCCTGGTTGCCGGGGATGTCTGAGACCAGGGCAGGCAGGCCGCAAGCCATGGCTTCGAGCAGCGAGATGGAAGTGCCATCGCTGTGGCTGGCGGAAATGTACAGATCGGCAGAACGATAGAAGCGCGGCAGGTCGGCGTAGCTGATCTGCCCAGGGAAGAGCACGCCAGGCCCCCAATGCGGCTGGCCGTCTGCGCCTGAGTCAAGGGTATCCCCGGCGGAACCTCCTGTTCCGAGTAATCCGTTGCTCAGAAAGGTCTGGCGTAGCATGGCGGCCTGTGAGCCGTTGCCCAACATCACCAGGCGCAGGTTCGGGCGCAGGCGTGCGGCTTTGACAAAAGCCCGGGCGATCACATCCACGCCATAGATGGGCTCCCAACTGCGTGCGGAGAGCAGGGTGAAGGGAGCCTGGCCTGGGTTAAAGGCTTCGGTTTGCGCTTCACCGGATGGTGAAGGTGTGAAGTGCTGGAGATCGATACCCCAGGGGAAAGTCAGGATGCGCTCGGAGGGCATGCCGTAAGAAATTGCGAGCTGGCGGATCGTATTGCAATCGCCAAGCATCAGGTCGCTGCGCTTGAGGGTGAAGCGCGTGGCCCAGCGCCACCCGGCGTTGAGGCTGGCATCGTGGATCAGATCGTAGCCCCAGGACATGCTCACCAGGGGGTGGAAGCCAGCCAGAGCCACCAGGAAAGCTGAACGCTGCAACGGGCCAGCCTGGATCAGGTCGGGTTTGACCTGGCGGATGACGCGCTTCAGATTGTTGAGCAGGCGGGGGCCGTCGCCCAAAGCCGCCGGAGCACTTCCGCCCGCCCAGGGGATCTGCTGCACTTCCGGCGGCAGTGGGCGGTCTTCGAGCTGGTGGCCGCGCCTCTCCAGGCGCAGGAAGTACACCTGGTGCTCGCTTTGCGCCAGGGCGGAGAGGAAGCGATGGTCGTGAGTAGTGTAGTCGCGGGAGAAGTAGAGAAGTTTCACGCGCCGAGGTCTGTCCAGCGTAATTCCTTGCCGGACGGGATGTCCTGGATGGCTTTGGTACCGACAACCGCCTCGATCTCACTGGGCTTGATAGCGCCAGGGGTAGCAGGGCGCAGCACATCGATCATGTCGCGAGTGAAAACCTCGCCGGCCTGGATGTCGCGGGCGGCGCGCAGGCAGCGGCGCTGGACGATGGCCGTCTGCTGCTCGTTGGCGGCGATGAATTTGTCGGCGGAGCCGAGGGAGCGCTCGAGCAGGCGAGTTTCGTGCACCATGCTGGCCCAATCCTGGGGGTTCAGAGCGAATTTGTGATCGGGCCCGGTGCGGTTGTTATCGTCGGTGAAGTGCCTTTCCACCACGCGCGCCCCCAAGGCTACTGCACCCAGCACGGTGGCGTTGCCATGCGTGTGGTCCGAGAGCCCCAGGATGACTCCCGGGAACATGCTGGCGTAGGTTTTGAGCACATTTAGATTGATGTAATCGTAGTTTTCTGGGCTGGCAGTGTAGTTGGTGTTGCACTGCATCAGTACCAACTGCTTGTTGATCGCCAGGATGGTGTGCACGGCGCGCTGTACTTCGCCGATGGTGGAGGCGCCCGTGGCGAGCAGAACAGGCTTGCCTTTCTGCGCCATGCGCTCCAGCGTTTCCAGCCAGTCGATCTCACCCGAGCCAATTTTGTAAGCTGGAACGTAAGGGTCGAGCACGTCGATGGCTTCGAAATCGTACGGCGAGGAAAAGTAATCGATGCCGACTTTGTCACACTCTTCTTTGAGAATGGGCGTCCATTCGAAGGGGATGGAGGCATCTTTGTAAACTTCGAAAACGGTCTTTTCCCAACTCGACTGGTGAGACATTTGCCCGCCCAGGGATTTGAAGCCGAAATCCGAGACAATCTGGGGAGCGCGGAAGTTTTGGAACTTGGCGGCGTCTGCTCCGGCTTCTTTCGACAGGCGGATGAGCATTTTCGCTCTTTCCAGATCGCCGTCGTGGTTGGCAGCGATATCGGCGATGAAGTAGGTGGGCTGGCCCGGGCCAATGAGGTGAGCACCGATTTGGATTTGCATATCAGACTCCTTTTGAGTTGGTCAATGCAGGTGGAACGGCTTCGTTCAGAAGTTCCGTGAGAAGAAGTTTTACCTTTGGCTGCCTAAGCGCCTAATTGCCTTAGGAACTGTGGATAACTCTGTTGATAATGTGTATAAAATGCTTCTAAACCTGCGGAAACTGTGGGGAGGGGGACCCCCAGGGCTGTGGATAGTTTGTGAGTACACAGGGTGAGGTTGGGAGAACGCGGCGCTTTCAAGCCAGCCTCAGCGACCGAAGTAGGATGGATCAGGCTCTCGTCCAGGCTGAAACGGTGGGCAATGGCCAGGCCGAAATTGTACTTGCTGATGCACTGGCTGCTGACGGTGTGATAGATGCCTCGCAGCCCGCGGCCCAGCATCTGCAGAAAAACCTGCGCCAGGGAGCTGGCATACAATGGGCAGAAGAATACATCGGTAAAACCCATGACCTGTTTGCCAGCCTGCAAATTGTAGAAAAAGAACTCGCCCAGGCTGCGCTTGCCGCTCAGACTCCAGCCGAAAAGGTTGACGCGGGCGATGATGGCATCCGGGTTGGCTTCAGCCACTGCGCGCTCGGCTTCTAATTTTGTCTGGGCGTACACGCTGAGGGGATTGGGTTCATCTTCCTCGGTGTAGTTGCCGCGCTGCCCATCGAAGACGGCGTCTGTCGAAACATGCAGCAAGCGCGCTCCGCCCCTGGCGACAAGAAAAGCCAGTTGTTTTGAGACTTCGGTATTCAATTGCCGCGCCTGGTGCGGGTCTGCCTGGCAGGCGTCCACGTTCGCCAGGGCGGCGCAGTGGATCACCCACTCGGGCTGCGTTCGCTCGAGCAGGCGCTCCACGGCCTGGGGGGCCAGTAAATCGGCCTGGATTACCTGGAAGGCGGGAGATGAAGTCCCGACGGTGGTGCGCAAGGGATGGTTGTGCACCTGGCCAAAGACGGTGTGGTCTTTGGCCGCTTCCAGAGCCAGGTTGATGCCCAACAATCCACTGGCCCCAGTAATCAATATTCGCATGGCCTCCTCCGGCCAGCAAGATTACGGTAACGCTACCTCAGATTTTTTGTGTCTGGGTTGCGTTGCGGAACAGGAAGTTCCGTTTATGGTTTGATAAGGTGCAGTGAATGTGCTGCTGTCAGCTCATTCGCTTTCTGACAGGCTGTGATTTTCGAGCTCAAAAGGTGTAACAAGCTGGCGGATTTCGTCAACGGAAAGCCAGCGCGGGTTCGTTTCACTGGTGTAACGGAAGCCATCCGGAAGAGTTTGGCCCTGTGACTGCCAGTCGTGCCCGAACCACAGGGCAGCCAGGGGCTGCACAACGAACATGTCGTCCAGTTCGACGGTCGAACGGGCTTCATCTTCGTTGATCAGCACTTCGTGCAGCTTTTCGCCCGGGCGGATGCCGATGACGTCCAGCTCGGCGTCTGGGGCGATTTCCCTGGCGAGGTCGACGATACGAGTCGAAGGGATCTTGGGCACGAACACCTCTCCACCGTGCATCTGCTCGGTGCAGCGGATGACGAAGCGCACGCCTTGTTCCAGGGTGAGCCAAAAGCGGGTCATGCGCGTGTCGGTGATGGTCAGTTTACCGTTCTGGCGCTGCTTGATGAAGATCGGGATGACGCTGCCGCGGCTGCCGACCACGTTGCCATAGCGCACGCAGCTAAAGCGAGTGGCGCTGCCGGCGGCGTAGGCGTTGCTCTGCACGAAGAGCTTTTCGGCGGATAACTTGGTGGCCCCGTACAGATTGACCGGATTGACGGCTTTATCGGTGCTTAAAGCCATCACTTTTTCTACTCCGGCGTCCAGGGCAGCTTCGATTACGTTGCTGCTGCCCAGGATATTGGTCTTGATGGCCTCCATAGGGTTATATTCGCAGGCAGGCACCTGCTTGAGGGCGGCGGCGTGGATCACGATGTCTACACCATTCATAGCGCGGCGCAGGCGCAACTGGTCGCGCACATCTCCGATGAAATAGCGCAGGCTGGGGTGGTCGAAGCCGCTGACGCGCATTTCGTGCTGCTTGAGCTCGTCGCGGCTGAAGATGATCAGCTTAGAGGGCTTGTATTCCTCCAGCATGATTTTGACGAACTGCTTGCCGAACGATCCTGTGCCGCCTGTGACCAGGACGACTTTTTCATGCCAATTCATTGTGTGTGCTTATGCCTCCTCTCGGGGCTTGCGGATGATAACTAAAGGATATTTGCCCTGCTCGCCAAAAAAGTGCGGGAAGCGCTCTTCCAGCCAATAGAGCAGGCGCAGCCAGGCGCGACCGCCCAATTTCGGATGGATCAGGGCGCGCAAGAAGCGCACGCTGACGCTGCGCCAGACGCGGATTTCTACCGGCATGCAGGCGCCAACCTCGTTTTTCATCCAGGCTACGTTGTGGCGGCTGGTGAAGGTGCCTTTGGGGCCTTCGGCGTCGCGGGAACGGGTGAGCGGCGTTGCTCTGGCTAAATCCTGGTCAACGGGCTCGGGATTTTCTGATGTGGAATCCTGCGACTGCTGTGCAGGCTGGCCGCGTTCGAGGCGATGGCGCAAGCGATTGGCTGTGCGCACCAGCGGCTCGAAGAGGGCCAGCAGGCGGGATTTTGCCCAACTGTTGACGGTTACGGCAGAGCCACCGGGGGCCAGGACGCGATAGATTTCCTGGTAGGCTCTCAGGTGCTCTTCCTCGGGCAGGTGGTGGATGGTGTGCAGTGAAACCGCACCGTCGAAGCTCTCTGGCGCAAAGGGCAGGTTGGCGATGTCGGCTACCACGAACAGGCCTTGAGCGCCAACGCGCTTGCGCGCCTCTTGCAAGGCGGTGATGGAAATATCGGCACACAACCGGTATTGATAGCCGCGGGAATATTCCAGGTATTCCGGGTACTGCACCGGGCCAGAACCGGCGTCGAGGAAGAAGCGTCCCTGCGGCTGGATGTGGCGGGCGAGGCGCAGATGGCATTTGTGAATGTACTCACGCGCCACCGGGCGCAGGTCTTCGTAGCGGGCGTTCTGGTAAACATCCTCCCCCACCAACTGCCAGCCAACCTGGTCGTAGAATTGGCGCACATCGTGCTTAATATCGCTCATGCTGCCTCGAACGGATCCTCAGGACTTTCTGCTCCAAGCGGAATTTCCTGTTCCGCCATGGGTTCCGCTTTGCGCGGTTCTCCAATCAGGTATTGGAAGGTGCTGCCGTAAAGCGCCTGGCCCTCCGCAGAAAGAACGCGAGACATAGGCCAGGTCTCCAACTCTTTCCAGTAATCCAACAAATGCCAGGGGAAGGGGCAGGGATAATCGAAGAAGAAGCGGTAGGCGTAATGCCAGGCCTGCTCGACTTGCGGGCGCGAAAGCCGGTGTGCCTGCGGATCATCCAGGAATTGTTCTACCATGTGGAAATACTGGTCCCAGGTGCCGGGATCCAGGGTGAAGCCCTTACCGCGGTAGTGCGTTTTCCCGGCAGCGATGACCGGCACGCCGCTCATGCACATCTCCATGCCCACCGTGGTGGTGTAGACCAGGCCCAGGTCGGCGATTTCGATCAGGTCGTAGGTGTTGATCGGGTCGCCAGCCTGCACCAGGTGGATGTGAGGGGGAAGCTCGGGTAGGACATTGCGCACAACCTCGGCCACTGAAGGGCCGGTGGTGTAGCGTTCGCCGGGATGGATGCGCACAACCAATTGTACCTGCTCTTTGTTTACGAAGCTTTGCACGGTGCGCTGCAGCCATTCGGTCATGTTTTCACTGAAGACCTGGCGGCCCAGCGTCAGGCTATCGCCGATCACGTTGGCGGGCAGCACGGCCACGGGACGCTGATCTAGCCCCAACGCCTGACGCACCTGTGCGCCCCCCTGGCTGGGCTGCCCCTGCCACAGGCGGGCGAAATTCTCCCACAGGCTGGCATTCTGGCGCGAAGCGTACAAGGCGCGGATTTGCTGCCACTGCGCTTCAGAGAGCGGCGTATCTTTCCAGGCTGCCCACAAGGCGCCGGTTTCCTGGAGCATGACTTCTGACTGCTGCGCCAGCCAGATACGGCCGCGCTGCTCGCCGAACTCGTAAGTTACGGTGGGGATGCCCAGGTGGTTGGCGGCCTGATAGATGGCTCCCATCTCCAGGATGCTGCCGTTCGGAGTGAGCAGAACTTCGGGTCGCTGCTGCTGGAGCGACTGCACCCAGTGGGTGAAGGCTCTGGCTGCAAGTAAGTTGCGCTCTAAGCGCAAGTAATATAAATCGGCGGAGGGCAAATCGCCATCGGTCTCTACCTGCTCCACTTGCAGGGTGTATTGAGCGTCGCGCAGGGATACTTCTTCGATCATTTTGACCAGTGCAGGGGGCAACTGTTCCTGGGCCGCCTGGGGCAGGTCGAGCAAGGAAATCGTATGGAGCAGGGGCCCGGCCCCTGCCAGCGTTTTCCGGGCATAGGCGTTCAGGCGGCGCTGGTCGAAAAGCGAGTAAGGTCTTTTCCACTGCGGGAAGGGCAGGTAGAGCAGTGTAACCTGGTGACCCTGGCCGGCCAACGCCAGGCCCATGACGACTGCGTGCTCGATCCAATAGCGCAGCGTGGTGAAGATGACAATCCGTTTGGAAGGGTGTTCTCGCCCATGAATGTCCTGGTGCACAGCCGCTTCGGCCTGTGCCCGGATAGTGGGCAGCCACTTCTGAATACGGTGCAGTGAAAAGCTTTTCAACGGCGGGCCGCCGCCCTGGCGTAATTGCCAGTACATCTCGGCTGCCAGCGGCAGTTCACCCAGAACCTGCTTCAAAGAGCGCTTGTTGTGCTGTACAGCCCGGTTAGCCAAGATTGCGCTCCTCAGAACCGGCATCGAGGCGGCTCCCTATGCCTATTCTGGCGTTGTCTGGCCTGATTTGCCAGTTCAGGCGCGGGCGGACCAGGCCCTGGCGCACCTCGGGCCACTGCATCCCCGGCGCGCCGGCAGCATCCACGGTAAACGTCAGCGCCTGTTCATCCTGGAAATAGCGCTGGACGCGATAGGAGCTGGCATTCACGCCCAGCACGTAGCGCCCTTCGTTGAGGAAGTCGGCTGGGACTTCACAGCGGCTGACGTAGCTCCCGGCCTGGCGCGTGGTGTGGGACTCGAATTGTGCAATGTCATCGGTATCAAAAGAAGTAAAGACCAGCTCGCCGCGCGCTGTTTGCAAATACAGGCCGACGCGCAAGCCGGTGATGGGCGCATCCAGGCAGTATTGCATTTCGATCGTGAGGGGTTCAGTAGATCGGACGGTCTCTACTACCTGCCCTTTGGCATCGCAAATGCGCAGGGCCAGCGGGCGGAAGGGGGCCGAGTTGGCTGGGATTTCGTTATCGAACCAGCGCCGCTCGCCGATTTGGGCAAACCCGGAGGACATGTAGTAATCGACAGATCTGGGGGTGGCGGCGTTCAGTACCAGTTTGCCGCGATCCAGAACGATGGTCTCTTCGGTGAGGCGCAAAACGGCGGACATATTGTGGCTGACGAACAACACAGTGCGCCCTGAACGGGCCACATCGCTCATCTTGCCCAGGCATTTGCGTTGGAACTCTGCATCTCCGACTGCCAGGACTTCATCGACAACCAGGATTTCTGGTTCCAGGTGTGCGGCCACAGCAAAGGCCAGGCGCACGTACATCCCGCTGGAATAGCGCTTGACCGGGGTGTCGATAAATTGGCTGACCTCGGAGAAATCCACGATTTCGTCGAATTTTCGGCTGATTTCCTTGCGATTCATGCCCAGGATAGCGCCGTTCAGGTAGATATTCTCTCTTCCCGTTAAGTCGGGATGAAAGCCTGTACCGACCTCCAGCAGGCTGGCGACGCGTCCCTTGACTTTGATCTGGCCCGAAGTGGGGGCGGTGATGCGCGATAGTATCTTGAGCAAGGTGCTTTTGCCAGCGCCGTTGCGCCCGATAATGCCCAGAACTTTACCCTGTTCTACGTTGAAACTGACATCGCTCAGCGCCCAGATGTATTCGCCCTGGCGGTTGCCGTGATCATCCGGCGGAATAGAAAATTCCGCACCGATTTTGAGATAGGGATCTGGTCTGCCGCGCCGGCGCGCCCACCAACGGTTGAGATCTTCTCGTAGGGTGCCGCCGCTGATTTGTCCCAGGCGATAGGCTTTGTTGAGGTTCTCGACTTTGATTGCAATACCCACGATGCACCCTAGACAGTGTCCATGAAAGTATTTTCGATGCGGTTGAAGAGCAAGATGCCGATCAGTAGAACGACCAGCATAAAGCCTGCGCTGTACAACAGGCTGGCGATGCTCAGGGTGCCCGCCCCCAGGAAAGCGTAGCGGAATGTTTCCACGATAGGCGTGAGCGGATTAGCCAGGATGATGAAACGCAGGTTTTCCGGGATGGATGAAACCGGATAGATGACTGGCGTAGCATACATCCAGAGCTGCACGCCGAAGGTCACCAGGAAGCGCAAATCTCGGTAGCGGGTGGTCAAGGATGAGACGATGATGCCAAAGCCCAGGCCCAGGCCGGCCATGATGAGCAACAACACCGGGGTAAACAGTACCCACAAGTTGGGTCGGATGTTCGCATCGTTGGCCAGGAAATATCCCACGAAAGCCAGGAAGAGCACGAACTGGATGGCAAAGGCGATCAGGTTGGAGATCAGGATCGAAATAGGCACTGCCAGGCGTGGGAAATAAACTTTACCAAATAACTGGGCGTTGGCGATGAAGGTATTCGAGGTTTTATTCAGGCAATCGGCGAAATAACCCCAGATAACCGTTCCGGACATGTAGAACAGGAACTGCGGCAGCCCGTCGGTGGGCAACTTGGCGATGCGGCCGAAGATGATTGTGAAGATGACGGTGGTGAGCAGTGGCTGGATCAGATACCAAAGAGGGCCAAGAATGGTCTGCTTGTACACCGAGACAAAATCGCGGCTCACGAACAGGCCAACCAGGTCGCGGTAGCGCCACAGTTCACCCAGGTGCAGGTTGAGCCAATTGCGCTGCGGGCGGATGACTAACGACCAGTTGTCATCTTCGTTGGCGAGTTTTATGGAAGCAGGGGGTGTTTGTCCGGCGTTGGTTGCCATAAGGGAAAAGGCGCTCCTGAGAACCTAGGCCGGGTTGGTTGGGGTGCGGTGCTGGCGGTACCATTCGATGGTACGGCGCAGACCTTCTTCCAAAGGTGTTTGAGCCTGGAAACCAAAGAATTCTTCGGCGCGGCTGGTGTCCAGGGCGCGGCGCGGCTGTCCATTGGGCTTGCTGGTATCCCAGATGATCTCGCCCTGGAAGCCGGTCAGGCGTGCAATCAACAGCGCCAGGTCTTTGATGCTGATTTCCTGGCCTGAGCCCAGGTTGAACGGCTCTGAGCCGTTATAGCGTTCGGCGGCCAGCAACAGGCCCTCAGCGGCATCTTCGACGTATAAGAACTCGCGCGTGGGCGAGCCATCGCCCCAAAGGACCACCTGTTTGTCACCGCGCTCCTGGGCTTCCATGTATTTGCGGATCAGGGCTGGGATTACGTGCGAAGTCTCGAGGTTGAAGTTGTCGCGTGGGCCGTAGAGATTGACCGGCAGCGGGTAAATGGCGTTGAAGCCGTACTGCTCGCGATAGGCCTGGGCCTGCACCAGCAGCATCTTCTTGGCCAGGCCATAAGGCGCGTTGGTCTCTTCAGGATAGCCATTCCACAAATTCTCTTCTCTGAACGGCAGCGGGGTGAATTTGGGATAGGCACAAATCGTGCCGACGGCAACGAACTTGTCTACGCCAAATTTCCAGGCCTCGTGCATGAGTTGTACGCCCATCATCAGGTTTACATAGAAGAAATCTGCTGGACGGGCGCGATTGGCGCCGATGCCGCCAGCCAGGGCCGCCAGATGAACGATGATATTCGGCCGGGCGTCTTGCAGCATGCGCAAGATGTTTTCTCGCTGCACCAGGTCATATTCTTCGATGGTTGGAACGAAGACGTGTTTGGCGCGGCGCTGCTGGAGTTTTTCAACCAAAAACGAACCCAGGAAACCAGCGCCTCCAGTTACGCAAACGCGCTGGCCCGGCCAAAAATCGTTGTGAGCTTCGTTGGATGGGGTTGGATGTGAATTCATGTTCTGTTCTCCAAAATTGGCTCGTTCAATCCTCGATGTTCAAGAAGACTTTCGTGCCGCGTACTTCCAGGGCTGGTAAACGTGCGGTGACAGATGGCGAATTCGGATTGGCAGTTTTGGGACTGTTCACAGTGATGCCTTGCTCCAGGCAAGTCAGGCGGCAGATGTCGGCGATATCTCCGTCGCCTTTGATTTGGACCTGGTCGTAACCGGCCTGGCGTACTTCGCTGAGCAGATCGCGCACGCGCTGGCGGGTTTTGCGGTACAGGCGCATGGAGTTCTCGATGTAATTTACGGTCAAGCGGGCGCGCAATGCCAACCCTTCGGGGGTGATGATATAGCGCAATTTGCGCCGCTGCGCTCGTTTTACTTTGACGTATCCCTTTTCGATCAGGCGCTTGAGATGCCAGTTAACCGTGCCAACTGCCACGCCCAATTGGGTTGCCAGAGACGCCTGGGTGACGTCCGGATCGTTTTCGATCTGCTCTAGAAGGATCAGTTCGCGAGTATCGTCTGTTTGAGATTCAAGATTCATAGTAATTTTCTCGCCGCGTGTTTAGATGTTACGGCGCTAAAATTCAATTGCTGAATTATAACTCTTGATTGTAATAGGTCAAGGATGATTTTTGGGGAATTGTGGGCTAACTGCCTGGGGTGAGGGCAGTTTAGATACGCAGCTACGGGATTTTCTTAGAACCTGTCTGAAAAGTCATGAGCGGGCCAATCTACGGAGCATGATTCTGGTCATCGAGATGTAGATAAAGGTTTCGCTCGAAGTTACCAAACCTTCATAATCTTTGCTCAAGCGGC
>JBFMFR010000025.1:0-93083 GCA_040752025.1 Chloroflexota bacterium | reverse complement strand
TATCACATGGATCCAAAATAGAGACGAGTGTAGAAGCTGGTGGTAAATACATTGGGGGCGCAGAAGTTCCGCTTGGATCCAAGGGCGGTATCGGGCCAAGCAATGGATTTGTCGGCGTTGGTAATGGAACATTTCCAGAAGGATCGATCAGGGTAATTGGGTTCGCGTAAGCATACAACCAGGCATTGTACGACATTGGCTGTTCATAATCCCCCTCCCAGCTATCCCTGCTCAAAAACCTGCCCTGCCGGGGTGCGTAAAACCGGGCTCTCAAATACATAAACCCGCCCCACTGCATCTCCCCCGTGAAGCCGAACGCGCTCTCCCCGCTCCCGGCGCTGTCCATCAAATCGCCGTAGGGCTCGTAGCTCTTCGCCAGCCTCACTACCCCGTCCCCATCCACCAACTGGCGCACACTGCCCAGCGCATCGCCCAGGAAATACTCCGTGCTGCTTTCGCCTTGCTGTGCGATGCGCCCCAGGCCGATGAAATCATTGCACACTTCAATCAAGCGGCAGGTTCGATTGTTATGGATTCTCCAAATCGTCGATGATTTCAAGAACGCTTTCTTTCAAGATCGGGATATCATCCTTGACCATCAGCCACACTTTGTCGATGTCCACACCGAAGTAATGATGGATCAACTTATCGCGTGCGCCGGCAATATCTTGCCAGGGGATTTGAGGGTATCGATCTCGCAATCCGTGAGAAACGTTTTTCACCGCTTCGCCAATAATCTCAAGTTGCCGGATCACTGCATCTTGGATGAGATAGCGCTGTTGGAATGTGCGTTCATCGATTTCCAGCAGATATTCATCGATGCGGGCAACCGCATCCAGGATGTGCCGCAGGTACACCTCATCCCTGTTCATAGATGATCCGCAACTCATCCAGAATTCGTTTGCGCAAGTACGGGCTGAGCGCAGCCTCAGTTAGCAAGTCCACTTTCCTGCCCAGGGCCGTGGACAATTCGCGCTCCAGCCTCACCAAGGCGAGCAAACTCTTGCGCTTACCAAAGCGCACCAACACATCGATATCGCTCTCCGCCGTAGCCTCTCCCCTGGACATAGAACCGAAGATGCCCAGCATAGTCACATCGTGGGCGCGGCAGATATCGACCAGCTTATCCGCGTTGAAAGGATATGTGCTCATAGTCTGCTCCTGTGCTGCATAGTATAACACCACTCATCCCCCCGTTCGAGGGTCTTCACCACCCCGCCTGCGCCTCCCCCGTGAAGTCGAAGTTGCTCTCCCCGCTCCCGGCGCTGTCCATTGCCTGGCCGAAGGGCTCGTAGCTCTTCGCCAGCGTCACCATCCTCTGTCACCTGATTTAGGATGCATACCCGGATCATGGATAGGGCGTCAGGCCTGGTTGTTCCTGGGTTGACGACAACGTTTGCTCACCAGGTGCATAGGGCTGTTTGACTGCTTCCAGAACAGCCTCCAAACTCCTGGCCGCGGCCAGGAGCAAACCCAGCAGCAGAACAGCAATCAGCACCCGCTTCACACTCCACCTCCTGTTTCCCAACGCAAGATTACCCCGGCGGTAGGTTCGCGACCAGCGGCAGCCAGAAGGTGTACAGCCTGACCTCGATCATGGCCGTATCACTGGCGCTGCTGAAGGGCGAGCTGCCCCCGGCCGGCAGGGTGTCCACGCCGCGGTCGCCGCTGCTGCCCTGGCTCATGTCCCAGGCCCGGAAGTTGAAGCTGGCGCTGCCGCTCCAATCGGGGTCGGGCACGAAGCGCAGGCGCGCCTGCGGGCCGAGCAGCAGGGCCGAACTCTCGGAGACCGCCCCGACCGCCTGCCAGGCGCTCCCGCCGTCCAGCGAGTACTGCCATTGGCCGTGGCTGTCATCCACACCGGTCACAGCGATGGCCTCGGGGTCCGGGCCGGAGTCGGCGTCGCTGATCGAGGCGTCGATCACCATCTCGGCCACCGTACTGCCGGGGCTGTCGAAGTCGTTCACGTAGATCGGCTCCAGCGCTGGCTGGCCGGCATCGTCCAGGACCGGGGCGTCATTGACGCCCGTAATGGTGACCGTCACCAGGGCGCTGTCCGTGCCGCCGTCGCCGTCGGAGAGGGTGTAGCTGAAGCTGTCCGTGGCGCTCTGCCCGGGCAGCAAGTAGTCGAACTGGCCGTTGGGATCGTAGGTGAAGGTGCCGTCGCCGTTGTCGGATACCAGTCCGAGGGTGGTGCTGGCGTCGAAGGCCAGCACGCTCAGCGGATCGCTGGCCCCGGCGGGGTCGCTGTCGTTGTCCAGCACGCTGGCAGTGGTGAAGGGGGTATCCTCATCGGTGGTGAAGCCGGTCCCGCCGTCGTCGACCGCCGTGGGGGGCAGGTTGCCCACGATTACGCTGGCGCCATCCTGGTCGCTCACGCCGAATTCATCGGTGACGCGCAGGCGTACGATGTAAGCGCCGCTGTCAGGATAGGTGCAGGCCGTGCCGGTCAGGCTGGTGGAAGAAAAATCGAAGACGCCATCGTTGGTGCAGTCCCATTCAACCAGGACAATCCCGTAATCATCGTAGGAGCCTGACCCGTCCATGCTGATGGGGCTGCCTTCGCTGCCCTGGTATGGCTCCCCGGCTTCTGCCGTGGGCGGGTTGTTGGGCACAGAAGATGGACCGTTGAGAAATTTGTTATATCCCCAACAGAGTACACGACCGTCGCTGCGTAGGGCGCAGGTGTGCCCGTAGCCCGCGCTCAATTGGGTATAGCTCATCCCAGCCGGCAGATCGGGGATGGGTGATACCTGGCCAAAACCATTATCTCCCCAGCAGAGAATGTGGCTGTCGCTGCGTAACGCACAGGTGTGACTTTCACCAATGCTCACCTGGGCATAGCTGAGCCCTTCTGGTAGTTCTGGTGCCGCTGAGATCTGTCCTTCATCATCGAGTCCCCAGCAAGTTATGCCTCCATCATCGCGCAGTGCGCAGGTATGCGCGCTGCTGGCGCTTACCTGGGTATAGCTGGTGCCTTCCGGCGGCGCCGGCACCGGAGAAACCTGCCCATTTGAGTTTGTTCCCCAGCAGACTACATTCCCATCGCTGCGCAAGGCGCAGGAGTAAAAGAGGCCCAAGTCTACCTGGGTGTAGGTGATCCCGGCAGGCAGCTCTGGGATGGCTGAGGTTTGGCCGCTGCCATCGTTACCCCAGCAAACGATCTGTCCATCGCTGCGCAAGGCACAGGAGTGCATGCCGCCAACGCTCACCTGGGTGTAACTTGTACCACTGGGTAAGCCAGGTATTGTTGAGATTTGCCCCCAAAGATCCCAGCCCCAGCAAACCACATTGCCGTCGCTGAGCACTGCGCAGTTATGATCTACTCCTGCACTCACCTGGGCGTAGCTTAGCCCGCTTGGGGGGTCCGGGACGGGAAGTACTTCGCCGTTTCCATTATCCTGCCCCCAACAGATAATACTGCTATCGCTCATCATGGCGCAGTCGTGTTCCCCGGCGCTGACTCGGGCGTAACTGACCCCCTGCGGTAGGGCAGGCATGGGCGCAGCCTGACCATACACATTATATCCCCAGCAGAGCACGCGGCCATCGCTGCGCAGGGCGCAGCTATGATAGGAGCCGGCGCTCACCTGTGTGTACCACGTTCCTGTTGGGAGGCTAGGAATGGGCGAAGTGGCTCTGTATCCATTAGGCCCCCAGCAAGCGACGCGACCATCGCTGCGTAGAGCACAGCTGTGTTCATAGCTTGCGCTCACCTGGGTATAGCTGACACCACTGGGAAGTGTTGGAATTGTCAAGTAACTATTTCCCCAGCAGGTTACCACGCCATCGCTACGCAGTGCACAAGAATACCAACCCACGCTCACTTGGGTGTAAATGACGCCATCCGGCAATGCCGGCACTGGAGAGACTTGGCCAGTTGGGTTGTATCCCCAGCAGATCACCTGCCCATCGCTGCGCAACGCGCAGTTGTGAAAAGCGCCAGCGCTCACCTGGGTGTATGAGATCCCCACTGGCAGAGCCGGCGTTGGAGCAACTTGTCCATAGTTGTTACTCCCCCAGCAGATGACATTGCCATCGCTGCGTACCGTACAGGTGTGTGCTCCACCAGCGCTTACCTGGGTATAGTTCATCCCAGCCGGCAAATCGGGGATAGGGGATACCTGGCCAAAATCATTTCTTCCCCAGCAAATTACTTGCCCATCGCTGCGAAGTGCACAGGTGTGAACATCGCCAGAATCCACTTGAGTGTAGCTCAAATCATCGACCAGGATGGGTATGGGTGAGGTCTGTCCATATTCGTTGTTCCCCCAGCAATTGATGCGGCCATCGCTGCGCAGGGCGCAGGTGTGGTAGCCACCGGCGCTAACCTGGGTGTAAACCGCCCCTGAGGTCTGCAAGCCCAACAGCGTGAACTGAGCCTGCGCCAGGCCTTCGCCCGGGGCGGCCTGCGCCGCCTGGGAGACCTGCCTGGCGAGCGCCAGGAAGATGAATGCGATCCAGGCCAGCAGCCAGGCGCGCTGGCGCACCATCCGGTGGAGGTTATCGACTCGATTCTTGGTTATGAGGATCATCTCCAGCCCCTTTCATTTGTTGACGGTGACCCTGGTGGTTGCAGCTTTCCTCTCCCACCACGTTTGCAATTATACCCGTGAAAGTTGTAACGAAGCTTGCATTCCTGTCGGGGAAAGTCTGCCTGCAAACACCAATGGGACGCAGATTCCCGCTGATTTGTTCCCTATCTGCCGGTCCACACGTGCACCGCACCCGGCAGGTGCAGCGCGCTCCTTGACGGATTGCCTCCCCAGAGTGTATAATCCCCGCCGGGTCCTGACCCATTCAGACAACTGCATACCGGGCAATCAGCGCATGGCCCGCGCTGCGGCGCGGGTGACGAGGATGGAGGTTCCCTGCCGCGAGGCAGGGCTAAGGCAAGCGGTGACCCGCTCACCCCTGCCGGAAATCGAAAGATCAGCGGATGCCTCCCGGGGCCGTCATGCCCCGAGTTTGCCCCTCCCTGGAGCCAGGCGATAAAGCGGCGCGGGTAACCCGCCGACAGAGCGCCGGGCAGTGGCAGCCAGCCCTCACGGGTTGGCGTTTGTGTTTTCGGGAGGGGCGCGCCGGTTTGCTTTGGCATGGCGACAAAGCGACGCACGCCCTGGCGTGCGTTTTTGTTTTTAAGAACTTGCGTGTATTGACCAGGAGCTTTCTATGACTGCCAGCAGCACTCGCTATCACATCCACACCCTGCCAGCCCCGGCCCCGCCGGGCGGCTACCCGGCCCAGTTCCACCTGGAGGAGGGTGGGGCCTACGTCAAGTACGGCCACCCGGTCTTCAGCGGCTCGGCCCAGCGCGGCGACGAACACTGGACTGCCGAGCTGATCACCCAGACCTGGTACCAGGCCGAGACCGGGCGCATCCCCATCTCCGGGGCGGGCTACGGCGGCAAGTTCGCCGGGCCGGGCTTCGACGGCATCTGGCTGGACATGAGCGAGATCGTGCGCCCGACGCGCGACGGCATCCACGGGCGCGAGTCGATCTCCACCCAGGTCGACCTGGGCGGCGGGCTCATGCGCCTGGAATTCGCGGCGGACGGCAGCCTGAAAAGCGCCCTGCCGCCGGTGGTCAGCCTGCCGCTCCCGCTGCTGCTCGGCCCGCTGCTCCAGCCGCTGCCTGGGCGCGGGGCATTGCAGGCCCTGGCCCAGGCCGCCGCCCAACTGGACGGGCTGGCGCTGATCTACGCCGAGGAATACGGCCCGGACCTGGCGCAATGGGGCGCGCACCTGGCGCCGCGCCTGATGGATGCCGACCTGGAGTCCCTGCCGCCCGACTGGCCCTTCCGCTATCTGGAGATCGAAATCGATGACCCGGCGCGGGCCCTGGCCGCGCACGCCGCCGCCTGCCAGCGCTGGCCGGGGGTGGTGATCGCCCTGCGCCTGGCGCTGTCCGAGACGGCCGCCGCCCAGGCCGTAGAATGGGCGCGGGCCGGGGTGGGGGTGCTGCACCTGTTCGCCGACGAGGTCGCCCTGGACGCCCAGGGTCGTTCCCTGCCGGAAGCCCTGCACCAGGTGCACACACACCTGGTAGAGGCGGCCCTGCGCGACCAGGTCTGCCTGCTGGCCAGCGGCGGGATCGCCGCCGCCGAGCACGTCGCCAAGACCCTGGCCTGCGGCGCCGACCTGGTGGCGGTCGATTTTATCTTGCAGGTGGCCTGGGGCTGCGCCCTGTGGGCTGACAAGGGAAAGTGCCCGGTGGAAAGCCAGGAGCTGGACCCCGAGTGGGGGGCGCAGCGGCTGGTCAACCTGGTCAATGCCTGGCGCGACCAGCTATTGGAAGCGCTGGGGGCCATGGGCCTGCGCGAAGTGCGCCGCCTGCGCGGCGAGATCGGGCGCACCATCTGGAACAACTCCGAAGAAGCGCAGTTCCGCGCCGGGCTGGGGGGCAGCGTCCCGCGCGCCTGCTACCCGCGCCTGCCGCAGCCCAACGGCGGGGAGGGCGACTTCCGCTGGCCGCTGGCGCTGCTGCTGGCTTCGCAGCAGCAGGCCCGCAGCGGCGGCCCGCCCAACGGCGACCTGGAATACCGCCTGGGCGCTTCAGAGGGCGGCTTCGACCGCCTGGCCTTCGCCTTCGAACTCGAGCCGGGCTACGACCCGCGTGAGGTCCCCTGGGCCGACCCGGCCGGCTGTGACCTGCGCCTGCCGCTCAACCGGCGCGAACCCGAGCGCCCGGAGCTGGCCCTGCCGCTGCCCTGGTACGGGGCGGGCATGTCCTACGGCAGCATCAGCCTGCCGGTGATGCTGGCGCGCGCCCGCGCCGCCGCCCACCTGGGCACCTTCATCTCCACCGGCGAGGGCGGCTATCCCGAGGAACTCGAACCTTACGCCGGGCACGTCATCACCCAGGTGGCTACCGGCCTGTTCGGGGTCAGCGAGGCCAGCCTGCTGCGCGCCCGCCTGATCGAGATCAAGTACGCCCAGGGGGCCAAGCCCGGCCTGGGCGGGCACCTGCTGGGCAATAAGAACACCGCCACGGTGGCGCGCCTGCGCCAGGCCGTGCAGGGCACTTCGCTGTTTTCGCCCTTCCCCTTCCACAGCGTGTACTCGGTAGAGGACCATAAGAAGCACGTCGACTGGCTCAAGCAGGTCAACCCGCGCGCCCTGGTCAGCGTCAAAGTCTCCACGCCCACCGACGTGGACATGGTGGCGGTCGGCTCGTATTACGCCGGGGCGCACATCGTGCACCTGGACGGGGCCTACGGCGGCACCGGGGCGGCCCCCGAGATCGCCAAGAAGAACATCGCCATGCCCATCGAATACGCCCTGCCCAGGGTGCACCGCTTCCTGGTGGACGAAGGCATCCGCCAGGAGATCACGTTGATGGCCTCCGGTGGGCTGCGCAGCGCCTGGGACGTGGCCAAGGCCATCGCCCTGGGGGCGGATGGGGCCGTGATCGGCACGGCCGAGCTGGTGGCGCTGGGCTGCATCCGCATCGCCCAGTGCGAGAAGGGCCTGGGCTGTCCCTTCGGCATCACCACTACCGATCCTGAACACGCCAGCAAGATCGACGCCGACCTGGGCTTCCAGCAGATCACCAACCTGTATCGTTCCTGGCAGTGGCAGTTGGCCGGCATCCTGCAGCGCCTGGACCTGGCCTCGGTCGCCGAACTGCGCGGGCGCAGCGACCTGCTGCGCTACCTGGAGTGAGTAGTATGCGCCAAAGACCTGACAGGTTTCCGCGCCCCGCCTCTCCGTCCGGCTTCTCCGCCCCGGCAGGCGACCCCGCCGGCTACCCCTCCGTCAAAACCTGTCAGGTCTGTCCTTCCCACGAGCAAGAAACGGGTGGCAGGTTGTGCGTTTCGGCTTTAGAATAGCTAACGTACAAGCTGCAAAGCCAATCGCTTTGCAGGCCAGACCCGGAGGAACACGATGAATGCGAACGTGATGGATTATCGACAGTTGAGCGAAGATTACCAGGTGGTGGAGCAGGCGCTGCGCTACCTGGCGGAGCACTACCAGGAGCAGCCCTCTTTGCAGGAAGTGGCTGCCAGCGTAGGCTTCAGCGAATATCATTTCCAGCGCCTGTTCACGCGCTGGGTGGGCATCAGTCCCAAGCGCTTCTTGCAGTACCTGACCAAGGAGCACGCCCGCCAACTGCTGGAGGGCTCGGCCAGCGTCTTGCAGGCTGCCTACCAGAGCGGCCTGTCGGGGCCGGGCCGCCTGCACGATCTGTTCGTCTCGCTCGAGGCGGTCACGCCTGGCGAATACAAGCTGCATGGGGATGGCTTGCGCATCGACTACGGCTTCCACCCCAGCCCATTCGGCGAGTGCCTGCTGGCGCGCACCGAGCGCGGTGTGTGTTTCCTGGCCTTCGTCTCGCAGGGCGACCGCCAGGACCCGTATAACGACCTGCGCCGCCGCTGGGCCAACGCCGAGCTGCTGGAGGCCCCTGGGCGCACCGCCCCGCTGGCCGAGCACATCTTCGCCCTGGCTTTCCAGCCCGGCGAGCAGCGCCTGCGCCTGTACCTGAACGGCAGCAACTTCCAGATCAAGGTGTGGGAGGCGCTGCTGCGCATCCCCGCCGGGCAGGTGGTGACCTACGAGGATGTCGCCGCCTACCTGGGCCGGCCGCAGGCGGCGCGCGCCGTGGGGCGTGCGGTGGCGACCAACCCGATCTCGTTCCTGATCCCCTGCCACCGCGTCATCCGCAAGATGGGCGTGCTGGGCGGCTACCGCTGGGGGCTGCCGCGCAAGCAGGCCATCCTGGGTTGGGAAATGGCCCGGAGCGGCGCATGAGCATACCGGCTGTGAAGATACGCATCTGGGCGGCGCTCTTCTCGATCTACGTCATCTGGGGCTCCACTTACCTGGCGATCCGCTTCGCCGTGGAGAGCCTGCCGCCCTTCTTGATGGCCGCCGTCCGCTTCCTGATCGCCGGGCTGCTGCTCTACGCCTGGCGGCGGGCAGCGGGCGACCCCACCCCCAGCCGCAGCGAGGTGCGCTCGGCGGCGGTGGTGGGCCTGTTTCTGCTGCTGGGCGGCAACGGCGGGGTGGTGTGGGCCGAGCAGCGCGTCCCCTCGGGTGTAACTGCCCTGCTGATCGGCGCCACGCCGTTGTGGATGGTGCTGATCGACGCTTTCCGCCCTGGCGGGGCGCGCCCCAACCGCCTGACCCTGGCGGGTGTGCTGGTCGGCCTGGCCGGCATCGTCTTGCTGATCGGCCCCGGCCAACTGACGCACCACGACCAGCCTATCGACCTGCTGGGGGCGGGCGTGCTGCTGGGGGCGGCTTTCCTGTGGGCCAGCGGCTCGATCTACGGGCGCGAGGCGCGCCTGCCCTCGGCCCCGCTGCTGGCCACCAGCCTGGAGATGCTGGCCGGCGGGGCGGCGCTGCTGCTGCTGGGCACCTTCACTGGCGAGTGGGCGCGCCTGGACCTGGCCGCCGTCACCCCATCGGCCTGGCTGGGGCTGGGCTACCTGGTGTTCTTCGGCTCGCTGGTGGCTTTCGTGGCCTACACATGGCTGCTCAAGATGGCCCCCACGCCGTTGGTGGCTACCTACGCCTACGTCAACCCGCTGGTGGCGATCTTCGTGGGCAACTGGCTGGCCCACGAGCCGCTGACGCCGCGCGTGCTGGCCTCGGCGCTGGTGATCGTCAGCTCGGTAGTGCTGGTCAACCAGGGGCGCAAGCGGCCTGGGCGGGGCGTGCCGGCGGCGCTGGTCAAGGCGCCCCAGCCAGCGCGGGTCGAAGAATCTGAAAGGCCGGCCTGATCCCGGCAACAACGTGCTTCTAATTGGAGTTACATGGTGACAACGATGACACTCGCAGACAAAATCATCCATTCACGCAGCCACCTGCTGCAAGGCCTGCCGGACCCCGGGCGCGCCAGCCAGGCCGCCGAGGGCGGCTGCGGCGTACTGGGCTTTGCCGCCAACCTGCCGGTCCCCGGGCGGCACGTGCTGGCCGCCTCGCGCCAGATGCACAACCGCGGCAACGGCAAGGGCGGCGGCATCGCCATGGCCGGCCTCTCCCCCCAGCAGGTTGGCGTCGACCGCCAGACCTTGCGCAGCCATACCCTGCTGCAAGTGGCTCTGCTCGACCCTGGCGTGCGCCAGCAGGTCGAGGATGCGTACGTCGAAGCGCAGTTCGAGGTGGCCCAGGCCTATGCCCTGCCGCACGTGGATGATTATCGCCAGGTGGAGGGGCTGGAGGTGCGCCCGCCGGATGTCTGGCGCTACTTCGTGCGCCCCAGGCAGGCTGCCCTCGAGCAGTTTGCCAGCCAGCACGGCCTGCAAGACCTGCCGCCGCGCGCCCTCGAAGACGAGTTCGTCTATCAAAACTCCTTCCAACTCAACCGCCAGTTCTACGCCAGCCTGGGCGAGCAGCGCGCCTTTGTGCTCAGCCATGGGCGCAACCTGTCGGTGCTCAAGATCGTTGGCTACGCCGAGCAGGTGGTGGAATACTACTGCCTGGAAGACCAGTCTGCTCACGTGTGGATCGCCCACCAGCGCTATCCCACCAAGGGCCGCGTGTGGCACCCGGGTGGGGCGCACCCCTTCATCGGTCTGAACGAGGCCCTGGTGCACAACGGCGATTTCGCCAACTACCACGCCGTGAGCGAATACCTGCGCCAGCGCAACATCGCCCAGTTGTTCCTGACCGACACGGAGGTGAGCGTGCAGTTGTTCGACCTGTGGGATCGGGTGTACGGTTACCCGCTGGAGGTCACCCTGGAGGCCATGGCTCCCACCACGGAGCACGATTTCGCCATGCTGCCGCCCGAAAAACAGGCCCTGTACCAGGCCGTGCAGCGCACACACATCCACGCCTCGCCGGACGGCCCGTGGTTCTTCATCTTGGCGCGCTCCCTGGTTGATCAGGACGTTGACCGCTTTGAGCTGCTGGGCATCACCGACACCAGCATGCTGCGCCCGCAGGTGTTCGCTTTGTACGAGAACACGCAAGCCGAGCAGGCCCCGGTGCAGATCGGGCTGGTGGCTTCCGAGCGCCAGGCGATCAACGCCTGCCTGCGCTCGCTGGCGGCTGAAGACAGTCGCTTCCAGCCGACCGCCGACCGCTATTGGGCGGCGCGCGGCGGCTCGCACACGGATGGCGGCGCCTTCCGTTTCACCGTCTCGCTGCCGCCGGAGGGCGAGGCGGACGCCTGCCTGGCCTGCGCCGATAAGTTCGGCGCGCCGCTGGCCCTGGAGCCCAGGCAGTGGCACCTGCCCGAAAAGCAACTGGACCCCGAAGGCGCTTCGCAGGACTTCCGCCTGGAATGGCAGGCGCGCAACCATTACGCCTTCGACGATGGCGGCGTGCCTACTTTCTGGAGATGGCTGCAGCCGCGCCTGCCGGAGTTCTCCTGGGACGAACTCGCCTGGGGGCTGGGTTGGCTGGGCGGCTTCGCCCGCCACGGCCTGGACGAGTGGACTTACGGTCTGGGCGTGCTCAACCTGCTGCGCGACCGGCGCTGCCCGACCGGCGGCCCTACGGGCGGCAAGAAGCGCGCTTCACTGCTCGCTCTGGTAGACGCCGCTTTGCTCGACCTGTTTGATAAAGCGCCGCTCTTGGGAACTAAGGCCGGCGAGACGGACAGCCTGAATGGCCTGCGGCGGGTGGATTGGGCCCACCGCCAGGCGCTTGAATCACAGGCGGGCGCGCCGGCGGAAGGCGAACGCCTGCTGTTCGACGCCCAGGGCTTCCCGGCCGAAGGCGAGCAGGCCGCGGCGCGCTGGCTGGTACGGGCCGTCGAGCGCGGCTGGCGCCAGGTGATCGCTTACAACTGGCGCGGCGGGCGCTTTGCCGCCTGCGGCCTGGGGCCCGAGAGCCAGGACGTGCGCCTGGACTTGTACGGCGATGTGGGCGATTACGCCGCCTCGGGCCTGGATGGGGCCGAAGTGCACCTGCACGGCGACGCCCAGGACCAGGTGGGCCAGATCCTGAACGCTGGCCGCCTGGTGATCCACGGCGACGCCGGGCAGACCTTCCTGTATGGGGCCAAGGGTGGGGAGGTGTTCGTGCTGGGCTCAGTGGCCGGCCGCCCGCTGATCAACGCCGTGGGCCGCCCGCGAGCGGTGATCAACGGCGCTTGCCTGGATTACCTGGCCGAGTCGTTCATGGCCGGCGACCCGCTGCAGGGCGGCGGCTTTGCCATCTTGAACGGCGTGGCCTTCGATGAAGCCGGGCGCTTGCAGGAACTGCCCAGCCCGTACCCGGGCGGCAACCTGTTCTCGCTGGCCTCGGGGGGCGCCATCTACCTGCGCGACCCGCACGGCAAAGTCTCGCCCGAGCAGCTCAACGGCGGGGTGTTCGTTGAGCTCAGCCCGCAAGACTGGCAGTTGATCGAGCCCTACCTGCGCCAGAACGAGCGCCTGTTTGGCATCCGCCTGGAAAGCTTGCTGAGTGTGGATGGCGAGCCCCGCCCGCCCGAGCAGGTTTACCGTAAAGCGGCAGTGAGCACGGCGGGAGTGCTGCGCGACGCCTGAAACCCGCCCTGAAGATCAGCGCCGGACCGTGATAGATTGGATCTCGCCGGCGTACCAGGCGCGCTGGAAGGCCGCCACCACGCCGGGATCATAGCGCTCGCCGGACAGGCTGAGGATTTCCATATAGGCGTCTTGCAAGGAACGCGCCGGGCTGTAGGGCTGATAGCTGGTCATGGCATCGAAGGAATCGGCCACGCTGACGATGCGCGCCCCCAGGGGGATGGATTCACCCGAAAGCCCGTCCGGATAGCCCGAGCCATCCCAGCGCTCGTGGTGGTGGCGCACGATGGGAGCCGATTCTGCCAGGTAGTCGACATCCTTGACCATGCGCTCTCCGTTGACCGGATGCCGCTGGACAACCTCCCATTCCTGATTGGTAAGCTCTTCGGGTTTGAACAAAATCTTTTCGGGGATGTGGATTTTACCGATGTCGTGCAGGATGGCGCCGTATTGAATGATCTCGAGCTGGCGCTCTTTCCAGCCCATGTGACGCGCCAAGGCCATGCTCAGATTCGAAACGCGCGACACGTGCCCGTTGGTGCTCACGTCTCGCATGTCGGCGGCGTTGGCCAGGGCTGTCAGGCTGGCCAGGTAGGCGTGCTGCAACTGGGCCACCTGGATCTGCCGGCTGCGCGCCAGGCGCGAGCGGATAGTGGAGACCAGTTCTTCACGGTTGATCGGCTTGGTAAGGTAATCGTCGACGCCCAGTTTGCGTCCCCGCCGGACGTCATCCGGCTCGGTTTTGGCCGTCAGGAAAATAAAGGGGATGGCGATCCACTCGGCGCGCTGGCGTACGGCTTCGTACAGGTCGAAGCCGTTCATGACTGGCATGGCAATGTCCGATAAGATTAGCGCCGGTAGCATCCCTTCGATGCATTCCAGGGCGTCCTGGCCGTTACAGGCTGCCAGCACGTGAAAGCCTTCATATATCAGCATGTCGCGCAGGCCTTCACGCAAGACATCGTTGTCTTCAACGACCAGCAGGGTGTCATGAGGCATGATGGTGGAGCGGATGGTGGACCTCCTGGTTGGATTACTCACCCGGGCGCAGACTTTACGCTCACAAATCGTGGAGCACAAGCCTTGCGCCCCCACGGGCTTTACGGTTCAGCTGCCGAGGGCAACCCGCCAGCTGGACGGGCTGCGCGCACTGCACGGACAATTGCCCGGGCGAATACTTCGGCAGCGTAGGCTCCTACGATATTGACATCCACGCGCCGGTTCCCTGTAGAGATGGCAAAGATCGTGTCGCCGTCCAGCATGGTGTGCGCCGGGCGGACGCAGCGAGCCAAACCATCCTGGGCCATCTGGGCGACTTTGTTGGCCTGTTCCTTGTCCAGGCGAGCATTGGTAGCTACCACGCCGATGATGGTATTCTGGCGAGCCGTAAAGCCCAGGCTGGTACGGCTGACCAGGAAACGCATCACGTCCAATGTATCGGCGAAGGGCCCACCGGCGCCGACGCAGGCCGGGTCAGCGCTCAGACTGCGCGCCCCAGCGATAATCGTAGTGGACCCGCTTTGCGGGTCTATTATATCGCCAAATGCGTTGACTGCCACAATCGCTCCGATGAAAACGCCGCGGCTCAGGTGCAGGCTGGCGTTGCCGATGCCGGATTTCATCGCCTGGCCCATGCCTAAAATCTTGCCTACCGTGGCGCCTGCGCCTGCGCCCACGTTGCCTTCGGCTGGCGGGGCGCTGCTGGCGTTCAGGCAGGCCTGGTAGCCCATCTCGGCATCTGGGCGCACATCTGCCCGGCCCAGGCCCAGGTCGAACAGGATGGCGGCTGGCACGATGGGCACGCGCGCTACCTGCACATCGAATCCCACGTGGCGTTCCTCCAGGTAGCGTACGACTCCGCTGGCGGCATCCAATCCGAAAGCCGAGCCGCCAGACAGCACCACCGCGTGCACCTTTTGCACCAGGTGCATGGGGTGCAGGGCATCGGTCTCGCGCGTGCCGGGCGCACCGCCGCGCTGATCCACGCCGCCTACCGCGCCCTGCTCGCACAGGATTACGGTGCAGCCGGTGAGGGCTTGCAAATCGTGGGCGTGCCCAACGCGCAGCCCGGTAACGTCAGTAATCGCATTGCGCCATTTCATCGATAGCCTCCTGGCGGGGCACGCCTGTGGTGGGGGCGCACGCCGTGCGCACGCCCTGCGCCCCTACCAGGCGAATTTGGTGGATGGATCTTGCCAGGCCTGGCTGATGGTGAGTTGGTCGAAGGGCAGGTTCTGGCTTCGTTCCTGCGCGTCAACCGGCGCTTGTTCTTTGAACATACGCATTTCATCCGGCAGGGCCAGGTAGCTTGGCGCAGAGGACTTTACGAAGGGGATGTAGATTTGTTGGGTGATGCTTGCGCACGGATCGACTTGCAGTTCCAGCGTGTAGTTGGGGATTTCGTTGTTGTTGTTCAGTTCGTCCACTTTGACGTAATACGTGCCGGCTGGCAACGGGTCAACACTGCAGATGCGGTCAATGCGCGAGAACATACCGGGGCCGCCGTCGTCGTTGTATTCGATCTCGTTTAGCCCGCTGTCGTACAACCACATGCGCGTGTCATAACCCATTTCGCCATTGGTCTGCAAGGTCACATCGGAGTTCTGGTCGAGCGTGAAGGTCACCCAGTCCACATCATCCACCGGGACGATGCTGTGGGTTTGCGGGCTGCCAGGAGTGATCGTGCTGGCCTCGTCCCAGTCGTTGTCGGGCTCGTAAACATCCACAGATGGATCGATGGTGGTGAAGCTCCACCAGGTGCCATTGTTGGCCTCCACTGTGCCGGCGGCGTTGAGGGCGCGCACCTGCCAGTAATAAGTGGTGTTGTAAACCAGCCCGCTGATATTGGCGCTGGTGCTGGTGCCGGCGCTGAACCACAGGCTGTCGCAGGTGCTGTTGTTGGTGGTGTCGTAGCAGTACAGGTAGCCGGTGGCCCAACTGGTGGACTCCCAGAACAGCTCTGGGGTGACCGTCTGGATCGTGGCGCTATTGGCCGGGGTGAGCTTGCTGAAGGCGGCAGGCGTGCAGGAGTTCACCGTAAGGCTGAGCTGGTAATCGGAGATCACGGCGTCGTTCCCGTTTTCCTCTACTTTCACGTAATACGTACCGGCAGGCAGCGGGTCGGCGGCGCACAGGCGGTCGATGTGCGAATACAGGCCTGTGCCGCTGTCGTCGTCGAATTCGATCTGGCTCAGGTTGCTGTTGTACAACCACATGCGCGTGTCGCCGCCAACCGCGCCGGAGGTATCCAGGATCACCTCGGAACCGGTGGTCAGGGTGAAGCGAGCCCAATCGACATCACCCACGGGCGAGATGTTATGCGCCTGCGGCACGCTGGGATAGATAGCGCTGGCCTGGTCCCAGGTATTGTCGGGCTCGTACACATCCTGGGCTAAAGTGCCGGTTGTGAAACTCCACCAGGCGCCGCTGTCGGCGTCTGTCGAGCCAGATGGCCCTGTAGCGCGCACCTGCCAGTAGTAGGTGGCGTAATTGGTCAGGCCGGTCAGGCTGGCGCTCGTGGCGGCGGTGCTTCTCCAGACATCGTTACAGGTGTTATTGTTGGAAGTGTCGTAGCAATACTCATAGCCTGTAGCGCCGGAACTGGTCTGCCAGCTCAGCGTTGGGCTGGTGGAGACATTGCTGGCTCCATTCGCCGGGCTGATCTTGCCGAACGCCCCGGGCATGCAGGAAGTTGCTGTCAGGCTGAGAATATAGCTGGCAATCTGGGCGTCATTTCCGTTTTCGTCTACTTTAACGTAATACGTGCCGGCGGGCAGCGGATCGGTAGCGCAGAAGCGGTCGATGCGTGAATACAGATCTGTGCCGTTATTGTCATTGTATTCGATCTGGTTCAGGCTGCCATCGTACAACCACATGCGCGTGTCGGCGTTGGTGGCCCCGGATGTTTCCAGGATCACCTGGGAAGTGACCGTCAGGTTGAATTTCACCCAATCTACGTCCGTGGCTGGCGAGATGCTGTGCCCTTGCGGTGAACCAGAGTAGATCCAGTTGGCCACGTCCCAGGTGTTATCAGGCTCGTAGCTATCCTGGGTGATTCCGGTGGTGGTGAAAACCCACCAGATTTCGCTGTTGGCCTCGCGTGAACCCAGGGCGTTGTTGGCGCGCGCCTGCCAGTAGTACAGCGTTCCCCCGCTCAATCCACTCAGGGCGACGCTGGTGCTGGTGCCGGTGTTGGCCCATATGCCACTATCGCAGGCGTTGTTGTTGGTAGTGTCGTAACAATAATCATAACTGGTGGCCCCGGCGCTGGCTTGCCAGGTTAGAGTCGGGTTGGTAGGCACGCTTGTGGCGTTATTCGCCGGGCTGATTTTGCTGAAAGCGTCTGGTAATGTGCCGCCCTGGGTCCTGAAGCTCCACCAGGTACCGCCGTTGGCGTAGGTGGACCCGAAGCTGTTGTCGGCGCGCACCTGCCAGTAATAGTACACGTTGCTGCTCAGGCCGCTCAAATCGACGCTGGTGGTGCTGCCGGTGTTGAACCAGATGCCGCCGTCGCAGATGCCGTTGTTGATCGCGTCGATGCAATAAGCGTAGTTGGTAGCGCCCGGGCTGGTTTCCCAACTCAGGTTGGGGTTGGTGGGGACGCCGGTAGCGCCGTTGAGCGGATCAATCTTGCTGAAAGTTTCTGGTGGGTCCGAGAAGGTGGTGAAGCTCCACCAGCTGTCTTCGCCGCGGTTGGCGTAGGTAACTCCAGCTTTATTCGAGGCGCGCACCTGCCAGTAATACGTGGTGTTGGTATTCAAGCCGGTCACTTCGGTGTAAGAGGTGCTCGTCGCCTTAGTCCAGACCCCCGTATCGCAGTTATCGTTATTGGTCGTGTCGATGCAGTATGAGTAGTATAAGGTTTCTTCCCCGCCGATGGCCTCCCAGGTAAGTGTCGGGCTGGTGGAGACGCCTGTAGCCCCATTTTCAGGGGTGAGCTTGCTGAAGTCGGGCGGCGGCTTGGGAGGCCAGGGGAACAGGAGTGCATCGAAAGCAGCCGAGAGGAGATCGGGCGCCAATCTGGGCATTGCCAAAGCCAGGCCGCCCATGCTGTTCAAAGCAGCAATCTCGCTGTGGTGTCCCAACTGGGCGCTGGCAAGGGTCAAGACACCGCGCCCTTTCCCGGCCAGTTCCTGGAATGGCCCAACCGCGGCGATCGCGATCAAAGCCAGGACCAGCGTAAAGCCCAGCACCAGACCCAGATAAGGTAAGCGGTTGCGAAAAATGCGCTTCATGACGACCATCCTCCTGAAAACAGCCGGAATGACTCTAGCATGAGTATAGCACGTCATTGCGCATAAGTGTATCCCCCATTGGGTTACCCCAGCTTACAGTTCTTTTAGCTGCGCTGCCGGTGCAGGTTCTTATCGGGCACGGCCAGCATCGCCGGGATGTCCAGGGGCAGGCCGAGAAAATCGGCTACGGCCCGGATGTGGGTTTGCGGGTCTTGCAGCAGAGCGTCGTAGGGGATGTACAGCACGCGGATGTTGGGCTGCCCTGCCAGCCAGTTCTGCACCTGAGCCAGATGCTGCTGGAACAACAGCGCCAAAGTCTCGTCGTTGGCTTTGTCGGTTGCCTCGCCGCGCCGGATCAGCATCTGCTTTTGCGAAGCCAGCACCTCTTCCATCTTGCGCTGCATGAAGATCACTTTGTATTCGTACTGCGCCGGCAGGTGTTCCAGCAAAGCTGAGATCACCTTAACCACTTTACCCTGTGCCTGGTCTACCCAGGCTGCGTCGCCTTCCTTCAACTTCTTGACCCGCTCGAGTTCGAAGTAGCCCTTGGGGTTGTCTTCGTCAGCGCTGCGCTCCTGGTCGGTCAGGATGGTCATACCGCCGGCCTGCAAAATTTGCATCATCATCGAAGTGCCGGAACGCGGCAAACCGGATACAACGGTAATGGGCTTTCTGGAAGCGCCGCCCTGATCAGGGTGGGCGCTCTTACCAAAGCGGGATAGGAATTTGGATAGCATGCAAAGACTCCTGGTGATTAGGGCTGGTTTTGATAGGGGTGGTCGGCTTGCGCCAGTTTCTGGTCCAGTTCGGCCTGGAACTCCCGGGCGAGGGGGTGGTCGGGGTACAGGTTGTTCTGTTCGCCGGGGTCATTGGCCAGATCGTAGAACTCGTAGTTGTCGGGATAATACTTGTAACCCAGGTAATGCACCAGCTTGTGCTGGCCGCGCAGCATGGCAACAGTGGCCTTGCTGAGGGGGTTGTGGGCAGGGTTCTTCTTGGCTTCGACCACGAAGACCTCGCGCTGGGCGTCTGCCTGGCCGCCCAGGCCCGGCAGCACCTGGCCCTGCGCCCATTCCGGGATGGGCAGGCCGGCGATGTGCAGCAGGGTGGGCAGTAAGTCAACGTTGCTGGTCAGGGCGTGCACATCCTGGCGAGCCTGCTGCCCAGGAGCGTGCACGAGCAGCGGGATGCGGATGACCGGCTCGAACACCAGTGGGGTGGAGTGCCCGTGTTCGCCGCGCTCGAACATTTCCCCGTGATCGGAAGTCAGGATCACGTAACTGTTTTCCATCAGGCCGCTGTGTTCCAGGTGGTCGAACAGTCGCCCCAACTCATCGTCCAGGTTGGCGATGAATTCATCATAGGTTCGCCGCAGCACATCCAGCCGTTCTTCAGAGAGGCCGCTCGCCAGGCGGTGTTTTTTCTTCGGCTCTGGGTTCCAGCCGTCATCGAAGATACCGATGAACGGGCGCGTGGGCGTGTAGGGCTGGTGCGGCGGCATCAAGTGCAGATACGAGAAGAAAGGCGATACGGGCTGTAAGTCGTCCACCAGGCCGATGACCCCATCGATCACTTCGGAGAGCACGAAGGCCACGTCTGTGTTCGAAAGGCGTGGCAGCCCCTCCGGATAAATGCCCGCCAGGCGGCGCGCTTCCAGCTTCGAGCGCAGGGTGAGCGCCAAATCGCTCAGGATCGACAGAAACAACGAGCCGTGGGCCTGCTCGCGCAGGAACAGGAATTGGTCCACGGACTTCATGGCGTACACACCGTCGCGCCGGAAGAAATTATCGTAGAAGGTATGCCCCGCCCGGGAGAAGTTATCCAACTGCGGGTGGCGTTTCAGGTGCTTCTCGAACTGGTAGAGCAGCATATCGGCGTAGATGTTCTGCGTGAAGCTCATTGTGAAGTAGGAGCGAAGCCCCTGTTCCAGTTGTTCGAACAGGTTGTAGGGCAAGACCGAACGGGTGATCAGCCCGCTCAGGCTGAGGGCGCGGTGCGTCCAGGGGTACTGCCCGGTGAACAGCGACGCGGTGCTGGGCGTGGTGAAGTTGCCGCCCGAATGGTGCCCGTGGAAGACCGTCGCCCGCTGGGCGAATTTCTCCAGGTTCGGGCTGGTGCGGCGCGGGTAATCGTAAACCGACAGGTTGAAAGCGGAAAGGGCGTCCAACAGGATGATGATCACGTTGGGCGGGCTGGACTCCTGACCCGGATGCGCCACGGCAGGCAGCGCCAGGCGTTGGCCAGTGGGCAGCCTGCCGATCAGCGGCAGGTCGCTGACCTGCGGCAGGTTGCCAGCCAGCGGCAGCAGCGATGCGGCCCCAGCCAGCTTGATGAAGTCTCTACGAGAAATTCGCGCCAAACCGGACCCCCGCAGCTAAATCCAGAACAGATTACGGATGATGACGACCACGATCCCGATCACACCCAGGGGCAGGTAGACCCAGATGAAGACTTGCATGCGCTCTGCCAGGGCGCTCAACAGGCGCGCCAGGAGCGGCACGCGCCGCAGGACGAGGCCCATCAGCCATATCAAGAGCACAAGCCCAACCAGGATGGCGGGTGGAAACGCCAGCAGCTGCCAGATGCGCATATCGTAGATCAGGCCGATGCTGCGCTGCACCAGCACTGCCCCGAGCCCGATCACCCCGGCGGTGGCGCTGCCCAGGGCGATGAACTGTTCTCGGAACAGGTGAGGCGGGAACAGCAGGCACAGCAGCACGATGCTCGCCAGGATCAGAGCGCTTTCCAGCAGGGAAAAGGCCAGCACGTAAGTGGTTAGCCCCAGTACACCCCACACATTCATATAATACAACCAGCTCGGCACCACAAAGAACATGTGGTAGAGCGACCAGCTAAAGTCCAGGAACAGCAGGATGGCAAAGACCGGCGCCAGCTCACACCGGGAGGGGAGACGAGCACGCAGGGGCGCAAGGCTTACGCCCCTGCGAGTTTCCTTAGAGGTAACCAAGGCCTTTCAATCTCTCTTCCAGAACCTTTTTGTCTTCTCCGCTCAGCGCGCCGGGCGGCGGCGGGGCGGTGGAGCCCTGTTCCAGTTCCTTACCGGTGGCCAAAGCCGGGATGTGCCGGAAGGATGGGGCGGACAGCCCGTGTAAGCCCTGGCTGCCGAAAATGACCCCGGGCACGGCCTGCGAGTCGATACAGTGATCCGCACCCCAATGATCGTGGTTGGCTTCGATGGTCGTCTCTGCCCAGCGCCCCAGGCCGGTCTCGGAAGAGGCCCGGTATCCTGGCGAATAGCCCAGCAGGATATCGGGGCCGTAAGCGCTCAGCGGGCCAGAAAAGGCTTCTTCGCGGCGCAGGGCGCGCTGCACTACCGGGCGACCATCCGGGCCGCGCCAATCCAGCAGCGCCTGGCGAATCGGGTCCACCAGCCCGGGGGCCTGCTCTGCGGGCACGCTGCCCTGCCCTTCGCGCCCTGCCAGGTTCAGGTACAGGCTGTTCAGGCCGACGGCATAGGCCTGGCTGCGGGACCAATCGACATCGTCCAGGCCGCCTTTCCCGTTGGGGCTTTGCGCAGTCAGCCAGCCGTGCTCGGCCAGCCAGCGGTTCAAGTGCACTTTATAGGTAAACTCGGTGAAGCCGTGATCGGAGAGCACCAGCAGTTGGGCGCGGCGGTCTGGCATGGCCGACAGGCGCTGGGCCACGCGGCCCACCAGCCCATCCAGCTTGACGTACCAGCTTTCGATCACATCCTGCCGGTCGCGGCGGAACATGTGCTGCACCCGGTCCAGACTGTCGAAGATGATCGCCAGGACGCCCTCGTTGAAGGAATCCAGTTGGTGCATCAGGGCGCGCTCGCGGCTCTCGAAGATCGAATCGCACAGGGCCAGGAACTGCTCATCGTTGATGCAGCCTTCCTCCAGGCCGCTGGTATCCTGGGGCCAGCCCAGGGTCAGGAACGGTCCACTTTCCTTCCAGGCGCGCTTGATGAACCCAGGCGGCGTGCCGTAGCGCCAGGGTGAAGCCAGCGGGTGAATCTGCAGCGGCAGGAAGTACAGGCGCACTTCTGGGTTTGTCTGAGTCAGAATCGCTCGCGTAACCACTTTCACAGAGACGAACAGCCCCAGCTTGAATTCGATTTCGATGTATGGGCTCCACGCGCCAGGGGTGAGCGGTATGGACTGCTTACCGATCGTCAGGCGGGCCGCGCGTTCATCCAGCAGGTCGAGCTGCAGATCAGCTTTGGCCGGCTGCTTGGCCAGCGGGCCTTCGATGCTGCCCGTATAGCGCCCGGCTCCGGTTTTGTCCAGGGGCTTGATGGCAGTCTTGCCGTCTGCGGCCGGTTGGGCCGTCTCGGTGGTGTATAACAGGCCAACGCCCAGCTTGCCCTGGATATCGGGCGTGCCCAGGCCGGGGATGGTCTGGACGGGCAGCTCCGGGCGAGCCGGGAACAGCCCGGGCCACCACATGGCCGTGGCGGGGTAGCCCATGCGCGTGGCTTCTTCGAAGAGCGTGCGCGCCCGGAAAGGGGGCACAAACTGCACACCCAGGGCGCCTTTCTGCGTGGGCAGCAGCGAGACGAAGGGCGTGTAGCTGGCCGGGTCGCGGTGAACGAAATCGAAGATGCCGTGCCCGCCCGGGTCCTGCCCGGTAGCGATGCTGGTCCAGGATACTTCGGTTTGAGGGGGATCGCTGACTGTGAAGCGCGCGTACTGGCCGGCCGCGGCGTAGCGGCCCAGGTTCGGCAGTTTGCCTTCTCCGGCCAGTTTCTCGAAGGTCCTGGGATCAAACGAATCGAAACCCAGGATCAGGGTGTGCATCAGGCCTGATCCTCTGGCTTGTTTTCGGTTTCTTCTTCCTTCTTGCCGCGCAGCGTGCGCTGCAAGCGAGCGATGCCAGCGCGAATCCTGCTGGAGAATATCAAGATTACGCCGGAAAAGACGGCCAGCAGCATGGCCAGCATTTGAAAGAGCATACCACCTGTATTGGGATCGATATACATAACTTACCTCAGCAAATTTTCTAGATTACATCGGAAAACTCCGCAGTTTGCACCGTAGAGTTATGCCATTGGGCGCAGCGGTCTGCACCGAATGGGTATTTTACCACTGAACTATTCGCCGCTTGAGGGCGGTAGTCAGGATATTGAGACTATTTTCATAAATCACATCCCAGAATGTGCTATACTTTTGTGGCTTCGCGCCCAAGCGCTTTTTTGCTTGCAGCGCGGATCCAAGTGGAGTTCGAGTAGCGAGTTTCCTAAGCGTTATTATGAAATTAGGTGCACTTTTTGCTGACATTCTCATCGCGGACCGCGATCAGGAACTTTCGCGGCGCATGCGCGTCGTTTTGCAGTCCGCGGGGTATGCACCGCGTACGGCCAGCGCTGGCGAGGTCGTGCTGCAGGCCGTTTCCAGCCGGCCTCCGGACTTGTTGATTCTGGGAGCGGAGCTGGAAGATGCCAGCGGTTATGAGGTCATCCGCCATCTGAAAGCGGATGCCAGCCTGCCCTTCATTCCTGTGATCTTGATGGCCCGGGGCGAGCGCAGCCAGGTGGGCGCTACGGCGTTGAGCGCTGGAGCCGACGACTTTCTGATCAAGCCGGTTGAGAACGCCGAACTGCTGGCGCGCGCTCGGGCTATGCTGCGCCTGCGCGCCCTGGCGCACAACCTGGCCGAACTGAACGCGACCCTGGAGCTCAAAGTACTCGAGCGCACGCAGCAACTGGAGCAGGCTCACGACCAACTGCACCATGCCGAAAAGCTAGCCTCCTTGGGGCGCTTGTCGGCCTCGATCGCACACGAGATCAACAACCCGCTGGCAGCCATCCTGACCTACGTGGATTTGATCAAAATGCAACTGGGCGATTCCCCGGTCATGGAAGATGTGGCGGTGATCGAGCGCCAGTTGAACCACATCGCTTCCCTGGCGCAGCAACTGCGCGACTTTTCCAGGCCGCCTCGCAAGGAACGCACTGCTGTGGATCTGAATGCAGTACTGAAAGAAGTGCTGGCGCTGGTGAAGAAAGATCTGCAGAAGAACCACATCCAGGTGCGCCAGGAACTGGACGAAGGTTTGCCTGTGGTCAAGGCCTCGCCGGAACAGATGGGCGAAATTTTCCTGAACCTGTTCATCAACGCCCGGGACGCCATGCCGCAAGGAGGCGCGCTGGAGGTGCGTTCTGCGCCTGTGGGCGAGTGCTCCCAGGTTGCGATTGCCGACACAGGCAACGGGATTGATGAGCAACTGCGCGAGCGCATCTTCGAGCCATTTTTCACCACCAAGGGTGAACACGGTACTGGATTGGGTTTGAGCATCTCGTATCGAATCGTGCAGGATCATGGCGGGCACATTGCCGTGCACAGCACGCCTGGCCAGGGCACAACCTTTACCATCAGCCTGCCGGGGTTAGGAAAGCTCGAGCAGGGTTTCAACTGTCTGAACTGCCCGCTCAGCGCCGCCTGCTTGCCGCAGAAACAGTGAGGAGCGCATGTTTATCAACTGGAAGACGCGCGAACTGCATGTCAATATCGTCTACTATGGCCCGGCTTTGAGCGGTAAAACCACCAACCTGGAGCAGATTCACGCGCACATGCAGCCCCAGTCCCGCAGCGATTTGTTTACGCTCAATACGCACGAAGACCGCACGATCTTCTTCGATTTCTTGCAAATGGAGATGGGCCAGATCGGCGGCTTGAAGCCCAAGTTTGGGTTGTACACGGTGCCCGGGCAAACCTATTACGAATCGACCCGCCAGGCCGTGCTGCGCCGGGCGGATGGGGTGGTCTTCGTGGCCGACTCGCAGGCGGCGCGCCTGGAAGACAACCGCGCTTCCTGGAACGATCTGCGCCGACACCTGTCTGGCATGGGGCAAACTTTGCCCGGCTTCCCGGCGGTGGTACAGTTCAACAAGCGCGACCTGCCCGAAATCCTGGGGATGGCTGAACTGCAGGCAGCCCTGGATGTGGCCGCTTACCCGGTGATCGAAGCAGTGGCTCCTCAGGGACTGGGCGTGCCCGAGACTCTACAAACTGCCATGCGCCTGGTGTTGGTCGACGTACAGCGCAAGCTGCTGGCGGCGCGCACCCGGTAAACAGGAGGTAACTTTGAAGCAAATTCAAGAGATTGTGCAACAGATAGGCCAGGAGAATCAATTCAGCGAGGTGGTGCTCACCGACGCCTCTGGCTTCCCCCTGGCGGCTTTCACCCAGGGCAGCAGCCCGGAACCTTCGGCTGCGATTGCTGCCATGATCCAGCGCGTGGCCGAGCAGGCCGGCGGGCGGATTGGGTTGGGCAGCATGGACGAGGTCAGCATGTATGCCGAATCGGGCCAGCGCCTGGTGTGCCGCCGATTTATGGCCGGCGAGCACGTTCTGTACCTGGCGGTCAAGCTACCGGCACAAATGACTTACCGCCGGGTGACCAACCAGGCCATTCGCCAGATTCGCCAGGCGTGGAGTTTCCGCTAAATGCATGAAAGCGAGGTGCTATGGCGCTCACAGGTAATCTAAGCGATTTGGGAATTGCCGAACTGATCCAATTACACTGCCAGTCGGGTTCTCGGGCGCGCCTGTTGGTCAGACATGCCGGCCAGCAGATGGAACTCTACTTCGCGGATGGCGAGGTGGTGCACGCTCAGGGGCAGGGGTTGCAGGCCGAAGAGGCCGCATATGCGCTCCTGGCCTGGGAACAGGGAGATTTCGAAGTGCAGCAGGGCGTGGAACCACCGGCGCACACGATCCGCTTACCCTGGTCGGCCCTGGTGCTGGAGGGCCTGCGCCGCAAGGATGAAAGCGAAGCCGCCCCGGCGGCTGGGCCGGTCCCTTTGCCTGCCGATCCGCTCGAACAGATCTTGCGGGACCTGGCTGCTCACTCCAGCTTCCAGGGAATGATGGTGGTTGGCCGGGACGGCGCTGCCCTGGCGACCAGCCTGCCCCCCGAACTGGACCCCAGCCGGGCCACGAACATCGTCGCTGGGTTGTTCAATTTATCGAGCCGCTCAACGGCGCAATTGGCCCGCGGCGATTTCTTGCAGACCCTCATCCAGGGAGCGGCGGGCAACCTGATCATCACACAGGCTGGCCCACAGGCGCTCCTGCTGGCCCTGGCAGACCTGGATACCAACCTGGGCTTGGCATTTCTGGACGCGCGCGAAAGTGCCCAGGCCGTGGCGCAGGCGCTGGATGCTCGCCAGTCCATTTGATTTTGTAATCTTACGCATTCTATCAGCCAAGGAGAAAAATATGTCAACACCCCCAAAACGCAGCGATTTGCTGGCGCAAGCCCTGCGTAATTTGATCGATAACTCAACCGATATCCAGGGCGTCGCGGTGATCAGCATGGATGGCCTGGTGATCTCCGCCGAACTGCCTGGTAAGATGGACCAGGCGCGCGTCGGCGCAGTGGCGGCCGGCATCCTCAACCTGTCGGGTCGTTCGGCTGGCCAGTTGGGTCGCGGTGATCTGCAGCAGACCCTGATCCAGGGCACAGACGGCAACGTAATCATCACCTATGCCGGTAAGAACGCCGTTTTCGTGGCCCTGACCGGCGCTAACGTCAACCTGGGGATGGCGTTTCTGGAAGCGCGCGAAGGGGCGCAGCGCGTGGCCGAGATCCTGGGCTAGCGCGGCGCGCTCCAGGACGTTCATCCAAACCACATAAGGTAGGAACTTATTATGCCCACCCAAATTCTTTTCGAGAATGCCAATCATAAAAACATCCTGTTGGAGGACTTCACTTCGGGGCAAATGGTGCAGGCCAACCAGCACGTGATCCTGCATAACGGCCAGGCCATGTTGCTCGACCCTGGCGGGCACAAGGTTTATTCTGGCGCGCTGGCCGAGTTGTCGGCGGTCATGCCGACCAGCGCCTTGCAGTACGTATTTTTCTCTCACCAGGACCCGGATATCATTGCGGCTGCCAACGGCTGGCTGATGATTACCGAGGCCAGAGGGCTGTTGTCTCAATTATGGATGCGCTTTATCACCCATTTCGGCGTGGACGAGATGGTGATGGATCGCATCGATGCAGTGCCAGATGAGGGTATGATCCTGGACCTGGCCGGCTGCCCGCTGATGATCCTCCCTGCGCACTTCTTGCACTCGCCCGGTAACTTCCAGATCTACGACCCGGTTTCTAAGATCCTGTATTCCGGCGACCTGGGGGCTTCGCTGGGCCAGTCCTACACGATCGTGCAAAACTTCGAAGATCACATCCAATACATGGAAGGCTTCCACCGCCGCTATATCGCTTCTGGTAGGACGCTCAAGCTGTGGGCGAAGATGGTGCGCCAGTTGGATATCGAGGTGATTGCCCCGCAGCATGGCGCCATGTTCACCCAAAAGGAGCACGTAAACCGTTTCATCGATTGGATGGAAGGCCTGTCTTGCGGCGTGGATATCATGGATGAGGTCTATCGCTTGCCTGGTTAGGCAGGCGTATCTGGCTGGAGGTAGATGTGTTATGATGTGGGTGAGGAGAGTGGCATGAGCACAACGGCAGATATCCTGGTAGTCGATGATGATGAAGATATTCGCCTGGCTTTGCAGCGCCTGCTTACATATAAGAACTACGCTGTTGACCTGGCTGACTCGGTCGAGCAGGCTCTGCTGGCCCTGGAAGCCAAAGAATACGACCTGGTGTTGACCGATCTGCAAATGCCGGGCATGGATGGGTTTGACCTGCTCGACCAGATCAAACAGCGTTCACCCCAGACGCCGGTGGTGATGGTTACGGCGCATGCCGTGGCCGAGAATGTGATCCAGGCTTTGCGGCGAGGCGTCAGCGATTTCATCCCGAAGCCATATCGTTCGGATGAACTGCTGGCGATTGTCGGGCGCGAGGCTGCACGCCGGCGAAGTTCCCGGCAGCCAGAAAGCGCACCGGCTGCGCAGGCGGCTGCGCCCTCGATGGTTGGGCGGCTGCTGTCGCCGGCGCAACTGGGCGAGATCGACCAGATCCTGGCGGAGCTGCGCGTGGAGGCTTCGGCGCGCTGCACGCTGCTGGTAGAAGGCAGTGGGCACGTCATCGACGCCAAAGGGGTGATCGCAGATATCAACATCTCCGCCCTGGCGGCCCTGGTGGCGGGCGATTTCGCTGCCACAGCCGGGATTGCTTCGCTGATCGGCGAAGGCGAGTCTTTCCGCCTCAACTACCACGAAGGCAGCCGTTTCAGTGTCTATTCTGCGCACCTGACCAGCGATACTTTCCTCCTGGTGATCTTCGGCCAGGATGTCAAATCGGGCATGGTGCTGTACGCCACCCGCCAGGCCTTACCGCAGCTTCAGGCTATCCTGGAGCGCTCCGCTGCCCAGGAAGCCAGCCAAACCAGCCCGGCGGCTGTTCCCGGCGATGCGGTGGAACTGGCCGAACCGGGTACAGAGAGCGCCCTGGGCGCCAACGAGCAGCTTTTCTCGCTCGACCAGATTTTGGACAGCGACCTGCTCGGCGATAACGCCTTGCAATCCCTGGCCGACCAGTTCAAGCAAATGTGGAAATAGATTACCGGGGCTGTCCAAAGTGATCTGGGCAGCCCCGGCTGATTTTACCGGGCCAGTGGGTTTTCACCGGCCCGGTGGGTTTTCACCGGCCCGGTGGGTTTTTACCGGCAGTTTATTGCCCTGTAGACATGGGGAGAAATAAGGCCAACCCGCCTTCATTGCAGGCGAACCAATAGCCGCCCTGGCTGTCTACCACCATCGTGTTGTACCAGAAGCGGTTGCCAGGCAGGCCGCTCTGCGTGGTAAAGTTGTCCCAGAAATAACCATCCACATCCGGTTGGCCAATCCACGCGCCGCTTTCTTCGGTGGTGAGCCAGATGCGGCTGGGCAGGTAGTCTCGCCCCAGGTTGTCCACGGCGATAGTGGTGATGGGTGAGGGGGTCTCCGTGATTACCTCGAGCTTTTCACCATCGAAGCGCGCCAGCCGGTTCCAGATGCCCACCAGCAGCCGTCCTTCCCGGTCCAGCGCCAGCGCCCCAATCGAAACATATGCGCCCTCGGGCAACTGCGCCTCGAGCTCTGCTTCCCAGCGCCGCACCTGGCCGTCCGCATCGAAGCGATACAGCGCGCTGCCAGTGCCCACCCACACCTGGTCGCCTTGCGCCTGGATGGCTTTCACCGAAGGTGGGAACGTTCCAGCAGCGCGCTCTGCCTCATCCAGCAGGTCATAATACGTGAAACCTTCTCCATCCCAAACCGAGAGACCTTCTAAAGTGCCAAACCAGGTGTGGCCCTGGTGGTCCGTGGCGATCACCGTTGGCGGGCTGTGCAGCGCCTGGCCTTTTTCGCCCGGCTCGAAATGGGTCATTTCTCCGCTGGTGTATTCCAGGAAGCTGGCCCCCCAGATATGCCCGATCCACAGCCCGTCTGGGGCGGCGTACAGGCTGCTGGCTTCCTTGATGTCGCCGTTCACCAACTGCCATTCGCCGAATGGCTCAGCGGCGCGAAACTTCTGCAGGCCTGCTCGACCGGCAACCCAGATCATGCCGTCCGGGGTCTGGGCGATGGCCTGGTAGGCGTTGCTCAATGGGCGCTCGTTCACCTGCATGGTGCGCCAGCGCCCGTTCTCGAGAACGCTGATGCCCTGCTTGCCGCCGCTGTAATACAGCCGGCTTTGCGCATCGATGACCATATCCTTGACGTACGCTACCATGCCGGGTTCTTCGGAATAGGTTTGCAGGCAGGTCTCTTGCCCGGGGTCGAAATGGCAGATCTGCCCCAGGTTGTCGCCGATCCAGAGGCTGTCGTCCGGGGCGACCACCACGCCATCGATGCGCCGCGCCGAAGGAAAGTCGGCCACGTTCTTCTCGTTATACAGCCGCCATGCGCCTGCCTGGAATTTGACCAGCCCCTGCTGTGTGCCCAGCCAGGCCGCGCCCTGTGAATCGCCAGCGATGGTGTAGATTTCCTGGCTGGGGATATCGCTGTCCGCTTCAGTGTATCCGCTGGAGCTGCCATCCTTGTGCAGCACCGTCAACCCGAACGAGGCTGCCACCCAGGTGTCCTGGCCAATGGTGGTCACCTGCGTCACCGCGTCGGAGGCCAGACCGTTCTCCTGGGTGTAGGAGCGCCATTCGCCGCTGTCGGCTTCGTAGATTTGTAGCTCAAAGTTGTACCCTACGAACAGGCGCCTGGAGAGTGGGTCACAGTCCAGGGTGAGCACGCCAGGTCCCATTTGGGGTGGGATGGCGCTTTCCAGGGTTTCCCAAACCGGGAAACCCTCTTCAGGGTCCAGGATGTTCAGCCCGCCCTCGCTGCCCGCGACGATGCGCATTTCTGGCAGCGGGCAGGCCACAATCGCCCGGATTTCGTTCACCAGCAGTCCATCGGATACGGTGTATTTGCGGGCCTGGCCGCTGCCCAGGTCCCAATCTACCACGCCGCCGCCGGTCCCCGCCCACAAGTGACCATCCTGTAAAGCCAGGCTGTTGACGTAATTCCCATTGGAGAAAACCGTCCAGCCAAACTCGACCAGCCCTTCGCCCTCCCCGGTTACCGGAGTGGGAGTGGGTTCTGGCGTCGCTGCTCCGGCCGGTCCCATGCCGACCAGGGCGGCGGCATCGATCTCGTTCCAGCCCAGTCCCAGTTGGGATTGGTCGATGTGGATGCGCACCCCCACGGCCAGGTAATCCGCGGGTGGAACATCGATTGGCATGAAATAAGGGCATTCGGCGGCGGGCGCCGGCGTGCCCTCGTAAACCGTGTGGTATTGGCCGTTGGTGTCCAGCAGCTCCACGCGGGTGATCTGGCTGGGATTGTAGCTCTGGTGGATTTGCACCTGGCTGGGGATTACCGGCGTAGCGTAGCGCAGCTCCAGCCATTCCACGGTATCGCTGCCCTGCGAGGCCCAGGCTGTGGTGTAGTCGCCGCAGATGGTAGTGTTGGGTTCGCCGGTTGCCTGGCTTGCTGACCAGTCGCTGCTGCCGTATTCCGAGCTGGCCGTGGCGGAGCTGGCCCACTGCCACAGCTCGACCTGGCCCTGGGGAACCGGCGTGGCGCCGGTCGGTGCGGGTGGAGCGGTGCTTTCAGCCGGATGAGTGGCCTCCCCGGCCGGCGTGGGAGAGACTGGCGCGCTGGTTGGCTCTGGCGTTGGGCCCTGGCCGGTTTTGCTGAACATGCTGCAAGCCAGGCTGGCGATGAGCACAAACGTCAACGCCAGGAGAGCCTGTCTCCTGGCGCGATTTCCGGTTTGCGGCGGATTTTCTAGCCCTGAGCGAAATTCCTGGTGATTCATGTTTGCCCTCCAAAAAATCGTGGCCCTGCTTGCGTGTAGGTTAAGTTTTGGGGCCTAAATCGAAGAGAATGTAACCATCTCTCTGTTGGATGATCGGGTAGTTGTCATATAAGTATTGTTTGAGCACTGGCTGGTTGTCGAATTCGTTGAAGTCCGTGATCAAGAAGTAGCGTTTGCCCTTAACCTGTTTTGCAAAATATTCCTCGAACTCGCGGCTCTTGCCGCGCAGGTCCCTCAACTCGATTTGATCCACGTTAGGCCACAGGTCGAGTTTGCGCCAGCCGTAATACAGCAGTCTGAATCCGAACTCCTGGGTGATGGCGATGGTTTTCCCATCGTTGGGCAGTTCATTGGCTACCTTTTGCCAGTAAGCGGGCTGGTCACGAAAGTCATCGCGGTAGATCGGCAGGAAGGACTGCCAGGTGAAGTAGATCGCCACGCACACACCCGCCAGGGCCAAGGCCGTCTGCCATACTCGTGGGGCTTTGCGGAGGCGCTCCAGGGCCAGGGCAAAGGCTGGCACCATGGACAGGGGCACCAATGCCACCAGCTCCAGGTGGTAATAGCTGTGGGTGTCCATTTGATAGGGGAAGGCCAGCCCATAAACGAAATAGCCTATCCACAGGCCGAGCGAGAGCGCCAGGTTGCGACCGCGAGACACGAGCACGCCCGCCAGGGCAATGAGCAGCGCAGGCAGTTTCAAGAGGCTGGCCACCAGGCGGAACCAGACCAGGTAATGGCTCGGGCTCAGCAGCATGTGGCCCAGCGACAGCATGTAGGCCGAGAAGTAATCGCCGGCCCGCCCCCGGTTGAACCAGTAGAACAAGGCGGTGGGCGCGACCATCAAAAACAGGATCGCCCAGAGCTGGGGGTTCTTCACCATCCTGAGCAGCGCGGCTGGGATCTCTTTCACGCGCCGCGGACCCAGGTTATAGAGGGCGATGGCGGCCAGGCCGATAAAGACCGTACAAAACGCCACGGCTTTGATCAGCACAGCCAGGCCGGCGAAAACGCCCGCTAGGAGCGCCCATTTCCAGTTCGGCTCTTCGGACCAGCGGTAGATGGCATAGCTGAACAGCAGAATCCACATGGTCATGCCGGGATCGGGCTGGAACGAACGGCTGGCAAGCACCCCAAAGGGCAGCAGTAAAAAATACGCCAGGGCCAGCAGTGCGCTAATCGAAGCCAGGATTTCAGCGGCGGCTGGCTCCCGCTCCTTGAGCAGCGCGGCAGCCATGCGCTTGGCCAGGGCGTACAGCGCCGCGGCGCTCACCAGCCAAAAAACCAGGTTGTAGATGCTGGCGACCCAGGGGATTTCATGACCAACGACCAGGTAGGTCAGCGCCACGGTGTATTGCTGGATGAGGGGCTCGTGCACGGCGATCGTATGCCACAAGCCGACAGCCCGGTCGCGTTGCACCGGGTCGGCGGAAGGCAACATGGTGTAATAAATGCCGCGCGCCACGATGGCGCCCTGGAGCTGGCGCAGCGGGTAATACCCAAGCGGCTCGTCGGTGATGTCGTAAAGTCGCAGGCCGATCCCCAGGATGTAGACCAGGGCCAAAGCCAGGGTGAAATACAGGCGCGGTTTGCGCAAAGATGTGGGTAACATTGCTTCTTTTACTCGATGATTTCGAAGGATGCCAGGGCGATTTTTTGGGCGCCGATGAACACGTTCCAGGTATATCTACCGGCCGGCAATCCACCGGCGTACTCCCAACCGGTGCAGCCCAGGTCGTGCTGTGAGATGGTCGCTTTAGCTTCCAACCAGGATTCACGATCCCAGGTCTGGTAGGTTTCATCCGGTTGGAATAAGACGCTCTCGAACGTGACGTAGACCACTCTGCCTGGGGCGGCGTGCGACAGGTGCAGCTCAGCGCATACCTGGTAGGGTTCCTGGCGTGGGAATGCGTCCAGGTATGTGCGGCTGCCGAAGGGAACTTCCTGGCTGTCCTGGGCATAAAAACGGAGTTTCTTGACGGAAGCGTTCAGAAAAGGAATCGACCAGGTTACCGGCTGCGAACTGTACCACTGGGCTGTGGATTGCCGCGCGTCTGTGCTGATGGGCTGGCCCTCTTCGATGGCCTCGGCGGTCATTTGCGCCAGGGCTGTCCTCGTCGCGGCCAGTTTCTGGGCATCCTGCTTGCCGGAATCCGTGGTCTCTTTGGGATAGCGAGCCTGTTCTGTCAGCGTGAGTGAAACCGCCCGGCGTTGGCTTTCCAATGCTGTGGCGGTGCGCCGCTGCTGGGCAACCTGCGCATTCGTGAGCGTGGGCGGCGAGGCGCTTTCTTTCGGCCCGAAAACGGGTGGATGCCCGTTGCCAACCGCCACCAGCAGCAGGACGATGGCGGCTGCGATCATCAGCAGGGCGATGAAGTTGGCGGGGCGCGGCAATGGTCGCGCCTGGCCGGTTTGCCTGGGCGCGCTGGGCGGGGCCGAGGCCACGCCCTCGGCGGCCTGGTAGGCCGTGCTGGCTGCCGGGCGCGGCAGGACGGGCGCTAGGTAGGTGTCCCCCAGGTGGTAGGATTGGCTGGCGGTGACCAGAGCTGCCTTGAAAGCCTGCATGCCCGGGAAGCGCTGCTCCGGCATCAGGGCCATAGCTCGTAGGATGGCCGCCTCGGTCTGCGCCGAGATGCCCGGGTTGATCTGGCGCGGGGCGGGCATCACCACCGCGCCGGTAGCGCGGTCGATGCTCTCGGGCGGGGTCACGCCGGTGAGCAGGCAGTACAGCGTGGCTCCCAGGGCGTAGACGTCCGAACGGGCGTCGGTGGACTGCCGCCCATATTGTTCGAAAGGCGAGTAACCTGGGGTGACTGCCCTGGCTCCGGCCGCGGTGCGCGTGCCGGGATCGAAAGCCTTGGCGATGCCGAAGTCCACCAGCACCGCTTTGCCTTCCGGGGTGATCTTGATGTTGGCCGGCTTGATATCACGGTGGATGATGGGCGGGCGCTGGGTGTGTAAATATTCCAGTGCCTCACATACCTGCCCGATCCAGGGCAGCACCTGCGCCTCGGGCAGCCCTCTGCCCCAGCGCTTACTCATTTGTTCCAGGTCTTCCCCCTCGATGTATTCCATCACCAGGTACTGAATGAAATCGCCCTGGTGGGAGATGCTGAAATAATCCAGCACTTTGGGCAGGTTGGGGTGTGAAAGGTCGGCCATCAACTGTGCTTCGCGCTTGAACTGCCCCTGGGCCTCGCGCCCCGTGTTCAAATTCTCTTTGAGCGCCCGCGCCCGTTCCAGGTTGGTGTCCCAGACGCGATAAACCGCCCCAAAGCCGCCCTGTCCAAGCAGCTTGACGATGCGATAGCGGTTGTTCAGAATTTGCCCTGGAGCGAGTGGCATACCTGTTTACCCTGGCATGAGCGGGAATCCCGGCCCAGTCCGTAGTTGTATTATAACAAGTCTCAAACAGATGCGCAGGATGGTTCTCGGGATTGTATCCCTAATTTCACCCCTTGAATTTGCAAGACTGCCTGACCGAGCGCGAAATCCCCAAGCTCGACCACCAGGACCAATACCTGTTCCTGGTCTTGCAATTGCCTGTTTCGGATGGCAAGGAGGGTGTTTTCCGGCCAGCCGAAGTCGATTGGCGTGGAAATCTCCTCGATCGCCAGTCCAAACAACCGCGCCAGTTTGAAAGCCAGCGGCAGGCTGGGGTCGTACTTGCCGGTTTCGATGGCGTGGATGGTTTGCCGGGATACGCCCAGTCTTACATATAAAATAGGGATCATCTGCACAAGATTTGCACATTTCCCTCGTATAATTCTTTACTGGGCTTTCAAAATGAAAAGAGAAGCAGGTAGGAGCTATTCATGATGATATTCAAAAAGCGAATCTTCTGGATCATCCTGGTGGTCATTTTAGCGCTGGCAGGCGGCGGTTACTACTATTACACCCATTACCTGGCTCAGAGCACTGCCACCACAGCCGAGCCGGCCTTACAAACCGCCGTGGCGAGGCGCGGCGACCTGGTGATCACGGCCAGCGGCACCGGACAGGTCGTGCCAGCCGAGCAAATCAGCCTGGGATTCGATGATAGCGGCACGCTGATCGAGTTGAACGTTGGCGTTGGCGACCAGGTGAAAGAGGGTCAGGTGCTGGCCCGTTTGCAAACCAAGGACACTCCCGAAACGATCGCGGTATCGATCTCGACGGCGGAGCTGGCTGTTTTGAAAGCCCAGAGCGCCATCGATGACCTGGTTGCGAATGCCGAGATCGCCCGCACCACAGCCTTGAGCGATATCGCTACCTATTCCCAGGCAGTCCGGGATGCCCAATACCAGTTGGAAAATTACACCATGCCGATTTACTTGCAGGGCATGGATGCCATTGAAGCCCTGGATAAAACCAAGGCCGAGCTGGATGCCGCCAGCGCAGCCTTTGAACCGTACCGACTGTACCCTGCCAGCAACGATACGCGCTACAATCTGTTGGTGGCGCTAAATGTCGCCCAGGGCAACTACGACTCGGCTGTGAAACGCCTGAATTATGAATATGAATTGCAGGTTGCCGAGGCGAACCTGAACAAGGCGCGCGGCGAATACGAAAAGTACAAAGATGGTCCGGCGGCGGATGAAATGGCCCAGGCCCAGGCCGAGCTCGAAAATGCACAGGCCAGCCTGGCGCTGGCGAAAGAAGCCAAGGCGATTGACGAATTGGCGGCGCCGATGGATGGGACGGTGCTCTCGATTTCGGCTAACGTGGGCGAATCTGCCGGCGGGACGGCTTTTATCACCCTGGCAAACCTGGATCAGCCGGTGCTGGAGGTTTACCTGGATGAAACCGACCTGGACAAAGTGGCCCTAGGCTACGAGGCGGATGTGGTTTTCGATGCCCTGCCAGATAAGACTTTCACAGGCAAGGTAACCCTGGTCAGCCCCAGCCTGGAGGATGTTTCCAACGTGCAGGCCGTCAAAGTAATGGTATCGCTAGACAAGGAAAGTTTAGGCAGTGTATTTCTGCCGGTCGGTTTGAACGCCTCGGTGGATGTGGTTTCCGGACGGGCGATGGACGCCGTGCTGGTGCCGGTGGAGGCGCTGCGCGAGCTGGACCCGGGCGAATATGCTGTCTTCGTTGAAGAAAATGGCGAGTTGAACATGCGCGTTGTCGAGGTCGGTTTGATGGATGTGACCTCGGCTGAGATCAAATCCGGCTTGCAGGCCGGCGAAGTCGTCAGCACGGGCATCGTCCAGGCAGGCAACTGAGCACCATGAACGCAATCAAAGCGGAAGCAGCCTCCCCGGCCATCATCCAGACCGAAAGCCTGACCAAAATCTACGGCCAGGGCGATGTCCAGGTGCGGGCGCTGGATGCGGTCAATCTGCGCATCGTTGAAAATGAATTCGTTGCCATCATGGGCCCTTCAGGCTCTGGCAAGAGCACGCTGATGAATATCCTGGGCTGCCTGGACCGGCCAACTTCCGGGCGGTATCTCCTGGTAGGCGAGGATGTCAGCGGCCTGAACAAAACTCAACTGGCGGTGATCCGCAACCGGCGCATCGGTTTTGTCTTTCAATCTTACAATTTGTTGGCGGGCACGACGGCCTTAGAAAACGTTATGCTGCCGATGCTTTACCAGCGCGAAAACCGGTTGAACGATGCTGAGCAAAAAGCCAAAGCCCTGGCGGCTCTCGACGCCGTTGGCCTGGCGGACCGCACGCATCACAAGCCAAACGAACTGTCCGGCGGGCAGGGCCAGCGCGTGGCCATTGCCCGGGCGCTGGTCAATGACCCGCTGTTGATCCTGGCGGATGAACCCACTGGCAACCTCGACACGCACTCCGGCGAGGAAATTATGACCTTACTGTTACAGTTGCATGCTCAGGGCAGTACGATCGTGATGGTAACGCATGCGGATGATATCGCCGCACATGCCCAGCGCATTATCCGTTTCCGGGATGGGCGCATCGATACGGATGAAAACAACGGGCGCGGAACAGGATTTCCGTCGGCTGGCCTGGCCAGACAGGAGGGCGAGCATGCGACTCACTAAAGTGATCCAGGTCGCCTGGCATGGCCTGGCCAGGAACAAGCTGCGCTCTCTGCTGACCATGCTGGGCGTGATCATCGGCGTGGCTGCTGTGATTATCATGGTCTCGGTCAGCGCCGGCACCGAAGCTACCATTGCAGAGCAGATCACCAGCCTGGGCAGCAACCTGATCTTCATCACACAAAACTTCAGCCGCGGCGGCCCTGGCGACAGGGGTGGGCAGGGCGAATCCGGCGGGCTGGTGTACGATGATGCCCTGGCGATCGCCAAGCAGGTGGCGGGCGTGAAAGGCGTGGTAGTCGAGCAGCCCAGCGAGCAGACCGTCAAGTTCGGCAATGTGACCATCGATTCAGTTTCGCTCCTGGGCACCACGCCGGATTTCCCGGCGGTGCGCGATATGAAGATTGCCACCGGGCGCTATTTCACCCAAACCGAGCTGGACCGCAACGAGAAAGTGGCGGTGCTGGGGGCAGACCTGGCGACGGAGCTTTTTGCCGACCAGCCGCCTGTCGGCCAGGTGGTTTCGGTGGGCAATACCAAGCTGGTGGTGATTGGGGTTTTCTCGGAAAGAGGCCAGGTAGGCGATGCGGACTACGATGCGCGCCTGTATCTACCGACCACGGTCGTCTTCCAGAAATTTACCCCTTCGCGCTTTGCCCGGGTGATGGGTGACCGGGTGCGCATGATCTACGTCAAGATCGATGACCAGATGTCTCTGGACGATGTGATCTTGCAGATCCAGTTGCTGCTTGCCAAGCGTCACAAAGTCAGCCTGGATGCACCAGACTTCTCGATCACCACGCAGCAGGATATCATCCAGACGCGTGAAGCCACTACCGCGGCTTTCCGTAGCTTGCTGGCCTGGGTGGCAGCCGTTTCGCTGCTGGTAGGCGGCATCGGTATTATGAATATCATGCTGGTCAGCGTAACCGAGCGCACGCGCGAGATCGGCATCCGCCAGTCGGTGGGCGCCGCCCCCAACGATATCCGCATGCAGTTCCTCACCGAGGCGCTCCTGTTGAGCCTGGTGGGCGGTCTGCTGGGCGTGGCTGCCGGGGTAGGCGGCGCCTGGCTCTTCAGCCGCCTGGGCGGGATGCGCACCGTGGTGCTGCCCGAGTCGATTGCCCTGGCTTTCAGCTCTGCCGCGGCTGTCGGCATTTTCTTCGGTTATTACCCGGCCAATAAAGCCGCTCAACTTGATCCTATCGAGGCGCTGCGGCATGAATGATTTTCAGGTAGAAGTATTTTTATGATCAGGAGGTTGGTAATGCCCCGTTTTGTCCTATCTATACTTACAATTTTGCTGTGCCTGTCTCTGGTAGCCTGCGGCGCGACGCCCCAGGCGGCTGCTGCCCAGGCAGGCCCAGGCTCCGATCAAACCCAGATGGCCCCCAGGGATCTGCCGTTGGCGCTGCAGCTTGCGCTGGGCACTTTCAGGCTCGAGCAGACGGATCGTGCCGTAGACGCTGCCCAGGCAGGCAAGCTGCTTCCGCTTTGGAAGGCGGTGCGCAGCCTCGGCCAGAGCGAAACGGCCGCCGCGCAGGAGAGCCAGGCAGTGTTGAAACAGATCCAACAGACCATGACGCCTGAGCAACTGGATGCCATCAAAGCTATGCAATTATCCTATGAGGATATTGCAACGCTCGGCCAGGAACTGGGCGTGAACCTGGGCGGAGGTCGGCCAGGGAACCTGAGCCCTGAAGTCCAGGCAACGCGCCAGGCCGCTCGTCAGAATGGGCAGGGTGGCGGCGGTGGCGGCGGCTTCGGCGGCGGACCAGGGGGCTTCCCGGGCGGTGGGGCTCCTGACGGTGGGTTTAGCCCAGAAGCGCGCCAGACAGCCATGGCTGCGCGTGGGGGTAGTTTCTCGCCCTCCGGCCTGGGCGTGCCAACTCAGTTGCTGGATGCTCTCATTAAGTTCTTAGAGGCCAAGATTCAGTAAAACGCGGTGTGATGATGGTGAGCGCTCAATGCTGAAACAGCGGATTCTGGTTGTCGATGATGATAAGGAAGTCGTGCGCCTGATGCGTGGCTACCTGGAGCAGGCTGGTTACGATGTGCTGGTGGCCTACACCGGCGAGAACGCTATGCACAGCTTGCGCCGCGATCATCCTGACCTGGTTCTGCTGGACCTGATGCTGCCGGATCGTGATGGCTGGGACATCACCCGGGCGGTGCGCGGTGACCCGCTGCTGGAGCACACTCCGATCATCATGCTCACCGCCCGGGTTTCAGACACGGATAAGATCGTCGGGCTGGAACTGGGCGCGGATGACTACGTGACCAAGCCGTACAACCCGCGCGAGGTGGTGGCGCGCGTGCGGGCACGCTTGCGCGTGCAGCAAAGTGTCTCAGGGGCGGCGCGCACCCGCCTGCTGCGCGCCGGCAGTGTGCAGATGGATATCGGGCGGCGAGAAGTACTGGTGAACGGCAGCCCGGTGGGCCTGACGGCCACTGAGTTCGAGATCCTGCGCGTTCTGTTGGAACAGGCCGGTTATGTATTGACGCGCGGCGATTTGATCCGTAAAGCCCTGGGAGGCGATTTCCTGGGCATCGAACGCACTTTGGACAGCCATATCCGCAATTTGCGCCAGAAGATCGAGGCGGATCCCCGCAACCCGCAGTACATCAAGACCGTTTACGGCGTAGGCTATCGCTTCGAATCAGGAGAGACCGAATGAATCGCTTGTGGGTCTGGATCAGTTTGTTGATTGGGTGCGTGGTCATCCTGGTGGCTTTTTTCCCGGTCGGTTATCGTATGGTTTCCTCTTATACCCATTGGGTCGATCGCCCCGCGGAGAGAGTTCCTTTCGATGAACGCGACCCGGAGCGCTACCGGGATAGCCTCGAGCGCCGGCTGTGGGACTATCTGTTCAGGACTCTGGTGGTGGGCTCGCTGTTTGGCCTGGCGGCTGGCGCCTGGATGGCGCGCGGCCTGGTTGCGCCTTTGCGCGCGCTGGAGGCTGGCGCCCGGGCGGTCGCCCGGCGTGAGTGGGGGCACCGCGTCCCGCTGCGCGGCAGCCTGGAGATGAAATCGGTGGCCCAATCTTTCAACCAGATGGCGGTCGAGCTGCAGCGCCAGGAAGAGCTGCGCCGCAACATGCTAGCAGATGTCACCCACGAGTTGCGCCACCCGGTGCACCTCTTGCAAGGCAACTTGCAGGCCATCCTGGATGGCGTCTACCCGCTGGATATGGAGGAGATCGACCGGCTGTTGGAGCAATCGCACCAACTGGCGGCTCTGGTGGACGATCTACATGAGCTGGCCCTGGCTGAAGCGCACGAATTGCATCTTGACTTGCAGGAAGCCGACCTGACGGCGCTGGTTGCCAATTCGGTTGAGGTTTTTCAACCCATTGCGGCGCTCAAGCAAGTTGCCTTGAAGACCAGGCTGCCCGATACACCGCTGGCTTGCCAGATCGATGTGGCCCGCATCCGCCAGTTGATCCAGAACCTGCTCGGCAATGCTTTGCGGTATACTCCTGAGGGTGGGGAGGTGCTGGTGGTTTTACGTCAGTCTGGCCAGCAGGCGTTGCTCACCGTGCACGATACGGGCATGGGCATCGCTGCGGAAAACCTGCCGCGGGTCTTCGATCGTTTCTATCGGGCAGATGAAGCGCGCAGCCGGGAGTTGCCGGGTACGGGCTTGGGACTGGCCATCGCCCAGGCGATCGTTCAGTCGCATGGTGGGCAGATCCTGGTGGATAGCGCTGGCCTGAACCAGGGCAGCTCGTTTATCGTGGAATTGCCTTTAGAGAATGGAGCCGTGGATCGATGAAAAGAGCTTTTGTGTTGCTATCTCTCTTCGCACTGCTGTGCCTGGGCGCGGGGTCAGAGCCAGTCAAATTGGTGCGCCTGAAGCTCATCAATAAGTCTGGCTTTCCGATGGAATACAAGCTCACCGGCACGGAGACCGATACAGTCTATTACTTGCGCATGCCCATCGGAGACCGCACTGCCCCGAGTGAGAAGACTTTCACGATTGAGCAGGGCATCTACCGGTTCCAGCCCTATTACGTCGAGTTATGGGATCCGGTGTATGGCAATACCTGCGGGTCGTCGGGGGGGCAGACCCTGTACGCGCTGCGCAACATCCGCATTGTGTTCCTCGAATGCGGGCGCCGGGTGCGCTCGGCAGGTGAACCTTCCATGCTGAAATACCCCTCGCGCTGGAAGTTCATCTATTGAGCCTGCCCCTCATGGTGGAGCGAGCGGATTAGAATCCTTCGATCAAGTGCATCGGCACCACGGTGGCGCCGACGATGCCGGGCCCGGTGTGCACGCCCAGCACGGGCGAGATGCGCAAAATCTCCAGTTTGCCTACGTTGAGCTTTTCTTGCAGCAGGCTGGCCAGCGCTTCGGCCTGTTCCTGGTATTTGCCATGCATCACGGATACCCACAGCGGTTTTTCGTAGGGATACAGGCTCGCCAGGTGATCGGCGATGTCGTTCAGGGCGCGCTTGACCGTGCGCGCTCTGCCCACCGGGCTGTACTTGCCATCTTCTTTGTTCACGTGGATGATCGGTTTGATGCCCAACAGTGAGCCAGCCAGGGCCTGCACGCGCCCGATGCGCCCGCCGCGCGCCAGGTAAGTCAGCGTCTCAAGGGTGTAGATCACCTCGGTGTTGGCGCGCACCTGTTCCAGACGTTTCATGATGGCTGGGATATTCCAGCCAGCTTGCAGGGCGCGCGCTGCGGCCAGCACCTGGAAGCGCTGCCCGCCGGACAGTGTCATGCTGTCCACCACGTGCACCAATTTATCGGCCATTTGCTGGGCAGCCTGGCGCGCCGAATTGATCGTGCCGCTCAGGCCAGATGAAATATGGATAGAGAGAATTTCCTCGCCGGCATCGGCCATCTTCTGGTACAGCCCACCGAAGATGCCGGCGGAAGGCTGGGCGGTGGTGGGGATTTCTGGCTGCATGGCCTCCAGGCGGTCGTAGAATTCATCTGGGGTCAGGTCTAGCGCATCCACTTCACCGTCTGGGAATTGGATAAAGAGAGGGGCGATGGCGATCCCCAGGACCCGGGCTTCTTCGACTGACAGGTCAGCCGCACAATCTGTTAAGATTTTCATGGTCTTTCTCCGTTTTTTCGATTGGTTGGATGGCAGGCGCAGGAATATGTTATGGAACAACGATAAAGATGGGGTGTGAGGTCCTTCTGAAAACCAGGCACCAATCGTAGCTTATGATTGGTGCCTGGCCCAATTACCTGCTTCTTACATAGTGCAGTATAGCATAATCGAACCAAACCTTCAACAACCAATTTGAGCACAGGTGGGTCAGCAGGGGTGCATGAGGGGCGCGATGAGAGTTTTTCGATTAAAACCAGGTGAGTATTGACAAGTCTTAGTTAAGGGTGTATAATGTATACAATATACGGAATAATGGATACAGGATACACGCAACGGAATAGCTGACATGCAAACGGGCATCTTCTCTAAAATCGAAATGCGTACGGTTGGCAAGGAAGTCGTCAACTCCCTGCGGGATGCGATTGTCAGCGGCAAGCTTGGCCTGGGGACGCACCTGGCGGAGAGCGACCTTGCCGCTCAAATGGCGGTCAGCCGTATCCCTGTACGCGAAGCCCTGCGCCAGCTTGAGCAAGAAGGACTGGTAGTGCGCCACCTCAATCGCGGTTGTTTTGTCACCAATTTTAGCGAACACGACATCCAGGAAGTTTTTTCGCTGCGCTCACAGTTGGAAGGCATGGCTTTCGAATGGGCGATTCCCAACCTGGGGGAAGAAGATTTATTGATTCTGGAAACGATCATCCAAGAACAAAGCCGGGCTATCCAGGAAAAAAACTATGACGACCTGGCCCGCCTGGATATGCAGTTTCACGAGTTCATTTGTTTGAAAGCCAACCACCATCGCCTGCTCAAGGCCTGGTATGAGCAGCACGCTCAGTGCCAGATTCTACTCAACCTGCGCTTTCGCACGCTGGCGCAGAACACCCCGGATACGGTAATTGAAGACCATCGTAATATCTTGCGGGCCTTGCGGGATGGCGATGCCTCCAGGGCGATTGCACTGACTCAAGCGATCAGTTCGCGCGTATCGCGCGAGTGCATCGAAGCCCTCCAATCTATTTCGCAGAACATTCCTGATTAGCATGGCTAACTTGGATTCCCGCCGTACCCGGCCTGGTACGAGGAGGACACTCGCAATTCCATAATCGAATCGTGAAAGTTCTTACGAGGATCGAGCATGTATAGTGGAGAGGTGGTGCGCACATCATTTTGGTGCATCACTGACACCAACCCGTAGAATCAAAACAATTTCTGAAACCGGAGGAAAAGATGGATAAGGAAGAACGGAACCTGGTGAATGGTCTGAAAACAGGCAAGCTCTCTCGTCGAGAGTTCATCAAGATGGCCTTTGCGGCTGGCGTTTCGGCAGCGGGCGTTTCCAGCGCCCTGGCAGGCTGCGCCCCAGCACCTACGGCTGCTCCCACCGCGGCGCCAACGGCAGCTCCTGCCGGGCCCGCTCCGATCTCGGTGGCGCCTGGCACCAAGCTGTCTTTGAAGCTGCGCTCTGCTTTCATCCCGCAGGCCAACGAAGTCCTGGCTGCTGAGGTCAAAGCCTGGGGGGCGAAGAACAACGTGCCCGTGGAAGTCGACATCGTCTCGATGAATGACTTGCAGACCATCGCCGCCACTGCTGCCGAGACTGGCGCAGGCCCGGATGTGATCGAACTGAACCAGGCTTCGGCGCATCTGTTTGCCGAGGCGCTGGCGGATGTTAGTGATGTGGCCGATGATCTGGGCAAAGAGTATGGCGGCTGGTACAGCGCAGCCGAAGAAGGCTGCAAGGTGGACGGCAAATGGCTGGCCCTGCCGCGCTTCTTCGCCTCGCATGCCATCAATTACCGCAAGGATATCTTCGAAAAAATCGGCGTTACCACGCCGCCCAAAACCTGGGAAGAACTGTACGAGGTTGGCAAGCAGTTGAAAGTGGCTGGCGAGCCGCCGATTGCCTTCCCACTCGGTCACGCGGTGGGCGATGGCAACGATTTTAACTACTCGGTGCTGTGGTCCTTCGGCGCTTCGGATGTGGCCAAGGATGGCAAGACGGTCACCATCGACTCGCCCGAAACGCGCGCCGCATTGGAGTTCATGAAGAAGCTCAAAGATGACTGCATGCCCGACGATGTTCTATCCTACGATGACTCGGCCAACAACCGCGCCTTCAACGCTGGCGCCATCTCCGTCACCAACAATGCCGCCAGCATCTACATCAATGCCCGTAATCAGGGTATTCAGGTCAAGGTCGGCGAGGAAAATAAGAACCTGGCAGACCTGATGGATCACTTCGAGTATCCTGCCGGGCCGGCTGGCACGGTCATCTACGCCGAGTTCATGTCCCAGGCGATCTTCAAGTATTCCCCCAACGTGGAAGCGGCCAAGGCGTTGTTGAAGTTCCTGAACGAGGAAGCCCAGATCGCCCCATGGGCTGCTCCGGCCTACAGCTTCATCTTCCCAGCGCTCAAATACTACAAAGATGCACCGCTCATGCCGTGGAACACTCAGCCCAAGATCGCAGCCTTCAAGAACTACGCTGAAGACTCCCACCTGCCTGGCTACCCGAGCTCCAACCTGCGCGCTGGCACCGAAGCCTACGCCAAGTGGATCGTAGTGGATATGTTCGCCAGTTATTGCTCTGGAGCGAAATCCATGGATGACGTCATTGCGGAGGCCGCCGCGCAACTGAAGACCATCTACGGTGGTTAATCCATAGTGACGTTTCACTAAGCTTCCCTGATCCAAGGGTTGCGGCAGGGGAAATTCCCTGCCGCAACCCCCATCGGGTAGATTTATGGAGAAGATCATGACCATTTCCGCTCCCAGCCGGGATGACCTGAGGAAAACGAAGGTGGGATTATTGCAACGCTTGAGCACCTGGTTCGACCGGGAGTCCGTTCTGGGGCCCGCCATGGTGGCGCCGGCTGCCATTTTGCTGCTTGTCTTGATCGCCTACCCCTTCTGCGTGGCGATTTGGCTGTCGCTGACTGACCGCCTGATCGCTCGCTCCGACACAGGCGTCTTTATCGGCCTGGCAAACTACGCCAAACTGCTGAAAGACAGTATCTTTCAGCGCACGGCCATCAACACTTTCAATTATGCAATCGTAGCAGTATTTTTCAAATTAGTCCTGGGCATGCTGATGGCCCTGGTGCTGGACGAGATCAAGATCTTCAAGAATTTCTTCCGTGGCATCATGCTGCTGCCCTGGATCGTGCCGACCTCGCTCAGTGCATTGGGTTGGCTGTGGATGTTCGACTCGCAGTTCAGCATCCTCAACCGCATCCTGATGGATTTGGGCCTGATCAACGAGCGCATCATTTGGCTGGGTAAGCCCTTTTGGGCCATGCTTTCCGTACAGATGGTCAATATCTGGCGCGGCATCCCTTTCTTCGGCATTTCCTTGCTGGCGGGTTTGCAGGCCATCCCACAAGACCTGTACGAGGCCGCAGAGATCGACGGCGCCAACGCCTGGAGCCGTTTCTGGAAAGTGACCGTGCCGCTGCTGATGCCCGTCACCGCGGTAGTGACCCTGTTTTCGATCGTGCAGACCTTCGCCGATTTCCAGATCGTGTACGTGCTGACCCGCGGCGGACCAGTCAACAGCACTCACCTGTTCGCCACCCTGACGCACCAGGTTGCTATCCTGAGCGGTAAATTGGGAGAGGGCGCGGCTATTTCTCTGTTCATGTTCCCAGTGCTGGCGATCGCGGTGATCTTGCAATTGCGCTATCTACAGCGGCAAGATTAGGTTTTTGCGGAGTAGCTCATGAAAATCACTTCAAGCAAACGTTTCCAGCGCATCGTCAAGGGGATTGGGGTATATGGCGGCCTGGGTTTCTTCCTGGTGATCATGCTGTTCCCCTTTTACTGGATGCTGATTACCTCGGTCAAGCCGGACACAGAAATCTATAACCTGAGCCAATTCCCATTGATTGTCAAGAAGCCCACGCTGTATCACTACAAGTATTTATTGGAGAACACGCCCTTTCTGATCTGGTTGAAGAACAGCGTCAGTGTTGCCATCGTCTCGACCGTCCTATCCCTGACCATCGGCACCCTGGCGGCTTACGCCCTGGCGCGCCTGCGCTTCAAAGGCGCTCAGCCGATGGGAATGATGATCTTCATCTCCTACCTGGTGCCGACTTCATTGCTCTTTCTGCCCCTGGCTTACGTAATCCGCAACCTGGGCCTGTTCGATAAGCCCATCGCTTTGATGATCGCCTACCCGACTTTCTTGATCCCCTTCTGCACCTGGTTGTTGATGGGATATTTCAAAGGTATCCCCAAGGAACTGGAAGAATGCGCTATGGTGGACGGCTGCACGCGTTTTCACGCCTTCCGCAGTATTGTGCTGCCCATCAGCCTGCCGGGCATCGTAGCTGCTGGCCTGTTCGCCTTCACCTTGTCGTGGAACGAATTCATCTATGCCCTGACCCTGGCCCAATCCAACAGTGTCAAGACCCTGCCGATTGGGGTGGTCAGCCAGTTGGTGCTGGGCGATGTCTATTTTTGGGGTTCCTTGATGGCCGCGGCGCTGCTCGGTTCTGTGCCGATTGCCTTCCTGTACTCATTTTTCCTGGAATACTACGTCAAGGGTATGACCGCCGGGGCGGTCAAAGGCTAGAAGAACAGGAAATCCTGGCGGAACTTGCGAGCGTGAACGCATTCGTGTGCGCCGTTCCGCTCGCGTCGATCACATCCTTACAGGAGTCTTAGCATGCCAAACTGGAAGTATTCTGTCATTCTCGGGTTTTTAGGTAAGCTCAACGACCGTTTCAGCACCTACGGCGAAGACCGTGACATCGCTGGCAAGTTCGAGGTGGCGGCTCAAATCGAAGGTTTGCAAGGGTTAGAGCTGGTTTACCCCTTCGATTTTGCGGATTTGGCCCTCACCAGGCGGTTGCTGGCTGAGCATAACCTGCAAGTATCCACAGTCAACGTCAACATCAAGGCCGAGGCGAAGTTCCACCACGGCGCGTTGACCAGCAAAGACCCCGGCATCCGGCGCGAGGCGGTGGAATACATGCAGCGCGGCATGGATATCGCCGCGGAGGTGGGCTGTAATATGATCACCATGTGCCCGTTGGCCGATGGCTACGATTATTCCTTCGAGATCGAGCATATGGTAGCCTGGCGCTGGTTCATCGATGGTGTCGGCCAGGCGGCTGCTTATCGCCCGGAGGTGCGCCTCAGCCTGGAATATAAGCAGAGCGAGCCGCGTCACAAGGTGATCCTGCCCAACGCCGGCACCAGCCTGGCAGCCTGCCTGCAGGTGGGCCTGCCCAACGTGGGTGTGACCATGGATATGGGCCACGCCCTGTACGCTGGCGAGAGCACCGCCCAGGCCGCAGCTTTACTGGCCCAGGCTGGCAAGCTCTACCTGGTGCACGTCAACGATAACTATCGCAACTGGGATTGGGACATGATCCCTGGCTCGGTCAACCCCTGGGATATGGTCGAGATGCTGCTCTACCTGGACGACTACGGCTACGTTAGCTGGCTGACCTCCGACGTAGCCCCCTTCCGCCTGGACGCGGCCAAAACTTTTTCAGCCACCTACCGCAGCCTGCTGTGGGCCGAGGCGCTGATCGACAAGGTGGGCCGCCAGGAACTCAAGCAGATCGTGCGCCAGGGCGACCCGATCGATGCTTTACAGGCTTTGCAAGCAGTGATCAACTGAAGATTTTATAGAAAGGTAAAAACGATGAAACCCTACTTCCTACGCGTGAGCGAACAATCCCCCACCATGTTCTGGATCAACAACCCGACGCGCAGACAGGCCGACCTGGCCCTGGAAAACGGCGCCCTGGGTTGCACCAACAATCCCTCCTACACCCAAAAGATGATCGACCATCCTGAGGAGAACAGCCATGCCCTGGCGATCCTCGACCAGACCCTGCGTGAAGTCACCGACGACCGCCACGCGGCGGTGGTTTTCCAGGCGCGCATGGTCCGGCCTATCGCCGAGAAGTTTATGCCCCTCTACGAGAAGAGCGGCGGCCAGCACGGCTACGTCAGCATTCAGGGTGACCCCATCGATGACGAAGACGCCGACCTGATCGTGCGCGAATCCCTGGAGAATCGCAAAATCGCTCCCAACATCTGCTGCAAGATCCCCGTCATCCCGGCGGGCATTGCCGCCATGCAGCATCTCGTCCCCCAGGATGTGCCCCTGAACGCCACCGAAGTTTTCGGCATCAGCCAGGTGACCACCATCTGTGACACCTACGAACGCGTCTCGAAGGCCAATGGCAGGAAGCCCATGTTCTACATGTCGCACATTGCTGGCATCTACGACGATTTCCTGGGCAACTATGTCAAAGAACATGATGTGCAGATCTCGCCGGATGTGCTGCACCAGGCTGGCCTGGCAGTGGCGCGCAAAGCCTACGATGTCCTGGTCCAGCGCGGCTACAACGCCACTTTCATCGGTGGTGGGGCGCGCGGCCTGCACCACTTCACCGAGATGGTCGGCGGGCGCGTGTGCATCACCATCAACTGGCAGGGGACGGCCGATAAGCTCCTCGAGCAGAATCCTCCGGTGGTCTACCGCCTGTTCAACCCGGTGCCGCAGAAGGTCATCGATGAATTGATGGAGAAGCTGCCCGATTTCAAGCGTGGCTACCTGGATGACGGGCTGAGCCTGGAGGAGTACGCCGACTTCGGCCCGGTGCAGCTCTTCCGCAGCAGTTTCCTCAAGAGTTGGTATCGCGTCCTGGACGTGATCCAAGAACGCCGGGCGCTGCTTTAGCCCCGCCAGAATTGCCGGAAATAATTCCAATCAGGAGAACCGATTATGAGCATCGAGAAAGTCAACGTACGCACCATCCAGGAAATGAAGGACCGCGGCGAGATCATTACCATGCTGACCGCCTACGATTTCCCCACTGCCAGGCAAATTAACGATGCTGGCATTGATATGATCCTGGTGGGTGATTCGGCCGCCATGGTGGTTCACGGACACGAGAATACCCTGACCGCCACGATGGATATGATGGTAATGCATTGCGCCGCAGTCGCCCGCGCCTGCACTCGCACCATGGTGGTGGCTGATATGCCTTTTGGATCGTTTCAATACTCGATCGAAGAGACCATGCGCAACGCAGCGCGCTTCGTCACTGAGGCGCACGTGGATGCGGTCAAGTTTGAAGCTACGCCGCAGCACATCGAGAAAACGCGCGCCATTGTCGAGATGGGCATCGCCGTCGTTGGGCACGTCGGCCTGCACCCGCAGAGCGTGGGAGCGTTGGGAGGCCTCAAAGTGCAAGGCAAGTCCATCGAGACCGCCCGCAAAGTAATGCGCGAGGCCCTGGCCTTGCAAGAGGCCGGCGCATTTGCCATCATTTTCGAAGCGGTGCCAGGCAAGCTCTCCGCCTACGTCACTAAGAAGCTGCACGTGCCGACGATCAGCATCGGCGGCGGTCCGGGCTGCAGCGGGCAACTGCTGGTCACCCACGACGTCCTGGGGCTGTTCGACCGCTTTACTCCCAAGTTTGCCAAGCAGTACGTTGACCTGGCGCAAACTATGCGCCTGACATTCGACCAGTACGCCAGTGAAGTCCGCTCGGGAGAATTCCCTGGCCCCGAGCACACCTATGGCATGTCCGATGAGGTTCTCGAGGCGATTATCGCCGAGTTTGGCCCGGCCGAATAAGGCCGCTGACCAGTCCGATTGAATTCATAGAGGGTCCCCGGTTTTCTCCTCCGGGTTGGTTGGGTTGCGGCATCGGCTTTCAAGCCCTCTCCTCAGAAACATAGCCCGTCCCTGGGTTGGGGCGGGCTATGTTTTCAGCAAGTTCGTGCTCAAGAGGCCTGTGAGTTGAAGCGCTCCATCCAACGCTCCGGGGCGCTGAGCGGCTGGTAGCCGAACTGGCGGTACAGGCCGTGGGCGTCGCGCGTCGCCAGCATCCAGCGCCGCAGGCTCTGCAATTCGGGATGCGACAGGGTCGCTTTCACCAGCCATTTGCCCAGGCCGTGGCCGCGGTAAGCTTCGTCGATGAATACATCGCACAGCCAGGCGAAGGTGGCGAAGTCCGTCACCAGGCGCGCCAGGCCGATCTGCACCTGCCGGTCGTACACGCCGAAGCACAGCGAGTGCTGCAAGCTGCGCTCCACCGTCTCGCGCCGCCGGCCTTGCGCCCAGTAAGCGCGCTGCAAGAAGGCGCAGATCGCCTCGATATCCAGGCGGGCCGGGTCGGTGCTCAGGTTGAAGAGCGGGGCTGCGCCAGGCTGGTATGCCTGGCGCTCGAGGGCGAAGTGCGGGCAGTCGCCGTAGAAATCCAGCCCCGGGGCCGGGCGTAGGCCGAGCTTTTCGACCAGGATGCGTTTGGAGGCGGCGTTGTCTGGATGGATGGCGGCTGTGACCTGGGGCAGCTCCAGTACTTCGAAGGCGTAGCGCAGGCAGGCTAACCCGGCCTCGCTGGCCAGCCCCTGTCCCCAGTCGCCCGGCGTCAGGCCGTACAGGATTTCGACCGGGATTTCGCCGGCCTTTGCATAGCGCTCCAGTGCGGCGGGGGAAACCCCACCCGGTCCAGCGTGCAGGTGCTGCACGCCGCAGTAACCCAGGAAAGCCTCGGTCTCCCGGCTGCGTATCGCGAACATGCCATAGTCGTGCTGCTGCCAGTGGGCCAGCATGCTTTCCAGCTCGGTGTGCATCACTTCGGGTGGGTAGGGCTCGCCGCCGGGCAGGTAGCGTGCTACTTCGGATTGTCCGAACAGGGCCTGCAGATCGGGCAGGTCGGCCAGCGAAACTGGGGAAAGGCGCAGACGCGGGGTGAGCAGTTCGCTGTAGACCGTCTCGGCAGTCATAGCGCTGTCCCTCGGGGAGCTGCCTCGAACAAGAAATGCACCAGCGCCTGGATGCCTTTGCGCCAGGTGGGCAGGTGCAGGTGTTCGTTGGGCCCGTGGATGTTATCGTCTGGCAGCCCGAAGCCGGTCATAACCGAGTCGACGCCCATGATCTGCTGCAACTGTCCCACCACGGCAATGCCGCCGCCCTGGCGGGAGAAGCGCGGCGCAACGCCCCAGGTGGCGTGCAGCGCCCGGTACATGGCCTGCATGCCCGGCTGGTCGCGCCGCACCAGCGCCCCACGACCGCCGCCGATGTATTGGGCTTCCCAGCGGATGGTGGGCGGGGCCTGCGCTTCCAGGTAGCGCAGCAAGGATTGGTAAGCTTCCTGCGGGTCCTGGTCGGGCACCAGGCGCATGGAGAGCGCCGCGCTGGCTTTGGCCGGCACGATGTTCAAGACACCTTCGCCTGGCAGCCCGGCCTGGAAGCTGAGCACCTCCAGGGTGGGGCGGGCAGTGGTGCGCTCGTAGGGGGTGAACTCCGGCTCGCCCCACAGCGCCGGCGCGCCGCTCGATTGCAGGAAGAATGCGTCGTTCACCGGCAGTTGCGCCAGCATGTGGCGTTCCTCGGCTTCCAACGGGCGCACGCGTTCGTAAAAACCAGGCAGGGTGACGCGCCCCTGGGCGTTGTGCATCCCGGCGATCAATTCGGCCAGCGCCTGGGCGGGGTTGTGCAGCGTGCCGCCGAATACGCCCGAGTGCAGGTCTTGCTGCGGGCCGTAGACCGTCAGGTTGACGCGCACGCCGCCGCGCAGGGCGTAGGTGATCGAAGGCTGGTCTGCCGAGCACATGCCCGCGTCCGGGTTGACGGCGTAATCACAGGCCAGCCGCGCCTGGTTCTCGGTGATGAAGGCTCGCAGGCTGCGCGAGCCGATCTCTTCTTCGCCGTCGAGCAGCACCTTGACGTTGATCGGCAGCCTGCCCTGCGTTTGCAGCACCGCCTCGATGGCTTTGATTTCGGCCATCGTCTGGCCCTTCATGTCCGAAGCGCCGCGCCCGTACAGGCAATCGCCGCGCACACTGGGCTCGAAGGGCGGCGTCTCCCACAGCTCGGCTTGCAGGGCGGGCTGCACATCGTAATGCCCGTAGAACAGCACCGTTGGCGCGCCCGGCCCGGCCTTCAGCCACTCGCCGTAAGCCAGCGGGTGCCCGGCGGTGGGCAGCACCGCCACGTTCTCCAGCCCGGCGGCGCGCAGCAGGCCGGCGCCGAACTCCGCCGCCCGGCGCATCTCGGCCTGGTAGGCGGCGATCGACGAAATCGAAGGGATCTTGCACCACTCGATCAGCTCATTCAGGAAGCGCTCGGAGTGGGTTTGAAGATAGGTGAAACATTCAGGGGATGTGTTGGCTAACAGGGGATTTTTGGAAACTGTGTTGTTCATCCAATGCCTCCTGGGCAATTGTACCCCATGCACCCTTGCGGGCAAAGTCCTCTTTACAATTCTTTCCTGTCTCTATCTGCGGTAATCTGCGTCATCTGCGGATGAAACGCACCAATCGGGATAAAAAAAATAATCCTGAAGAGCTAAATTTTCTACGCCACGCTGCTGAACTTGTCAGGCTTAGCATCAGTAAGGTATATAGAACGGGCATACGCCTGTGGAGAAAAAAATATGGAAAGCACACTTGAAAAAACAACTTTCGAACCCATTCGCCGGCCTTCGGATCGCCAGTTGGCTGCCGTACATGCAGAGCACCAGGTCCTGGGCCTGTTGTACGGGCTGCTGAGCGGGCTGGCCTTTGTGACCTTTGCCTGGGGCATCGATGCTTTTCTACTAAGCCGCGCCGCGGTGGTACAGCCAGGGTCTAAACTGCTGCTCGGCGTTGTTCTGGTGCTGCCGGCTTACACTTTTGCCGGCTGGCTGTCGGCTCGCCTGGATAAGACCTGGATCACCGTGCCGGTTTGGACTTTGATCGGACTCGGGGGGGCGCTGCTGATCTTGTGGCAGCCCATCGAGGGCTACCTGGCGTTCCTGAGCTGGCGCCAGCCGGAGATGCTGCGTTTGCTGCAATACCCCTTTGGGCTGGTGCGCGGCAGCAACCTGTTCGTGGTGGGATTTTTCCCAATCCTGACCAGCGCACTGGCTGGCCTGTTTGCCCTCAACCTGATCGAGGGCGCGGCGCGCAGCTCGTTGGCCGCGCGCAAAGTGTTGTTGTTGTGCGCCTGCATCCCTCTCCTGGGCCTGGGCGCGCTGGCTGCCGACCAGATGGTCAACGTGCACCTGCGCAGCCCGCTGCTGGCGGTGAACGACCTCTTGCAGGTTACGGCTGGCTTGCAGGCGCCCACCGGCAACGTGCCGCGCCTCAGCCAGAAATCCTTGCAAAAGCTGGATGCCGAAGATCATTTCCTGGGTAAGGATTACCAGCTACTGGTGCGCGACTTCGATGAAGAGATGGCAGTGGTCAACGTGCTGGTGCTGATGGAGGATTTCAACATACTCTGCCCGGTGTACGATAAGATGCCCGGCATGTGCCGTCCTGTGCCTCGCTAATTCCGACAATGTGCAGCGAAGCCTTCTTGCGATAACCCCCACGCCGGAGCACAGAGGTCCTGAACCCCTGTGCTCCGGCGTTTCGTTTTCGAGAAAAATTCCCATGAAGAGACGCCTTTTTATCCTTACGCTGCTGTTCTGCCTGTTGGCCGCCTGTAACGGCGCGCCCGTCACGCCTGCTGAAACGCTGCCCCTGCCTTCCTTGCCGCTGGCGACGGATGTGCCCATGCTGGCGCCCACCCCCTCTCGCACGCCGCGCCCGCCCAAGCCCACCCCCACAGCCACCACGCCGGCCGAGCCTCTGGATGGCCGCGGCGGCGGCCTGGTCGCCTTCTATTCCGAGCGCAGCGGCAACGCCGAGATCTTCATCATGAACGCCGATGGCAGCGCCCAGACGCGCCTGACGGATGACCCGGCCGAAGACGTCAGCCCGGCGCTCTCCCCAGATGGGAGGCAGATCGTGTTCATCACCGCCCGCCACGACCTCACAGGCAGGTTTCCCCATCTGAAGTACGAACTCTACCTGATCAATACGGATGGCAGCGGCCTGCGCCGCCTGACCACCTCTCAGGTTTCTAACGAGCATCCGGCCTGGTCGCCGGATGGGAAGCGCATCAGCTTCGACTCGGACAGCGATGGTGATGGCTTTCGAGAAATCAACCTGATCAACCCGGATGGCAGCGGGCAGGTGCGCCTGACTTCCAACCAGGCCAACGCAGTTGCTAACGACCAGTTCGCCGACTGGTCGCCGGATGGCTCGCAAATCATCTTCTCCTCCGACCGCAACGGCAACTGGGACCTGTACGTGATGAACGCCGATGGCAGCGACCAGCGCCAGTTGACCAGCAGCCCGGATTGGGAGGTCTTCCCGGCCTGGTCGCCGGACGACGAATGGATCGTGTATTCGGTCAGGCCGGCCAACTCGCGCAACGTGGATGTCTACGTGATGCGCCCGGATGGCAGCGACCAGCGCCGGCTGACCGATATACCTGGTTATGATGAGGACGCCGTCTGGTCGCCGGATGGCAGGTACATCCTGTTCCAGACCGACCGGGATGGCAATTTCGAACTGTATGTGATGAACGCCGACGGCAGCGACCAGCACTCGCTCACCAAACAGCGCGGCGACGATTACTGGCCTTCCTGGTCGATAGCGCCCGGCGCCCCATAACAGATTTTCTTTGATCGCGGAGACAATGATGCCATACACACACTACAAACAAGTTGACATGGAAGTGGACCGCTTGTTCGAGCTGGGCCAGTATCGCCAGGCTCTTGAGGTCTTGCAGCGCGCCGAGCAGCACTTCCCGGAGCAGATGCTCCTCATCCTTTTTTGCCAGTCCTACACCTATGCCTGCCTCGGTGACCAGGCTGCCTGCCTCGATGCGATCGAACGCGCCCAGGGCATGGGATTTGCCTGGCCGATCGATGGAGGGCTTTTCGAGCCCGTCAGGGAGCATCCACGTTTCCCCGCTTTGCTCGAAAAAATGAAACAGATGTTGCAGCAGCAGGCGCAGGTTGGAGCTCAGATGCAGTACGTTGTGGATCTGCCCGAAGGGTACACGCCTGAGCGGCGTTACCCGTTGTTCATGGTCTTGCATGGCGATGGCAGTGTTACCGGCAATATCGAATACCAGCGCTGGTTCTGGGAGCCGCAGGAACTCACCAGCCGGGGATTCATCGCGGTATTCGCCCAATCCTCGCAACGGGTGAGCGCCAGTGGCTACGTCTGGCTGAACGATTACGCTGTGGCCCGGGAGGATATCCGTGCTTGCTACGAACAGGTCGTCTCGCAATACCCGGTGAACCTGGAGAAAGTTTTGATCGGCGGCTTTTCGGGCGGCGCCATCACCTCCCTGGATATCACCCTGGCGGAAGTCCTGCCGGTCAGGGGTTTCGTGGCGCTGTGCCCGAGTCTCAAGCCGCATGCCTTTACGAAAGAGAATGTTTTGAAGGCCGTGCAGCGCGGCGTCAGAGGCGTCGTCCTGGAGGGGGAACACTCTCTGCCTGTACCCGATGAGCAGGAGATGGTGGGAGTCTTTGAGGAGGCCGGGCTGCCTTTCCGGTTTTATGTGAATGCGGGCGTCGGACATATCTTCCCGCCGGATCTGAGCATAAAATTGGGCTGGGCGATTGATTTCATCATGGAAGAATCATCTTGAAGTGTACAAATTAGGAAGGAGCACCACATGTCACAAAAACGCTTACTTTGCCTTGGGTTCACGCTCGTCATAATTCTAAGCAGTTGCCGCCCGGCGCCCATCCCTGCGGTTTCGCCCGCACCCACGCTGCCTGCCACGCAGGCGCCTATCCAGTCGCCAACTCAGGAACTCGCCGCGCCCACGGAGGTCGTTACGGTGCCCACCAGCACGCCAGTCCCTGTCGTCCAGGTGGATGTTCCCTACGACCAGGTTTCGCTGGAATCCATGCTCGCCGACCTGGAAGTGCTGACTACCATCCAGCCCTATTCTGGCTGGCGCAGCGGCGGTACAGTGGGTGAAGTCGAAGCTTTCCAGTACGTAGAATCACGCCTGCAAGGTCTTACTTACCTGAACGAAGCCGGCCTGGAGATCGAGCACCAGGAGTTCCCCCTCTACCTGGCCGTCGAGTTCTGGGAAGCGCGCCTGCACCTGACCCAGAATGGCCAGGAGATTGAGGTGCCAGCCGAGGCTCTGCGCGGCTCGCGCTACCAGGCTTCGCTGGCGCGCTACTTCGATTCGGATGGCGGCCTCAATGACGATCAGCGCGATCCGGTGGAGGTCTCTGGAGCGCCCTTGTTGGTGCGCGATGTGGAGCAGTTTTACGCCTTGCAGACCGACCAGGTGCGAGGGCGCGTGCTCTTCATGGATTATTACTTGATTGACTGTGCTGTCAACTCTGAATGTATGGATAACACCGGGCAGCTGCAGACTGTTTTCAGTTATGTCCCGGCGGGTTTACTGTTGGTTACACAGTACTCGAATGTGGACGGCGAGAGCCGCGGCATGGGGCTGGGCGATGGCAGCGTCTTCCAGCGTATTCCTTTCGAGCCCAAGGTGCCCATCCTGCACATCAAGGTTGAAGACCTGTCCGCTGCGGGCATTTCCAGTTGGGATGATCTGGTTCCTGCTCTGGAAGGGGATATCCAATCGGCGCGCCTGACCTGGGACGCGGATGTGTTCTCACCTGGCTGGTCGCAAAATTTAATTGCGCGCATCCCCGGTGCAGACTCCTCGGCGGCGGTCATCCTGGGAGCGCACGTAGACAGCCCCAACAGCCCCGGCGCATTCGATGATGGCAGCGGCGTTGTGACCCTGCTGGAGGTCGCCCGGGTTCTGAACGAGTCTCACATCCAGCCGCCGGTCGACCTGTACCTGGCCTGGTTCGGCAGCCACGAGTTGGGCATCTACGGTTCGGCGCATTTCGTCGCCACGCACCAGGAACTGCTCGACCACACCCTGGCCATGCTGCAAATCGATTGCCTGGGCTATCCGATGGAAGGCCATAACCCATCCATCACCCTGGATACCTGGACCTATGGTCAATTCGTGGGCGTGGGCGGTAACGACCGGCCGTTGTGGCCGGACTACCTGATCCAGACGGTCGTCCCACACGGTGTGGTCGCCGAGTCTTACATCGAATATGGCCTGTCTTCGGATAACAGCAATTTCATGGCCTTCGATGTGCCCAACACCAACCTGATCTATATCAACATGCCGGCTTACGCCCGGCGCGGCAGCAGCTACCTGCATTATGCGGTGCACCTGCACGATCCTTACGAGACGGTCGACCTGGTGCGGGATGTGGGTGAGGTGCTGGTGGATATGACGCGCATCGCCCTGGCGGCTGGCCTGCAAACCGGCTACGACCGGCCCGACCTGCGCGCCGCCCCCGCCCCTGAGCGGCGCGCCTTGCTGGTTGCCAGCCACACCCAGACGCCTGACCTGGCCCCGGTTGCGATGGCCGAGCTGGGCATGGCCCTCGCCTGGCAGGGGTTCGATGTTGACCTGTTGCCTTTCGGCCAGCCAGTCACTGCACAGGATCTACAAAACACTGACATCGTGGTGCTGCTGCCCTCCATGGACTATCCTACACAGGAAGGCGGGGACTGGTCCCCGCAGGAGATCGATGCCCTGGATGCCTACATCCAGGAGGGCGGCTTTTTGGTGGTGACCAACAGCTACCACAATATCGCCATGACACTCACCATCGAAGATGTCAACGAAGATGCTTTCAAGATCAATGACTTGACCGAGCGTTTTGGAGTTTCCTTCATATTTGGCTCGGCCAGCGCTGATGTGGTTTTGGCTAACAAAGATGCGCATCCCTTGATGGAAAACGCCTCTTACCTGGAAATGATGGCGGCCTACTACAATGATAACGGCGTGCCGTTCAAGATCGATGCTGGTAAGGCGCAGTCCTCCGGAACTTCCTGTTCCGCTATTGTGCTGGCCATGGCGGGCAGCCGCGCGGTGTTGGCTCTGGTGGATTACGGCCAGTCTGGCGGGCAGGTGCTGGTGGTGGCCGACATCGGTTTGCTCTCCGACTACGGGCGCGGCGGTAAGAACCTGACCTTTTTGCAAAACCTGGCGAAGTACGTCGCGCAGCGCTGACGGGTTGGATGATCTCGAGAATTCGCCGGTGACCTGATGTTTCGATCCTGCCAGGGATGGAAAGCACTGGCAGGATCGTCGCGTTGGCGCTGGTGTTCGATGTATAATCCGTTTCGGGAGAATCCTACCTGGAATAGATTATATGGCTTTTATAAATCCACCTGCTCATCTACCTGTCTGGCTGCGCCTGGGGGTATGGGTAGCCCGCCGCATCGCCGGTAAAGATCTGCTGCCAGCGCGCCTGCTGGGTTGGTACCCTCGGGCGGCGCTCAGCTCTGGCATCCTGGAAGCGTTGATCGCCCATCACGAGGGGCGCCTGGACGAGCGTCTGCTCAAACTGGTGCGCCTGGGAGTGTCTTTCCACGTCAACTGCCCGTTTTGCATGGATATGAACGCCGTGGGTTGGGAGAAGCTCATCACGCCCGAAGAGCTGGCGGCCTTGCAGGGGCGCACTGGTTTGGAAAACGTCTCCAGCTTCAGCGAAACCGAGCGCCTGGCGGTGGCGTATGCCCGCCTGGTATCGAGCACGCCGCTGGCTTTCCCGCCCGAGTTCATCGCTCGCTTGCAGGGCTGCTTCAGCGAGCGCGAGATCGTCATCCTGGCCACTACCGCCGCCCAGGTCAATTACTGGGCTCGGATGATCCAGGCCCTGGGCTGCCCACCAGTGGGTTTCAATGACCTGCCGCCGTTCTTCCTGGCGGCTGGGCCCGGGATAGGCCCGGCGCAAACCAACCAGGAGCCATAACCGGTTAGCCGGGAACCTTTGCGCTCTGGCTGCGTCTTATAGGCGTGGCCTGCGAGAACCGCTTTCGCAGGCCGCGAGAATGCCATTTCTCTCTACCGGAGTGAAAGCTATGAGACGCAATATCCTTTTGCTTGCCCTGCTGGTGATCCTGATGCTGGCTTGCGGCGCGCCCAGGAGCGTAGGCTTCGATGCCAAGCAGCCGCCAACGCACACGAATACCTCGCTGCCGCCCCTGACGCCGCTGCCCAGCGAGATCGTTGCCTCGCCCATGCCCACCCTGACACCTGCCGCCCCCACGCCGGGGGTTGTGGATATTTCTGATCCCGAGGCGGCGCGCCAGTTGATGCTCTTCAGCCACACGCATTTCAAAACTTTATGGGCAGATGGCGTGATGAACTATTATGCTGGCGACGGTTCAACCAACCCCATTCAAAGCGAGCGCGCCCAGATGTGGGTTGCCCTGCCGGACAAGTTCCTGGCCTTGATGGGTCCGGCGAACGGCGCGCCGGAGCGCTTGAGCGTCACGAACGGTACGCATTCCCTCGATCCGGACGGCATGGTGCAAAAGATCGACGTTCCCATCACCGAGCCGTTCGTGCCGCCGCTGGGCTTTTCGGACACGATCTACTCGCACCCGCTGGCGGGCAGGATGGGCACGCCTTTGGATGAAATGCCTCTCCCCAGTATGCTGGCCCAACGCCCGGGGCAGTATAACATTGTCGGGCGCGAGACCTTCCTCGACCGCCCGGCCCTGGTGCTGGAGTGGAGCCGTGAGCCGGGGGTAATCATCGACCGCTTCTGGATCGACCTGCAAACCGGCGTGCTGCTGCGCCACCTGAACTTCAGCAAGGCTGGCGGCGGCGCCCTAAACTTGGAGATGTACCTGACTGCTTTGCTGGTGGATGTGCCTTTGCCGGAAGGTGCTTTCTCGATGGGTCTGCATTTGCCCGGCCAGTTTATGAACGGGTATGACGATCTGCCGCCTTCCAACCCATAGAGCCGGATTGTCTTATAAACATGTGTAACCAGATGGCAGTATAATTCGGGCATGAGCAAACCACGCCTGGATTACAACCAGATCGCCAACCAATATAACCAGCGCTATACCCTGCGGGAAGCTGATCCCAAAGAAACGGCGTTGAAGGATGTGCTGCTAGGCCTGGGTGCAGCGCAGGTGCTGGAAGTGGGCTGCGGCACCGGGCACTGGTTGGAGCTGCTGGCGCCCCAGGCTGGCGGCGTTTTCGGGTTGGATGCCTCGCCGGGCATGCTGCGCCAGGCGCGACAGCGCGCTGCGCCGCTGGCTTTGATGCAGGGCCGCGCTGAGCGCCTGCCGTTGAAAAACGGCGCGCTGGGCCTGGTCTTCTGCCTGAACGCGCTGCACCATTTCGACGATCCGCAAGCCTATATCACTGAAGTCTACCGCGTGCTGGCCCCCGGCGGCGCGCTGGCGGTCATCGGCAGCGATTTGTATGCCCGTCGCGACCAGTGGTACATCTACCAGTATTTCCCCGGCACGCACGAAACCGATCTCAAGCGCTTCCCGCCCTGGGAGCAGGTGATGGATTGGATGCAGCAGGCGGGTTTCCAGGGCATCGATTGCCGCCTGGTAGAGACCATCTCCAAGAGCTGGGTGGGGCACGAAGTGCTCCAGGACCCGTTCCTGCAGAAGCATATGGTCTCGCAGCTCGCCCTGTTGAGCGATGAAGCTTATCAGGCCGGCTTGCAGCGCCTGCAAGATGACCTGGAGCAGGCCGAGCAGCGCGGCGAAAGGCTGATTTTTATCTCGCACCTGACTGTTCGGATGGCGATCGCTTACCGCCCGCCAGAAGAGGATGCATCATGATTCCCAATGCCCGTTACGTGCACACCAACCTGATCGCCCGCGACTGGCGGGCGCTGGCGCGCTTCTACCAGGAAGTTTTCGGCTGCACGCCCGTGCCGCCCGAGCGCGATTTCCAGGGGGCGGCGCTCGAAGCCGGTACCGGCGTGCCTGGTGCGCACCTGACTGGCGCTCATCTGCGCCTGCCCGGTTATGGGGATAGCGGCCCGACCCTGGAGATCTTCAACTACAACCTGCTGCATGAGCGCGGTCCGGGCGCAGTCAACGCGCCGGGCTTCGGACACATCGCTTTCCAGGTGCCGGATGTGCTTGCGGCCCGGGAGCAGGTGCTGGCGGCTGGTGGGCATGCTGTTGGTGAAGTGGTCACATTGCAAACTGCCAGTGGGGCGCGAGTTACCTGGTGTTATGTGACCGACCCGGAAGGCAACATCCTGGAGCTACAAGCCTGGGATAACTAAAAACACACTTGACTTGAACTACGAAGTAACAATTTTAGAGGTGTAAATATGGATGTAAACGAGGTAATACAGGCTTTGCAAGCCTATGGTACAGAGCAGAACCGCAAAGTCTACCGCCGGCACGGTGTAGGCGAGAACCAGTTCGGCGTCAGCTTTGCCAATTTGAAGGCGCTCAAGAAGCAGATCAAGACGGATCACGCCCTGGCCCAGCAGCTTTGGGCCAGCGGTAACCACGAGGCGCGCCTGCTGGCCCTGATGATCGCTGATCCGCAGGCGGCCACGCTCGAGCTGTTACAGGTCTGGGTGCAGGACCTGGACAACTACGTGATCACCGATGCCTTCTCGGCTTTCGCCAGCCAGACGCCCTTCGCTCGCCAGTTGATGGCGCGCTGGACTGAGGAAGATGGTGAGTGGGTGGGGCAGGCCGGCTGGGATTTGCTGGCGCATCTGGCGATGAAAGATGCCCAACTGCCTGAGGCTTTCTTCGAGCCGTACCTGAATACGATCGAGGCCGAGATTCACACCCGCAAGAATCGCGTGCGCCATGCTATGAACTCGGCCCTGATCGCCATCGGCATCCGTACTCCAGCCCTGGAGCAGCAAGCCCTGGCCGCGGCGCAGCACATCGGTAAAGTGCAGGTAGACCACGGCCAGACCAGTTGCAAAACGCCGGACGCGACTGCTTACATCCGCAAGACGCTGGCGCGCAAACGATCGCCTGCCAGGGGATGATTGCTTTGGTCTGGTGAGCAGCGCCGGGTTGTATCCGGCGCTGCTCACGCATTCACAACCTGAGCTGTGCTTTCTTGATCCCGCTCATTTGCTGGCCAGGGGTAGGTAGTAGCGGTAGGCCATCTGGTAGACGGCGGTGTAAGTGGTGTTGTGATCAACTTCCACGCTGATTTCAGTCTGGCCCTGCGGAAAAAGCAAGAATTCATCCATGCGCCAGTGCGAGAAGGCCAGCATTTGGTTGCCGGGCCCCAGCGCCCAAAGTGGAGCCACAAGTAGCATCGAGCCATTGCGTTCGATCGTGCTGCTGAATGTGGTCAATTCGAACTCTGTGTCAATCTGAACGAGCACATCTTCGATGGGCGTGATCACCACTTCCTGTTCTCCGCCGCCTCCAGGGGTGCGCACGAAATATTCCGAGCGCACGGTGTAAGAGAACGGTTCTGTCGCCACGATCGGGGGTGTTGGGATGGATTCGCACGTGTCGAAGATCAAATTGTCGATCTCCTCGGCCAGCGAGGACAGGCTGTAATCGAGCTGTACCTGGCGGATGCCGCCTTCCAGGGCGTAGATGCCCAGGAACTCGGTCACTGCCTGTCCGGCCGGGTCGCTGACTGAGCCGATCAGATTCCCGCCCGAGTCGTAGGCGCGCAGGGTTGCCGGGGTGGTTCCGGCTCCACCATTGCCGATGTACATCCCCACCCGGTAAACCGGGGCATTGAACAAAATGATCAGGGGAATGCCGAAACTGGAAGGGCCCGGCTGTGGGTTCCCATATAGGGAGTTTGGCATCGAAGCAGTTGGCACACCGCCGCGCTGGGCGATACCCCGGATGATCGGGTCAACATGTACATTATCCACAAAAGTTACGCCGGGCACCTGGTGAGTAATCAGCATGCCAGGAGGAAAAATATCGAAGTTTGCCAGGCTGGCCGTGGGGCAGAATTGAGTGGGTGAGGTCAGTTCCAGCACATCTGGGCGCGCGATGGCGATTTCCTCTGCTTCTGCCAGGGTGATTTCTTCGACCATCTCCAGGGGCACGCCGTTGGCGAAGTTGCCGCTGTGGCGGAAATCCAGGCGTAGATCGCCGCCTGTCCAATCGTTGTGCCCTTGCAAGATATCCAGGTTGATGGCGCCTCCGTCACGGAAATTTAGATCCCGGGCGAGGTTGGGTGGGTTGCCACACGTAACGCCGTTATCTGCTGTGCCGGCATTGTCCCAGTTCCAATCGATCTTGCCATCCGGCCCGAATGCGATCCAGTGGTGAACCGCTGGGGCGGCGTTGTTGGTCCATTCGGCGGAAGCCCCCGGGCGTGGATCGTTCAAAGCCTGGCACTCATCCAGGTTGTTTTCATCCAATATCCCGCCGGTCAATACCGGCAGGGCGCGCGGTGAGAAGTCCAGGCCGTCGTTCGCGGTCAATCCCAGGATGCCTCCCTGATGCGAATAGTTCATGATGCTTAGATAGTTGGGCTTGTAATTATCACTGTCGGCGCCTCCGTGCCGCAAGTTCAGGTTGTGGCCCAATTCGTGCATGAACGTGCCTGCGTGTTGGATCACAGTTCCGCGGATGGATAGTCCAGAGGCCGGGCTGATTCCACCATTTCCCCATTGTCCTAAGGTAACCAGGAAATCGTTGCCGAAGATTTCCCCGCGCCCACTGACACCGTTGATGGCTGCGGCGGCGTTCAGGTCGTGTCCGAAAACTGCATAATGGAAGACCTGCTGGCGCACAGGGTCGAAATGGATCGTTTTGAAGGCGTAAAAGTCGTTTATTGAACCATCTCCTAAAAAGTCCAGAAATTGAACTTCGGCAAGAGCCTGGCCTCCTCCGGGCGTGCCGCTCCCCAGGATACCCAGGTTGCCAATATCGATGATGCCATCGCCATCGCAGTCCATGTCGCCGGGGACTGCAATGCCATCACGGTCGCAGTCAATGGGCCCCCAGGCGCCGGCTGAATACAGCGTGCCTGTGTCCACATGCAGCTTGATGCCGGTGGTGCCATCCGGGCTAGGCACTGGTGCATCGTTGAAGGCATGATACACCGGGACCCAGGCTGCCTGCCAGGGCTCGTGACTGTGCGCGCCAGGAGCGGCAGGATGGTTCATCCAATCCACTTCGACGAACAGATCTTTGTGGTCGAGCCGCGCTCCCATGCCGGGTAAATCCACATCCACGTTGCCATCGCCGTCGGTGTCCAGGCCGAATTCCTCCCAATTATCCAACAGGCCATCGCCATCTGTGTCGCCCAGCCCGCTGGAACTGATGTCGAATTCCACTTCGGCGCAGTCCGTACCGCTGGAGCCGCGCCAGACTCCGTTGTGCCCGAAGGGTCCATCGCCGGCCGGTCCATCTGGGCCTTCATCTACTGCCCATTCTCCGCTGGCAACGTCATAGGTGATGTGTAGCATCACTCGATCTCCGTCGGGATGGATGTCAACCAGATCATCCGGATCGATGGGAAACTGCCGCCCATTGTCCATATCCTGGATCTTGATCGAGACCGGTAGCGCGCTATCGTGCGCGTCGACCTCTGGATTCCGGAAGGTCCAGTTGGGCCGGATGTGGTTGTCGTCATCCCCGGCATCTTCCTCCGAGGTGAAGCCGTGCAGGCCGATCATCACATCGGCGTAAAAATCCTGCCCTGAAGCCTCCGGGTCGCAGAAGGCGTCCACGCGGCTGATGGTCACCACCACCGGAACCGTCTGGTTGACCTCGGCGTGGGCGGCTGGAATATTTTCGAGGAGGTTTATGCTGCCTTCATGAACAACGATTGCGCCCGGGGTAACGCCCAAGGCGTAAAAAGCTGCAACGACCAGAAAAATCAGACCCACCTTGATCGAGCATATAAAAATCTTAGCCATCTTGCACATCCTTTTCTAGACCCGGGCTGGCAAAATTGGGCGCACCCCCTTTATGTGGTCGAATGGGATTCGACAACATAAACTGAATGTTGCACAATTTGATCGCGACCATAATCAAGAAACGTCAAATGATTATCGCCGCGCCGCTCATTATGTTTGGCGCATCATTCCTCGAATTCCAGGTTGACTGGAAAATATGGGGCGATTTCGTCGAGCAGGTCAGTTGTAGGCACGCTGCGATCGACCGCCTCCAGATGCACGTCTGCCATCCAGACCTGCCCTTGCAGCGAGGAAAGAACGCCAAAGATAATGTCTTCAGCCTCCTCAGCTACATCCAGGACAAGGGCGTGGTGCGCCCAATCGTTCGTGCCGCTGATGTAGCGGTTGCGCATATTGTCGAAGGCGAGCATTTTCCCATTCGACCCGCTGATGCGCATAAACAGGGCAGCCCGGTTTTCAAGGTCTGCTGAACGTAATGCGGCAGAGAAGCGCAGGCGCTTACCGCGATAGGCTTCAGCCTTGATCTGTTGTGCCAGCGCGGCAAACTCGGCGGGTTCTGGGCCAGCTTTGATGGTCACGCACGGCCGGTTTTCGTAGGTGACGGAAGGATCTACGCCGATTTCGTACTGATCCGGGGCATCGCCCGTAACGAACCATCCTTTGGGGATGCGAAAAGAGCTTTGCATGGGAACCTCCTGCATTTCAAACAATCCTGATCGCGCCGAAACGCACCCGGCCAACCGCAATAGAAGCGTGATCTCGCTATCGGTGAGATTGAGCGTAGCTCCCAGGCGGTGCAAATCCTCGGGTAGGGCCGCGTGCCAGCGTGGCTGCGAACCCTTTAGCCAGTTGAAGATCGTCTGGTGGGGGATACCCGACTGGCTGGCCACACGCCGCAGCGAAAGGCCCGCCTGCCGCATATATTCATCGAGCTGCCCTGAGAATTTTCGGTCCATCACGCACCGTGTCGAAGAAGATCACCACGTATAGCATAGCAAAAAAACGCCCCAAAGAAAAGCCCCCAGGTCCAGGTGGGACACGATTGGGACGAAATTATAGGGTGATTTTCCCAGTAGCTCCATCCACGCGCACGCGCTGCCCGGTGCGCAGCCGCTCGGTGGCACGCGGCACGCCCACCACGGCTGGAATGCCGTATTCACGCGCTACCACCGAGCCATGCGTCATCATCCCGCCCACTTCCATGACCAGCCCGCCAGCCGCCAGGAAGAGCGGCGTCCAGGCCGGGTCGGTAGCCGGGCAGACCAGGATTTCGCCCGGGGCAAGCTGTGCGCCGTGCGGGTCGAACACCACGTGCACCACACCCTCCACGATGCCGGGGGAGACCGGGCTGCCGGACAGGGTGTTGGCGCCATCTGAGGACGACAGCGGCGCGTCGTAGAACGCGCTGCCATCGCTCAACATCAGGCGCGGCACGCGCTTGCGGCGCAGCTCGCGTTGGTAGGTGGTCCGGCGCTCAGCGATCAAGGCTTTCCAGTCGGGTTCATGATCGTTTTTGAAAACTTTCAACTCGGCAGAATGCAGGAAGAAGATGTCATCCGGCCTGTCCAACTGGCCTTGCTCTACCAGTTCCCGGCCGGCGGCCAGCAGCGCCTGGCGGAAGATCCCCAGGCGTTGGATGATGGCGAACTTGGGCGACTCGCGCAGTCCGCCCAGCTCGCGCACGCGGCGCGCCAGGAAGCGCGCCAGCCTGGCTTTGAGCCACCCGCCCGGGCTGGCGCGGAAGGCGGCCACCAGTTGTTCTTCAGCCTGCCGGGCGATGGCCGCGCCGCGCTTGAATTGGATTTCGGGTGATTGGTTCTCGTTGATTTGCAAGTAGCTCTTCAAAACCTGGAAGAGCGGAGTAGGGTCTTCGTCCCAGCGCGGGCGGCCCAGGTCGATCTCGCCCACGCCGCGCCGCCCGTAGCGCGCCAGGAAGCGGGCAATGGCGGCCTGGGTGGTGGCCGGCAGGCTTCCTGTATGGTAGGCATTCACCAGAGTGCTGACTTCCTCCTGACCGAAATGCGCCGAGTCTGCTGCGTCGGAGCGAATGGCCTGGGCGGCTTGCCACAAGGCCAGGTCCATCTCCGTGGTGACGTTGTAGGGCAGCCCGCGGGTCAGTTCCATTACTAGCTCTGGTCCGCGCGGCAGGTGCGCGGCCAGGCGCGCCAGGATTTGCAGCGGAGCGCCCTGCCCGGCGGCTACGGCTGCCACCAGGATGGGCATCAATTTCGCTACCTGGTTCGTCGGGGGATCCTCGATCGCCGCGGCCAGTTCGGGCAGTGTATGTACCGCGGCGTAGCGCTCCTGGAGTTGCGTATAGCTATCGTCGATCGTCTTTTGCAAGCGCTCCCGCCCGCGTTGAGGAAATAAGATGTTGAAGGCCACGTTCAGCGCTACCGGTCGCAAGGCGCGCAGCAGGCGCAGCCTGGTCCGCAGGCTGACCCCGCCCGTGGGCGCGAAGCGCTCGTCCTCCATCACGGAAGCCAGGATCGACCCACTGGCCGGATCGATGGCGGCAACGAAAATAGACAGGAACTGGCGGCCGAAGCTGTTGCCCAACAGGCCGGTAACGTTCAGAAAGATGCGCTCCCCGGCGTTGAGCAGGACGCGCTGCTGCCCGGCTTCAACCTTTGCGCCGAACGACCCCCCCAGGTCGGTTACCAGTTGGTCGAAAACGTCGAAACCGGCGGGCGTGTAAGGGTCCAGCATGCCCTGCCACACTCCAAAGGAGAGCAGCACTTCCAGCGGCTCGGCGGAAACGTTGGCAGGCAGCGGGTACAACGAGGTAACCGGGCGCGACTGCACCACGTACATCTGCCCGTCCCCCCAGGCCCATTCCATATCTTGCGGGCCGCCGAAGCCGGCCGCGGCCTGCTGGCCCAGGCGCGCCAGCGCCAGGATTTGTTCATCGGGCAGGGCCTGGCGGGTGGAGGCGTCGGCTGTGCTTGTAACCGTTCCCCCGCCGGGCTTGCCCTGGATGACCAGCGCCTTGGCGCCCAGCGTTTTGCTCAGGATGCGCCCGCTGGCGGTGTCGACCTCGTAATGGTCCGGCTGCACCTGGCCCGAGACCAGGGCCTCGCCCAGCCCGAGGGTGGCGTCGATGACCGTTTCGCTGCGCTTGCCGGTCAGCGGGTTGGCGGTGAAGAGCACGCCCGCGGCTTCGCTGGGCGCCATCTGCTGCACCACCACCGCCAGCGAGACCTCTGCGTGAGGGATGCCGTTGCGGGCGCGGTAGGCGATGGCGCGCCCCGTCCACAGGCTGGCCCAGCAGCGCACCACCGCATCCAAAAGGACTTCTGCACCGAGCACGTTCAGGTAGGTATCCTGCTGCCCGGCGAAAGACAGGTCCGGCAGGTCTTCGGCTGTAGCAGAGGAACGCACGGCAACCGCCAGCGGCTGGCTCGACAGGTCAAGATAACTCTGCCGGATTTCATCCGCCAGGGCAGGGGGGATTTGCCCATTGCTGAAGTGGGCCCGAATTTGCTGCGATGCGCGTTCCAGGGCCGCCGGGTCGTCTGCCTGGGTAGTATTCAAGATCTGGCGTAAGTCTCCCGTCAGGTGGTTGTGAGCTACAAATTCACGGTATCCGGCTGTGGTGATGCAGAACCCGGGCGGCACGGGCAGCCCGGCTTGCAGCAGCGCGCCCAGGTTGGCGCCTTTCCCGCCTGCTAGAAGCAGGTCGCTGCGCTTCAGTTCAGTGAGCGATTTGGTGTATTGCATTCTCTGGACTCCATCTACTTGGATGACTTGCCTGTCGGACCGACCGTCCGGTCGAAAAACTGCTCAAAAAAAGAGCAGCTAGCACCGGTCGATGCCCTGGAAGAAGATATCCAGCAGCGCTGCGCTGGTTTGTTCGGGCGACCCGGCGCGCCTGGCGCCCAGGTACGACATGGCGAAGGTGCCCTGGATCATGGTCAGCAAAACCCGGGCAGCCTCGCCGGGGTCTACCGGGCGGAAGATGCCCTGCTGCACGCCGCGCTGGATGGCGTCTGCCAGCAGGGTGGTGTATTCCTGGAAGAAGTGCATGAACTCGACCTGCATTTGCTGGCGCCCGCCTGATAGCTCACGGCGTACGACCTGCATGATGTCGGCCGATTCGAACAGGAAATTGACGCTTTCACGCGCCGCCACCTGGATGCGCTGGCGCGGGTCTTGTTCTTCCCGGATGCGCTCCAGGACCTGATCCATGCGAGCGGTGCTCTTTTTGAGCAGAGCCAGGGCGATGGCCTGCTTGTCGGGGAAATGGTGGTAGATCGTGGCTTTGCCGATCCCGGCCTGCTCGGCTACCTGGCGCACCGAAGTGGCGGTATAGCCCTGCTGCACGAACAGGCGTCCGGCGGTTTGCAGAATTTTTTCGTAGGTTTCAGAAGCGGACATAATGGTCTCTATCGGACCGACCGGTCGGTCCGATAGAGATTCTATATCGGATAGGTCTGCCTGTCAATAGCGGCCCCAGGCAGATTATTGGGGTGGCCCTCAGGACTTGACTCCGAATACGGAAACACCCACCGGGTTGCTCTCGACCTGCCCACCTGTCAGATATGTGTTGCTCAGCAGGTCGCGCAGCTCGTCTGGAGTATAGGCGGCGTTGATGGAGGTGATCAGTCCGGGGCGAATCGAGGTGGGCTGTGTCCCCAGCCACAGGAAGCCGCGCACCAGGGGGTGCATGTCGCGGCGCAGATCGGAGATGAAATAGCGGCCTCCGGGCTTGAGCACCCGCCAGATTTCGTCGAAAGTGCCGCGCGGGTTGACCCATTCGTGCAGTGAACCATTGGTAAAAACCACATCGAAGCGGTCCGCGTCGAACGGCAGGCGGTCGCCGCTGCCGAGCTGGTATTGGCTGCGATCGGCCAATCCATAAGCGCGCGCATTGCGTTTAGCCAGCGCCTGCATGTCGGGGCTGATGTCCAGGCCGGTCAGCAGCGTACCCTGGGTCAGCTTGAGCCATTCCAGGCCGAGGTAGCCCGGGCCGTGCCCGATCTCCAGGGCGTGCCCGTGAGTCAGGCCGTGCTTGAGCAAATCATTCGTTTCGATCCAGCCGCGGTCGCGCAGCTTGCGCTGCATCTCATCGTAGGTGCTGACGTTGAACTCGCCCTGGATGCCGTGGTCGGTTTCGGGAATACGTGTTTGGGTCATCAGATTTTCTCCTTATACTAAAGATTTAATATACAAGTTAGAATATTGGGCAAAAAAAGAACTTTACGGATATTCTCCCTGCTCCAGTTTCTGCAGCAGGTCAAGCGTCCATTCCAGCTCTGCCCGGGTGTGCACCAGTGTATGGTCGAAGATGGCTGCTGCCAGGCGCGGCACCTGTGGGTCTGATAACTGCTCGGCGCGGTGGGATTGGATGTGCTCGAGCGTGCCTTGCAAGACCGCCTGGCGCTGGCGCAGGTAGTCGATCACCTCTGGCAGCGGCAGTGCTTTCAAGAAGAACAGGTAGATGTCCGTATCGAAGAACTGTCGTTCATAGGTTTGCCAGCCCTGGCGCAGCAGGCGCAGGAATTCCGCTTGCCCGGCTGGAGTGATCTGGTAAACGCTGCGCGAGGGGCGCTTGCCAGCCTGTTCTACGCCGACGTTCTCGATGAACTGTTCCTGGGCGAGCTTGTCCAAAGCGAAGTAGATCGAGCCGAAAGCGATCGAAGTCCAATCGGACATGTGTTCTTCAATGATCTGTTTGATTTCGTAGCCGTACAGCGGGCGCTCCCGCAGCAGGCCCAGGATGACCAGGCGGACGGACATTGTAACTCCATGAGGCTGTTTGTTGTTGTATATTCTAGCTTGAATATATCGATTTGTCAAGGGGGAATTTAGGTGGTTTAACGGAGCCGATTGTCCACGGTTTCCTGCGCAGCAAAGCCATTGGGCTGGGCGCGACGGTATTCGCGCTCAATGGCGTCTCCGATCATGTTGCACCTGGTAGTCTCGATTCCGCCTAAGATTGCCGTAGCCAGGTTTGTGGGGCAGATCAAAGGGGTGGCGGCTACCCGTTTCAATCAGCTCAACCTGGCTGGCAAGTCGCTGTTCTGGCAGGATGAGTACGGGGTCTTCTCCTTCGATGGCAAGCGTTTGCCCAATTACATCGCTTATGTCGAGCGCCAAAAAGAGCACCACGCTGAGTGTTCGATTTTGTTGCCTCTCGAACGCCTGGGCGGCGAGTCTCCCGCTCGTATCCATGAAGAGGCTGCCGAGTATTGGCTGGAATTGGAGGCATGGCGGAATGAATTTGCCTCGTAAGAAACAATTACTCCGCAAACGGCCTGGCGTAGCGCTGTTCGAAAGCGCCGTTCTGCTTCAGCATGTTATCGAAATACATGTGCGCCACCGGCAGGCGCAGGAAGACCCGGAAGACCGGCCCCAGGATGGGAGCATAGCTTTCTGGCGAAGCCAGGGCGGCCAGCGCCAGCGGGTCGAACTGGCCGCGGCTCGCCAGTCCGGCGCCCAGGGCTTGCAGGTGGGCAAAGGTCTCCTGGTTCGCTTTCGCCGGCATGAGGCGTGTGCCTTCGCCGTTGCCTTTGACAATCGTGCCCAGGTAGGGCGAGCCCAGGCGGGCGGCCAGCTTCTCCAGGTAGCGTTCGATGTAGCGTGAGTGCAGTCCTTCGGGGAAGCCCGACTGCACCAGGAAGCCCAGCGGGGGGTTGCCGGCGCGCCCCACCAGGGGCTCGAGCGCCTCGATGAAGTGCTTGACGATGCCTGGCATGGCGTCCGTGTACAGTGGGAAACCCAGGATAGCGCACTCGGCATCGGCCAGTGCCTGCACCATCGGATCGGTTTCTTTGACGCGCACCAGGTGATAGGTCTCGGTCGGTCCGCCAAAGCCCCGGGCGAGCTCGGCCAGCATCAGCGGCGTGTTGCCCTTGCGCCCGCGCGGCGAACCGTTGAAGAAAGTCAGGCGCGCCGGCGGTTGGATCTGCGCACCCGTGGTCGCTCCCAGGCGCGCCGGCAGGGGCAGATAGGTGGGCTTGCGGGTGGTGATGCGTTCCGCAAGCTGTTCCACCGGGGTCTGGCTGGTCAGGGAGAACTCCAGGCGCGTCTTGAGGTTGAGCGCCGTGCGGCAGAAAATATCGCTGACGATCTGCAGGTCTCTGGCGTCGTTGCCAGTTTCTGGCTCGACCAGCAGCCCCAGGCGCGGCGAGCGTGGGTAGCGGCGCAGGTGATGGGCCTCGCCCTGGTCCACCTCCATGTAGGGGTGGATCAGCGGCAGATGCTTATCCATAGCCATCTTGAGCAGCGCCGCCGGGAAGCCCATCTTGAGCGGCGCGGCCCACAGAGTGAAGTCCGAGTTGATCACCGCCCGGTCCATCTCCAGCGAGGCGTCGCGCGCCACGCACTGCCCGGGGGTCTTGACCCAGCAGCCGAAGCAGCCCACGCAGTAGCGCAGCGGCAGGTCGCGCAGTTGGATCGAGGTAACCGTATGTCCATCCGCGCCCAAGGCGCTGGCTAACTGCTCCAGGTAAGCGTCGAAGGAGGACTCGGCAGGGTTACCGTTCAATAGAGTGATTTTCATGGCTAAATTCCTTATATTCTTGTTTTTGGTCTTTGAGTGAGTCTTACCGGGCGGGCACCTGGCCGCTGCGGATGCGCTCGATGACGCTTTCCGCCCATTCCAGCGTGGCGCGCATCGAGAGGATGCCATTTTCCAGCGTCAGCATCCAGAAGAAGTGCTCGCGCGGCGAGTTGATTTCTTCCTTGAACACTTCGATCTGCTCCGGCACCTGGTCGTACTGCGCCAGGACGGCGCGCAGCACGTTTGCCAGGTCCTCGAACTTGGCCAGGATTTCCTCGTCTGAGAGCTGCCCGGCGAAGAACACCTGAACCAGGGAGGCGCTGCGCGGCTCCAGCCGCGGCGGATCGCCTGCCAGCCACTGCAGCAGGTCGGCGCGCCCGGCCGGGGTGATGTGGTAGACCTTGCGGTCGGGGCGCTCCTCCTGGGGCACCTTTTCCATCTCGACCAGCCCGTTTTCCATCAAGCGCGCCAGGGTGCGGTAGATCTGGCTCTGGTCGGCCGGCCAGAAGTGGCGCACAGACGAGTCGAAGATCTTTTTCAGATCGTAGCCCGTGTAGGGCTGGTAGTTGAGAAAGCCTAAAATCGCATATTCCAGGGACATATTGGACGCTCCGAATATAGGATAAGTCTAATATAATTGTTGTCCTATATTACTGTGAATGCGCGGCTTTGTCAAGCCTTTTTCGATGAAAAGCCCCGGTTTTGCTTATAAAAAAGCTATTTGCTCAGTTGGAAAATGCAGTGGGGCAGCCCCTGGGTATCCTGGGCCAGCCGGGCTACCTGCTCGACGGGGGCGCCCAGCAGCCTGGCGAGCAGGTGGGCATCCAGGCGGCACAGTTCGGGGTGTTCGGGCAGGATCTGCCGGTAAGGGCAGCTTCCCAGGATCAGGCGCGGCGCCTGGGCGTGAGCCTCCCAGCGCGCCTGGTAGTGCCAGTCATTGAGCCGTTGGACCGTTTCATACAGGCGTTGGGTCAGGTTGCGCCGCCCGGGGGTTGCCGGGTCTCCTGCCAGTCGACCGGCCAGCTTTTCGAGCAGGTTATCCTGGCTTGCCGGATCTGTCTGTGTGAGCAGTTCGTCCAGCAGCGCACTGGCCAACCCGCCCAGGTTTTCGCCCGCCAGCCAGTCCGCTGAGCCGTAAAGCTGCGCCGGGCGGCCTTTGCCAGCCCGCGGGCGCGTCCCAGTCACCTGCACCAGCCCCTGGCTGTGCAATACCTGCAAGTGGTGGCGGGCGTTGGCCTCGGTCATGTGCAGCGCCCGGCTGAGTTCGGCGGCGGTCACGGCGCGGTGCTGGCGCACGTAATCCAGCAGTTGTTGGCGCGAGGTCTTCATGCCGGTAATTATACCCTGCTCAACCTATTTCGCAAATATATATTTGCGTATATAACCGTTGACCCTGGAGTGGATGGCGGTATAATTAGCGGGTATGTTGACCTGGGATGATTCCTATGCGCTGGCACGCGCTTTACAGGAACGCCACGCCCATATCCACCTGGAAGAGGTATCCCTGGGAATGATCTATCGTTGGGTGCTCGAACTGCCGGAGTTCAGCGATGACCCACAGCTTGCCAATGATGATATCCTGGTCGCCATAGTCCAAGAATGGTTTGAGGAGCGAAATCCCCTATGAATGAAATGAAACGTGAAAACATCAATTCAACCAAGTATGACATCCCTCCAGAGCTTGCCAACCACGTGCACATCACCACCATCGACAAAATCTACAACTGGGGACGGCGTTCTTCGCTGTGGCCGTTGATGTTCGGGTTGGCTTGCTGCGCCATCGAGATGATCTGTACGGCTGCCAGCCGCTACGATTTCTCTCGCTTTGGCATGGAAGTCATGCGCCCCAGCCCGCGCCAGACCGACATGATGATTGTCTCGGGCACGGTCACCAAGAAAATGATCCCGCAGATCGTGCGCCTGTACAACCAGATGCCCGAGCCCAAGTACGTGGTGGCTATGGGGGCCTGCGCATCCGGCGGCGGCCCCTTCAAAGATGGCTACAACGTGGTTTCCGGCGTGGATAAGTACGTCCCGGTCGACGTTTACATCCCGGGCTGCCCGCCCACGCCCCAGGCCCTGCTGCACGGCCTGATCACGCTGCAGAAGAAGATCGACACGCAGACCTGGAAAGAGACGCGCTGGTACAGCAAAGAGCCCCTGGAGGCCATCCCGATACCGGTGCTTGGCCCGGACGTGATGGACCCGCGCCAGTACGACCAGATCAAAGCCTATACGGCCAGGAAGCTCGCCGCACAGCAAGAGCTGGCGGCGGCCTCGGCGGCGAGTGAAGCCTAGGAGGAATGACGCACATGAGTGATCAAACTGCTGCTCCAGTTGTCGAGTTCATCCGCCAGGACGATTTGACGGCGCGCTTCCCAGGCGCGGTTACGCCGGACGAGCGCAAGGGTTACCAGGGCTACCTGGTGGCCCCCGACCGGCTGATCGAAGTCGTCACCGCCCTGCGCGACGAAATGGGTTACGACTATCTCACCTCCGTCACCGGGGTCGATTACCTGCCCGAGGATAAGATGGAGGTGGTCTACCACCTGTTCCGCTCCGTGGGTGGGCCGGGATTGGTGGTCAAAGTGCAGGTGCCGCGCCAGAACCCCCTGGTGCCTTCGCTGGTGCCGGTCCACCCTGGCGCTGACCTGCAGGAGCGTGAAGCCTACGACCTGCTGGGCATTCACTTCACCGGCCATCCCGACCTGCGCCGCATCCTGATGTGGGAAGGCTTCGAAGGCTACCCGCTGCGCAAAGACTGGCGCGAGGCCTATTACGAGGAAGAAGGCAAGCCTTTCAAGAGCCGCTGGCCCGAAGGACACGCCCGCCGCGCTGAAGATGAAAACCCCTTCGGAAAGAACGTCGATTACCCCGCCGGGTTCGACCCGCACACCTGGGAGGCGGATAACGATAACGCCCTGTACGACAGCCTGCGGCGCTCGGTCATCGAGCACGGCTCCGAGCTGACCACCGACACGATCATCGTCAACATCGGCCCGCAGCACCCTTCCACCCACGGCGTGTTCCGCATGGTGGCAGCCCTGGACGGCGAGACCGTCATCGGGCTCAAGCCCGTCATGGGCTACCTGCACCGCAATCACGAGAAGATCGGCGAGCGCAACACCTTCTTGCAGAACATGCCCTTCACCGACCGCCTGGATTATTTCAGCTCGATGAGCAACAACTTCGGCTACGCTATGGCGGTCGAGAAACTGATGGGCATCAAGCCCCCCGAGCGCGCCGAATACCTGCGCGTGATCATGGCGGAGCTCACCCGTGTCCAGAATCACCTGGCGACCTTCGGCTTCTTGCTCAACGACCTGGGCGCGTACTTCACCCCCATCCTGTACGCCTTCGAAGAGCGCGAATTGGTCCTGGACATCTTCGAGGCGGTTTCGGGCTCGCGCATGATGTGCAATTACTTCCGCTTCGGCGGTGTGGCCCGCGACCTGCCCGATGGCATCCTGGAGCGCATCCGCGTGCTGGTGCACGAGCGCCTGCCGCGCCAGATCGACGAAATCGACCGCTACCTGACCAACAGCGAGATCATCCGCTCGCGCGCCGAAGGCGTGGGCGTCTTGACCCCCGAGCAGGCCATCGCCTATTCGGTGGTAGGCCCGGTGCTGCGCGCTTCCGGCGTGCCTTACGACATCCGCCGCGCCGACCCGTACAGCATCTACGATCGCTTCGACTTCGATGTGGCCGTACGCTACCATGGCGATATCTACGACCGCTACCTGGTGCGCCTGGATGAGGCCCGCCAGAGCCTGCGCATTTTGCAGCAGGCCGTGCGCGATATCCCCGGCGGGCCGATCCAGGAAGGCAAGCCGCAGTACCAGGTGCGCGTGCCGGCTGGCGAAGCCTATGGACGCGTCGAAGGCCCGAAGGGCGAACTGGGGTACTACGTGGTTTCGAACGGAAAGCCCAACCCCTGGCGCTATCATGTGCGCGCCCCATCGTTCATCAACCTGACGCCTCTGGAGATGATGTGCCTGGGCGGTAAAGTCGCCGACGTGATCGGCATCCTGGGCTCCATTGACATCGTGTTGGGTGAGGTTGATCGCTAGGATAGGGAGTAATGCTATGACTATGTTGGATGGTAAAGGCTTTCTGCAAGGCATGTTCGTCACCCTCAGGCGCTTCCTCAACACCTACGTTGAGGACCTGCGCTGGTGGGGGAAGCGTTATTACACCAAGGAAGGCATCGCCCAGCGCATGAGCAGCGACGCCTCCGGTATTTTCACGATCCAGTATCCGGATGAGAAGATGCCCGTGCCGGAGGAGTTCCGCTACGTGCCCTTCTTGATCTACGAAGAAGGCGAGGATGGCGAAAGGAAAGACCGCTGCACCTCCTGCGGTATTTGCGCCAAGGTTTGCCCGCCGCAGTGCATCTGGATCGTGCGCACCAACGATCCGAACACCGGCCGGCCCATTCCGGAGCCGGCTGAGTTCTACATCGACGTGGATATCTGCATGAACTGCGGCTTTTGCGCCGAGTATTGCCCCTTCGATGCCATCAAGATGGACCACGATTACGAACTCTCGGTCTACGACCGGCATGCGAAGGATATCTACAACAAAGAGAAGCTGCTCAAGCCGCTCTCTTACTATGCCCAAATCCGCCCGGTCAATTACCAGCGCGAGGAAACTGCCCGCGCCGAGGCGGAGGCGGCCAAAGCAGCCCGCAGAGCGGCTACGCTCGAGGCTGCTGGATGAAAGGTGGTAAAGTGTCTGTAAGCGAAAAAGCTGTCCTGGAAGCTCTCGGTAAAGTCCAGGAACCCGAACTGCACAAAGACCTGGTCACGCTCAACATGATCCGTGACCTGCGCATCGACGCCGGTAGCGTTCGTTTCACCATCATGCTGACGACTCCGGCCTGCCCGCTCAAAAGCCAGATCGAGCAGGAAGCTCGCCGGGCGGTGCTGGCGCTGCCGGGCGTGTCGGCTGTCGAGATCAAGATGGATGCCAGCGTGCCCAGCGACGGCCGGGCGCGCGGCCTGCTGTCGCTGCCCATCCGCAACGCCGTGGCGATCGCCTCCGGCAAGGGCGGCGTGGGCAAGAGCACCGTGGCCGTCAACGTGGCGGTGGCCCTGGCGCAAAGCGGGGCGCGCGTTGGCCTGCTGGACGCCGACATCTACGGCCCCAACGTGCCTACGATGATGGGCGTGGAGCGCCTGCCGCCTCCCAAGGATGACAAGCTGGTGCCGGCCGAGGCCTACGGGGTCAAGCTCATGTCGATCGGCTTCCTGGTCAAGCCCGACCAGCCGCTGATCTGGCGCGGCCCCATGCTGCATTCCGCCATCCGCCAGTTCCTCACCGACGTGGCCTGGGGCGAGCTGGATTACCTGATCGTCGACCTGCCGCCTGGCACGGGCGACGCCGCCCTCAGCCTGGCCCAATCCTTGCCGCTCAGCGGCGGCGTGATCGTCACCCTGCCCCAGCAGGTCTCCCTGGACGATGCCCGCCGCGGCCTGGAGATGTTCCGCCAGTTGGACGTGAACGTCTTCGGCGTGGTCGAGAACATGAGCTACCTGGAGCTGCCTGACGGCCAGCGCATGGATATCTTCGGCTCCGGCGGCGGCCAGCGCCTGGCCGACCAGGCGGGCGTGCCCTTCATCGGCGCCATCCCCATGGATCCCTCGGTGCGCGAGGGCGGCGACTCCGGCAAGCCTGTGCTGCTCTCACACCCGGAGTCCAGCGTAGCGCGCGCCCTGCGCAGCGTGGCGCAGGATATCGCCGCCCGCATCAGCGTGGCCGCCGTGCAGGGGCCCGATGTCATCCCGATCAACCTGGTCGGGTGAACGCTGGCTGACTATGGACCCACATATCGTAGGGATTCGCTTCCAGAAAATCGGTAAGGTCTATCACTTCGACGCCAGCGCCTGCTGCGACCTGCAGGTTGGCGATTTTGCCGTGGTAGATACCAGCCGGGGGCGCCAGTTGGGTGAAGTCATCCAGGTCGTGGAGCACCCCTCCCCGCCCCCGGAAGGCGGCGGCTGGAAGCCCATCCAGCGCAAAGCCACGCCGCGCGACCTGGTGCTGCGCCAGATCTGGCAGCAAAAAGAGTTAGAAGCCACGATCAACTGCCGCGCCCGCCTGGCCGAGATGGGCATCCCCGGCGTCAAGATCGCCGCCGCCGAGTTCACCTTCGACGGCGAGCGGCTTTCCTTCCTATATAACACCGAGGCCGAGGGCAAGGTGGACCTGCGTAAGCTGCGCACCGCCATGCAGCGCTCCTACCCGCGCACCCAGGTCGAGATGCGCCAGATCGGGCCGCGCGACGTGGCCAAGATGCTGGGCGGCATGGGCGCCTGCGGCCTGGAAACGCGCTGCTGCTCGATGTTCCTGACCGATTTCAGCCCGATCTCGATCAAAATGGCCAAGGAACAGGGCATCTCGCTGACCCCCTCGGAGATCACCGGCATGTGCGGGCGTTTGCGCTGCTGCCTGGTGTACGAGTATGAGTTGTACGCCCAGGCGCGCAAGCAGTTGCCCAGGCGCAACAAGCGCGTCGGCACGCCCCAGGGCGAGGGCAAAGTGCTGGATGTTTACCCGCTGACCGAGACGGTGGTGGTGGAACTGCTCAACGGCGCCCGCCAGGAGTTCCCGCACAGCGAGATCCAGCCCTGGGAGGAATACGAAGCTTTGCGCAAGAAGGCCCAGCAGCCTTGCGACAAGCACCCCGAAGGCGGGTGCGATTGCGGCAAGGCCGCGCTGGCTGGCCAGGCGCCGGCCGCCGGGCCAGCGCCATCTGCCGGGCAGGATCAGTCTGACCGCCCGCCCGAGGCGCCCCGCTCCAGTCAGTACGGCCGCCGGCGCTTCAAGAAGCCGCGCAGAAAGAATACATGAGTGAAGATTGGCAAAGCCCTCAAAACATCCTGGTCATCCTGGCCCACCCGGATGACCCGGAGTTCTTTTGCGGCGCCAGCATCGCCCGCTGGACGGCTGCCGGCCACCGCGTGAGCTACTGGCTGCTGACCTGCGGCGATAAAGGCGCCCAGGACGCCGCCACCGATCCCAACGCCCTGTGCAGCACGCGCTTCGACGAGCAGCGCGCCGCCGCCGCTGTGTTGGGCGTCACCGAAGTCAACTTCCTCGGCCGCCCGGACGGTTACCTGGTGCCCGACCTGGAGCTGCGCAAGGACGTCACCCGCATCATTCGCAAGGAGCGCCCGGACGTGCTGGTCACCTGCGACCCGCGCACCCTGTTCTTTGGGGATGCCCGTCTCAACCATCCTGACCACCGCGCCGCCGGGCAGGTGGTGCTGGACGCCGTCTTCCCCGCTGCTGGCAACCCGCTGTACTTCCCCGAGCTCCTGCACGGCGAAGGCTTGCAGCCGCACAGCGTGCGCGAAGTCTGGTGCTCGCTCACCCTGGATCCCAACGTGCGCCTGGATGTCACTGATCTATGGGAGACCAAGCTGCGCGCTCTCTACGAGCACAAGAGCCAGATCGGCGAGCCCCAGGCCCTGGCGGCGCGCATGCGCGCCCGCCACACCTCCGACAGCACCCCCGAAGCGCCCCGCTACGAAGAGACTTTCCACCGCACAGTTTATGCTTGAGAGCCTTTTATGACCACTGACCTCGTTACCCAGGCCCAGGCCCTGTTCGAATACACCCAGGGCCTGCGCCGCGACTTCCACCGCCACCCCGAGCTGGGCTTCCAGGAATTCCGCACCGCCGGCGTCATCGCCCGCGAGCTGGGCGCCCTGGGCCTGCCCCTGCGCACCGGTGTGGCCGAGACCGGCGTGGTCGCCGCCCTGCAAGGGGCGCGCCCCGGCCCGCTGGTCCTGCTGCGCTTCGACATCGACGCCCTGCCGGTCACTGAAGAGACCGGCGCCGAGTACGCCTCCCAGAACCCTGGGGTGATGCACGCCTGCGGCCACGACGGCCACACCGCCATCGGCCTGACCGTGGCGCGCCTGCTGCACGCCCGCCGCGACCAGATCGCCGGTTCCGTGCGCCTGGTCTTCCAGCCCGCTGAAGAGGGCATGGGCGGGGCCGAGCGCATGGTCGCTGAAGGCGTGCTGCGCCAGCCGGTCCCCGACCTGGCCCTGGCCCTGCACCTGTGGAACGAGCGCCCCGTCGGCTGGATCGGCGCCGCCAACGGCCCCTGCATGGCCGCTGCCGAGGTCTTCCACCTGCGCATCCTGGGCAAAGGCGGGCACGGCGCACTGCCGCACCTGGCCGTCGACCCCGTGCTGGCCTGCGCCCAGGTGATCAGCGCCTTGCAGAGCATCGTCGCCCGCAGCGTTTCCCCGCTGGACACCGCCGTGGTCAGCGTCACCCTGGTGCGCGGCGGCGAGACCTTCAACGTCATCCCCCCCGAAGTCGAGCTGCAGGGCACCATCCGCACCTTCGACCCCGCCACCCGCCAGGTGGTTTTGCAGCGCTTCCGGGAGCTGGTGACTGGCGTGGCCGCCGCCCACGGCTGCCAGGCCGAGATCAAGCTCGAATCGCTCACCCCCGCCGTGATCAACGACCCCCGGGCCGCCGCGCGGGTGCGCCAGGCCGCCGGGCGCCTGTTCCCCGGCATCCAGGTGGACAGCGACTTCCGCACCATGGGCTCCGAGGACATGGCCTTCATGCTCCAGGAAGTCCCCGGCTGCTTCTTCTTCGTCGGCTCGGCCGACCCTGCGCGCGGCCTGGACGCCTCCCACCACCACCCGCGCTTCGACTTCGACGAGCGCGCCCTGCCCCTGGGCGCCGCCCTGATCACCGCCGCCACGCTGGATTTCCTGAATTCTTAAATCGCTCTTTCGTTCAATTCGTTCAATTCGTGGCGAAAAGGCCTGGTCTGAGGATGCCAGAATCTCAGTTTCGGCTTACTGCTAAAAGCTTTTCCAGTCTTTCTTTGCGCCCTTCGCGGCTTTGCGGTGAATAAGAATTGTACAGGATGTATCTGACTGGCATAGTTCTTACCCAATTCGTGGCGAAAAGTATTCTTCACGAGAAAGGTTCTTCCCATGTCCTCTGAAGGTAACGGCCACAAGCGCCTCCTGCAGTTCCTGCGCCCCCCGCAGCGCGTCGTCTCCCTGGTGCCCTCCCTCACCGAAAGCCTCTTCGACCTGGGCCTGGGCCAGGCCGTGGTTGGCGTCACCGATTACTGCCTGTACCCCGCCGAACCTCTGGCTGGCCTGCCGCGCCTGGGCGGCCCCCGAGACCCCCGCCTGGACGAGATCGTCGCTTTAAAACCCGACCTGGTCATCGCCAACTGGGAGGAGAACACCCGCCAGGACGTCGAAGCCCTGGAAGCCCAGGGCCTGCCCGTCTGGGTGGTCTTCCCCCGTTCCGTCGCCGGGTCGATGGAAGTCCTGTGGAAGCTGGTCGAGCTCTTCCGCAGCGACAGCGCCCGCATGCGCCTGCAAACCCTGGAAGTCACCCTGGATTGGGCCATCTCCGCCGCCGCCGAGCGGGAGCCGCGTTCCTACTTTTGCCCCATCTGGTACGAACAGGCCGAGAGCGGCCAGCCCTGGTGGATGACCTTCAACCAGGGCACCTACTGCCACGACCTGCTGCGCATCGTCGGCGGCCAGAACCCCTTCGCCGGGCGTGAGCGCCGCTACCCCCTGGCGGCCGACCTCGGCTTGCAAGCGCCCGAGCCCCCCGGCGAGCGCGACACGCGCTACCCCTGCCTGCCCCTGGACGAAATCCTCGCCGCCCGGCCCCAAGTCATCCTGCTCCCCAGCGAGCCCTTCGGCTTCGACGAGAGCCACCAGGCCCGCTTCAGCGAGCTGCTCGCCAACACCCCCGCCGTGCAGAACGGCCGCCTCCACCTGGTCGAAGGCAGCCTGATCACCTGGCACGGCACCCGCCTGGCCCGCGCCCTGCGCGAGCTGCCGGCGCTCTTGGGCTAAGTAGACAGTAAACAGGACCCAGGCGGTGTCAGGCGGGTTATTCCGCGGTTGAGGCCTGCTTCGTCCGGCGGTAGTGCCGGCGCTGCTTGGCGCGGTTGCCGCAGTCGTTGATGTCGCACCAGCGCCGGCTGCGGTTCTTGCTCATATCCAGGAACAGCCAGCCGCAGCCACGCTCGTCGGCGCATTCCCCCACGCGCTGCAATTCATCCGCAGTGAGCAGCTCGGCCGCCGGGCGCTGCCTGGTCTTTCACAACGAGCGCCCGGCGGAACTCCCCTTACCGGCCTGGATCGATCCGGCCTGGCACAACTGCCTGGTTGGATGCATGCAGCGCCAGAACATCTGCCCGCTGAACCGCGAACTGTGGGATTGGATCGAAGACGATATCCAGTTTTCGCAGGAGGAAACCGGCCTGCTTTTGCAGGGTATCCCGCTCGACCAGTTACCCGCTGCCATGCTGGAAAAGCTGGAGCAGTTCGAACTGATCGAATACTTCGAGATCTTGCCGCGCAACCTGGCGGTTTTCTTCGGGCAGCCAGAAATCCAGGCAGTGGGTGACAAGTAGACAGTAAACAGCAAACAGGCGGGCCCGGGTGGGGGTGGCGGGCTTCCCCTGTCTATCCTTGGAAGAAATCCTGGTGGTCGAGATGTGATGGCATTTTATTGGGTTGTGCTAAACTCACTCTGAACCAGGTTCAACTTGTCGATGATTGTTGTAAACTCACTCAGCAGTTCCGAAGCGGTAAGGGCTTCAGACACTTCCATATAACTCATCGCTTTGCGGAAGCTTTCGGGAAGTGTTTCAACTTCTTTGCGTATCTTGGTCAAATCTCCTTCAGAAGCAACCACCACCAAACGTTGAACGCTAGGGTTGTTTTGTGCTTTTTGCAGGTTTAGGATGAGAGAGTCGATAGATCCTTTTCGTTGGACTTCAAAAACATAGGTAACCACCCCAAGGTTAGCGATACGCGCTTGCCAAACAACATCAACTCTAGCACCAGTTGCGATGTTCTTCTCTTTCTCGGCTTCAAAGCCTAACCACGCGCCCATCGCAACCAGTTTGTCAATCACATCATCATGGTCGAAGTCTTCGGCTGTTATAGCTTGAGTTGCTTTTCTTGTAGCTGGGGCGGCGAGTTCAGGTGCTGGGATGCTACTCCGCCAAACCTCGAATAAAAAGTAATTAACGCCGAGTAGATCTATCTCCATTATTCCTTGAGCCTGAATTTCTTTGCATGCAACGGCTAATACCTGGTTGAATTTTTCATATTCCAAGCCGGATAGTTGGGGCTTTTTTACAAAGGGGATGATTTCACCTAATCCTAAAATGTTCAAGCCTTTACGGACTCTGTCCGTCCAGACTCCATACTCATCTGGATTACAAAATGCTAGCAACTCAGAGATCGTTGCGGTTCCAAAGCCATTCGTGACTTTGCGGAATTTGTTGTAGCGAGAAGCAATTGCACCACTACCCCAGAGTAAATTTTGGAACTCGATTCTTAGTGTGGATAAGTCATTATCTCTAAGCAATTTGTCTACCAGGTAGCTCTTATTACCCCACATTTGGCTGGCCCACAAAGAGCTCATAACTTGGCCAAATTCGAGTTCGGTCATTGTATACAAGCCATCAGGGGATAATAGCTTCTTGTATAGTTGTTTTCGGTCTTCTCTTTGGAGTTGGTCTTCCTGTCCATCGGCTGATTCCAGGTATTCTTGAAATACGGGGATGAATTTAGCAATATTTTCCCTTTGTGCTTGGGTCAGTTTCATCGGTCACTCCTTACCAGTCACTTCACAATGAATAATTCTTCTAGTCGAAAAACCCCAACTCCTCGAAGATGCGATTGTTTGCATAGTGAAGGTCGCCCAGTTCACGCGGTTTTCGTTCATTAGTTTTCATCCGCATGTTCAGTTTCTCTCAAGAATCCCATCTCTTTTGCTTTCGGGCAGAAGCGTTCCGTGTGCCCTGGTTGACCGCAGTATTGGCACGGCACCGGCGGGATAGGTCGATCCAGCTGGAAGTGCGAAACGATCTCGGCGTAGTTGCGGTAAAGGGGTAGAGGATGTGGCGACGGATGAAGGGCATAAGCGAATTTTCGGTGAACTTCATAAAATGTTTGATAAACGAATCTTGTAACAATCAGTCTGGCACTCTTATCATAAAAGCACCTATCCCATCGAGCTTGTTGAAGCGACGATTGAAGTTTACTACTATCTCTGGTATTTGATCACCTTTCATAATGAGATCATAGGCATACATTACCCAGGCCCTTTTTACATCTAGCAGAAATGTTTGAACACTGAAGGTGATTTCACCATCATCATTCATCTGAAGGTGGTTTGTTGTATTCGGATGGATGTGAAAAGAAATGCTACGCTTACCATACCAAGGATTCAATGCAACCAGATTATGTATCAAACCAGAACGCAGTTGATCGTAGATGACATCCAAGTAATTTCTATAGATTTCAGGAAAATATACCTGCATGAAAGCTGAAAAGTCTTGCTTACTTGATTTGTGTCCAACATAGAAGCCAGCCATATAATCCACAGTTGCCAAGCATATGAGAAGGGCTGCGAGTTCAGCTTGCACACTTAAACATCGAAGGGCTTCTTGTGTAACCTCTCCCAAAATAAATCGCTGTACTTTTTCGGCCTTCATAGGAAGTGGCATATTGACAATTGGCCCTGAAAATGTTCCGATGGCAGGAAAATCAACGTACCAATTTTCAAGTTTCCAGTTTTCGTCTGTCATAGAGCTTTTTGATTACCTAATCTCTTGTAAAACTGTTCATCAAATCTAATCATGGAGAGGCTCTCTCCACCAGCACTCTTATTCTCTCCTCATCCATCTCCGCGAAGTGCTCCATCAGCATACGGTGTACGAATATATAGCCGCCGCCTACACGGCGCAGAAAGATGCGGTCGGTGCAGTAATCAAGAAAGCGGATAAGGTTCCAGGGAATATATCCGAGGCGGTAAAGCAAATAACGTGAAACGTAGTGTGAGACAAGATAATTCCCACCATAGTAAAATCCGCCCACTATCCCGAAAAGTAGCCCAATAATAAGCCCACCACTTATTCCAACCTTAATGCTGACAGCCATCCCATATGTAAAGCCAAGTAGTAGCCCAGAAGGCAGCCCATATGCAAAAAAACTGCCCAAAGAATATCTTAGAGTTTGCGAAATACCCTCACCAGGATTATTGCGAATATCAACGGAAACACTTCTTCTTATCGAACTAAATCCCATAAGGATAATAGTTAGTAAGCTAACTGATCCAAACCACAGCAAAAAAGGAGTTTCAGTAAAAAAACTAGCAAGTAATCCTAAGAACAGGCCTACTATCAAACCAATACCCGCAACTGTAGCCAATCTGCCCCAAGCATCTTTCCACGACCAGCTAACCTTATCTACTGGTGGTGCATCAGTATGATCAGCAATGTGCCAACCTATTGTTTTTATATCTATTAGTTCGATCAAGTGTCCTCTTGGCAAACTTATGAGTAACACGCCACTAAGTCCAACGAATAGCCCAATCAATATCCCTGTTGTCAACCCTATACCTGGCCCAAAACTCAACCCAACACTAAGTACTGCCATCAATCCAACACTTAGGCCCATTATGAGCCCAAAGACAATATTGAATATCTTCCTGCGTTTCTTCTCTGAAATTGGTAACCAGTTGAGCCGAATATCCTCAAGATTGAACAAATATTGCCCACGTTTCTTCATCTCTCGAGCCAAGTTGGTGAGCCATCGCTGGATTTTTTCGGGGTTAAACTGCGAAGCTTCGCCGCGGCGCTTGAACATCTGTGCGATGTATGTATTGAACAGGCGTTCACGGTAGTTGTTGGTAACAGCTAGCGCCTTTAGTTCTTCCTCGGTCGCATTCCGATAAGCTAACACCAGCACACTCAATATTAACGGCGTTTGAGCAAACACTCGCAATTCCAAATCGTGTTGTAACGTTTGATGAATCGCAACTAAACCGCTGCCTGCTGCTTGTAGGTATTCACTTACTTGCTGGTCGGTCAATGGCTTAATGAGTGCCGCTCCTCGCAATTTAATTTGGGCTGTTAATTCATCATATTCTTGGGCGCGGCTGCATACCGCCATCGGCATACTGTGTTCTACTCTAAAAGCGTTTATTGCGGTAACACAGGCATCTCGAATATCAGCCGCAACTTCATCCAACCCATCCAGCAACAACAACAGTGCATCTTCCTCAACCCAAGGATACCCAATCTTTGTGGTTACGTAGTACTTGCTTTTTAGCTCTTCTACTAGCCACTCAGCGAAATCTTCTCCTGGGTTGTGTTCTTTGCCCCCCGCTCTCTGTCCAGGCCTCCAAGAGGACAGATTAAATACCACTGGTATCGGCCGTGACGAATCGTTCTGTGCCCGTAAAATCGCCAGCCTCGTTAATTCCAGCAACATAGTTGTCTTCCCCGCCCCAGGCTCCCCGAGGATAAGCAGCGACCCGTTGCTCTGGTCAAACAATTCCAGAATGGTTGTCCCCGGCTTCACCATCTTCGGTTCCCTATCTGGCATCTGCATCACCATATCCCAGGGATGCTCCACAGCATCCGGCTTGGCCTCCATTCCCAACTCAATCAGCACTTCGTTGTGCAGCGACTTCTTCAATACACCTTCAATCCAGGTATTCCACATCAGATGGAGCATGTTCTGGCGGTTGCGCTGGTGTTGTTCTGGTGTTATGGATGCGGATGATAACTGGGTAATCGGTTCATCGCCTGCTCTAAAGGATGCTAATAGCGCCGCAAGGCTAGTCAAGATTCCAATCAGTGGTTCAAATCCGGGCTGAACAATTACCCAGATAACAGAAAAGATAAATGACAGAATCGAGATAGCTGTTAGGATAATTTTCCGGGATGGCGTTTTCATAGAAATCACCGCCTATCCTAAAATCACAACTGTTTCATCGGGAGTTGTCATCACCGTCGCCTCAGATTTCTTCGTGGCAAAGCAAACACTACAACCACAAGTATGACAATTGGCCCGAGGAGCGCGCTGTATAACTCAAACATCTGGCGCATTATGTCAGGAAAGAGAACAAATAAGACGATACCAATAATCGCAAGAATTACAAGGTTTCTAATGAAGTCTTTGATGAATTGCATTTTCTGCTCCACTCTTCAAGATAGATTATGGGCTGCCAGCCTTGAATATTAATTGAGCTTACCAACTTCTCCAGCATCATCATCCTCGATAAAACACTCCACCAAATCTCCTCCACTCGCCGTTGCCGCGCTGAGCATGCTAGGGTAGGTGCCAGAGTTGTAGATTAGATTCAGAACTAGTCACAGCTAACCGAGTTCCATCCGGTGAAAATATGGCGTAGTGTTGAGTGTTCTCTTCCCCCACGGATAGGCGAAACACTTCCATTCCACTTGCTACATCAAATAATCTTATATCTTTGCCCCAACCTGCTTCAGCAAGCAGATCGTTTTGAAGACTAAAACTTATACTCCCGTTGCCTCCTGCATCTTCAATAGTCTGCACCACAAAAAAATTCTCTGCACTATAGACACGTATCTGACTTGGCATTGTTGTATATCTAGAACACAATCCAACGGCAAACAGGCTACCATCTGGTGTGAAAACAACATTCTTACCCATCTCAGAATATCGCGGCGATACATCTATTACTTGAAACGCAGCCCAATACGTATGTTTGCGCCATAAACGGATAGTTGAGTCATAAGAGGATGAGACAAACCACGATTCTAATGGTGAAAAGGCAATACTAACAACATTTCGGGTATGGCCAAGTAATTTACTATCTAGCGTCCAGTTGGAGGTTTCCCAGGCATAGATGGTACCGTTCTGATTTGCGCCTAGCAAATACTCCCCATCCAACGAAAAAGCTACATCGTCGTATGCATCCGGAGGGCCTGAAAGAGATTGCACAAGGTTTCCATCTGCTGTTTGGTATACCATCACCCTATATTCAAAGGAACTATCAATACCTCCAACCGCCAATAGTGATCCGTCTGGTGAAACACCTAAGCTATCAACTTGATACAGATCCTGTCCAAAGGTACGAATGATATGATCATTTTGCAGATCGTAGAGTGTGATACCTTCGCTTCCTACAGCTAACCAAGAACTATCGGGGGAAAAAACTGGAGATCTGGTGCCGTAGAGTAAAGTCTCCGTGCTTACTAGATCAGCAACGTTTCTAGATGTTATTACTTGTTCTGGGGTTTGTAAGGGTGTAGCTGATGGCATGGATGGGGTATGCGTTTGTGTAGCCTTCGGTTCTTTAGTTGTTGCCAATGAATCGACATCGGTAGGAAACACCGAAGGAGGAATAACGGTTTGTGTGATCTCAAAACTTGCTGTACCGGTTGTGAAGTCACCTAGAACTACAGTGGTTTTTATGCCAGATTTATCCACTGTTTCGCCTCCACCCCTAGAAAACACAATAGCCGATACTATCATAACGGCTAAAATCCCTATCACACCAACAATCCACTTCCGGGGCATAGCTTTTGAAACAGCAGAAATTGTTGTTGGGATTGAGCTAGCTTTAACCGGCGCGGCGGTATCTCCCATCAACTGTGTTGGCGATACTGCAGTCTGTCTGCGTCCATTGGACACACTTTCCCATAGCGCCTGGCGAAAAGCGGCCATGCTCTGAAAGCGGTTGGCTGGTATTAACTCCATCGCCTGCAAAATAGAGTTTTGTGCCTGATCTGAGATGAGCGGATTGAGCTTTCTGGGTACTTCCAGTTGCACTCCGATGGTGCGTTGAACACTTTCTGGCGGCTGTACTCCGGTCAAAAGATGATACATAGTCGCCCCTAGAGCATAAACATCCGAACGGATATCTGTTGTGCCCATGCCATATTGCTCTTGTGGTGAGTAGCCTGGCGTTACCGCTCTGGCGCCCACTGTGGTGCTCAACCGTGGATCATACACCTTGGCAATCCCGAAATCCACCAGCATAGCTTTACATTGTGATGTTATCTTTATGTTAGCGGGCTTGATATCCCTGTGGATGATAGGCGGATTTTGCGAGTGGAGGTATTCGAGTGCATCACAAACTTGCCCACCCCATTGCAGCACCTGCGCCTCGGGCAGTGGACCACCAACTCTTAGAAGCATTTCCCCTAGGTCTTCACCCTCAACAAAGTCCATAACCAGGTACATCCCCTGCCCAGGTATGATGAATACATCATGGACAACTGGCAAATTAGGATGTCGCAGTTTGAAGAGCAGCTTGGCTTCTAGTTGGAATTGTTTTTGGGCAGCAGGAGATGTTTCTGTGCATTCCTTTACTGCCACAGGCTCATCAAGGTTGGTATCCCAGGCACGATAGACTGCCCCGAACCCGCCCTGACCAAGCAGTTTGACAATGCGGTAACGATTATTCAGCGTTTGTCCTGGTGAAAGTGGCATGGCCCCTGATCCTGGATTGTAAATGATTATTTGCTAGCTTTGACCCTGTTTATTGGTTCTAATTGTACTTCAATTCAGATCGGTTTCTGGTGTTTTCTGCCCTGAAAAATCTGCAGATCGGTATTCTCCTCGTTACATGACTTAAGATTCTGTGTAGGGTAAAATAAGGTGATCGAAATACATGCACAAATCTAGAATCTCACGAATTAGTGTAGATCCATAACCATTTTAAGGAAATTCGATATGAGCAAGATGGCGAAATATTTGCTTACAGTCTTTGTCCTGGTTGCATTGTTGGGGCTGACCGGGTGCGAATGGACGCTCTCAGGTGCTAAAAAAGACGCAGTGCTTGCATGGAGCGAAGCTGCCGTAGACAACTTATTGGCAGGATGGACGACCAATGATTACGCAGCCTTCTCTCGCGACTTCGATGCGGACATGCAAGCGGAAATAACCGCCGCCAAATTCGCAGACTTGAAACAGGACTTAGACAATCAACTCGGAAATTACATTTCCCGGCGAGTTGATCGAGTAACTCAGGCAGATGAGTTTTACGTTGTGACTTATGCAGCTAAGTTCGAGCAGGAAGAAGCGCTCAAAATTACAGTGGCTTTCCATAGATCGGATCAGTCGATCTCCTTTTTGGCGTTCAATTCAGAAAAGGTGTCGTGGTCAACTTTTCAATAAAGCTGGCGTGGTCGAGGCAATAACCACCATATGCGCCAGTTAAGCTATGAGTTACCAAATTTGGAACGATCACTCCAGCATGCGCCGTTTACCCTTCAGAGGCTATATACCCATGGTCAGCAGTTTGCCTGCCTTGAGACGATTGGCATCGAAATTCAAATGAGTTGCTGTTGCATTTTGGGGAGAGTTGGTGTATATTTTTTTTCTCGGGCGTTGATTTTCTAAGGAGGCCATGACTGGATGAGCGAAGACAAGCCGCAGATAGAAACGGGTGGGGGAACTAATATTAGTGGCGATGCCAATGTTGAGGGGGGCGATTTTGTTGGCCGCGACCATATCATTGGCGGGGATAACGTGTATGGTGACAAGGTTATGGGGGACAAGTATGAGGGCAATATCTTCCAACGTATCATCAACAACTTCTTCGCCGCTGATACACAAACTATACCTGTAAGTTCGCTTTTGAGTTATCCTCCCTTAGATGAATCCAAAGTTGACAGAACTGAACTAATCACCAAGTGCAAGCGCGAAGTAGACTCACATATTGCGAGAATATCAGGGAGAAGCAAATCTTCTTTGCAGCCAGTTACGGTTTCGGTAGACGGAAATGCAGATACAATAAAGCAGACATGGCGAAGAATCCTAGAAGCAGATACACTCAATGAACAATCCATTCGCTCAGTGGGACGTGTCTCTGACTGGATCAAAATGATTCAGAATGTCGAGGATCTCTTGGCTAATATCTCGGAGGAATCAAGAGACTTCAATACTTACAATACTGCCGTGGATAACCTTGTAGGGAGAATATGGTCTTCTGACCAAGCTCTACTGGATACTACCGGCTCAGTAACAGCTCCTATTCTGTATTTTTTGACTCGCCTAAAGATGGGCGAAGAACGGTTCCGCAAATTAGCGCCAAAAGAAGCGAGTCCTTTTACTCCGCTGCTAAAGTTTGAGAAGGATGGGGTTTTTCCAATCGGTTTGCAGGAGAACGGCAGTTTTCTATTTGCTACAGTGGAGAGGCTAACAGAACAAGAACTTGTAAAGCACCTCTCTACACCGCCAATCTTAATTGGCTTAGATAAGCTCGATTCATTTGGCGCTTGGCTGAACCAGGATAGCGGAGAACTTGTTGGAAAATTCCCGAAGCAAAGGATTGATACTCGGGTAAGAAATCTAAATTTGCAAATCTTAGCTGGGAAAATTGCATTAGCTAGAAATCTTGGTATTTGGATCCCGGTAATGTCACTGGGTGAGGTTTTCCATGAACTAGAGAGAAGGACTTTCAATGTGGGTGGATTTGTCTCGTTGTTGGAAGTTACAAGCGCTGCATTGAAGCAGAAGCGAATACTCGCTAATCCTCTAGTTAGCCAAACACAAATACAACTCCCATCGTTGGATGTTATTAGTGTTGAATTCGACCACTCCGAGTCGATTTGGTATCAAGACAATCCATTTCATGCGACACACGAAATTAGCGGAGAACATACAGACAAATGCATTGACCCTATATTAGATCTCCAGTTGATAAATTACTCAAATGTTCCATGCATAGTAAACGAAGTTTTTTTTCGCCATTATGTAACATGGAGTGAAGTAAAAGCCCCGCGAATATACGGATTGCTTGAGTCTGCTCATACCTATGATATTGAAGTTAGTTTTGATAAACCGATAAGCGTTTATCCACTGAAACCGCCACTATTTATTGCCCCAAACTCACCTGGGCGGTTCAAGTTGCGACTAGCTAAATTTGCGAGTAAATGCCCTGGAACTGATGCTTTCATTCAATTAGGTCTCAGATATAACAATGAAGTGTGTGACACACCAATATTTCATATGGATATAAGGGGTTACGGCTAGAGAGAAGTCAAGATCCTGGGTAGGTCGAACATTGAATATTATGGTATGTGGTGAACCCATGTAAAGTTAGGCACTTTTTTCGGGTTCATAAGGGGGATTTTTCCACCTCTGCAGTTTGATCGAGCCAGTAGGCGAGCTTAACTCGATCGGCGCAAGGAGAAAGCCGTCTACCCTGTGCACTTTGCCCACCATCTCCAGGCGGTGCAGCGCCGCAAAAACCACCCATTCTCCCGCTTGCCTCGCTGCCTGCTTGCCCAAAAATGCCATCCCCCAACGGGTTAACCTTCGGGGGATTTCCCGTTTACCTCCTTGTAATTCCTGAACATTTGTGCTAAAACTGGGGTGTACATCCACCTTCCACCTTGCAGCTTCTAACGGTCGAACATGCAACTTCTAATTTCTAACTCGCATCTTGCACCTTCTATCCCTGACTTTGCATATTCGAACCTCCCTGGAATCCAGAATTAATTTTTTTATTAAAAATTCCCTGCCCTCCCGCACCTTAAAATCTTCATAAGCATCGAACGTCCCCTCCTCCCGGTAAGTCAAAAAATCCGTCTCATCCGTGGCATCCGTGAGCGTTTCCCTGGGTGGTCTGCGCCGCCCTGCCCGGCTCGAAACCCGGCGCTGTTACCCCAAAGAGCCGGCTGCAAGCCGGCTCGTGGGTGATCGTATTTCTGCATTGCAAAGCCTCGTCAGCGCTCGTGCAGTTCTTCGCCTGGGGCGGGGCGTCCCTCTCCCAGGCCCAGGTCCAACCCCTGCTGCATTAAGGCAAGCTGCCGCTGGCGGGCGCGCTCGTAGCCACGCCCCTCATCCACCATTTCCTCCAGCACCTCGACTAACAGATCCGACACCGATATCTGCCGCCGAGCGGCAAGCCTCTCGATCTCGCCCAGTAAGCGCCCAGGCAGCGATAGCGTAATCTCCTGCTTCTCCATCTCACAACCTCTGCCCACAAGTTTACCTCAAAAAATCTATGCCTATAGCCGCGGCCCCGCGCCCTGGGTGCGTCCCTGGCGCGGGGCCAACCCGTCCGCGGTGGGCTGCGTCTAAAGACCTGACAGGTTTTGGCGAGTCCGCAGCCGGGCGGGGTGGCTGGGGAGGGCAGGGCGCGGGTCGATTGGGGTTCTATGGAAACCTGTCAGGTCTTATTCGTCCGAATTACCGCATTACCTGATACCTTTCTTTCCCCTTGACACCCTCCCCCTTCCCCATTATAATCCAATCAATCTGATTTATCTGATTAATCTAACTCCTAACTCCTAACTCCTAACTCCTAACTCC
>JBFMFR010000024.1:0-94400 GCA_040752025.1 Chloroflexota bacterium | reverse complement strand
TAGTCCTTGTCGTTCGGCATCCGATAATTTCACTTCTTGGGCTTTCGGTATTGGCATCTGGTTTCTCCAGTTTGGGATTACCCTATGCTATACCACTAAAGACTCTTTTGTGCCAGGGTGTACTAGACTCATATCGAGGCTTTCTATTGCGCAGACCATTATACGATCAGTCTTAGGAATACCATTATGGATAGCTAAATCGCAAGCAGGGCTCAGGACAATAAAGTACTGTTCTGTTCCTTTTTTCATAACAATACTTCCAGTCTTAATTTCAGATGATATCGGGGGAGCAATATACATTTCCTCAGGAAAGTAAAGTTCATATTCATTATCTAGCATTTCAATCATATGGTTGACTAAGTATCTAAGCAATGCTTTTTCAGTTTGCTTTCCCTGCAAACAATATATCCTCCACGTTTTGATAGTAGGAAGTATATTTTGCCAGAATATTTTGTTTATAGCTACTTCCAGATCCCCTCGTCCGCCCAATATCTTCGTCAGACCGGTTTGATAAATTTCAAATAACCCATCCAAAATTACATCGTATTGGATCTCCCCTTTTTTGAAAACTTCAACAAATTCTCTTCGGGCTACATTTTCCGGAGTGCCAGTAAATACTGCAACTGGTATACGGTAATCTTTGATAATTTTATCGATAACTTCATTGCCAGCATCTTTATTTCCATTCAATCTGAGGTCAATTATTGCACCATCAAAAGAGTTGTCAAGTTTATTGAACGCATCTTCCAGACTGACGGCGTACACTATCTCAAATTGTCTATCCTTCTTTTCTTCCGAATATCTGTCAACAGTGGATTGGAAAGTTGCAAGGTCGCTTTTATCATCTTCAACTACTAGCAATTTAAGTGACATTGTTACTTTCCTCCTTTGGCTGCAATCGAAAATAAGCACCTGTATCTGAGGTAAAAGCTTTCAACTCAAGCTCATTTCTGCTTGCCGCTTCTCCTGCAATCGCCAGACCCAATCCTGTGCCTTCGGGTTTTGTCGAGAACTCGGGTTCAAATATCACTTCGCTCTCAATCAGTTGAGCGTCAATGCCTGGTCCTGTATCTCTGTAGTCAATATAGTCCAGGCGACCATTTGTTTCTGATACAACAACGTCTATTGTCTTTGTCGGCGAATTTCTGTTAACCATCCAATAAATGCTGTTATCGATCAAATTGGACATTATCACATAGATATCCTGACGCCAGCCAGATAGTTTCATTTTTTTAGGGCAGTCAATCTGGAAATTAATACTATTTTCTATAAACTCATTTTCAAAAACTTTAAAAGACCCGGTTATTGCATCATAAAGGTTATATTCAACCTTCGGTCCTCGTTTTCCTGCTGCAAGAGGGTCAAGGCGAGCAAAAAGCGATACAAGCAAATTTGCATTGTTTCCTAACTCACCAGTGATCGCCAGTATTTTATTTAGAAAACTGATGTCACGATTCTCTTCCAGTTTACGAGCCCAAAAATCCAGGTTCGGGATTTGATTCTTGAAGAAATTTAATGGTCGTCTGCCCTCATGTAATACCACATTGATAATTTTTCCTAAAGTCGCCTGTCCCTGATAAATTGCGACAGTTTGTCGGATGTTCTCGGCGATTGTATTACTCAATTTTTCTTTTTTGACTACTAATTTTATTACATCATCGGCAGTTTCTCTGGAAATCCCTGCTTTGGTTAGCCTGGAACGAATATCTCTTTTGAGGTCGTCAAAGGCAAATAATTTCTCCAGCTCGCGTTCAATTCTTAAGGCTGGTCGGCTGAGCCCTGATTTTTGCCTGTACTGATATCTTCTGTTCTCGAGATTCTGGATCACAATTTCTGTTATTTCAATCAACCTTTTGTAAGCTCGATTTTCACGTAATCCATCTCGTGCACTTTTTTCTATCAGATTCGATAATTCTTCTGACTGAATCAATACAAATCCGATGATCTGATTACTCCCTATTTTCAAGGAAGGGTTTTGAATACGTTTCATATTTAATTTCAGCCAATCATAATCAGGATCGCCCATTGGCCGTATTCTGAAACCGTTCCGATAAACACTGATACCGTTATAATCGTTTAATAGTTGTCTGGCTTGAAGCTTGCCCAGATACTCACCTTGCTCATTCCTTAAGCCGCGCTTTATCAATCCATCAATTGCATCTGCCTCGCGGTCGTAAACACGAATGTCAAATATCAGTTCACCACAGCCTGTAGGTCCGTTCAAATCAATTTTTATCAGATCTTCTGCAGTGTTCTGAGCCCGTTGATTGGTATATTTCAGGAGGCCTGTTCCGTTCTTCCTTATACTGCCTGAAATTTTATAGTCGTAAAGTTGAATAATTGGATATGGTATGATTTTTTCGGTTCTTCGGGAGCTTCCGGGTTTGGGAAAGTTTACAAAAGTCAGCACTATTGAAAAGTCGTTCTCCTGCAGCTCCGGGAATACTTCTGTATTATAGGGTGGAATTAGTTTCCTGAGTTCGAACTTGAGCTTCTTAATTTGGGGATCATCCCACTCCATTAGGTGCTCTTTTTTCCCGGAAATTATCAGAGTTGTTCCTGAAGGTTCACTAGATGGTTCAGTGGTGACAAGGACTTCAACATCATCTAAGAATTTTGCTTCTATAAAATCATTCCACTCAATAATGGCCTCTGTTTTTTCTCCCTCTTCTGTGACTGTCTTAAGAAAAAGATTATCACCGAGTAGAGAAGCAGCATAACGCCCGATGCCTTTTCTGCCTTGCATTACCCGTCCATTAGGGCTGACTTTCCTATTGAGCTTATCATCCGTTGACGGAACAAGCCATTTGTTGATTACAGTATCCCTGGACATCCCATGACCACGATCTGCAATTGTTATCCAAAAATTATCGCTATTCGGAGACACTTTAAACACTATCTCTACATCCGGAGAATCAGCATCATATGCATTCTTAACCAACTCAACAACTGCGGCATATTGATCCTGAATTAGGTCGCTACCAATTGTAAGAATATGACGACCTGCCGGTCTTATATGGTAAACATCATCATTACTCATTGGTTCTCCAGAGATTTCACGTAGTGTAGCATTTTCTCTGTTATGATACTCTAATTCGGCGCTTCATGCAAACTATTTGTTCCCTAAACGAATGAGAAGTCAGGCGCATTTTTCCCATCGGAAATTCGAGACGTCCGCCTGGAAGTAGTCTCTAGCAGATACGGGCGTCGGGAGCTGGTCCGGCTGGCGCTGCGGAAGGGCAAGGAAACGCACCTGAATCTACATAGCCGCGGCATATGGATGTACGGCTTGCTCCGGACCTGGTGGGAAAGATGCAGATGAAATGCAAAGTCATAACTTGAGATTACCGCAAAGGATCATCGTGTTACAATCTCACCAGGTTTCACCTTGTATCGGCAATCCTGTGTAGATACGAATGTTCAGAAGAGTCCGGCGGATAACATAAAAACAGATTTCCGAAGCCTTGGAGACTTCGGAAATCTGCGCTGCGTTTATGCGGGTTGATCTACGGCGCTGGCCAGAAGACCAACGGCAGGCGGATGCGGTAGAGCGAGTAGCGGTAATCTTCCACTTCGCCGAAGTTCGCCGGGCCGTTGACGGCTTCGATGTTCTGGATGTAATCCAGGCGGAAGCGCGTCCAGATCGTGTTGGCGGTGTTGTTCGGAACAACAATGGCGAAGACCAGTGTGGTGGAGGGCATGCCGGGCGGCCATACACCGTCGCCGGGATAGCCGCTCCAGTTGATCACGAACTCGCCGGGTTCGTACCAGTCGCCGTCGCCGTTCCAGTCGAACCAGCCGTGCAGGTTCAGCGGGCGGGCGGCGTCGTAGCGCCACAAGGCCCCGGAAGTGCTCACGGTGATGGTGACCACGCCGGTGGCCACGCCGGCGAGCAGGTCGGTGACCACGCCGTCATCGAATGTATCCACATCCGTCAGCAGGGCGTTGTATTCCCGGCTGGCGCTGGCGCCCAGCCATTCATAACTGGTGTCCAGATGGCGTGGACCATTGTTCGCCAGCAGGGATGGGTAGAGCGGGTCGGCGGCGTCGCCGTAATCGGGCGGGCGCGGCATCACCGGCAGCCAGTAGATCGGCCACCACCAGCCCCACCAGGGCCAGTGCCAGGGCCACCACCAGAACCAGCACCACCACCAGTGGCCCCACCACCCCCACCAGACCCACCAGATCCACCAGCACGGCCACCACCACAGCCAGTGCCACCACCAGTACGGCCACCACCAGCACCAGCCGCACCACCAGCCCCAGAACCACCAGTGGTCATACCACCACCAGCGGTGCCACCACCACCAGTGACCCCAGGGCGTCCAGCCCCACCAGTGCCAGTACCACCACCAGGGCAGGAAGGGCTGTATCGGCCACGGCCAGAAGGGCCAGATCAGGAATGGCCGCACCCACACGCCCGGCCAGGGCCACCAGAACGGCCACGGGCGTGGCCAGGCCCAACCCCACGGGCGCGGCCACGGCCACGGCCAGGGCCACCAGTGGAAGATCGACCACCACGAGAAGAACGGCCCATACGGCCAGAAGACCCACGGGCGGAAGCGCCACAGGAACAGCCCGCTGTAAGGATCCCAGACCTGACCATCCGCCACATAGTACATCCCGATCTCAGGGATGAAATAGGCGCCTTGCAGGCGGATGGGATTGTAGAAACCGGGGTAATCCTCTGCCGGGTTATCGCTGTATTCGGCCACGGTGTCGCCGGCAGCGGCGTCGGTCACCCAGCGCGCCCGGCCGTGACCATTGTAATGGATGTCGAAGAAGCTGCTTGGCGCACCGATCCGCTTCATGGCGATAATTTCGGTGTCGATGGTATAGGCGCGCAGCAGGTGGCCGGTGTCATCCAACTCGCCTTCCAGGCGATCCTGGCTGCGTAGATGGAGCCTGGCCGTGCTGCCATCGTTGATCATCAGCAACTGGCCCAGGGCGTCGTATTCCAGCTTCAGCGCGCCATCCGGGTGGTTGACCTGGGTCAGGCGCATCTCCGCATCGTAACTATAGCTGAGCGCGCCGCGCGGCCCAAACTCGCCGATACGCCGCCCCATGCCATCGTAGATATAGGTGCTGTCGCTGCTGCTTGTGCGATGGTTGGATGGGTCGTAGGTGAAGTTATTCACCCCGGCGGCGCTGACGGCAGTGAGCAGGTTGCTGGCTGGATCGTAGGTGAACGAGGCGTTGCCGGTTGGGGTGTTGGCCGTGATCAGGCGGTTCAGCGGATCATAGCTGTAATTGTAGAACAGGGCATCGTCCGTTTCGCCAATCGTATTGCCGACACCATCGTAGGAATAGGTAAAGGAGCGGATCAGCGCGTTGGATGGATCGAAATGGTTCTGTTGCAGCAAATTGCCAAAATCATCATAGGCATATTCGACATGGCCGCCATCCGGCAGGGTCAGGCTGTCGCGCCTTCCAACCACGTTGTAGGTGGTTGTCCAAATCCGTCCATCCGAGTCTGCGCTTTGTACCAGGCGATTAACGGCATCGTAGATATAGTGGGTCTGGTAGTTGACCAGGCCATCCGATACCGATGATTGGATGCGGTTGCCCAGCGGATCGTAGGAGTAAGTAATTTGTGGCACACCTGTAAAGGTGGGCGAGATCAGGTTTACCGTAAGCAGGTGGCTTTCGGCATCATAAGTCATGCTGGTGGCGAAGGCGCCGCTATCGGCCAGAATCATATTGCCACGGTTATCGTAAACGAAGTGATCTATTCGCCCGCTGGGGTAAAGGCGCTCTACCATGCGGTTGGCGTTGTCGTAGGTATATTTGGTTTGCATGCCGCTGGCGTCTTGGCGTTTGACCAGCCTGGAATTCCCATCGTAGGTGTAGGCTGTGGTAAAGCCCAATGGATCCTGCACTTTTACCAGGCGGTCGAGTGTATCGTAAGTATGGTTATAGATTTTGCCATTTGCGTTGGTCAGTTTGAGCAGGTTACTACGGGCATCATAGGTATATTCGATGGTGCCTCCGCCTGGATCGGTCAGTTGGACCAGGCGATCGGCGGCGTCATAGGTGTAGCTGGTTGCGCGCATCAATGGGTCGACAGTCTGGGTCACGCGTCCGGCCGCATCATAGGTGTGCGTGGTTGTATTCCCATTGGCATCTATCGTGCTGATCAGGTTACCTACCGGATCATAGGAGTAAGTTGATGAGACCCCGGCGTTATCGGTTACGCTGATCGGGTTGCCAAACGGGTCAATCGTATAAGAGGTTACCGAACCATCGGCGCGCGTTTCTTTGATCAGATTGCCGTTCGCATCGTAGTCGAACAGGGCTGTCGCGCTCAGCGGGTTGGTGGTAGAGATCACATTGCTGTAGGTGGTTTCATAGCGATACTTCGTGACCCCGCCCATGGCGCTGGTTACTGTTAGCAAATTCCCCAGCGAATCATAAGTGAAGTTGGTTGGAAAGCCATCGGGATCGATTTTTAGGGTTGCCAGCAGGTCGGGGCTGTAAAGCCAGTTTTCGCCTACCCAACTGGTGCCCATCCAGGTGCCATCAAAGGTCACATTGAAGCTGCCATCGTATTGCACGCTAGAATCGATACCCAGCCCATCTTCCCAGACGGTCATCCCTGGGTTGTAGAATACATCGAAGAAACTGTCGATTTGATACTGTACGCGTTGTACGCGCTGGCTGGCGGCATTGTAAATAATATCAGCATGTGTAGTGCCGCGCGCCTGGCGCGGGTCCGTGTAAGCGACCATTTGCAAGGTGGTCGGATCATAAGTGTAGGCCGCGTGGCTGCCTTCAGGATATAAAACATCCACCAATGTGTTGGTGGTTGGATCGTAGGTGTAGGTGGTCACGCGACCCAAGGGATCGGTAACGGCGCTGATGCGGTCCGCCGGATCATATGCCAGGGTCAGGTGATTGATTCCACTGGGGCCTGTAATGCCGGTGAGGCGCGAAGACGCATCGTAGGAGAGTTGTATGGCGTTGTTATTGCGATCCATAATGGATACCAGTTGCCCCAATGGGTCGAACTCCATGAACAGCCCATTTTTGTAGCGCAGCAAATAGGGATCGCCGAATGCTTCGTGCAACAGTTCGCGGTGAACGCCAGGCGGTGGGGTCCAGGGCCCTGAGGGTATCGGGCGGGTATAAAGGGTCTGGCTGCCATCTGCCTCGCGGATGATCACTTCGAAAGGCGAGAGTTCTTCGGCGGTAATATTGAAACTGTGCGTCCAACCTACGCCCAAGGGCCCGCTGCTGCCCAAATCCAGGCTGTTATAGGCGCGGGCGAACTGCACCGACAGCCCCCGGTCGGCAAAGAAATGGTCGCCAACCGTCAGGAACAGGTTGCCATTGATCAGGTTGACCGGCCCGGCGAAGTGCCGCCCTGGGTGATCTTCCGGGTTGTTGGTGTCTTTATAGGGTTGTCCGAAGTTGTTATTGCCGAGGGGGAATGGTGTGGGAAGTGCAGCGGGGGCGGTGGAAGTGAGTAAATCTGGGCTGGGAGGGGGGATATCGACCGTGCTGTTTTGCCTGGGCAAGGGGTTCAGCAGCGGCGATCTCAGCCTTTGAACGCCTGGCCTGTTCCATGGTGGACGGTTGGCAGACTCTGTACCTGGCAGACCGGATGGGCTCGCCAGATTGTCCGCCAGGCTGCTGATAGGTTGGATCAATTGCACCAGGATAACCAGTAAATAAGGAAAAGTTCGCCAAAATTTACGCATCTTATCCTCCGTTTCTCTGGAGCTGGTTTCCCTTATGATGTTATGATTGCCAATGTGCGGGCTGGATTGCTAGAAGAATCAAAAAAAGGCCAGCGGGTGTAAACGCTTGTCATTTTTATTGTAAATAATTTGCTTATAGAAGTCAAGTTAGAAAATTAAATTGCAGAAAACAAGAAATCGGATTTTGTCGCTGCGCTTATCCAAAATCCGATTTCTGTGGGTGCTGCTATTCGTCTTGAGTCACTGTGATCACCACGTTGCCCTTTTTGTGCCCTTGCCCAACGTAGCGGTGCGCTTCGGCGGTCTGCGCCAGCGGGTAGCTGCGGTCGATGACGGCTTTCAACCGCCCGGCCTCGATCAACTCCCTGAGGAAGTCCAGGTCTTTGATCTTCTCGCTGGCCTTCCTGAGGCCGGCAGCCATGAACCTGGCCTGTTTGCCGCGCTTCCCCGGCCGTAGAGCTGCCAGCATCACCGGCAGGGTGGGCACCGTGGTCAGGTAGACGCCCGTCTCGGTGAGCGAGCCTTTGCACTCGGAGAACGAGCGCTTGCCGACCGTGTCGAAAATGATGTCGTAGGTTTTACCGCTGCGGGTGAAGTCCTCCCGGGTGTAATCGATGACCCAATCGGCGCCCAGCGATTTCACCATTTCCAGGTTGGCTGCGCTGCACACACCGGTCACTTCTGCCCCGTAGGATTTGGCCAACTGCACCGCGGCGGCGCCCACCGAGCCGGAAGCGCCGTAGACCAGCACGCTCTGCCCCTGCCGGACCTGGCCCTTGTCCCTCAGGAAGGGCAGGGCGGTCAGGGCCCCGTTCGGCACGCTGGCGGCCTGGGCGTAGCTCAGGTTGGCCGGTTTGAGCGCCAGCGCCCCATCTGCGGGCATGCACTTGTATTCGGCGTAAGCGCCGAACATGTCGAAGCCATACACAGCGTCGCCGGGCTCGAAGCGGGTGACGTCTTTGCCGACCGCCTCGATCTCGCCGGCCAGCTCCTGCCCCAGGATGGGGTTCCTGGGCTTGAGCAAGCCGTTGAAGCCGGGGGCGGCGCGCATGTCCGGCTCCTCTTTGACCACCGTCGTGGCGTGGATTTTGATCAGCACCTGGTTGTCCCTGGGCGTGGGCTTGGCGACTTCGCTCAGATGCAGCACTTCGGGCGGGCCGAATTTCGTGTAGATGATGGCTTTCATGGGATTACTCCTCCTAATTCAGTTTCTCGCGCGGCTGCGCAGCAGGACGATCCCCAGGCAGACGTACCAGGCGAGCTGGCCGATGCCAAACAGGCCGGTCAGGTCGGTCAGCCCTGGCAGCAGGGAGACGATGCCCACGATGCCAACCAGCAGGCCGAGGATATTGATGCCCCTGGGCAGCCCGCCGCGGCGCAAAGCGGCCCAACTGACCAGCAGCGTCCAGGCGCCGCCCAGGATTTCGCCGTTGCCGTTGCCCACGCCGTTCGCCACGCTTTCGATGCCCAGCCAGGCCAGGGCGGCCTGGGCCGGGTCTTTGGCGTACAGGGCCAGGGTGGGGGCGATGCCGGCGTTGGCGATCATGCCGCTGGCGACCAGCGAGCCGGCCCAGATCAGGCCGATCACCGTCGCCGCCTGCATCAGCGCCGGTGAGCCGGATTTCAAACGGTCATTGAGCGCCAGCGCCAGCACCACCAGGAAGACGCCGAAGAACACGTACATCAGCAGGTTGGTAGCGTAGATCACCAGGTGCTTCTCGACGATCAGGGCCACTTTTTGGGCCGGGTCGCTGATGCTGGGGTAGTCCAGCACCACCAGGAACAGCACGATGCCTACCAGGTAGGCGGCTGCCAGGTACAGCGCGGCCAGGCCGCCCATTTTTTGGTTGTTTTTCATTTTCGTTCTCCTTTATCGAGGTTTGTTTGATGGGACTCGAGGCGCATGAGCGAGAGCAAGGGCAGGCCGGCGTCGCGGATCTTTTTGAGCAGGCTGTACAGCTCGGCCTGGTCGACCACCGGGCAGGTGAGCAGGGTCTGGCCGCCAGCTTCCAGCGTGATGCTGGCGTTACCAAAGCGGCTGCTCCAGCGGCTGTCCAGGTGGCCCTGGAGGCGAATGGCGTACAGCCCCGGCTCGTCAGGGTTGTGGGTGGGGGGATGGGTTTCGTTCAAGCTGCACCTCGTTGTCCTTGTCTTCGTCCCCATCATACAAAAGAACAGGGTGAGGTGTGATCACATCCTGTGGTGATTGAAGAGGGTTATTGGATGTGAATAACCGGGCAGCTCGTTGACTGGTGGATTCTTTTTTCAACACGGAGGGCACGGAGCAAACACGGAGATCACGGAGTCTTTTTAAATAATGACTCCGTGCGCTCCGTGGTTCTTCTCTGTGATCTCCGTGTGGAGTTTGCAGATCAGGAGCTTTACAGCAAGCCCAACTCCCCGACGCGGTGAGTGGCTGCCCGGCGGGTGTTGACCCCCAGCTTGCTGTAGATGTTCTTGGTGTGGGTGCGCAAGGTGTTGAGCGAGATGTATAGCTGGCTGGCGATTTCGGGGCCGCTCAATTCGCTGCCCAGCAGGCGCAGCACTTCGAGCTCGCGCTCGCTGAGCGGCTCGATCAAGGGCTGGGTGGTGGGTTGGCGGTCCTTGTCCGGCGCAAAGGCTGCCCGCAGCCGCCCAACGTATTCTGGGGAGACGCTCCGTCTGGCCGCCTCGTGCAGCAGCGCCGCCATGGGGGGCCCTCGTTCACGAAGGTCTGCAGGTAGCCTTCTGGCTCGGCCAGTGCCAGGGCGCGCCCTAATGCAGCCAGCGCCAGGGGGAGTTCGCCCTGTGCCTGGTGGGCGAGCGCCTGGGCCGCCAGGATTTCGACCAGGCTGCCCATCCGCTCACCCGCTTGCGCAGCTTGCAGCAGGCGCTCCAGCAGGCCCAGGGCGGATTGGAGCGCCCCGCTTTCCTGGTCGCGCTGGGATTGGGCGGTGAGCAGCCGCGCCAGGGTGAGGTGCTCGAATTCGTCCAGGTAGCTGAGCTCATCGTCCGGCGAAAGGTTGTGCTCACGCGCCCACTCCTGGGCCTCGGCCAGGCGGCCCTGCCGGATCCAGATGTGCGCCTTCGAGGCCGCTGCAGGGCGGGCGTTGGGCAGTGGGGCGCGCACGTAAGCGCGTTCGGCCTGGTCCAGCAGGGCCAGCGCCCCGTCCAGGTCGCCCTGGGCCTGCTGGAGGCGCGCCTGGGCGCTGAGCAGGCGCTGCGGCCAGCCGGTCAGGGCGGCCTGCTCGCCCAGGTTGCGGGCGGTGTGTAAATATCCTGCGGCGGCTTCCAGCTCGCCGCGCTCGCAGGCCAGCTCGGCCAGGCCCCGGTAGAGGTCGGAAGTCCCCACGGGAAAGTTTGTGCGCTCGCCCTGACCGGTCGCCAGCCGCAGGGCCTGCTGGTAGGTGCGTTCCGCCTCGCCCAGGCGGCCCAACCCCACGCGGATGTCGGCCAGCAGGAAGGTGATGCCGGTCAGGGTCAGGACGTCGCCGGTCTTGCACAGCTCTGCGTAGAAACTCGCCAGGGCGCGCTCGGCGGCCGGCAGGTCGCCGCGGGTGTATTGGGCGACCCCCAGGAGCGAGGTGGCCTGGATGTAGTGGAGCAGGTCGCCCGGCGGGGCGAGCTCGAGCGCTTGTTGGGCGTGCTGCACGGCGCCGGGCACGTCGCCGAGGGCCAGGGCGCGGTAGGCGCGGGCAGAGGCGATGGAGGCGGGCAGCGCGCGGAGCTGGGCCTCGTCCGCCACCACCGGGCTCAGGCCCGCCTGCCCTGCCAGGCAGCGTTCGGCGTCTTGCAGCCGGGCCTGGCTGGCTTCCATCTCGCCGCTGTCCAGCAGCGCCCAGGCATAGTCCACGCTGAGCACCGGACGGGCGCGCAGCAAGGCTTCGGGCAGGGCCCGGGCCCAGGCCAGCCAGGCGGCGGACTGGTAGCTGACGTCCATAGCCGGGTGAGCCAGTTCGAGCAGGCTGGCGGCGCGGGCGAAGTCTTTGCCCGCCAGGGCGTGGCGGATGGCTTCGGCGGGCAGATCGTTGTGCTCGAACCAGGCGCTTGCCCGCCGGTGCAGCGCAGACACCTGTTCGGGCTCCGCCAGGTAGGTTTGTAGCACTTCGGCGAACAGGTGGTGGTAGCGGTACCACTGGCGCTGATCGTCGAGGGGGATAACGAACAGGTTGCCCCGTTCCAGGCTCTCCAAAATGCTGCGGCTGTCCGCCTGCCCGGTGACGGCTGCGCACAAAGGGGCGCTCAAGCGTTCCAGGATGGCGGTTTGCAGCAAGAAATTGCGCACGTGCTGCGGCTGGCGCTGCAAGACTTCCTCGACCAGGTAATCCAGCACGAAGCGGTGGCTGCCGGTGAAGGCCTGGATGAAGCTGGCGGGATCGGACCGGCCTTGTGGGCCAATCGACCCTTGCAGGGCCAGGGCGGCCAGTTGCAGGCCGGCGATCCAGCCTTCGGTGCGGGCCTCCAGGGCGCTGATCTCTTTCGCCGAGAGAGTCAGGCCCATGCCCTGCAGGCCAGAGGCCCGGTTGAGGAACTCGGCGGCTTCGGCGGGGGTGAAGCGCAGGTCGGCGGCGCGCAGCTCGCTGAGCTGGCCGCGAGCGCGCAGGCGCGCCAGGGGAAGCTGCGGGTCTTCGCGGCTGGCGATGAGCAGGTGCATCTGCGGCGGCAGGTGCTCGAGCAGGAAGGCCAGGGCCTGGTCGACCTGCGCGGCGTCCACCTGGTGGTAATCGTCGAGCACCAGGATCAGGTCCTGCGGCAGGGCGTCCAGGGCGTTGCCCAGGGCGGCGAGGTCGTTGAGCAGGGCGGTCAGGATGGCTTCGTTGGGCGGGGGCGGCGCAGCCTGGAGCATACCCAGCGCCCCGGCCCCGAGGGCCCCATCCACCGTCTGCAAAGCGGCGATCAGGTAAGCCAGGAAGCGCGGCGGGTGGCTGTCGCCTTCGTCCAGCGACAGCCAGGCGGTGCGCGCCGCGGGCGTGCGGCGCTGGCAGGCGGCGAGCCACTCGCTGACCAGGGTGGTCTTGCCGAAACCGGCCGGGGCGGAGACCAGGGTCAGCTTGCGCTGCAAGCCTTCGTCCAGCCGCTCGAGCAGGCGGCTGCGGCTGACGATCTGGGGCCGGGGCAGGGGGAGGTAGAGCTTGGTGGCGAGGATGCGTACACCCGGTTCCATATCGTTACCACAGCCCGTAGATCGGCCCGGTGAAATAAAAGATGACCAGGCCGATGGTGTTGCTGAAACCGTGCGCCAGGACGGCCGCCCACAGGTTGCCCTTGAATTTGAGCTTCAGCCAGCTAAAGAACAGCGCGTCGATGGTCGTGACCACCACCCCGATGAGGCCCTGCTCCCTGTGCGCCAGGCCGAACAGCAGGCTGGAAATCCCAACCGCCAGCGCCCGCCCGCCCGCCTTGCTCCCCAGCAAATCGCTGAGCAGTTTCTGCAGGTAGCCACGATAGACCGTTTCCTCGCCGATGGCGGCCAGCGTCCAGGACAGCGCCAGGAGCAGCAGCAGTTGCCCCAGGTTGCCCTGGAGGTTGGCGAACCCGCTGTAGTCGATCGTCGTTCCCGTCAGGCGGTTCAAAACCGGCATGGTCACGCCAATCTGGAACAGTTGCAGCACAACCACGCTGAGTAGAACAAAAGCGGCCATGCCCAGGCCCAACCCGGCGCGCCTGAATCCCAAGCAGGCCAGGTTTTCCCGCCGCGCCAGCAGCGACACCGCGATCATCCCCAGGATCACCAGGGTCGGGATGAAAAAGTCGAACAGGATCACCGCCGCGGCCAGGGCGAATTCGATGCCAGTGATGATTTTCCAACGAGTGTCCATATCTTCCGCCTTTTCGAGCATGTCAAATTCGCCGGATATTATAGCAGGGGCGCAGGGCCTGCGCCCGGCGGATTTTGCCCTGGGTTGGGATTGTGTGAAAAGCCCCGGCCTGATAGAATCCTGGCATGGATGCCAATCCCCACGCTCAAGATGTTGCCGAATATGCGAACGAAATTGCTCTGCCTGCGATCCCTGAGCGCATCAGGTCCACTACCTTTCACTATCACTCTGCCAGGCAGACTGGGCGGTTGGTGACGATGGCGCTTGCACTCGCGCTTGTGCTTTTTACGATCCTGTTCATCCAGGACGAGCGGCGCATCTGGCTGCTGTCGTTCGGGCTGCTGTTCCTGGCAGGTTTTGCCTGGGCAACTATCGGCCGGATCGGCACGCTAAAGATCAATACCGAGGGCGTGCACCGTACTGGTTTCTTGGGAAGGGTGACGTCGATCCGCTGGGCTGACCTGGCTTTTCCAGGCGGCTGGAGGCGCACCAGCCTGGTGCTGCGTGACACCGTGAGCGACCAGGTCATCCTGCTGCACGGCGATTTGCAGGGTTTTGGCCGGGCAGTGGAAATGATCCGCCGCCGGCGCGTGGATTTATTCCAGGTTGCCACCCGTTTCGCAGAAGCCAGCGATTCTGGCGGAGCTGTGGGCTCTGTCTCATTCCGGCAGATTCCGTTCCCGCTGATGACTGTCATTTTTCTGATCCCGCTGGTCATGGTGCTGGTATCGCAGATGCCGCGTGGTTGGATCATACTGGCGCTGGTGTTGATGCTGCCGTCTATTGTCCTGGATTTCATGGCCATACGCACGCGGCCGCTGTCCCTGCAGGTTGATCGGCGGGCGTTGGTGGTGCGCTACCTGAACCGGGAGCGGCGCTTCCTGGCGCGCAATATCCGGGATATCCGCCTGAAATCGATTTCTGGCGCAAATGTCTTTATCGGGATTGCCCCGCTCAGGGGCGAAGAACTGAAACTACGAGGCCCATTCTGCGGCGCGTGGCTGTACTGCTTCCTGCGCACCTGGTGGGAGGCGGAAGTTCCTGTTCCGCCTGATTCTGGATCGGCCTCTTGAAACTTGAAGGGAAAAAACACGGAGCACACCGAGAAGAACTACGGAGAAACACGGAGTAGTGAGAATAATAAAAAGACCCCATGGTTTCCGTGTTCAAATAGATTTGCAGACACATATGAAAAACATGTATTTTCGTCTCGTGATTTTGCTCAGTATCAGTTTTTTGACGAGTTGCACTCCAATCGTTCAACACGCTGATCCATTTTATAACTATGATGACTTTACCTATATTCGTTTTCCGCTAGCTGCTCAAAATCCAGGTTTATCACAGAGAACGGGGGGTAATTTTCAATCCTCTCGCAAAGACGAGGTCTGTCGTTGACCGCTTTTCCTTTCGGTTATAATTAAGTAGGAGTAAACGATGAGCGATCTGATCCTAAGCGAACCTCTCGCCTCTCAAATTCGCCGTGAAGCTGCTGCACAGGGTGTCAATGCGGATACCCTGATCGAAGAAGCCTTACGCCACTATCGCTTCAAAGTCCAGAAAGAAAAAATCCGCGCTGAGTCTGCCTGGTGGCAATCTTGCCCGCCTGAAACACGCGCTGGCTACGGCGACGAATATGTCGCCATTCACAACCAGCAAGTAATCGACCACGACTCTGACGAAGAAACGTTACGCAAGCGCATCCGGGCCAGGTACGGAAAAACCGCTGTCTTGATCACCCCCGCCGCCGGGCAGCCCGAACTGCGCATGATCAGCACGCGTTGGAATCGATGATGGGCGCTCGCTTTCCTTACGACCGGCGATATTCGCCTGCCGCCCCTACTCTTGAGATAAAGTTGTCTGCGCCTGGCGAAGAGCCAAAGACCGAAACGCTTACCGCGCTCATCGACACCGGAGCCGATGGAACGCTGATTCCCGAAACATACCTTGAAACTGCCGAAGCCATTGCTGTGGGAAGTGCTCTGCTCACCGGGATACTGGGGGAGACTCGCCAGGTAACATGCTACGAGGTGGATATCCATCTCGCGAACCGCGTGTTCCCCAGCGCGGTTGTCGTAGCCAATGAATACAGCCATGAGATTATCCTGGGGCGTAACCTGCTCAATAAAATGATCTTGCTTCTGAACGGGCCGAATAACGAAAGCGAGTTGTTTGAGCGCCGTCCCCACATATCTCGAACGGGCTGACAATGCCCTTGCAATGCTATCGCAGGGGCGCAGGGCCTGCGCCCGGCTGTTTTGCCCGAATTGGGATTGTAGGAACAGCTCCAGCCTGATAAAATCCGAAAAAGAAACACGGAGCACACCGAGAAGAACCACGAAGAAACACGGAGTTGTGAAGATTTAAAAGACTTCGTGATCTCCGTGCTCACTCCATGGTCTCTGTGTTAAGATTGACCCTGCACTCGAGAAAGGTGGTCGCATGGCTGCAAACCGGCAACTCAACTGGGATGGCTGCAACAATGTGCGTGACCTGGGCGGGATGAAAACCCGCGATGGCCGCACCACGCGCTGGGGGGCAGTGGTGCGCGGGGACCACCCGGCCAGGCTGAGCGCCGCCGGCTGGTTGGCGCTCCAGGCCCACGGCGTGCGCACCATTATTTCGCTGCGCACCGTAGGCCTGGAGAAGGAGGATGAACAAACCGACGCGGCGCCGCGCCCGGAGGAAATCACCACCCTCCAGGCAGCGATCGAAGACGTTACCGACGCGGCTTTTGTGCAGCAGTGGGTCAACTCCAACCTGTGGGGCACGCCGCTCTACTTCCGCGACGCCCTGGAGCGCTGGCCCGAGCGGCACGCGGCGGTGGTGGCGGCGGTGGCGCAGGCCCGGCCGGGCGGGGTGCTGTTCCACTGCATCCGCGGCTACGACCGCACCGGCATCGTCGCCGTGCTGCTGCTGGCGCTGGCCGGCGTCGTGCCCAACGAGATCGTTGCCGACTACGAGCTGAGCGTCGATTCTTATCGCGACGAACTGCTCGCCCAGCGCAACACCTCCACGCGTGAAGTCCTGCTCGCCACGCTGGAGTGGCTCGATGCGGATGCCTACTTGCGCGCCGGCGGCCTGAGCCAGGCCGACCTGGAGGCCGTGCGCATGCGCATGCTCGATTAGACCATGCCACACAAACTCGCCCAACTGACGGAGCACGTCTGGCTTTGGCCGCACAATCCGGACGCGGCCCAAAGCTGTGTGGGGGTCATCGCCGGCGCGAGCGAGACCATCCTGGTGGATGCCGGCAACAGCCCGACACTGGCCCGCCGCATCCAGGAGGAACTGGCGCTATGCGGCCTCCCGCCGGTGAGCCACATCATCTACACGCACCACCATTGGGATCACATCTATGGGGCGTGCGAGTTTCGAGCGCCGGCGGTGGCCCACGCACTATGCAAGACTATCCTGGCCGAAGAGGCCCGGAAGCCGTGGGGGCCGGAATATCTGCGCCAGGAGATGGCGCGCAACCCTCGCCTGGAGGTCAGCTACACGGCGCGGGGGCGCGCCGTCCAGGATTGGGCCGCATTCCGCATCGTCGTTCCGGAGATCGTCTTCGACGAGGCCTTGACCCTCCAGGCTGGGCAGATCGAGGTGCAGCTCGAACACGTTGGCGGGCAGCACGCCGGAGACTCGCTGGTGGTCAAAGTCCCCCAGGAAGGAGTTATGTTCCTCGGTGACTGCTACTATCTGCCGCCGCTGCACCTGCGCACGCCCGCGTCGAAGCCTTCGATGGCCATGCTGGCCGCGCTGGAAAGCGAGGCCTACGCGCTCTACGTCGAGGGGCACGACAAGCCGCTGACCCGGGCGAAGCTGCTCAGGATCTTGAAGCGGTACAGGGTATAATCCGTTTATCGGATTGATCCCGAAAGAAAAGAGCGCGCTATGATCACACGTGAAGTAATCTTACGCATCCTGGATCAAGAAAAACCCACTTTACGCCAGAAATATGGGGTCGAACGGATTGCTCTTTTTGGCTCGTTTGCGCAGGGCCTGGCTGACGAAAACAGCGATATCGACCTGGTTGTGCATCTTTCCAGGCCGCTTGGTTTTGAGTTTGTGCAGCTTGGGGATTACCTGGAAAGCAAGTTGGGGAGAGGCGTTGATCTGGTCACGTATAACAGCCTGAAACGCGGCGAACTCAACCCTCGCCGCGCTCATATTGCCAGGAGTATCGCTGGAACATTGGTGTATGTCTAAATCCCAGGGGTAAATGTCAACTCCTCCGAAAATTCCTTCGGGAACATCTCGCACTGATGTGGATACCTTGCAGCAAATTACGCTCCGGCACAGCGGAGCCAGGCAGTCTGTGCTGCTTGTGGGCACATTGATTGTTTTTTTCTGTTCAGCGGCTTTATTTGCAGGCTGGATTTCAAGATCGTGGCGATGATGGGTGTTATCATCGCCTTCCTGGCCTGGGCCTATGTCCGCAAGATGGACAGCGTAACCATCGACTTGGCAGGTATCCGCCACGTTGGCCCGCTGACAAGCGGGAAAATGATCCGTTGGGCCGACCTGGTTGTTCAGAATGACAGATCGCGGCAGCACCTGGTGCTGAGCGACGGATTGGGAGACAATAAAATCCTCCTGGATAACGGCCTGGACGGCTTCGCCCAGGCCGTGGAGCTGATTCGCCGCCGGCGTCCCGATCTATTCCAGGTGGAGTTCGTCGATTCAGGGAAACGTTACTTCACTTTTTCCTTTTGGAGCATGCTGGACGCGACCTTTTTCCTTGTCTTCTTTGGGGGCATTGCCGCGTTGTTGCTGTTTTTTGCCGTTGCCGGCGGGAAATTATATTGGCTCTTGTTGCTGTTCGCATTGGCAATAAGCAGCCTGCCGCTTGTTTACGTGCTGACACGGCCGCTGTTTGTATGTTTCGACCGGCAAGAAATAAGGGTGCGCTACCCGCTTGGGGATCGCCGTTGGCTGGCGCAGGACATTCAAGCTATCTGCCTGGAAGTTACCAGAGAAAGTGGTCACCAGACCCGGGTCAGAATCATCCCGCGTCACGGCAGAGGTCTGCCCATGCTGGGATTGTTCGTCATAGGATTGTTCGTCGGCGGTCCGTGGCTGTACTGCGCCCTGAAGACCTGGTGGGAGAAATCCGGGGCGATCTAGCCGCGGGTTCTATCTGCGTCAGGCGTACACTCTGCGGGCCGCAGCCCTGGCGAAAGCCTCTATCTGCTGCTGGCCCACTGTCTGCCTGGGTGCGAAGGGGGTTTCCGCTGCGCGGCGCGGCTGGCGGGCGATCTGGCCAGAAAGGCGATGGTAGCGCCATCCCCTTGACAGTAATAAACTTATATGTAATAATTGACATATAATGATTTACATAAGATAATTGATAGATAAGTGATAACGATATGATCAAGTTTATCCTACTCGGTTTCCTCAATTACCAGCCTATGACGGGTTATGATCTCAAGCAGACCATCGATGAGAGCAGTGCTCATTTCTGGCACGCCCACCACAGCCAGATCTATACTACCTTGCGCAAAATGGAACAAGATAGTTTGGTCACCTCTGAATTTATCCAGGAAGACAGCGCGCCGGACCGGCGCATCTACACCATCACTTCTTCTGGCAGAGATGCTCTCAAGGCCTGGCTTGATAAGACTCTCATGGAACTCTCTCCGATCAAGGAGGAGCTGCTGGTGCGCATTTTCTTTTCCGCTCAACGCGATCCCCTGGAAGTCCTCACCGAGCTGCGTTTGCAGCGCGAGCTACACCAGAAAAAAGCCGCCGCCTACCAGGCGCTTAGCTCACCTACCTCCACCCAAATTCCCAAACATCCTGGCCTGGAACGTGATGAAAAATTTTGGCGGCTGACCCTGGACATGGGGATACGCTACGAGGAGATGTATCTCGCCTGGCTGGAAAACGCTATTCGGACAATCGAGGCGCTCTAGCCTCTTTTTTGCCTGCATCAGCAGTATCTTGACCAGCACAAAATTCACGCGTCAGTTTTGAAACACATAAAGGAACAATTGCAATGAAAATCACCGTTCTCAATGGCAGCCCCAAGGGAGAGTTAAGCATCACCATGCAGTCTGTGGCCTATCTGGCCAAGGTCTATCCCCAGCATGAGTTTAACATTCTCCAAATCGCCCAACGGATAAATCGCCTCGAAAAAGACCCTGTTGAGTTCGACCGGGTCATTGAGCAGGTGCGCGCTTCGGATGCGGTCATTTGGGGTTTCCCCCTGTATATCCTCATCGTACATGCGCACTACAAACGCTTTATCGAGCTGATCTTCGAACGCGGCGCACAGGAAGCTTTTGCTGGAAAGTACGCTGCCTCCCTATCAACCTCGATCCATTTTTTTGATCACACGGCCCACAACTACATTCACGCCATCTGCGATGATTTGGGAATGCGCTTTATCGACGCGTTCTCTCCAGACATGTACGATCTGCTCGAGGAAGAAGGTCGCCGGCAACTCGCCCAGTTCGGCCAGCAGTTCTTTGAAGCCATTCAGAACCAGGCGCCTACCCAGCGCCAATATCCACCCCTGGTCTATCGTGAGTTTTCTTATCAATCCGAGCTTCCGCCCAACCCAGTCACCACTTCCGGGAAGAAGGTAGTGATTCTGCATGATGAGAAGCAGCCCGACAGTAACCTGGCGAAAATGGTTGCTCGCTGCCGCAGCGCTCTTGACGGCGCGGCGAGCGTGGTCAATATCCATGACATCGATATCAAAGCCAGTTGTATGGGCTGTCTGGAATGCGGCGCCAATCACCGCTGCGCCTACACGGGGAAAGATGGATACATTGATTTCTACCAATCAACTGTCATGACCGCGGATGTGATTATCTACGCGGGGCGGATGGTGGACCGCTACCTGTCTTCTCGCTGGAAGATGTTCTTCGACCGGATCTTTTTCAATACCCACACCCCGGTCCTGATCGATAAGCAGGTGGCTTTTGTCATTTCCGGCCCCTTCAGTCAGGTCCCCAACCTCATGGAGATCTTCGGCGGTTTCTTCGGATTTCAAGGGGCTAACATTGTTGGTGTAGTCAGTGATGAGAGCGGCAATTCAGCCGATCTCGACCGTTTGCTCGACCAGTTGATGTCCCGCACGTTGGCCTATGCCCAGGCGGGCTATGTCCACCCGCAGAACTTCCTCGGTGTGGGCGGGATGAAAATCTTCCGTGACGATACTTATGGCCGTCTGCGTACCGTCTTTGCCGCAGACCATCGCCTTTATGGGCCTATGGGAATCTACAAGACCTTTCCCCAGGCCGAGATCGACACTACCTTGTTGAATACTTTCGTTGCCCCGATTATTAACCTGCCGCCCATCCGGGAAAAATTCGACAAGATGATAAAAAAACAAATGGTCCAACCGCATCGACAGGCGGTTGCCAAGGCATAACCCGCCATCGACCGGCAAGCTCGAAGGCCCTGCCGCCTGTAGCGCAGCCGAAACTCGGCGCCAGGTCGCTGGCCTCCCAAAACCAGGCGGTTGTATTCACGCTTCGACGCCCCTCACCAGGATCCAGATTCCGATGACCAGCTCGAAGGGCACGTAGGGCACGTAGAAGGTAAACGGGATGGTGTAGCCAAATACCTGGGCGAGGCTGCCGACCAGCATCGGCAAGACCGTCACCAGGCCCCACAGGGACATCCAGCGTGGGACGAGCCTTGAGCGGTAGAGCAGGGCGTAAAACAGGATGCCGCCCAGGCAAAAGGCCAGCATGTGCAGGGTGTTTCCGACGAAATCCATGCCTTCGTAGGCGATCTGTCCCAGGGCCAGGATGTCGGCAGACCCGCCGGCGGCGTAGACCTGGCTGAGGCGCAGGAGCGAGAAGGCCTGGCCGCGGCTGGCAGCCAGCACGGCCCCTTCCAGGATGTAAAACCCCAGGGCGGTCAGGGCCATCTTTTCGTTGTATTTGCGCAGGGCCAGGAAAAGCATGGCCCCCAGGAAGATCACGCCCAGGGCGGTGAGCATATCCAGGAAAATACCAGTCCGCACCAGGGCCGGGTTTGCGGCGATCTTGAGCATGGTTGCGCGCATATCGTCCGACACGAACCACATGCCCTTCAGAATGGCGTTGCTGCTGAACGAGGTGATAAACTGTAACAGGAAGGCCAGTCCCAGGATTCTGGAAGTTTTGTTGACGGTGTTCATTGCTGTTCTCCTTGTATTTGGGCGGCAGGTTCGATCGTGATAACCACGTTGCCCTTTTTGTGCCCTTGTTCAACGTAGCGGTGCGCGGCGACGACTTGTTGCATGGGGTAAACCCGGTCGATAACGGGTTTGAGCTGGCCGGCTTCGGCCAGCGCTTTGAGCGCCAGCAGGTTTTCGAGCTTGTTGCCGCCGTCTGAATCAACGTGCACGTTGAGATAGACGCCGCCCGGTTTGAGCGCCTTTTTGGCTTGCGCCGGGGGCAGTTTGCCGACCGCGTCGAAAACCACGTCGTAGATGGCGCCAGCGCTGGTGAAATCCTGGCGGGTGTAATCGATCACCTGGCTGGCCCCCAGCGATTGCACCAGTTCCAGGTTGGCGCTGGAGCACACCCCGGTGACTTCAGCGCCGAAGTGGCGGCTGGCAATCTGCACCGCATTCGTGCCCACCGCGCCGGACGCGCCGTAGACCAATACTTTCTGCCCGCGGCGCAGGCGGCCTTTGGCCAGGCAGTGCAGGGCCGTCATCCCCGCGCCGGGCAGGGCGGCGGCTTCGGCGTAGCTGAGGTTGGCCGGTTTGAGCGCCAGCACGCCGTTTTCGGGCAGGCACTTGTACTCGGCATAGCCGCCGAAATTGACAGCGAAGGTGGAGGCGAAAACCGGGTCGCCGGGCTTGAAGCGCGTCACCTGTTTGCCGACTGCTTCGATCTCACCGGACAGCTCCATGCCCAGGATGGCGCGCCTGGGTTTGCGCAGCCCCAGGTACAGGCGCGACAGCAGCCGCTGCCAGGCCGGCAAAGGGATATTGAGGCTGCGCATGATCGTGTCGCCGATGGTGACGGTGGTGGCGTGTACCCTCACCAACACTTCCTTATCCTTAGGCGCAGGTTTCTCTATTTCTTGCAGCCGGAGCACCTCCGGCGGGCCGTATTGGGTATAGATGATCGCTTTCATTACACATCCTCTTATGAAGATTCAAAGAAATCAGGTTTTTCAGGCTCATTGACTGACAGATTTTATCTTTCACCACCAAGAACACAAAGAACACAAAGATTTTGAAAAAACTCCGTGAATTCCGTGGCTTCTCTGTGATCTCCGTGTTAGATGTGCAGATCAAGCCCTGCGTAAAAGATTTGTCAGCACCCGGTTTCTCATCATGCCTGTTCTGTCACGATGGCAGATGGGTTGAAGCCTTTGGCGATCAGCCAGACTGCCATGACCATTTCCTGAGAAAATATGGGGAAATTCAAGATGAAGGTGGTCCCAGATACGGAGGCGTCCATCAGGCCGAACATATCCAAGAAGGCGGTTGATAGGTGCAGCAGGATGGCGAGGATGCCCCACACGGATAGCCAGCGTGGGATGAGTTTCGAGGCGTACAGCGCGGAATAGAGGATCAACGCGCCCAGGCAGAAGACGATGATCAGCATCAGGTTAGCTGTAGCGTGGACTTGCAGCAATGATTCCGCCAGGCTTTGAAAATTGGAAGCGCCCGGGGCACCGGCATATGCTTTGGCGAACGAGGGCAGCAGCAGCATGCAGACGACCATCGCGAGATAGGTGACCGTCTCGAGCGTCCCCCGGAAAACAACATAGCCGATCGCCAGAGCTTCGTTGAACTTTTTCAGGACCGGGAAGAGCAGGATCGCGACCCACGCCAGCGACAGGCCCATCGCCAGGATGAAGAGCGCCCCGAGGGTCACCTGATTTTGGTTTGCGAGGATTGCAGTGAGATACTCCGTGGCGTTCGTCACCGGCTGCGTAAAGATCACGCTGAGCACGCCCGTGACCGTTCCAAGGATGTACAGCACCCCCACCAGGACAGCGGTCTTTCGATAGGTTTGATTGGAATTTTCATGCGTCGCTTTCATTTCGATCTCCTTGATTCGATTTATTTCCAGGCTCCAGCGGGTTGACTGAGACCAGTGGGATGCCCAGGTCGCGCACCTTTTTGAGCAGGCCGTGCAGGGCGGCCTGGTCGATGGCCGGGCTGGTGATGAGCGTCTCGCCGTTCTCTTCCAGCGTGATGGTCAGGCCGCCGAACCAGTCGGCCCACTCGCCTCCCAGGTGGCCTTTGAGCCTGATCTGGTAGGCCCTGGGTTGGTTGGCATCTGTTTGTGTGTTGGGTTTATTTGACATCACCTGTACCTGTTGTCTGGCCGGCTATGATCGCCAGCGGCTGCCGCCGGTGCCAGTGCTCAATGTACAGGTAATATACCGCCTACCAGGTGTTAGCGGGTAGACACGGAAGTGTTATTCGGGGGTGTTATTCGGAAGAGAGACCGGGTTTTTTGCTGCCCAGGCGCAGAGGTTATGCAAACCGGGTGCAGTTTGGGGGGTGTATTCTCACCAACCAAAAACCCGGTCTCTTGTGAGGGTGTTATTCGGAAGAGAGACCGGGTTTTTTGCTGCCCAGGCAAAGAGGTTATGCAAACCGGGTGCAATTTTGGGGGTGTATTCTCACCAATCAAAAACCCGGTCTCTTGTGAGGGTGTTATTCGGAAGAGAGACCGGGTTTTTTGCTGCCCAGGCGCAGAGGTTATGCAAACCGGGTGCAATTTTGGGGGTGTATTCTCACCAATCAAAAACCCGGTCTCTTGCGGCCGGGTTATAACAGGCCCAGCTCGCGGGCGCGGGCGATGGCCTCGGTGCGCCTTTGTACGTGCAGCTTGTCGAAAATCCGGCGGTTATATCCTTTGACCGTGTCCACGGCCAGGAAGAGTTTGGCGCTGATCTCCCGGTTCGAAAGCCCCTGGGCAACCAGCCGCAGTACTTCCATCTCGCGCAGACTCAACGGCTCGACCAAAGGCTGAAGGCTGGCGGGCCGCAGCGCAGGCGGCTTTTCGAAGGCGGCCAGCAGCCTGGCGGTATAGCCCGGCATCACCCCCTGGGCAGCCGCTTCGGATAAAAGCCGGGCCATCGGGGGGCCTTCGTCCACGAACAGGCGGATAAAGCCGCCCGGCTCGGCCAGCGCCAGCGCCTGGGCCAAGGCTTGCAGCGCCCGCTGCTTTTCACCCTGCGCTCGCAGGGCGAGCGCCTCCAGGACCAGCGCCTTGAGACGCTCATCCTGCCAGCCTTTGGTTTGCATCTCCTGGCGCAAGGGCTCCAGCAGCGCCAGCGCGGCGTGCAGGTCGCCCTGGGCCAGCAGCAGGCGCGCCTGGTGCAGGGGCAGGGGGTAGGCCTGCACCAGTTGGGCGGCGGCTTGCAGTTTGCCCTGGCGGATGAGGACGAGCACCTGGGCGGCGGCTACCTCGGGCAGGCGCTGCACGAAGTTGTTCTGGCGCACGCTCTGCTCGGTCTGCGCCAGCCGGCCGGCCGCCCCGTCTATGTCTCCCCGGGCCAGTTCCAGGCGGGCCAGGAAAATCTCGGTGAGCACGAAGCGGTCGATGAGGCGGTCGTACAGGCGTACCAGGGGCAGGCTTTGCCGGGCGTGCTGCTCGGCGGCTTCCAAATCGTTCCACTCGTAGTAGATGCGCGCCAGGTCGAGGTGCGTTTCGCCGATGTTCGGCAGGGGGTGCTCGCCCGCCAGCTCCAGGACGCGCCGGTAAGATGCGGCTGCCAGGTGAAGCTGGTTTTCCAGTTCCTGCACCTGGCCCAGGCTGCCGGTCGCCAGGATGGTGGAAAAAGAATCGCCTGCCTCCTGGCTGACCTCCAGGGCCTGGGTGTAGGCCTGGGCGGCTGCGGCGCGATCGCCCAGCAGGTAGTGGGCAAACCCCAGGGTCCAGAAGGCGGTCAGGCGGAAGGCCAGGTCTTCGGGGGGCAGGTATTCCAGGGCGCGCTGCGCCTGAGCCAGGATGACCTCTGGCTGGTAGCGCGTCAGCGCCAGGGTGGCGCGGGCGGCGGCAATTTGCCCGATCAGGTCGCGGTTCCTGGCGTCCAACTCGGCGTTTTGCAAAGCTTTTTCGGCCGCATTCAGGTTCTCTTCGACCCCGCCGGTCTGCCCGCCCACCAGCGCCAGCGTGGCCGATCTGACCCACAGCGAGGGCCTGGCATCCTTGACCGCCGCCGGCAGCGAAGCCAGCCAATCCAGGATGATCGCCAGCGTGCCGCGGGAGTGGATCGTCATGCCTTTGGCGCCGATCAAGCGTTCGGCGCGCTGGATGTCATGGGCGGCGGCCGCATGCTGGAAGGCTTCGAGCTTCAGTCCAGCCTCTTCGAACCACTGGCTGGCGCGCATGTGCAGCCCGGCCTGCTCCCGAGGGGCGCGCTGGCGCAGGAACTCGGCAAACAGGTGGTGGTAGCGGTACCAGCGCCGCTGGTTGTCCAGGGGGACGATGAACAGGTTGGCGCGCTCGAGGAATTCCAGAGTTTCTTGCCCGGGGGTTTCTGAGTCGAGCAGGACAGCGTCGCACAGCGGCCCGCACAGGCGCTCGAGGATCGAGGTGCGCAGCAGGAAGGCCTGGATGCTTTCGGGCTGCTGCTGCAAGACTTCTTCGAGCAGGTAATCCAGCACGAAGCGGTGGCTGCCGGTGAAAGCCTGGATGAAACTGGCGGTGTCAGACTGTCCTTGCATGGCAAGGGCAGCCAGTTGCAGGCCAGCGATCCAGCCTTCGGTGCGGGTTTCCAGGGCGTTGAGTTCTTCCGCCGAAAGGGCCAGGCCCATCCCTTGCAGGCCAGAGGCCTGGTTGAGGAATTCGGCGGCTTCGGCGGAGGTGAAGCGCAGGTCGGCGGCGCGCAGCTCGGTGAGCAGACCCTGGGCGCGCAGGCGCGCCAGGGGCAGGGATGGGTCCTCGCGGCTGGCGATGACCAGGTGCATCTGCGGCGGCAGGTGATCGAGCAGGAAGGCCAGGGCCTGGTCGACCGGTTTGGAATCGATGGCGTGGTAGTCGTCCAGGACGAGGATGAAGGGGTCGGGGAGGGCGGCAATCTCGTTGAGCAGGGCGGTCAGCAGCGCTTGGCTGGCTGGCGGTTGGGGCGATTGCAGGGCGCTTAAGATGCTCACGCCGAGCGTCTCCACGAGGGTCTGCAGCGCCGCCACCAGGTAGGCCAGGAAGCGCGCCGGTTCGCTGTCGCCTTTATCCAGCGAAAGCCAGGCGGCGCGCACCTGCGGTGTGCGCTGCTCGCAGGCGGCGATCCATTCGCTGACCAGGGTGGTCTTGCCAAAGCCGGCGGGGGCTGAGATCAGGGTCAGCTTGCGCCCAAAACCGTGCTCCCTGCGCAGGCCTTCGTTCAAGCGCTCGACCAGGCGCGGGCGCAGAACGAGGCGGGGTGCGCCGTCCGGGCCCGCCCGCAGGGATGGAATGTAGAGCTTGGTGGCAAGTAGTTGTTCCATACTGGGCCGCAGCCAGCCACGCTGCTGGCAGCATGGATATTATAGCAGGGGCGCAGATCTTGTGGCCTCTGGTTTGACTCGGATCGGGATCAGCCTGTATCCAAACACGTAACCGAGATCAACGGCAAACCCAGGGAATACAACTGGCGCAGCACGCTTTGCAGGGCGGCCTGGTCGACCTCGCCGGTCAGGACGGTGACCGGCAGGCCCTGGCGATCTTCGTTGCACGTTACCTGCATGCTTCCGGCGAACTCCAAACAGCTTGCCTCCAGGTGGCCCGGCACTTTGATCTGGTAAGTCGCCGGTCGGTCCAGGGTGAGCTTATGATAGGTTTTGTTCATCTACCGTAATAACCACTTTGCCACGCGCGTGCCCTTCCCCCAGGTAGCGCAGGGCTTCGGGCGTCTGGCTGAACGGGTAGCGCCGGTCGATGTAGGGTACGACCTTGCCGGCCTCCAGCATCCCGGTGAGCGTGATCAGGTCGCCCTGGTCCATCTTCGCCGATACGCCGCCCAACTGCCGGCCTGTCTTCTCGGACATCAGCGGCCCCAGGAGCATGGCCTGGAACATTTGCGCCGGTTTGCCGCCGGCCATCACGTAAACCCCCGTGGGAGTCAGGGACTTTTTATACGCCGAAATCGGGTGGTAGCCGTTGGCGGCGTAGATCAGGTCGTAGCGCTGCCCGTTTTTCGTGAAATCTTCTTTCGTATAGTCGATGACGTGATCCGCCCCCAGCGAGCGTGCCATCTCCAGGTTGCGGGTGCTGCACACGGCGGTGACTTCGGCCCCGAAGGCCTTGGCGATCTGCACCGCGAACGTGCCCACCCCGCCGGAGGCGCCGTTGACCAGCACCTTTTGCCCGGCCTGGAGGTGGCCCACATCGCGCAGGCCCTGCAGGGCGGTCAGGCCGGCGATGGGCACCGCGGCGGCCTCTTCGAAGGACAGGTTGGCCGGCTTGGGCGCCAGGGTCTTTTCGGGGGCGGTGGCGTATTCGGCAAAACCACCGCTGCCCGTGGTGAGGATGTCCCCGTAGACCTCGTCGCCGGGCTTGAATTGGGTGACGCCGCTGCCCACCGCTTCAACCGTCCCGGCGATATCGCCGCCCAGCACCGGCCGGCTGGGTTTGAATAGCCCCGTGCCCATCAGGCGCACCAGGAAAATGTCGGCGCTCAGCAGGTGCCAGTCAGCGGCGTTGACCGAGACGGCGTGAATCTTCACCAGGGCTTCGTTCTCCCTGGGGGCAGGCTTTTCGATCTCCTTGAACTGGAGCACGTCCGGTGGGCCGTATTTTGTGTATACAAACGCTTTCATCGACTACCTCTTTTGACTCTAACACGGAGATCGCGGAGTAAACACGGAGACCACTGAGTCTCTTTATTTCTCAAAAACTCCGTGAACTCCGTGGCTCTTCTCCGCTTTCTCCGTGTTTTTCAAGAATCCACATCTTCTCTAACACAGAGATCGCGGAGTAAACACGGAGACCACTGAGTCTCTTTATTTCTCAAAAACTCCGTGAACTCCGTGGCTCTTCTCCGCTCTCTCCGTGTTTTTCAAGAATCCACATCTTCTCTAACACGGAGATCGCGGAGTAAACACGGAGACCACTGAGTCTCTTTATTTCTCAAAAACTCCGTGAACTCCGTGGCTCTTCTCCGCTTTCTCCGTGTTTTTCAAGAATCCACATCTTCTCTAGCACAGAGACCACGGAGTCAACACGGAGACCACTGAGATTTTTTCTTATAGACTCCGTGGTTCTTCTCTGTGCTCTCCGTGTTTCTGAAATAATCCGTGTCGATCCTGTAAATCTGTGTCCTATTCCACGGTTTCAACTGCCAGCGCCTCGAGAATTTTGGCGCAGCCGCCGCCGCGGATATGGGCGGCGTGGTCTGCGGCGCTTTCGAACTTGCGCCCAACGATGGCCGCGCACTCGTATTCGTAGTCGGCGGCTTTCAAGAAGCGTTCGGCCGCCGCCAGGGCCTGCGGGCTGCCCAGTGCCATGCCCCCGCCGGAACTTCCTGCGCCGTTGGAGTCCTCGAGCGAAGCCGTTCCGCCCGCAGGGCTGGCCTTCCCGGCATTTTCCATCTCGATCAGCCAGATAGCGGCGCCCAAGGCTCCGCAGCCGCCGCCGCTCAAGCCGATGCCGCCCGCAAATCCGGCGGCCATGCTGGCGTGCATCGCGGAAGCGCCCAGCTTTTGCGCCACCAGCGTGGCGCAGCTCAGCGGCCCGGCGGGCAGTTCATCGTGTTGAGCGGAAAAGTTCCCGTCAGACAGGCTGGCTTCGATCTCGTTGAAGGCGAGCGGGGCGTAGCGGGCGGCCATGCGGAAGCAGCCGATGGGCCCGCCTCTCAGGAAGAACTTCAATATCTGCATCGTAAAACCGCGCTGCGATTGCGATGAATTATTCCAATTCAGTTGGGTGATTTCGAGACAGTTGATCTCTTTGTTGCGCGCCCGGAAGGAGTCCACCAGCTTCTGCGCGGCCAGGATCGCCGCAGCCTCGGCCTGCGGGCCGGGGCCATACAGCCGGTAGGCCTGCGCCCCGGCGGCCAGCGCCGCCCCCCACAGCATGCCGCACTGGTAGCCATTGCCCATGATGCCACCCGCTAAGGACATGACGCCATGTTCCTCGGGCTTCATCGGGTGTTCGTACGAGCGGTCCACGACGCTCATCAGCGTCTCGGATCAGGTCCCCTCCCTGAGGAACGTGCGCACTGTGTCGAGCGAAGACATCTTATACTTTTTCGTTTCAGCCATCGTATTCTCCTTTGGAACGGCCCGGTACTCGCATGATCAGAAACCGGGTTTTTGCCATTCAGGCGGGGAAGTTTTGCAAATTTGGCGCCCTGTATACGGGACTTTCTTGCAAATCAAAAACCCGGTTTCTCAAGGTCTAACACGGAGACCACGGAGTCTCTTTATTTTTCTCAAAAACTCCGTGAGCTCCGTGGTTCTTCTCTGTGCTCTCCGTGTTTCTTTCTGGCTCTTCTCCGTGTTAAATTTCAAATTCGCCTTGAATATACCATCCACCGCAGGCGCTGTCATACCCCGAAAGTGTTATTCGGGGGTGTTAAAAATTCCCAGGGACCTGCCCCTGGCGACAGCCTGTGTGCGGCTGTTGACCCCCAGTTTGCGGTAGATGTTGCGGGTGTGGACTTTGACTGTGTTCAGCGAGAGGAAAAGCCGGGCGGCGATGGCCGGGTTGGTCAGTCCGTCGGCGACCAGGCGCAGGATTTCGATCTCGCGCTCGCTGAGCGGCTCGGTCAGTCCGGAGTCCGCAGCGTGTGTCCCGGATGCCCCGGCTTTCCGGGCAGCTTGCAGCCTGGCGAGGAAGGCCTCGCCGGCGGCCAGCCGGTCGCGGTCCTGGAGTTGTCGTGCCAGTTGCATGCTTTGCTGTGCGTGTCTTTCGGCTGCCTCCATCTGGTCCCATTCGTAGGACACGCGCGCCAATCCAAGCTGCGCTTCGCAGGCTACGATCTGCGGCTGGTTTCCGGCCAGCTCCAGGATGCGCTGGTAGGTCTGGGCCGCCAGGTGGAACTGCTGTTGCGCTTCCTGGACGCTGCCCAGGCCGACCAAAGCGGCGCTGCCGATGATGAAGTTTCCAGACGCCTGGCTGGTGGCGATGGCCTGCTGGTAGGCCTGGCTGGCCGCCTCCAGGTCCCCCTGGAGCTGGTAGGCGATGCCCATCTTCCAGGTGGTGGCTGTGCGCACCGGCAGGTTGTCGGGGTGCAGGTACTCCAGGGCGCGGCGCGATTGGAAAAGGATCTCATCCACCTGCTGCAGCCCGGCGGCCAACACGGCGCGTATGGCGGCGATGTGCCCGATCAGGTTGCGCGTCATGGCGTCTGCCTCAGCCGGGCCTTCTGAGCGCAGCCGTCCCGACTTGCGCAGGGCCGCTTCGGCGGCTTGCAGTTTCTCTTCGACCCTGGCTGCCAATGCAGCAAGTCCGGACAAAGCCGTCTCGCCGGGATTTTCAGGCGTAGCCGTCCCGCCGGCGCTTCCTGTACCACCGGGACTTCCTGTACCGCCGGGACTTCCTGTCCCGCCGGGACTTCCTGTCCCGCTGCTCATCGACAGCGCCGAGGCATACATCACCCACAGAGTCGGCCGGGCGTCCAGTTCTGCTGGCAGCAGGGAGGCCAGCCAGTGCAGCACCGGGGCAATCGCGCCGCGGAAGTGCAGGGGCATGCCTTTGCCCAGCAGCAGGCGGGCGGCGCGGTCGATGTCGTTGGCGGCGGCGGCGTGCTGGAAGGCTTCCAGCTCCATGCCGTTGTCTTCGTACCACTGGCTGGCGCGCCGGTGCAGTTCTTCTGCGCTGTAGCCCCCGGTCCCTGCGGCGGGTTTGCTGCGCTGGCGCAGCAGGTCGGCGAACAGGTGGTGGTAGCGATACCAGCGCCGCTCGCCGTCCAGGGGCACGATGAACAGGTTGGCGCGCTCCAGCCTCTCCAGGGTCGCCTGGCCATCCCCCTGTTCCGTGAGGGCATCGCACAGGGGGCCGCACAGCCGGTCGAGCACCGCCGTTTGCAGCATGAAGGCCTGCACGTTTTCGGGCTGCTGTCCCAGGACTTCCTCGAGCAGGTAATCCATCACGTAGCGGTGGCTGCCGGTGAAGGACTCGATAAAGCTGCCGGCGTCTTTGCCCCCTGAAGGGCCGCCTGGCGTCGAAAGCGCCCCCTGCAAAGCCAGGGCCGCCAGTTGCAGCCCGGCGATCCAGCCTTCCGTGCGGGTTTCCAGGGCGGCGATGTTTTCGGCGGACAGCTCCAGTCCCATTACCCGGTTGAGGAACTCGGCGGCTTCGCCGGGGGTAAAACGCAGGTCGGCGGCGCGCAGCTCGGTCAATTGCCCCTGTGCGCGCAGGCGCGCCAGCGGCAGGCGCGGATCCACGCGCGTGGCGAGCGCCAGGTGCACCTGCGGCGGCAGGCGTTCGAGCAGGAAGCCCAGGGCGGCGTCCACCTGCGGCGCTTCGATCAGGTGGTAGTCGTCCAGCACGAGCAGGATGCCCTCCGGCAGGGCGGCAAGTTCGTTGATCAGCGCCGTCAGGATGGTCTCGGGCGGGGGCGGCTGGGGGGCGCGCAGCATGCCCAGGCTGGTATCCAGAGCCGCCTGGGGCCCTGCGGCCTGCTCGAGCGCGGCGATCAAATAGGCCAGGAAGCGCCCCGGGTCGTTGTCGCCTTCGTCCAGCGACAGCCAGGCGCAGCGGCGGCCTGTTTGCGTGTGGTGCACCCACTCGCTGAGCAGGGTGGTCTTGCCAAAACCGGCCGGGGCGGAGACCAGGGTGAGTTTGCGCGGCAAGCCCTGGTTCAGGCGCGCCACCAGGCGCGGGCGGGGGACGGACTCCGTGCGCACGGGGGGCAGGTAGAGCTTGGTAGCGAGAAGCTGTTCCATGTAGCAGCGCCGTCGATGCGAACGGGGGCGATCGACAGCAGAGCTATTATAGCAGAGCCGCCAGCCCCGCGCCCCAGATTATCTGTTGAAAGAAACGCCCTGGCCTGATAGAATCCAGACGGAGTGAGAAACACGGAGAGCACAGAGAAGAACCACGAAGACCACGAAGTTCACTAAGAAAAAAGATGCAAACGCCGAAACCATTCTGGGGGCACCTGGCCGCCCTGTTCACCATCTCCGTGTGGGGCGTCACCTTTATTTCGATCAAGGTGCTGCTGGCGCCCTTCACGCCGGTCGAGATCACCTTCTACCGCCTGCTCCTGGCAGTGCTGGCGCTGTTCATCGCCAGCCCGCCGCGCCTGGCCTGGGGCAGGCTGGATCGCCAGGCGCTGCGGGATGAGCTGCCGGTCATGGCGGTCGGCCTGTGCGGCGTGACCCTGTATTTCCTCTTCCAGAACATCGCCCTGTCGTACACCCTGGCGGCCAACGTCAGCGTGCTGGTCTCGGTAGCGCCGCTGTTCACCCTGCTGGTCAGCCGGGCTGCTTTGCACGAAAAGCTCAAGGCCAACTTCTTGCTCGGCTTCACTGCGGCCATGGCCGGCATCATCCTGATCGCCTTCAACGGCAGCCTGGTCTTGAAGCTCAACCCCCTGGGAGACTTGCTCTCGGTGCTGGCGGCGCTGGCCTGGGCCTTCTACAGCGTGCTGGTCAAGCACATCTCGGCCCGGCAGAGCGCCATGTCTGTCGTGACGCGCAAGGTGTTTTTCTACGGGTTCCTGTTCATGCTCCCGGCCCTGCCGCTCTCCGGCTTTCGCCTGGGGCTGGAGCGCCTGCTCGTGCTGCCGGACCTGCTCAACCTGCTCTTCCTGGGCGTGGGGGGTTCGGCGCTGTGTTTCTTCACCTGGAATTACGCCGTGCATCTCCTCGGGCCGGTCAAGACCAGCGTTTACATCTACATGGTGCCCGTGGTCACCATCGCTGTGTCGGTGCTGGCGCTGCACGAGCCCGTCACGTGGGTATCTGCGACCGGCATCGCCCTGATCCTGGCCGGCATGGCGCTCTCGGAGCGGGAGAGGCTGCTGCCGCAAGGCGAACCTGTTCCCGAGCCTTGAGCAGGGGCGCAGGGCTCGCAGCGCAGATTATCTGTTGTTGGGAACGCGCCTGCTTGATAGAATCCTGGCATGACCAGGAGGTGGCAAATGGATATCGACTCGTATCAATTTCTGTTCCGCCCGACCATATTCCGGTACAGTGCTTTCATGCAGGCCATACTGGTATTGAGCATAGTGGGGATGCTATTTGGCGCGATTTTTTTACTTCTCCTGGGCCAGCAATCTATCTGGCTTCTGATCCCTCTGCCGCTGATCCTGGGGTATTTGGCCTGGGAACTCATCCGCCGCACAGGCAGCGTGACCATCGACGCCGAGGGCGTGCGCCGCAGCGGCTTGCTGGGGAGCGAGAAGTTCATCCGTTGGGCCGACCTGACCGTCCGGAACGATTGGACGCGCCGCCACCTGGTGCTGCGTGACAGCCTGGGCGATCATAAGATCGTACTGGAAAACGAACTGGGGAATTTTAGCCAGGCGGTGGAAATGGTACGCCACCGGCGCGCCGACCTGTTCCAGGCCGAGCTTCGTCAGGCTGCCGGGCCCTTCGGGGTCGCATCTTTCAATCTGGTCTCCATCGTCCTGCTGGTGATCCCGTTCCTGCTAGTGACGTTCCTGGGTGTGATACTCCTCGTGTATTTCTTCGCAGAAATGCCCAGCCTGGAAGATAGTATGCCCCCGTATATAATGTGGCTCACTTTTTTTGCGTCGGTGATGACTGCGGGCGTGCCGCTTGTCTTCTTGCTCTTGCAGCCGCTGTCCATGCGCCTTGGCCGCAAGGTGTTGGAGGTGCGCTACCTGACCGGCAAGCAGCGCTTCCTGGCAAACGATATCCAGGATATCCGCCTGGAAGTCGTCAGTGCTGGCAAAGGCGGGCTTCAGATCCAGATCAGCATCATCCCGCGCCAGGGCAAGACTCTGCGGATGCGCGGCCCGTCCAGCGGCGGGCCGTGGCTGTACTGCGTGCTCAAGACCTGGTGGGAAGGGCAGAAGAGATGAAAACACGGAGAGCACTGAGAAGAACCACGGAGTTCACAGAGTTTTTAGATAAAAAGACTCAGTGGTCTCCGTGTTGACTCCGTGATCTCCGTGTTAAAAATGCTCTAAACCCTCAGCGCGCCGCGGAAGCCCCGGGCGCCGTAGTAAGACGAGGCGCCGTTGTGATACACGAAGACGTGGTCGTAGCGGCGGTCGCAAAACAGGGCGCCGCCCAGTTTCCGGATCGGGGCCGGCGTCTGCACCCAGCTCGAGGTTTTCGCATCGAACGCTCCAAGCTTCTGCAATTGGCGATACTGCTCTTCGGTTAGCATCTCGATGCCCATCGCCGCGGCCACGTCCAGGGCGTTATTGGCCGGTTTGTGCTCTTTCCTGGCCTCCAGCGCTTCGCGGTCGTAACAAAAGTTTCTGCGGCCGGCAGGGCTTTCCGCCGAGCAATCGTAAAAAATGTATTCGTCCGTCTTTGGGTCCTGGCCCACGACATCCGGTTCGCCGCCGGTCCTTTCCATTTCGTTGAGCGACCACAGTTTTCCAGGGTTGGCTTCCAGCCTGGCCTGCACCTTGGCCCATTCCAGGCCGGCGTGGCGCGGCATGTTCTTCTCGAAACGGGCTTTCAACGCCTTGAGCAGGTCTTCCCGTTGTTCGGATGACAATTCGTTTTTAGTGCGAATAACGCTGTTCATACGCTTATCCTCTCTCTGTTGAGCAACTATATCAAGAGTATTGTACTCTAATTTATAGAGTTCGAAGAGGGCAAAGTTGAGATCGCCATCTCATTCGTCACAGATGTTGATATAATCCATCAGATATGACAACAAAAACGCTCATTCCTTTCCTGGCGCTCACATTCGGCCTGACCTGGGGTATAGCTGCCCTCTTTATGTTATTCACTGACCAGCTCATTGCCATCTTTGGCGAGCTGAGCATAAGCAACCCACTATTCATCCTGGCGGTGTATTCGCCCGGCTTTGCCAGCGTGTTCTTGGTTGGGCGAACGTACGGAATAAAAGGCTTGGGCAGTTTCTTCCGGCGGCTGACTTTGTGGCGCGTCTCCCGAGGGTGGTGGTTGTTTTTGATTTTGGGCATTCCCGCAATCATGTACAGCGGGGCCGCGGTGACAGGGACAATTAGCGCTCCCTTTCCCTTCTCCCCTTGGCACCAGGTGCTTCCGGCGCTGGCGCTGGCCTTGTTTCTCGGCCCGATCGAGGAGTTTGGATGGCGTGGATTGGCCCTGCCTCTGCTGCAGCGCAGGTTCAACCCATTTTGGGCTGGCCTGATCCTCGGCATCATTTGGGCAGTCTGGCACATCCCTGCTTTCCTGATAGGCGGAACTCCCCAGAGCGCCTGGTCATTCGCCCCCTACTTTGCTGGCGTGATTGCCATTTCGGTCATCCTGACAGCATTGTTCAATGACTCTCGAGGCAGCCTCTTGCTTGCCGTTTTGATCCACTTCCAGACGAATAACCCCATTTGGCCCGATGCCCAACCCTGGGACAATGTCTTGCTTATTACCGCTGCTGTCATCATAGTCTGGCTGAAACGGCGCACGATCTTCCACCGCGGCTGCGGCGTTACCGACATTCTTATGCCGGAAGCAGGCATGGTGTGACGCGTTACGGAGATAGTTCCATCGACCCATCTCGGTTTATCATCACCGCTGACCTCGACGACTCGCAAGTATCGGGGACTTCCGCCGTCAACTCCTACGGCGGCGCCTACACGGCCACCGCCGGCGGGTTTTTCTCGGTGGGTGAACTGCAATCTACCCTGGTGGGCGGATCGGATGAAGCCATGCGCGCCGAGGCGCTCTACTTTGACCTCTTGCGGCAAGCGCGACGGAACTTCCTGTTCCGCCAAGTATGCAGCAACCGAAACGACGCTCACGCTGAAGGATGGGAGCAATCAGGACATATTGATTTTTAGCGCAAGATGAACTGGATAATGCATGCGGCAAGTCGCGTCTGTAATCAACATGGCTGGCTAACCCCCGCCATTGCGCTGGCAGGGGAAATTCGATGGCAGGTTTTGGGGGCGGCTGCCCCGTAGAGCGGTGTTCAAGAACTGGCCGCAGTGATCCGCAAACAAAACCCGGCAATCGGAACTTCCTGTTCCGCATCGTTTCAAAAACCCGTTCCTGTGAAGTGGAGGGAGCAGTGACCGAAGAGATTACCACAGACAAATCCAGCGCAGATGCTACGATTCAACTCGTCGTCCGCTTCAACGACGCGCTGAATGACCACAACGTTGACAGGATGATGCAGCTCATGACAGAGGACTGTGTTTTCGAGAATACCGATCCTGCTCCGGACGGCAGGCGCTACGAGGGCCAACCGGCCGTGCGCGCCTTTTGGGAGGACTTCATGCGCACTTCGCGCGAGCCGAGGATTGAGATCGAAGAGATCGTTGCCCTGGGTGAGCGCTGCATGATGCGATGGACCTACTCCTGGCTGGATGCACAGGGCAGTCCTGGCCACATCCGGGGCGTTGACGTCTACAAAGTGAGACGTGGACTGATTGCAGAGAAACTCTCCTATGTAAAAGGGTAATCGTAAGGAGCAAACCATGCCACCACCCGAGTCGATCGAGAACCGCTGGGATATCCTTTACCGGGAATACCCCGAGGTCTACGCGGCGTTTGTGAACGTGCCTTACCAGCCTACCGTTTTCGAACAACTGCCCGAAATCATCGAATTGCGCGGCAAGCTCATCGCAGATATCGGCGCGGGGACGGGCAGCTCGAGCCTGGCATTGGCGCGCACCGCCCGGCAGGTGATCGGCATCGAGTACGAAGCGGCGATGCTGCATCAAGCGCGCCAACAGGCGTCCGGCGAGGCGGCCTCGCGGCTCATCTACCTGTCCGGAGACGCACTCGCCATTCCTTTGGCCGACGACTCGGTGGATATGGTCACCGGGTTCACACTGGCCTTGTTCCCGCCAGAACGCTATCGCGAATTTATCCGTGAAGGTTTGCGCGTGGCCAGAGGTAAGGTGGTCTACGTGGGCATCCCCCCTGGCTGGTACGGAGGCGATTTAGACCACGTCATCGAAAACCCATACAAAGGCATAGATGCCGAAATGGATCGAATATTTCTCGAAGAATTCCAATTTGCCTACCAGGACATCTTCTCGGATCAGGAATATGGAACCATCGAGAAAATTGTCAGCACCTATGGCTTTATTTTTGGAAAGAAAGTCATCGAACATCTAAAGAGAGAAAATAAAACCACCATTCGATGGAAGTACCGGGTGTATTGGCGAGAATAGCATCGCTCTCTTTTCCCGATAAGGAGGTTCCCCTACCATGCGTCACAACCGTGAGGAAGTTATCCAGCGTACCATCCAGGAGTTCGAACGCCTGGATCAGCTCGTCGCCAACCTTACCAACGAAGAATGGGGTCGTTTATTGCCCCGCTCCGAAACCAAAGACCCCTGGACGGTCAAAGATGCCCTGGCGCATATCACCCATTGGAAGGCCGACGTGGTCAGGCAAATCCACAAACGACCCATACCGGCAGAGGAGAAAGGCCTCAATTGGACGGATGGCAACCGCCTCGTCTACCTGCGTTGGCGCGACCGCTCCCCGCAGGAAGTCTTAGCCTGGCACAGGCAAGTTCAGGAAGATGTCCTGGCTGCGCTGCAAGCAGCGCCTGAAAAATGGTTTAGCGGCAGAGAGCGTAGGCCCGATTGGCCCAGGGACCTCGCCGGTCATTCCAGCTACCATCGCGAAAAGGATATCGAAGATGCCCTGAAAAAGCCAACCCGGTGAGTACGGGTGTACAGGATGGTTATTATGGCAGCCTTGCGCGAGGACAAAAAGCTGATCGATTACCTGGCCGCGTGGCATCTTTCTGATCCTCAGCTTCTCGCGCAGACGATGACCAGCCACATTTACACCGTGATTCACGGCAGCGAGAAAGTCATTCTGAAATTGTTATCCTCATCAGAGGTGGATGAACAACGCGGAGCGTTAGCATTACGTTATTTTGGCGGTCACGGAGCGGTGCGTTTACTGCGCTATGATGATGGCGCACAACTGATGGAGTACGCCGCTGGGGATGCGCTCGTCAGCATAGTTGAGCGCGGCGAGGATGAAAAAGCCACGCGTATCATTGCTCAAGTCATCCAACAACTTCACAGTGTGCCTCAGGATGCTCCCAAGGCCGGGTTGGTGATGCTGGATCGCTGGTTCGAAGCCCTGTTCGAAAAGGCTGCGCAGGAAAGGCGAGCGGGCAGCGAGTCGATTTATGTGCACGCGGCCTGCCTCGCCGGGCGATTGCTGGCGGATCCACAGGAAATCCGGGTGCTGCATGGAGATATTCAACACTACAACATCAGGAACTCGCCACGCGGCTGGCTCGCCTTTGACCCGAAAGGCGTAGTGGGCGAGCGCACCTATGATTGCGCCAACACACTCTGTAACCCGGTAATGCCAGAACTCGTCCACAACGAAACCCGCCTGCTGAAAAATGCGGCTATCCTTGCGGAAGCGCTCGAGCTCGAGCTGGGGCGTGTACTGGCATTCACCTACGTTTACGCCTGTCTGAATGCGAGCTGGTGGACACGGCTTAGCGATCGGGAAGGAGCGAAGGATATCGTCCGGTGGCATCTTGCTGTTGCTAAAATCATCGCGCCGCATATCGATTCTTTCACCTCCCTTATCACTTCCCCCATTCTGTACTAAAATACCTCCACACATGGGTTTTCAGAAGAAGCCGTTTTTCTTGCATAGTCTTTCACTCCGTTTCCTATTCGCCTTCATTGCCATCATCCTGGTCACTACCTTGTCGGCAGGTTTGCCCGCCTACATCTGCGTTCGCGCAGAATTAGACCGCCAGGCCTGGACGCGTGTTTCGGACGGCGGGCGCGTCACCAGGGCGTTATTGGAAACGGAAGAAGTGCGCCTGGAAAACCTGGCTACCCTGATAACCCAGCGTCCCACCCTGCAAGACCTGGCGCGCCTGGGCGATACCGCCGGCCTCGACGATTATTTGCACACCTTTCAAGCCACCGTTGACCTGGATATCCTCTTCCTGAGCGATGCCTCTGGGCAGGTGTTAGCCAGGGGAGCGGAACTTTCTGACCCTGCCAGGCCGTCGTTTTCACAAGGGCCCGTCTATCAGGTGTTGGGCGGCGATCCGTCGCAATTGGCGTTGCTGGTTAGCAAACCCATCTCCCCCGACCAGGGGCCCTATGTCACGGTTGGCGTTTTCCTCGACGACAACTATGCCTCCAGCCTGGCCATGAAAAGCGGTTTTGAGCATAGTTTTCTGACCGGCGAGGGCGTGTCCACGCCCCCTCAGGTTGTATCGACCACCTTGTCCGACCGCTCTTTGCCTGAAACCGTAGTCGCTGCGGTCCGGCGCGCCAACGCCTCTGGACAGCCGCAAACGGCGCGCCTGGATTTTCGAGATGCTCATTATTATGTTACCCTGCTTCCTTTGTCCGGCGAGCGCGGCGAGGTTGTCGGTCTATCCGCAGTCATTCTGCCTGTCGCCAGCCTGTTAGCCGCTAACCGGACCGCCTTCCTGGTGCTCACTTTCAGCACCCTGTGTGTGGCTTTGGCCGCCATCGGTTTGGCGGTCTACCTCGCCCGGCGCTTGGCCACGCCCCTTGAGGATTTGACCCGCGCCGCCATCAAGATCGGCCAGGGAGACCTCGCTTCACCGGTGCCCATCCCTGAAAGCCCATCGGAAATTGCCGCCCTGGCCGCGGCTTTCGAAAAAAGCCGCGCCGCCACCCTGCTGGCCCACGAAGGCCTCTCCCGCGCCAACGCCTGGTTCGAGACCCTCATCCAGTCTGTCGTCGAAGGCATCGTCATTATCGACGATCGCGGCATCGTGACTTTGTTCAACCAGAGCGCCGAGCAAATCACCGGCTGGAAAGCAGACCAGGTCCTGGGCATGTCGGTTTACCAGGTTTTCCCACTGTCGGAAAGCGACAGCGACTTCATGGAGCGCATTCCCCTCTCTGGCGCAGCCCAGCAAGTCATCGTCAGGACCTGCCAGGGGGAGGAGATCTCCCTGGCCGTCACGCGCGCCCCCTTGCAATCGCCCCAGGGCGAGGCTACCCAGGTGGCGCTGGTCATACGCGATGTCAGCAAGGAAGAAGCTGCCCGCCGCCTGCGCTCTTATTTCCTGGCCAATATTTCGCATGAATTCCGTACGCCCCTGGCCGCGCTGAACGCCTCTGTGGAGCTGCTGCTCGAAGATCTCGAGAAGCTTTCACTGGCCGAAATCGCCGAATTGCTCAATTCGATCCACTTGAGCGGGGCTGGCTTGCAGACCTTGATCAATAACTTGCTGGAGAGCGCCAGTATCGAAGCCGGTCGTTTCCGCATCCGCTGCCGTCCGACGGATTTGGGCGAAGTCGTCGTCGAAGCCCTTCAAGTGATGAATCCCTTGTTGGAGCGCAGGCGCCAGCATTTGACTTTGTCTATTCCTGCCGAAATACCCTTCATCCACGCCGACCCGACCCGCCTGTCGCAGGTGCTGGTTAATTTGATCTCCAACGCCAGTAAATATAGCCCGCCAGAATCGGCCATCGAGCTGCGCCTGGAAATAGAAGACCCGCGCACCCTGCGCGTTTCGGTCTGCGACCAGGGGGACGGCGTCCCGCCTTCGGACCGCCCGAAGCTCTATCGCCCCTTTACCCGCCTGAGAGAGGCCGAAGCCGGCCAGCATAGCATCGGCCTGGGCCTATCGGTCGTTCGAGCGATTGTCGAGGCCCATCAAGGCGAGGTGGGGGTGGACGAGCGTCCCGGCGGAGGTTCAATATTTTGGTTCACCATTCCCATGCAGGAGGCGCTGTGAAAGCACTGGTTGTCGATGATGATTTTGCCCTGGCAGACGTAGTATCTTTCACGCTCCGCAAGGCCGGTTATGAAGTCATCGTGGCCCACGATGGTCACGTTGCCCTCGAGCGCTGGCGCAGCGAAGCCCCTGACCTCATTATTCTGGATCTCAACCTGCCCAAGGTGGATGGGCTGAGCGTATGCCGCCAGATCCGCGCCCAGGACAATACGCCCATCATCATGCTCAGCGTTCGTGACGATGAGGATGACGTGGTGACCGGTTTGCACCTGGGCGCCGATGACTACATCGTCAAGCCCTTCAGCCCGCGCCAATTAGCCGCCCGGGTCGAAGCAGTCTTGCGCCGCGCTGGCGACGCCCGCCCTACGCCGGGCCCTTTGGTCATCGGCGATGTGACTCTCGACCGCTCCCGCCGCATCCTGTCTTGCAAAGGGAAGCCTCTTGCCACGCTGACACAGCTCGAGTGCCGGCTGATGGAAATCCTGATGCTCAACCCGGGCCAGGTCATGCTCACCGATAGCTTGATCGACCAGGTCTGGGGCCCGCTGGGCGGCGATAAGGATATGCTCAAACAACTGGTCTACCGCCTGCGTCAAAAGCTGGACAACTGCCCCTCGAAATTAATTTACATCGAAACCGTGTCTGGCACAGGCTATTCCCTGGGCATCTCTGCGGAACAGGAGTTCCGTCCAACCCCGAGATCCTGAAAGTCAATTTCTGCAAACCTGGGTTGTAACCGGGTTGTAACCGCTTAATAACCGGGTATGTAACCGCGTTTGTTTATACTAGAAACAATTATGAAGGAAAGAGCCAGGAGACGATGCCAGGAAAGGAGGCAGAGATGTCTAACCAGAACTTGACCAAAGTTCGTCATGATCTTTTGTGGGGGGTGCGGGACCTGTACCAAAAGTTCACTCGCTGGTTGCCCTCGCTGTCCGCAGCGGCTCCTGCCGCGGGCGGTTCTTCTACCACGCGTGAACTTCAGGGCAAACCTTACTGTGTAGTACAGCCGCTCTCTGCGCTGCTGAGCAAGCTGCGCAGCCGGGAACCTTTCATCGTGAAGCAAGCCGTCGAAGAGTTGAGGGCGCGGGGCAACCTCAGCGATAACACCCTGGCCTGGGTTCGTTTGCGCTACGCCAACCTGCAGGGCCTCGACCTCAGCGCCGCAAACTTGCACAACGCCGACCTGGAGCGGGCCAACCTGGAAAGGACGGACCTGGCTTACGCCAACCTGGAAGGGGCCAGGTTGATCCGGGCTAAGATGCAAGGCGCCAGGCTGGACAAGGCCTGCCTGGCCGGGGCCAACCTGGTTGGGGCCGGGCTGCAATCGGCCGTCGTCAGCGATGAGCAGTTGGCCCGCGCCGGCCGGCTGCGCGGCGCCATGCTGCCGGATGGCAGCCGCTATGATGGGCGCTACAACCTGCCGGGCGACTTCGTCGACGCCAGCATCCTGCACGTAGACCTGGATAACCCCGAGGAAATCGCCGCCTTCTATGGCGTCCCCCTGGCGGATTTCTTGCGCGGCCAACAATGGCGGCAGGCGAACCTGCCGTCAGATCTGGCCTGGAGCGCCAGCCACGGCTTTCAGAACGCAGAGCAGATCATGAACTGGCTGTGAGGTAGCCCGCCCCGAGCCAGCCAGATTTGGAGAGCGCCTTTTCCAGGCGCTCTCTTTTCTTTATTTATCGAGCCTGAGCCTTCCAGCCTCGCCGGGATTGCAGGAAAAGCGCCTGCCTGATAAAATCCAAACACAATCCGAGGGAAAGGATAAAGCATGCGGCAAATTGTGTCTGTGCTCGTCTGTTATGTTTTACTCATTGGCTGTACACCCGTTCCAGCCGGGGTTCCCACAGTCCCCCCGCTTTCCCTGAATTACGATCCCAGCCCAGACACCATCGTCCTATACGCAGATGTGCAGCCCTATCCGGTTGCACCTTTACCCGGAGAGGAGTGCCTCGCACAATACCAGCCGCGGCTGCGCATTTGGGGAGACGGGTTGGTTTATGTGGATATCGCCATGGCAGGCCAACCCCCGCCACTTCGCTGGCAGGGGAAATTCGATCAAGATAGAATGACTGAACTGCTGCGGTTCCTGGAGATTGGCGGCTTCTTCGATGCCTGGAATCCGGGCGAAATAGACCCGGCTGCCGACTCGTTTCGCATGGGCGCCAATCTTGAAACCACGCAGGTGCAATACGAGGGCGGCGATCCTGACCCGCCTTTATATCACCAACTGGTTGAAACTATTTTGCCCTCCCTCACGCCGCTTTCCGAATCGGGCCATATCGATGAGCGCATCGCGGCCATCTTGCGAGAAGCGGAAGATTGCCGGAAGCAGGTTTTGGGGATGGCTACCCCAGGCCCTGCTTCTACATCTACATCAACACCTGAGCCAACCCTGGCCCCAAGCCCCACCTCGACACAAACTCGTTTACCCTCGCCACAAACTCCGGCAGCTCCTGTTTTGATAACACCCACCACGATCGTGCTGGAAAACGGGCTTACCTGGACAGAATGCGCCGTGCCATTTCGTAGTTATGCCATGACAGTCACAGATATGGGTATTCTGAAGAGGTGTGTTGCCCCTCCGGAATGGAGCGCTGACGATGAAAAGAGAAGAGGTGAACGTGTGCTAGGAAATTCTGGCTTTATTGATTTAAGGATAACTATCGGGAGTGACGATTATGAATCAAAGCTCGCTGATAGAGCGGAGGGTGGTAGTTGCCATTACGAGTTATTCAAGAATGGAGAAGTGTTATTGAAAATAAGCGCTGACTATACAACCTATGATCCAAATATAAGTTTTTGGAATATTGGGGGGAACCTCGTATGGGAATTAGCTGGCAGAACTCCTGTGATTATCGTTAACGGCGCCAACCTTAACGAAGAATACCACCTGGAAGGGTCTTATTTCCCTTATGAAATCAAGGGCAAATTAATTTACATTTCCAAGAAAAATGAAAAGTATCGTGTTGTTTATGATGAAAAAACCACCGGGCCTGAATTTGACGAAATCTCTATGGCTTATTGCTGTTCAGGGATGCGGCTATTCCGAGGAAGTGGGCAATATTGGTTTGTGGGCAGCCGGGAAGGAGTGAAGTATCTTGTTTCGATCCAGTAACAATCGTTGCGTCTGCTTCGTTGCAGTTTCCAATCCTGTTGGACAGATCAGGCATTTGACAACCGCAGCAGATCAGGAGAGCGAGGAGGCGTAGGGCAAGTGGGCTGGATGTGCATTGTTCTGGCCATCTGCCTTGCGGCCAGGATCGTCACCAGCCTGTGCAGCTCGATGTTGAGGAGACCGGTATGAACAGAAATTATTCCACCTGGATCCAACTGCTCATCCTGGGCATAATTTTGTCTGCCTGCAAGCCATCCCCAGTTCCAATTTTACCCACCCATCCACCTGCTCCTTCAAGACCTGCCGCCACCGCTTCTTTCACCCCCAGGCCGTCTGCCACTCAACCTCCCACGCGCACCGCCTCCGCCACGCCCTCGCCAACGCTGCCTGCTCCCACAATTGAAAAACCCACTACCGGGGAGGATTGGTTGCTGTTCACCTCTTCGCAAGACGGCTACCCGGTAATCTATGCAGCCCGTATCGATGGCTCGAACACGATCAAGTTGATGGACGATCTCAGCGGTATATACCACGCCGCCCTATCGCCAGATGGAGCTAAAATTGCCTTCTCGGCCAATTCTCCTGCGGATGGCTCGACTGACATCTATACGATGAACGTTGATGGGAGTAATCTGGTGAACCTGACTGCCGGGAGACAAGACGAGGAGTTTGACCCGGCCTGGTCTCCAGATGGAAAACGCCTGGCCTTCATCTCTGGCGGCGATATTTTCATCATCGATGTTGGTGACGGCAGTTTGATCCAATTGACAAATCACCCCCGCAGGGATAGCCAACCATCCTGGTCGCCAGATGGGACTCGAATTGCCTTCAGGTCAGATGAGCGTGGCAAGCACCCGGATATCTATCTAATCAACAGTGATGGCGCCAATTTGGAGCGTCTAACCGACGATCCAGGCGCGGTGTACGATCCAAACTGGTCGCCGGATGGCAGTAGGATTATTTATGGCTCTGCACCACCGGACAAATACGGTGAAATCCACGTGATCAATGCGGATGGTACCGGTAAAATCAACCTTTCTCAAGAACCTTACATGGATGGGAACCCACGCTGGTCTCCGGACGGTACGCAGATACTGTTTAACTCCGGGCGGGATGGCCAATACAGGAACTATCTCATGAACCTGGATGGCTCTGGGTTGAGGCCATTGCCCGAGCCACTGGCCAGCGCCACAATTATGGATTGGAGATATTCAGCGGCTCTTTCCAATCTTGCCAGCACACTAATCCCACCCACAGCAACCCCAATTCCCACCCCGAAATTGTCCTCTGAGCAGGAGAAAACACTGGCTTTGCAAACCCTGCTGGAGTTCTTCGAACGATTGCACGATGGAGAATACGAGCAAGCTTCCGACCTCTATGGCGGGTCTTATGCGATGTTGATAGAGTGGAACCCAGGATTACCTCCCAAAGACCACCCCATGTTGCTAAAGAATGGTTGTGAGGAAAACGGTCTAAACTGCCTGCGGGTACATGATGTGGTTTTCCAGGAAGAGACAGATCAACTTGAATTCCTTTTCCTGGTGTCGTTTGAATATGACGACGGCACAATCTTCGAGACTTACTTACAATGCTGTACAAACGCAACCGAGGGTCCCCCCGTTTGGCAATTCCCTTACACAGTCAAATGGGTAAATGGCCGGTTACTGGTGATGGGCTTACCGAAATATGCGGGATGATAATCGCAAAGAAGTGTTCCCATTTTCCTGTTATTGGATATCCAACCACCAGGTTCAATTCCAGTTTGCGGAGCCGGTTGTATCTTTTATGCAGCAGATCAGGAGAGCGGGTAAGCGCGGGGCAAGTGGGCCGGATGTGAGCCGTTCTATCCGTCTGCCACGCGGCCTGGATCGCCGCTAGCCTGTGCAACTCGACATGTGGTTTAGGTTGTTCCTGCGTTGGCGCTGGTATGGATGGAAATCAGGAGCGGCTGTTCTGGTTTGGGAGAAATTCTTTACCCGGTCAGGCCTGGAATGTGCTATGATTAGAAGGGTTTTAACCGACTCGGCAAAAAGGAATTTTCTTTCCATACAACTAGTTTGATGACCATCCTCGACAGAAGCATGGAGACATTTATTATTCATCAGTAGAAATCACAAGATTGAGAGGGAGAAAATGAGAAACAAATTTTATTTTTTGTCCGTTTATGCAATAGCCATAAAAATATTTTCGGTTTTCACATTCATAACTGGAATAATTGGTTGTGCATTTGCAATTTACTTATGGGGTAAGATTTCCGCCTTTTATGATGTTGCAAGAACAGCCCTGAACACGTTTGAAAATTCTTTATTAGGAGTCAGTGGGAGCAATGTGCCTGTTGCTCAACTGCAACCTTTGTCCATTTGGCCCATCCTTGTATTTTCAACCCTTCTTCTTATAGGAGCAGTTATAACTTCTTTGACACTATGGGCAATAGGTCAATGGATAGACTTTAGGATGAGTATTGCGGAAGAAGAAAATCATGCTCGAGCCATACAAATAAAGACACTAAATGCCTTAGCTCATGATATGGCAATAGTTTCTAATTACTTTGCTTCATTACCTGCACATCGTGGAAAATAGCGATACCTAATTTCAAATCATGAAGTCAAAGAGAAACACAAAAGTATAGCCAAGCTGGAATAGAATCCACTACCACTTGGTTGCGATAATGCTCTTATAAATAACAAGTCTAGTGAATCTATATAACCAATGAAATTGGCAAGATATACTGAAAATATTCATAACTAATGGTTAGCCCGCTGATATTGAATATGGGAATCGTTTTTCATGGGATAATTTTTTCAAACACCATCGTTAGGATTATGAACTATGCCAATACAAATTGATGTCTCAGATGATGATATAAAATATTTCAATGACCGTGCTAAGCAGGAGTTGAAAAATGTATCAACTGATTATGCCCAAGAAGTCATTAGGGAGGCAAATAGGCTTGAGGCAAATATCAAGACAACCCAAGGGAATCCTGAAATTACAAGTAGCCATGTCAAAGACGCATCGACTGTAATAAGCCGTAGATTTATAAATCCCCGTAAACATTGGTGGTTTTATGCAATAAAAACATTGGCAATAATTGGTGCTTTAATAACAGGCTTTGCATTTGACAAATTGTCTGAGACATGGGGGCCAATACTTTTCGCCCTTGCAGTTGTTATTACAACGATATTAACTACAATTCAAACAGTAAATGAGTGATAACTATGATAAAAGAAATTTTAGAATCCAAACTAACTCCCGCAGCCGAAGAAGTTTTGGATGAACTAATCAAGGATTATAGGCTTCAACTGCTAAAAGAGGCAAACAAAAGTGCTTCAGATATAACAGGAGAAGTCCGAGAAATTTCAGTAAGGGATATTCTTGATGCCTTACAGAAAATGGAATCATTCGGAACATCCAAAAGGGCCAAGTTTATTGAAAGACTGTTTATCATGTATGCTTTCCTAGGGATGATAATGTCTCTTATTGGTTATATTATGAACCAATTCCTTTTACTCCCAAGTTATCTTCCCGAAATACTCAGCTTAGTTGGTGCCCTTTTAGCTTTATTCAGCTTATCTGCATATTACTTAAACACTAAACGCGTTGTGTCATTTGACTCTCTCCTTTCTTCAAAAAGAGACTCCACTTCAGACACAAATGATTATTCCATGCTCTTTATATCGAAGTGGAGAGATATCGAAATATTATCCAGAGAAGTAATTTCCTATCTCATAGGAGAATCTAATGTTGGCAACATGCCCATTAGGGATTTATTAAACAATCTATTGAAGTTCCAGATAATTAGTCAATCGGATTCAAAACTGTATCTGAAATTGCTAGATAAAAGGAACTCCTTGGTTCATTCAAAAACTGTGGAGTTATCAGCATCCGAATATAGCGAGTTAGAAAGTATTGCAGATTTGATAATCAAAAAACTTTATAATATTAAAAAGGGAGCCACGAGTGATCCCTAATCCTGCAATCGGCAGGCTAACACAGCGTGCAGCGGGCGGCGGGGATTCTGCGGCTTCGGCAGGCAGTTTCCTACGCATCAGCATTTTCCTACTCTCAGACTTTTTCTACCCCGCCTTTCGTCCACCGTTAACGCTAGCCGTTAGAAAACTGTTATTCTATGGTTTCAAAAATACCCTTTTTGTTGGAATTATGCCTTTAACCGCTAGGTTCCAGGTTCGAGTCGTGGTCGAGGAGCCTTTTTCATTAAATCCAAGTCGCACCTTTTAGTTGTGGGTAACAAATGTGTGCAATAAAGGTAAATTCCAAGAGAACATTTTTAGAAAGTTATTAGCCTTTCCGGGAGAGCCGTTATGGATTTGATTCAATTGATTCAAATAATAACCACTTTGGCTAGCGCTATTGCAGCCGTGTTAGCGTGGTGTGCAAAGATAGCCTGGTCTAAGGAATTTGCGATCGCAAAGAACGAAACAATAAAAGCGAAAGAAGCGGAAATAAAAGCTAGGGATGCTTTCATTGCTACCTTAGAAAGGGAAATTAACTCTTTGCGCGAACTTTCACCCATGAAAATTCGGGAATATTTCGTAAGTGTGATGAGCCAGCTTGAAGAATATAACGAAAAGCTAAAGGAAGATCTTAAACAAGCGAGAGAAGATGTTTCTGCCATGGAACAAAATATATCCTCTTTATCCAAAGACATGGCTAGAAGTGAAGAAACAATAACCTCTCTGCAATTACAAAAAAAGGAACTTGAATTTAGAGTAAATACCCTCGAAAAGCGATCGCAAAATGTTGATACAGCATATGAAAACATCTCTACAATTTCAGGGGCTTACAACGCTATGACTGCAAGATACCCAGAACTTCTAGAATCTACACGTTCACCATTTCTAGGTGTGGGCCAAATAATGGGTCAAGCAATCATTGAATCAAATCCAGAAATTGCGGCTTCTCTCAAAAAGGTAGGTACAACAGTAATGGAACAGGTGAACAGCCACAAAAATCTTTCAGATTGATAGACATTGGGTTCTAAATTTGAGTCCTGGTCGAGGAGCCTACAGCATTAAATCAGAACGCACCTACCTAGGATGTGTTTTGTTATTAGGAGTAAGTTAGACACCCTTGCAAAAATAGAGGTTTATACTCATCCAATTTGTGATTCGGGAGGGTTTGAAATGAACTTGGACTGGACTAAGATAAGTCAGGAATTACTTCGTCTACTAATAGAGATAATAATTGGTGGGTCAGTCGGTTACTTCCTCTATCGTCTCCAGATAAACCGAGAACGAGAAAAATTGAGACTTGAGTGGGAAAATGAAAAAAAAGCAAAATTTAACATGCCGCGCGCGCTGGAACTTATTGACAAGATTCAAAAATGGCGAATAGAAGGCCAGAGAGTGTTAGCTCGTTCTCATATTGAGCCGCATGTTGTTCCATTACTTCCTGTAGAAGAAGTTATTGAGATTATCAACGAATGGGACAATGGACAATTGGAGGTTCTAGAAGCTTGCAAAGCCTTGGACAAAATAAACCATGAGACAAATCCATTCAATAGCTTGTTTGCTTTGGTAAATGTTGAAATCATGAGCATTCATTCGAAGCTAAATGATTTCTTTATGGAGTATTATCACTATCTCGATTCAGGAGAAAGACTACCTTATCAACCGAATGCCAAACAACTTGTTAATGCGAAAATTGATGAAATATCCAGTCGAATTTTAGGCAGTTAACATAACTACTCTAATTCCATTCTTTCTTCGCCTTCCCACGTTCCGCGTAGGAAGGTAACCTGCCGCTGCGTGGCATATCGTTCTTGTTCGCGCCTTAACCGCCTGCGCCTGTAAGAGCGCTGCTTTTTCTCTCGTTTTGCCCGACAGCGCCCTCCACTTACTTGTCGTGGCATTGACTGGGTGGCGCGTCTGGCCGAAAACTGGGGAGCACACTCCTTTTGTTCCCCCATCTATTTCGTGACTAATACATACGCTGATTGACCTTCTGTCCATGAATCCCTAATTAAGAATCCATGCTCTTGAGATAGAGATTCAATTTTCCTTTTAGGTAGTATTCCAAAGTATGATTTTCTTTTTGGGCCATTAATTAGATAACCATCAAGATGAGGAATTGCATATGGCGAATTTTTAAGCTTTGTAAAGAATGAATTTGTATATTGTGCTACAAATAGGCAATCACCATCTGGTTTTAGAGACATATATAAAGATTTTAGCACTAGATTGCGAATATCATAATCCGGAATAATCGGTAGAACATTTGCACACAGAATGAATTCATATTGTCTCGTATCTTCAAAAAAATCATCTACTGTGAGTAATCGAACATTTGGCCATGTAGCTGTTGCATACTGAATAACAGTTGTCTTTTGGTTATCAATAATTTGACAGCGGCTTAATTGAACATCTGAATCTACTAATGTAAGATTTCTGCATACCCTTTCTACTGCAGCAGAATATCTTAATTTCCCACAACCATAATCTAGCCCTTCCTCGACAACTTCGCGCGAGAGAATCCAATCGGTTAAGTATTTTGATTTTTGTACAATTGGTTTTGCAGCGCTTTCGGTTCGTATTTCAATGTTATTTACTCGATAACGCATCAAAAACCCCCTTGATTGCCATCTTCCTTTCATCATTTTCCAATATCAACTTGATCTCATCCTCTGCGTAAACCACTGATTGGTTATATGAAAAATACATAACTATTGTAGATACGAGAACAATAAACAATAACCAGGATGTAGAAAAAGCATCTTTATAAAAATATGAAATCGCTGCAGTGATTACCAACAGAACCGATCCTTCAAGCAGAATCCAAAACCAAGTCCATTGATCAAGAGCCATCGTTATGTAGTGCTTGTCGATTACCTCCTTGCCCCCACTTGTAGCATATTTGTAAAAAACATCTCTCATAATGTTCTTTCTATCATGTTTTATCCTTTCAATTTCATTACTGGTAAGATTAGCTTCAGACAATAATGACATAGGTATTAATATGTGGTAAATGTCAAAGAAATACCTTATCTTCATAACATCCGATATTCTATCGTGTAATTTTATTATTCTTGAAATTAATGCTATAAGAACAGCTAATAAGACTGTTCCTAATGAAATTGGATTATCAAATATATTTACCTGCACAAGCAACCCATTAAAAAAGTTGTCGATTTCAGTAATTCTAAACCTTAAGAGTAGAACGCACCCCAAGGAGATTAAAGTTACAAACGCTGAGATTTTATTTAGCATCTGAGGATAATCTTCAACTGCAGAAAATGGATTAATCTTCATCTAGTCCTCATTCCGAAGATGTTTATGGAAGATTTTTCCCTCAACAATACTAACCACCCGAAAAATGAAGATTGAAATACCATACAATCCAAATATTAGGACTGTTCCAATTAGAACATTAACTAATTCCATAATTCTTTGACTCAACATTTTTTCTTCGATTTGTACTTAGTAATTGAAGTATCATGAACCAAGATCGTTCAAGACTGGATGTTCACTTGTATCTCATGCTTACTAGATTATTTGTTTTTCTATTATCGCGTATATTTCTATTTTGTCAACCGATATTATCTAAAAATTATGTAGTTTTGAATCATCTATCCTATTTGGTTATGAACGAGAGCCTCGATAGCCCAGGTTGCATATAGGCAGAGGTTTCAGAGTTGCCTTCTGAAGTGTTGGTTTACAATGTGAGCTTTCACATTCAAGTGACTGCAGCGCTCAAACGGACAAAAATTACTGGAGTTGTACTTACCTGCCTGCATCCACGCATGCCAGCGCCCGCAGCAAGGCCGCCTCGTATGCGGTCGAGTCATCGTGCGTCGCCTCAGGAACGATTTCTAATCCGCACGCCATCCCGGCAGCTTGCGGTGTAGAAACACCAGCCGAGTCAGGCATGCCGCCGGGCTTTTGCGATTTTGACCAGGATCATCCACCCCAGCGCGGCGGCCAGCAACACCGCCGGCAGCCGCGCCCGCCGGGTCAGGTTGGCGCGGGATCAGGCTGCAAGCCTTGATTTTATTCATCTGATCACGCTCCAGCACGCACCGACAAAACGGAGGCCAGAAAATCATCCATTTTTCGATTGAATTCTTCTGGCTTATCCAGTTGCAGCCAGTGGCCCGTCCCTGCGATCTTTTGGTACGGGAGGTCGGATACAAGATTGTGTAATGCAAATGGATTTTCGTTGTGGGATGAGATGATGGACAACTTGGGCCCGGCAAAACGCTTCAGCGCTGGCACAGGATTATATTTGAAAAGCTCTCTAAAGATGCCAACCACGGTTACCCTGGAAGTATTCCGCAAATCTTGCATTACTTTCACCTGCGTGGCCTCAGCCGCCCCGGACAGGATTTGCTTCCAGTACCCTTCGACAACGTTGGTGTAGGCTTCAGACTCTAATGCACGAAGATACTGGTGGACTTCTTCAGCCGGCATTTGCGTTGAGTCGCCCGATGGATCGGCGAGAAGCAGCCCGGTCACTTGCTCAGGATGAGCGCCGGCATAAGCGCCAGCAACACTGGCGCCCATACTATGTCCCACCAAAACGAATCTCTCAACACCCAACGGAACTTCCTGTTCCGCACTGATCGACCACGGTTCGAATATCTTGGGCCATGGCCTCAATGGCGTAATCGCCATTTGCAGGCGCCGCCGACTGGCCATGTCCTCGGAGATCGAATGCAATTGCCCGCCGTGTTTCCCGAAGATGGTCGAGTTGTGCACACCATTGCTGCGTATTTCCAGCTAATGAGTGCACAAAAATCACGGGCACAGAACCGCTCCCCGCATCATCCACAAAAATACCGGATACTTTCTCTGACATAGTTCGTTCTCCTTTGTTGATCAAAATACAAAACGCTAGTTCAGTACCTTCGCCAATTTCGAAAAAGTGTTTGCTGATGATCAGAAACCGGGTTTTTCGCCACTCAGGCAGGGATGTTTTGCAAATTTGGTGCAATGATTGCAGGAAATTCTTGCAAACCAAAAACCCGGTTTCTTTTGGCGAAGATATGGCTAGATGATCAGAAACCGGGTTTTTCGCCACTCAGGCAGGGATGTTTTGCAAATTTGGTGCAATGGTTGCAGGAAATTCTTGCAAACCAAAAACCCGGTTTCTTTTGGCGAAGATATCGCTGGTTGATTACCCTTATTGTAGCTACAATAGCTGCCATCTAGTGTCAGCTATTGTTATAATTCAACCATCGGAACTTCCTGTTCCGCACGGAACTTCCTGTTCCGCACGGGACTTCCTGTTCCGCACGGGACTTCCTGTTCCGCATCTTTTGAAATTGGAGGAACCATGCGCGCAGACCGGCTGCTGTCCTTAATGATGGTTTTACAAACTCGTGGACAAATGACGGCGGAAGAACTGGCCGTTGAGTTGGAAGTATCAAAACGGACAATTTATCGTGACATCGAGGCCCTGAGTATCGCTGGCGTGCCAGTTTATGCCAATGGGGGTCCTGGGGGTGGCTACGCCCTGCTGGATAGCTACCGCACCTCCCTGACTGGATTAAATGAGAATGAGATTCGGGCCCTTTTTATGCTGACTATTCCCGGTCCTATCTCAGATTTAGGTGTAAGCCAGCAGCTTAAAGCTGCCATTCTGAAATTGACCAGTTCATTTGCGGATGAACATTATCGACACACAGATTTCCTGCGCCAACGCTTGCACCTGGATGCGGCAAGCTGGTTTCAAGTCGCAGAGCCAGTGCCACATCTGAAAATGATCCAGGAGGCAGTCTGGCAAGATCGTCAATTAGTGCTTTCGTACCGCCGCCGCAGCGGTATGGTGAGCGAACAGATGGTTTCACCCTATGGCCTGGTGGCCAAAGCGAGTATATGGTATTTAGTCGCGGCTACTGACAGGGGCATGCGTGTGTATCGAGTATCGCGCATTAAATCCGCACAAATGACCCAGGCACATTTTGCTCGAACGCAAGATTTCGAATTGGCGAAGTTCTGGACAGATTGGGTAATCGAGTACCAGGCCAGTTTGCCAAAATATCCTGTCATCTTACGCCTTGCGCCAGACCTGATTCCTGTTTTGCCTTCCATTTTAGGAGATGACGTCCGAGCGCTTATTGAACAAGCCCAGCCAGACTCGCAGGGTTGGCAAGTAATGGAAGTTACTTTTGAAAGGATTGAAGAGGCCCAGGCCTATGTGTTGGGAATGGGCGCATCCGTAGATGTCATTGCCCCTGAAGAGTTACGCACCAACATTTTGAAATTAGCTACGGCTGTTGTAGCACATTATTCTCAACGATCGGAACTTCTGAGCGAAGCCGTTCCGCAATGTTACCCGCCAGCAGTAATACAATCCGTATCGCTTCCGCATGCAGCCTGACCCTTAATTAGCCATCGACCAAACCAGTCTTTCTTTGCGCTCTTCACACCAGCTGAGTCAGGTCTGCCGCCTGGCTTTGGCGATTTTGACGAGTACCAGCCACCCCAGCGCGGCAGCCAGCAGCGCCGCCGGCAGGAGCGCCCAGCCCCACGGCCGGCCAGCCTGCGCGCCGGGCGCGGCCTGGGCTGGCGTAACCAGCGGCGGCGCGGCCGTAGCAGGCGGCACATTCGTGAGCGTGAGCGTGGGCGCGGCCGTGGGAGGCGGTACATTCGTTGGCGTGAGCGTGGGCGTGGGCGTGGGCGTTGGCGTGGCCGTGGCCGGTGAGGGGATGTACGGCACGTACGCGGCCAGGTTCAGGCGCTCGTTGCGCACGTAGTCTTCCCCGGGGCCGAAGACGAAATCCATGTACAGCACCTGCCCGGTGGCCTCGTCGATGCCAAAATTGACGGTGAACTGCACTTGAAAGCGCCCGTCCATCTTATTCCAGGTGACGACGAAGAAGCTCGTCTCGCTCTGCGGGAAGAGTTCGTAGCGGTGGGAATCCGGGAAAGTCAACAGCAGCGACGCGCCGTACGGGGTCACGCTGACCCACTCACCCGGCGCTCGCGGCCCGCTCTCGGGCGGGGCGTATTCGCCCACGTAGGCGGCCAGCAGCGCCGGGTCGATCTCCACCCGCCGGGAGCGGATCACTTTGTCGTAGCCTTTCATCGCCGCCGCGTTGTATTTTTGCGCCGCAGCGTTGGGGGGGAACAAGGCGGGCAGGTCGTAGGCGTGGGCGCCTTTGGCCAGCTCTTGCTCCAGGTCCAGGACGGCCACGTGCTCGTAGTCGAAAAAGTAGTACAGGTAGATTTTGCGGTTCACCAGGTCGTAGACGTTGGTGTAGACGGTCGGGCTGCGCCGCTCATCCTGGTGGATCGCCGCCATCACGTCGCGCATAGTTTCCACGGACAGGGGCGGGGAACTTTCCAGCATCTCGCTGGCGATCCTGTAGCGCGGGCAGGCGTTCCGGCGCTTCTCCGGCGCGACGGTGGACTGGTAGAAGTTCGTCGCCACCTGGAAGCCGCCGCGCTGGCGCAGGATCGCCTGCGGCTCGATGATGGCCGATGCGCCGGTTGCGTCGCCAAAGAAGTGCTGCAGCGACCACGCCTCCCGGTCGTAATACTTTTCGAACATCTCCACCACGCACGCCACGGTGGCGCAGCGGGCCATGGCATCGTAGACGATGAAGTTGGTGCCGGTGTAGGGCTGCTTGCCTTCCAGGGAGACGGGGAGTTCCTTGGGCACCGACAGGAAATCGAAGAACAGGCCCTGGTCGTTCATGCCCCCCTGGGCGCGGTAGTTGCCGTAGCCAAAAAAGACCAGGCCGTGGGTGTCCTTGCCGGCCGGGACGAACCAGACCTTGGTCAGCGGCTCGCCGGAGTCCTCGTTATTGCCGCCCAGCACCTGCTGCCCGTCCGTGGCAAACACCGTGCTGCAGCCCTGGCCCGCATCGAGATCGCCATCCCATTCATCGCGGATCAGGAGCGGCGCGGCTGCCGGGAGCTGCGCCGGTGCGGCCGTGGGCAGGCTGGCGGCGCGCCCAAGCGCCAGGAACAAAGCTGCCGCGCCCCCGATTGCCAGAACCAGGGCGAGGCAGGGGACGATCTTGCCTTTGCACATTGCTCTCCACCTCCAGGGTTAAAAGCTGCCCCATGAGCCGCCCGGGGACTTAACCAGAACCGGCTTTGGGAGTTGCCACCATTTTTGAAGCCGGAATCCCCTTGGGGAGCGATTGGCCCCTGTTCGGCCTCCATGCGGTTGTTGGGCGGCATTTTACGGATTGAACGGATATTGCTGTACTTTAATAACTACTCCGTCCTTATCCACAAGGATCACGTAACCAAGCGAACTGACGGTTGCAGGCAATAAACTGCTCTACCTGTGTTCCCGAACACTTCTGTGTACGAACCTGTCTGCATCCACGAATGCCAATGCTCGTAATAAGGGGGCGTCGTATGCGGGCGAGTAATCGTGCGTCGCCTCGGGAACGATTTCTAACTGCGTTCAGCATCACGGTACAGCGCAGGAACGGAAACCTCTCACTATGACATTATCCGCGAACCCGAAAGCTTGAATACCGGTCGCCACCGCGCTTCGGGAATAAATGCCTCCACCGGGTCCGTGGGCCTGGCATCAAAATAGGGGCGCGTAATCGGGAACATAGTGATGTATTGCTTGAGCACCCGGGCGCGTTCTTCAACTGGCAGTTCCGTGATGAAAAAGCTTTCCTGGTATTCGCCGCGTGCGAGTGTCACCTGCCCGGCAGCCCGTGCATTCAATACCCAATTGACCGCGCCATAAGGGGCAACCAACCATCTTTGCGCATCTTCTTCCACTAAAGCCACCGGCCTGGTATGTGGTAAGCCAGTTTTGCGTCCAGGCACGGTCAGCAAATAATAGTGCTTTGGAGCGCGGTCTCGAACGATCAACCACTGGTAGATACGATCAGTGATCTTGCGCACAAAGCCATATTTATATTTTGTAGCCATTTTCTTCTCAGTTTGTCTTCAACTATTCATACCGCAGCGCTTCGTTGACTTCCAGGCGGGCAGCCCGCAGGGCAGGCAGCAAGCTGCTGAGCGCGGCGACCAATACCAGGATGGGCAGCAAAAGACTGATCGCGCCCCAGTTGATGATATAGAAGTCCGTTCCAGCGCCGATGGCGATGCCTACCTGCTGGATGAAGCGCACCATCACCACCATCCCCAGGGTGACGCCGAGCAGCAGTGCGATCAAAGCGATGGCGACCGTGCCGACCACCACGCTGGCGGCGATCTGCGCCGGGGTCACGCCCAGGGTTTTCTGGATGCCGAAGTCGCGCACCTGCTCTCGAATGCTCAACAGGCTGGCGCTCATCAGGTTGGCGGCGGCTACCAGCATCAGGATCGCCGCCAGGCCGGCGATCAGGTTTTTCAACTGCACCATCGACGCCGCCGGTTGTGTGTTGATCACGCTGACATTGATCAACCCCTGGGACTGATCCAGCCACTCCCGGCGCAGATCTTCCGCCATGCCGGGGTCCCGCAGCCGCAGATAATACGTTGTTGGCTTTGTGTTGCGCCTGGTTTGCCTCACATACGTCTTCAGGCTGGTGATGACCACCTTGTTCAGCATGAAGTTTTCGGCATAACGACCTACGATGGTCACTTCGACCGGCTTGCCGTCGACCAACATCTGCGCCGTATCCCCTACCTGGGCCTCCAACAGTTCCAGGGCTTCGTAACCTGCCACGGCTTCCCCGTGTGCGGCGATCATGCGCCCTTCTTTGATGGCGAAGTCGAAATCCTGGTAGTTGCCCTGCAGCAAGCGCACAGCCATCGGCTGGTCGCTGTGGCCCGGAGCCTGCCCATAGATGAGCGCTTCTTCATAGTAATCCGTTACTTCGGAGCGGGACAAGATTTTACTTTTGATGAAGGTCTTCGGCACGAAATTGCGCACAACCTTCATGTCGGCGGATGTGCCATTGAGATACACGCGATTGTTCGCCAGATGAAGAACGGTGTACTGCGCGCCGATGGCTGTGATGGCAACCAGGATGGTCAGCAGCAAACTCGCAACCGCCAGGATGGTGCGCAGGGGCCGCGAGAACGTATCTTTGACGCCCAAAACGATCACGACCGGCAAGCGCAGCCACCCGGCCAGCCGCCCCAGGCGTGAGACACGCTGCCGCGGGCTGCGATAGCCGACGGTGAGCGCCTGCACCGTATCGATCCGCCCTCCTTGCCAGGCGGGTAACAGCGTCGCCAGGGCCACCGCCGCTTCCACCAGCAGCACTACCCCGATCAACGGGCCGGGGGTGTAGATGTCCGGCGGGGTGGTATTCAGGTTCCTTGCCATGACGCCTACGAAATTCGGTGCGACCGCTAATCCGAACAGGACACCCAGGAGTGCGGCGACCAACCCAACGGCCAGGTGTTCGCCCAGGAAGAGCAGCGTCACCTGCCGGGGGGTGAATCCCACCGCTTTCAGCAGGCCGATCTCCCGATATTGGCTGAGCACCTGCCCGCCGATGGTATTGAAGATGATCATCCCCACCGCGGCCAGCCCCAGCATGCTGAACAATCCCATGAACATGGCGTTCAGCGTGTTCGCCAGCGTGGCGTTCTCCTTGACGAACTGCCACTCGATCACCGATCGCAATTCTCCGGGGAAGAGGTCGATCGCCAGGTCTGCCATATCTTTGCTGTCCGCGGGCTCCTTGATGCGGACCCCGATGGCTGCGTACCAGGATTTCGGATCGGGCTGCAGGCTTTCCAGGGTTTCCTGGCTGATATAGGCAACCCCGGGAGAGACATCTTTGGTGATCTCATCGAAGGGGAACCAGTGGGCTGTCACCGCGAGACCGACAACTTGTAATGTGTGGTTGCCATCTGCACCCAAGACCGTGACGGTATCCCCGACCTGGAACCCATAAAACTTCGCCAGGCTGAAGTCCAAAACGATCTCGTCGGGATTGGCAGGTTCCAGCCAGCGGCCATTGGTCACCAGGGGGTGCGCCACCTGGGGTGGTTCATCCATCGCATAGAGAAAGATCGATTGCTTCTCATCGCCCAGCACCAGCGGGTTTTCCGCCAGCGACAGGATCGCGCCGGTGCTCTCCGTGACGGCTGGATTCCGAGTCAACGGGGAAAAATTCAAATCGTAGTAGCTGCTGACCAGCCACAAATGGGGGCCGTGGGTGGCTTCGAAAGTGCGCTCCCAGGGGTCGTTGGCGCTGCCCATCACCAGCAGGGAGACGGTCAGCAGCATGGCCGAGAGAGTCAGCACCCCCCAGATCAAAGCAAACTGGAGTTTGTGCGTTTTGACATCGGCGCGCAGCTTGCGCCACAATGCGGAGATCATCTCAAGCCTCCAGTTCCAGCAGTTCGGCGATCAATACTTTGGAGTCGTGCCTCTCGTGCAGTGTTGTCTCGCTGGTGATGCCCCCGTCCTTCATAAAAATCACCCGCTGGGCGATGCTGGCGACATTGGGATCATGCGTCACCATCAGGATCGTCTGCCCCTGTTGGTGGGTCTGGCGCAGCAGGCGCAGCACTTCGAGGGCGTTCTTGCTGTCCAGGTTGCCGGTGGGCTCATCTGCTAGCAGGATGGCGGGCTGGTTGACCAGGGCTCGCGCCAGCGCCACGCGCTGCCGCTCGCCGCCGGAAAGTTGGGCGGGGTTGTTACGGGATTTGTCGCTGATCCCCAGGTCCGCCAGTAAATCTTCCCGGCGCTGCCTGACCTGGCTCGAGGAGGCTCCCGCCACCAGGGCGGGCAGTTCCACGTTATCGCCCACGCTCAAATTGCCGATCAGGTTGAAGGCCTGGAACATGAAACCCACCTGCTTGCGCCGTAAAATCGCTCGCTGGGTCTCGCGCATCTTGTCCACCCGCTGGCCGTTCACGTAAACCTCCCCGGACGTTGGGCTGTCCAGCCCTCCCAGGATATGCAGCAGGGTGGATTTGCCGCTGCCGCTCGGTCCCATCACGGCGACCAGTTCGCCCGGTTTTACTGCCAGGTCGACGCCGCGCAGGGCGTGCACTTCGCCGCCGTGATTGCGAAAGACACGGGTAACTTGTTTGGTTTGGAGAATGTAGGTTTCCATGGTAATCACTCCTGAAGGCGGAACAGGAAGTTCCGAAGATGATCCTCGCATAAATCCAGCCACTCCAGGTCGGCTCGGAGATGCAGAATGGCTCCCTGGATGAGCAGCAGCCGGGTGGCATCGTCCGCCATTTCAGGCTGGAGCGTCAGGGCGTTGAGATCGTGCAGTGTCTGTAGATAGTGGCTGCGCTGCTTCTCGATGATCTGGCGGGGGTTGGCGAAATCGGTCATCCGGGCGCTCATCAATTTGAGATAGAAACTATCTTTGATGCGCGGGCCCGTGAGCGGCTCGTCGAACCATGCCAATAGAACCTGGCGCCCCTGTTCGGTCAGCTCGTAGACTTGCTTGTTGGGCTTGCCCTCCTGTTCGACGGCAAATTTTTGCACCAGCCCATCTCGCTCCAACCGGGATAACGTGGTGTAAATCTGCCCTGCATTGAGGGATGGCATCACATCTGAGAACAAACTCTCGTAGGTGAGCAGCAGGTCATAGCCGTGCGTAGGTTGGCGGGAAAGCAGAGAGAGGAAGAAATATTTCATAGCTATATACTCGATATATATATATCGAGTATATAGCTGATATTTATAATTGTCAAGCGTTTTTCGAGGCCAACAGGGTGCTTATCTTTCTTTTTTTGACGGCAAAGTGCGGATGAAGTACAATAGGCAAAACCACTTGCACAGGAGACAAACTATTATGAAGCGCTACACCCTGATCGCCAGCATTGCTTTGATCGTCACCGGCTTGATCGCCGCCCGGGTGGGGGACAGCCTGTCCACAGTGACCCAAAGCGGAATGTTACAGGACAGCATCCTGATGCCGGTTGGCGCCATATTGTTCATCCTGGGGCTCCTGGCCCTGGTTGTTGCCATCCTCTGGTACCTTGTCGATTTTATCAGGGGCCGGTTGAAGAAAGACCAGGCATCGTAAGGCAGCCTCCCTGTTTATACAAGGAAGCGCTGCTCAAACTGTTGGCGAAATTCCGGTCATAGCGCCTGACGTTTCGCTCACTCTCCGACCCGTCCCTCGGCGTCGGTTCGTAGAAGGATGGCGTCATAGGAGCGGCCATTGACGAGTTGGATCAGGCCTGCAACGAGGTAGCCTCCCTCCTCGAGCTCTGTCAAAGCCATGCTGCCGTAAACAGTCCGCTGCTTGAGCAGGGATCGCCTCCACAGAACATTGCCGCTTTCGTCGACGCGGCTGAGCAGGATCCCGTTGGCAATTGCGCCGATCAGATAAGTTCCATCGCTGAGGCGAATCATGGAAGTTCCATAATCATCGAAGGACGGATCGCCGAAGGAAGTCTCCCATTCCAGTTCGCCGGTCGAGGTGCAGCCAGCCAACCAGGTATCAGTTTGCTGGGGTAAGCTGCTGGTCGTCCAGCCGCTCATCGAGAAACCGGTCAGCAGGAATCCTCCGTCCTCGGTCTGGGCAACCCGGGAGGCGTACTGCCAACCGGGGAGTTCATAGCGCTGCTCCCATTGGAGGTTGCCATCGGCGTCGAGTTCCACCAGTTTGCCATCTTCCTGGACATTCACGGCCAGGACGAGATCGCTCTCCAGTGGATCAGAACAGGCCGTTTGCCGCTTTTCCTGCTTGCCACAGTGACCCTTTTTGCTGTACAATCTATGTATGTCCCGCTTACAAAAAGGTGATTCCGATTTGGCTCTGCGCCTCAAATTCCAAATCGCCTGTGACTTCTGCTGAGACGGCTTAGTTCAACTCGAATTTGGGATAGATTTTATATTCCAAGGATCAAACCATGATAATTGACGCTGATTGCCACATCACTCCTTTACAAGGTGGTCGGAATATCCAAGTTGAAGAACTAATCCGCCGGATGGATTATGCCGGTGTCGACAAAGCTCTAACTTGGCTGCAACCGGCATATTTTCCCGATGTAAATTCCGGGAATGCCTTGGTGTACGATGCCACGAAAAAATATCCGGATCGCATTTTAGGATTTGGCTGGGCCGACCCTCATTTTGGATTAGAGACTGCCAAGAATCAGATCAGGCAATGTGTGGAAGGATACGGTTTCTATGGCGTCAAACTTAATGGCGCTCAAAACAATTTTTTCATCGATGATGAGAAATTAGCAATGCCACTAATCGAAGAGATCGCTAAAACTGGGAAAATCGTAGCTTTCCATATTGGCACTGATTCCTTCGAAAATACGCATCCTTTTAGGTTGGCAAAAATCGCTAAGCGTTACCCTGAAACTCAGATTTTGGCTGTTCATATGGGGGGAGTGGCTTTCCATGATCTCTCGGCTGCTTGCATAGAAATTGCCCAAGAACTCCCCAATATCACTCTAATCGGCTCTGCTGTCCGGGCAGTGAATGTATTAAAAGCCATCAAAACTCTCGGAGCAGATCGAGTCTGTTTTGGCTCCGACACACCATTTTCTCTGATGCACGTTGAACTAGCCATGTACGCAGCTCTCATGCGCGATGAAATTTCAGCAGATGATCAGGCTTTAGTGTTTGGTGGCAATATTGCTCAATTATTTGGGATTTGAAGAGTATCTTTGGAAGGTAAAGATGCCACACAACTTTGCACGTAGGGCAGTATCTAACCCTGCTCAGGCGGGAAATCGAAAGCTATTTTCGCAAGCCGCCGGCATTGAAGGACTTCGATTGGCTGCCGGGAGCAGAAATCGCACTGCAAATCCAGCCGGCCCTGCTCCACGAGCTGCATGACTGCCGTAGCCACCAGCGATTTCGAGATCGATCCAATCCGCACCACCGTGTTGGCCGCCTCCATGGGGATTTGTTGTTCCAGGCTGGCATATCCATATCCCCTGGCGTAGATCACCTCGTCGCCTTGAACGAAGACGAACACTGCGCCGGGGATGTGCAGCGCGTCCATCTGACTGGTGAAGAACGTATCGGCGAAATCTCCCAGCTCGGCGGGGTCGATCGGAACTTCTGAGCGAAGCCGTTCCGCCGGAACTTCCTGTTCCGCCCCCATCCATTTTTGACGGCAAAGCGCGGATGAAGTACAATAGGCAAAACCACTTGCACAGGAGACAAACTACTATGAAGCGCTACACCCTGATCGCCAGCATTGCTTTGATCGTCACCGGCTTGATCGCCGCCCGGGTGGGGGACAGCCTGTCCACGGTAACCGCAAGCGGGATGGTGCAGGACAGCATCCTGATGCCGGCGGGCGCTATTTTGTTCATCCTGGGACTCCTGGCCCTGGTCGTCGCCATCCTGTGGTACCTGGTCGACTTCGTCAGGGGCCGGTTGAAGCAAGACCAGGCGTCGTAACGCAGCCTCCCTGCGCCGTTCATCCCGTACACGCCGCCGGCCGGAGCGACCTGCCCGCCATCGCCAACGACAACGGTAGGTCTGTCACCCCTGCGCATCCCCCTGGGCGCTGTCACAAGCGGCGTATTTCTACGCCCGATCAGGTTATAATCGGAACTGAGGGTTACCTCGGGAGGCAGGATGAATACACCCACATCTTTCGACATCAAGCGGGTAAAAGTTCATTTGTGGCTCTTGGCCTTGCTCCTAGCCGGCGTTGTGATTGTTTTGATCTGGTTCCGGATGCAGCTATCCCAAGACCGGCCTATGCGCCTGGTCGTGTATGCCTTCAGCACCCAGGAAGAGGTCTTTACGCAGGGCATCTTCCCGGCTTTCGAACAGGCCTGGGAAGCCGAAAGCGGTGAGGAGATCGAAATCGACGGGGTGTTTGGTCCTTCTGGGACGCTGTCGCTGCAGATCACCCGGGGGGCGCCGGCCGATGTGGCCGTTTTCAGCAACCAGAGGCATCTGGATTGGCTGAAATACAATAAGAGCGTGCGCCGCAGCACGCCGCAAGTGCTGGTGGCTTCGACGGCTTTGGTGATCGTCGCCCGCCCGGGCAACCCGGCGCACGTCGCCGGCTTTGCTGACCTGGCGCAGCCGGGCCTGCGTTTGCTGCACGGGGACCCGGGCAGTTCTGGGGTGGGCGAGTGGAGCGTGCTGGCTGAGTATGGCAGCGCTTTCCTTGCCACCCACAGCGATGAAGCTGCGAAAAACCAGCTCGAAGACATCTGGCGCAACGTGCGCCTGGTGGGTTCTTCGGCGCGCGCTACCTTGACGCTTTTCGAATTGGGGGCCGGCGATGCCCTGGTCACCTACGAGCAGGATGCTTATCTTGCCCGGCAGCGCGGCGTCCCCCTGGAAATCATCATGCCCGCCCGCACCATCCTGGCCCGGCATTACGCCGTGATTGTGGACGAGAATGTGACCCGTGCAGAGCGGCCGGTGGTCGAAGCCTTCCTGGCGTTTCTTCAGAGCGACGCCGGCCAGCAAATCTTCCGCCAGTATTTTTCCCGGCCGGCCGGCCTCGCAAGCGATCTCTTGCCGGAACTGGCTTCTCCTTTTACCGAAGAAGACCTGGGTGGTTGGACCCAGGCCTATAACAACCTGATCGAGGATTTCTGGAAAATCGAGATCGAACCCGCCCTCGATCTGGACCCCGCCGATAGCCTGCTGGTGAGATGATCCTGGGGCAGAGAAGTAGAAGGTTCCCAGAATGGATGAAGTCTACCAAAACCCAAAGTACTACGAGATCGCCTTCTCGTATCGAGACCTCGCCGCCGAAGTCGACGTTTTCGAGCAGGCCATCCGGCAGTATTCGCGCATCCCGGTCTCGGCGGTGCTGGAATTGGGCTGCGGGCATGCCCCGCACCTGGCCGAGCTTGCCCGCCGCAGCTACCGATACCTTGGCCTCGACCTGAGCCCGGCGATGCTCGCCTACGCCCGGGAGAAGGCCGAGGCCTTGCACGCCCCGGCCCGTTTCGTGCTGGCCGACATGACCGGCTTCGAGCTGGACCAGCCAGTGGATTTCGCTTACATCCTGCTGGGCTCGCTGCACACCCGCAACACGGCCGAGCTCATATCACACTTCGACAGCGTGGGCCGCGCCCTCCAACCGGGCGGGCTCTACTTCCTCGACTGGTGCGTGAACTTCACGCCCGGCAGCGGAAGCCGCGAAGCGTGGGAGATGGTCGAAGGCCGCATCCAGGTGAAGACCACCTTCCAGACCACCCTGGTGGACCCCGTCGAGCAGCTTTACGAAGAAAGCCTGGCGCTGGAGGTCGATGACGATGGCGACAAGCAAGCATTTCGAGAGACCATGCGGGTGCGCCAGATCTACCCGCAGGAATTCTTGCTGTTCATCGCCGCCCGGAACGACTTCGAATTCGTCGGCTGGTGGAACAACTGGGACCTGGCCCAACCCCTGGGCGGGAAAAAGGAAATCAGCCGGCCCATCGTCATCCTGAGAAGGGTCTGACACAACTTCCCTTGCACGCTGTGTTAGATTTTGTCAGCCTGTTCCATCGCTATGATGATTTTTCCTTTGGCGTGTCCTTCTCCAAAATATCGCAGGGCTTCTGCTGTATCGCTCAACGAATAACGCCGCTCGATAACAGGCTTGATTTTACCGGATTCGAGCAGCTCCTTCATATACGCCAGATCGCTTTGATTGATATTCGCCATAAACGAACTGATCTTCTTGCTCTTGGTTTTTGAAATCCACCACTCCAGCAGCATACCTGCCAGGAGCTGGACGATGGAACCGCTGCCGCCTCCAGCCAGGACACAAATGCCATTGGGTTTTAGCGCTTGCTGGTACTCGAAAACCGAACGATTTCCGTTCGCAACCAGAATCAGATCGTAGATTTCCCCATTCTTGGTAAAGTCTTCACGGCTGTAGTCGATCACGCGGTCGGCGCCGATTGAGCGCGCTGTTTCTACATTCCTTGAACTGCATACGGCGGTCACATCCGCCCCGAACGATTTGGCGATCTGAACGGCAAACGTCCCCACGCCTCCCGATGCGCCATGAACCAGCACCTTTTCCCCTGGCCTGATCTGTCCTCTATCGCGCAGTCCCTGCAATGCAGTCAGCGCCGCCATCGGTACGGCAGCCGCTTCCTCGAAAGAAACATTGGCTGGTTTCGATTCCAGGGATTTTTCGCGGGCGCAAACATACTCGGCAAAGCCGCCGCTGCCTTCCTTGGCTGCCCCGAACACTTCATCGCCCGGGTGGAATCGGGTGATATTTTTCCCAACAGCAACAACCCTCCCAGCGATATCGGCGCCGAGCGAGGTCCTTTTGGGTCTGAGCAGCCCTCCACTCATCAGGCGGATCAGGAATACGTCGGCTGTCAGGAAGTGCCAGTCGTAGGCATTGATGGATGCAGCATGGACTTTTACCAGGACTTCATCATCCAGGGCGACGGGTTTTTCGACATCCTCGAGCCTGAGGACATCTGGCGATCCATATTGGGTATAAACAATTGCTTTCAAGTGTTGCCTCCAATCCGCTTTACTTTCACGCGAATTGATTATATCAATCTTTCACGACAGAAAACGCGCCGGGCGGCGCCTTATCGTTGCCAGCTTGGGGTCGTAGACCTTGGCGATGCCGGAATCCACGCCTGGTGGAACAACTGGGACCTACACGCCCAGTCCCGCCAGTGTTGCGCGGGCCGAAAACTGATGGCGTACCTGTTCACTGATTATGATAGACTCGTTCATGACTTGCCTCATGTTCGGGTAGTTGCTAACTCCTTTACAGGTAGTCCCATCACTGCTCTATGGCAAATCCTTGGATGCTGATAAGACTTTACGATCAGGTTCACTGGAACACTTATGCGAATTGCAATCTACATAATCTCGGCCTTACTGACAAATTACGTGTTCTCCCTTGTTACAACCTTATTAGTCGTTGCTGGCATCGAAAAAATGGGCAGTGATCCTGGCTCGCCTGGTATTATGCTTTTCAGTCTATTGTGCATTTGTGGAATACTCAGCATCGCGACTGCCACAATCATGGGAATTGGAAAGGCGAAATACCACAAAGAATTTCCAGCTAAATTTTCTGCGCTGATTTTCCTGTTCACTTATTTTCCCGCCCACATTATCGGGCTTTATGTTCCATATGATGAAAAACTGGATTTTCTAGCAGCCCCTCTTGGAGGTTTGCTCGCGATCATGATGCTTTTTTCCTATATCCCGTTTTTTCACATGACGGCTCAAGGGCTGGTCAATTTATACGAATTTGTGAAAAGGCAGGAACTCGCCGGAAATCGATATGCGAAATTTTTCGTTTTGGCAGGTATCGGTGGAATTGTCCTTTTGACAGGCTGGCTGATGTCTCGGCCCGCAACTGGACCTTTGCCCAAGGTGATGTCATTGCAAGAGAATTGGATAATGTTGGAATCAGGTGGGCGAGATTGGCAAAGTGACGCATACCTCAATGAGATTACTTTTGATGTAAACCGGGTGATGCCCTATAAAATATCCGCTACCTATCTTTCCAAAAGCACCCCGGATGAGCAGTATTCAATTTACATCAACGCCAAGGGTGAGATTTTCAATAAAGAGACGAGCAAAAACTACCCAATGAGAGAGACAGCAAAATTACCCATCAACCGAGAAGATTGGGCCATTGAGAGCACACAAGCATGGGAAATGTTTTTTAAGGATGAAACGCTTAGTACTTGTGTAGCGAAACGTGATCCACATGTTTGGATGTATATGGCTTTACGTCGGACCATGTCAGGAAGACTTGCATGGGAACTGGCTATTGGGGGTTGTCCTGATGAAGCTGTTCGATCTCATCATTATTATCTGGACGCCAAAACAGGTGAAATCATCGAGTCGTATTCACAATAAGGATGCCAGGTTCAATACCTGCGCCAAAAAGGCGGATCTAATTCACGTAACGGATAACCACAAGGGATTGCTCCTGGTCATACCACATCTTGACATACCCACTGAGATTTCCACCTTCCGAATAAAACCTCTTCTCATAGCCTATCCATTTCCCCTTCCATGAATATTCGGGTAAGTCCTCATCTGGATAACCGTCCAGTACTTTATCCCTCTCGAAACCATTTTGGGCAATGATCGTATCAACAGCCTCCGGCGAAGCCTGAAAAGTAATCACAGCTTCCACAAATACAAGTTGGGATATATACCTCCCCTGGATGTTCGTTACCCCTGCCGGAATAGGATCCGCCACACACCTTTTGAACATATACTGCGGGGTTTTCTCGTAGACTATATTGGCAAAAAATAGAATGAACAGCAGTGGGAACACCAACAACGGCAACACGGTTACGAGGCTGCTGCTCTTCCTTGATCTCAAGATCAAGGTGAGAACAACAACGATCGGAGGGGTGCAGAACAATGGACAGCAAAAGAGTTCGATCCCGGCATCACTACTCCCATATAAAAACCATGAGATTACACCGGCCAACACGACACTCGCCACAAACAATAAGGCGGTCACCGCTGGATGCGGCTTTGCTGTTGCTATTTTGGATGGCATATATATTATCCTGATGAAGCATCAATACTTTCGGAAAAATAGCTTGAGAAAAGATGGTTCGTCAGACCCTCAATTTGATTCTATCATACCGCTGACAGGCAGGTATGCTGGCGCAGGTAGCTGCACTTTGCCATCAGTACACCTGGTCCCACTTATCCATTTGCCACTGGACGCTGCGGCTCTCCGTCTGCGCCTTGCGTGCCTCTTCCATCGCATTTCTAAACTGTTTCTCTGCCCGGGTGGCGTTGACTTCTCGGCTGACATCGACCAGGCCCGGGTTTTCGTGGCGTCCGATGTAGGTGATGGTGTCTTTCCAGGCGTTCCAGTGACAGTAGAGGCAGATCAGGTTGTTGTAGACGTCGGGGAGGGTGCTCACGTCGCCGCCGTCTGCTAAGGCGTTGTGCGGCAGGGTGATTTCGGCGCGGATGGTCTCATCGTCGAGGGGTGTGCTTGAGATCAGCAGCTCATTGACGTAGGTCTCGTCGGTCCAGGAACGCTGGATGATGTCGTAATAGCCCGGCTCCAGCCAGAATTTGCGGTGTGTGTAGGAACGGCGTTTGAGATACTGCGGGGGATCGGCGTCGGCGGCATAGGGGTATTCGACGCTGAGCATGGCGAAGAAGAACTGCTCGATCTCGTAACGGCGCTGACCGGCTACGGTGGTCCATTCCATCACCGAATGGTCGGGGAACATCTGCGAGATCTCGCCCAGGGCGTGGTTGATCCAGGTGGTGATCTGGTCGTCGGGGAACATGGGGGCGAGTTCGTTGTCATCGCCCAGGGCGGCGCGGACAATGGCTATGAGTTGGGTGAGGGTGGTCATGGGAGGATCTCCTAATTGGCCAGGCTGTTGATGGTGACGTGACAGGTGACGGTGGCGGGGGTGACGACAGTCAGGCCGGTGTCGAAGCGCAGGCGGTGCTCCAGGGGGAGGATGATAATGACGGGGCCGTAGGCAATCAGGTTGATGGTGAGCAGGATGTCACCCGAGGCGGCGGTGTTATCGTAAAGGGTGATGGTTTGGGCTGCGCCGTTGGTGGTGGTGGCCAGGATGCTGAGCACCTGGCCGGGGCCAGTGTGGATGGTTTTGGTTGTGGAGGCGGGTACGTAGCCGTTGTAATCTGCCTGGATTGCCATAGGTCATCTGTTCTGTTGAACCCTGGGTTAATGGCATTTCTGCCACGAATTACACGAATTTTGCCAATTGTTTCAGGGGTGGGCAGGCTGGGAAGGGCAACCTACCCAAGTGTCCCCTGAACCGTTCGCATTACAAGTCCCTTCCACAGGGGGGCTTTCGCCCCACGTGCACATCAAAAAAGGGTTATTGTGGTGAGCAGGTGCAACGCATGGCGGCAAAGTACGCCGCTTGCAGATGCATCGCACCAGCGAGGGTTAGCCTTCGGTGAAGGTGAGCTGGATGCTGACGTTCTGGGCAGCGGTGCCGCCTGCGCCGTCGTGGTCGAGGGTGAGCAGGACGATGGTGCCGTCTGCGATGTGGGGGTACTGGCCGCTTTCGCTGCACAGCGCGCCGATGAAGTCTGAGCGGCCTTTCTCGACGGGGGTTCCCGAGTCACCGATGACTGCGGCGGTTAGGTAACCGTCATCATCGACGGAGCTGCCGACCTTGAGGGTGGCATCGCTGTCATTGGATGCAACTGCAGCTACGTGGATCAGGGTGCAGTCGAAGGGGGCAATCCAGCGGATGGTAGCATCTGCGGCGAGGGTGCCGTGCAGATGGTAGGTGAGGGTAAATACACGTTGCATGTTAGGGCTCCTTTGTTTCAGATAGTCTGTGTTGTGGTCTCTCTCGGGGGCTGCCCTGGGCGGGGGGCAGCCCCTTTACCAAGGAGAGAGAAACGTACCGATAAAACGCTAACAGGTGCAAGGTGCATCGCACCAAGTGCAGGTGCAACGCACCAGGGACCCGGGTTAGGCGACGTTCTCCTTGTACATGCCTCTGTAATCCATCGGCCCAACCGCGAAGAAGAAGCGGGCTTTGACGGGCATGGTGTCGTTGGTGAACATCAGGCCGGCGGTGGGGCTGGCTACGCTGAGGATCTCGGGCACACGCCCATAGCGGTAGCCGACTCCGATGGTGGGCCACAAGTTGGGATCGCAGACAGCAGCCCAATTGTTGGTGTCGGTCCACAGGTCCATGACGATGACCCGGCTCTTGGCGTAGGCCATGCGAGCGTTGACGTCATTGCCTTCGGTGAAGGTGTTGGCCGGGGCGGCAGGGCCGTTGCTGAGGGCGTACAGGTAGTTCAGCTCAGAGGCCAGCACCTGCAGGGCGGTCATCTCCAGATCGGGCGGGACCAGGATGTACTTGGGGGCGGTGAGGGCACCCAGGCGCTCGCTGCTGTTGGGTTCGGTCATCTTGCGCATCGCTGTGCGCACCACGTTCAGCTCGGTGATTGACAGGGCGGTGGAGCCGAGGTTGCCATGTCCGGAGGTAAACAGGGCGGTGGCGTCGGAGATGGTGGGGCCGGTGCCGCTGTTGGCGGTAAAGATGGCAGAGATGGCCTTACCCAGGGTTAACCAGGCTGCTTGAGCCAGGGCCTGGGGTGCGGCGCGCAGGCGGCCGGTGTCGTCTTTGTCGATGGCCTCCAGGGTGATGCCCAGGTAGCCGCCTTTCTTGATGAAGCTGGCCGATTCATAGGAGTCGTCCCAGGTCAGCTCGGTGTAGGCGGCGCCTTCGGATACGGTGGGCAGCTCACCCACGCCGCCGAGGGTGATCCAGCGCACGGCCTGCAGGCTGGCGAAGTCCTCTTCTTTGACGATGGGCGTCCACCAGTGGGGGTACTGCATGAACTCGTTGATGACGCGCTTGTTGAGCACGTTGGCGACCATGTTGGACATGGTGGAAGAGTTGACGTTGGCGAACTGGATGCGATCTGGCTGGAACACGCCGTTCATTTCGTAGTCGCCGCTCAGGTGGTGGTACAGCTCACGGATGCCGGTGAGTGGGAAGACTCCATCGGCGGGGCGAGTGCCGTTGATGAGCGCATCCAGGGCCAGGGAGAGCTGGTCCAGGGAGTTGCGCATCCCGGCGATGTGGGGGCTGCGAGGGGGTGTGCCGCCGATTTGGATGACCTGGTTCTCCTGCAGGGCGGCCAGGTAAGCGCGTTCGCTTTCGATGGCGGCTTGCAGTTCTTCGGGGGTGGCGTAGCTGCCAGCGCTTAACCGCTGTTGGCTGGCCTGGGGCAGGCCAGAGGTAGCGATCACCTGGCGGCTGATGGTGCTGGCAAGTTCCTGGATCCATGGACCTGGATCGGGCAGGGGGACGGCCTGGCCGGTTTCAACCGGCGAGGGTAGATTGGCGCTATCCAAAGCGCCGGGGGTTGGGGTTTGATCGGGCATGGGGTTGTCTCCTTCTGATGGGGTTGGTTCAGGGCGCAAGCCTTGCGTCCCTACCGATGTTTGAATGGCGGCGCTGGATAGCGCTTGTAATATCCGGCCGTCTGCGGCCGGTTGAAACACGAGGTCTACGCTTTCGATGTGCCTGAATCCGATGATGCGGCGGGGTTCGTCGGGGTTGTCGCGTGGGGCGTACTGCGGGTAGAACACGATGCTTAAGCCGACATCGGGAGCGGCGGACGGATCGGCGACGATCTCATCGAGCAGGGTGGCGATGGCCTGGCCGGTGGGGGTTGAGTACAGCCTGATTGTGCCTTCGATGGATTGATCGACGGGGTTGTAGTCTCCGTTGAGCGTTACTCCTGCCAGGCGGTCGATGTAGTTTTCATCGAAGAACCCGGTGTGATCGATGAATACAGCCTTGTTGGTAAACATGCCGGCCTGGGCGGCAGCTTCGAGGGCCTGGGGCTCTACGAACAGATTGGCGGGATGACGTGCAGTATCAAGTACCTGGCCGGCGCGGACAAAACGGGCGCGGTATTCACGCGGGCGGGATGGGTCGGGCGCAGGCCCTGCGCCCCTACCTGGCGAGGGGGGAGCGGAAGAAAGCAGGCTGCCGAGGGTCAGGCGCAGGTTTTCGGTGTAGGTGGGTTTGGGTTCGGTCAAGGTTAGTCTCCTTTCGTGGTGTCCAAGAGTGGGGGGATGTGGCCCTTGCTGAGTTGTTCGAACATGACGCTGAGGACTTTGAGGGATGCGTCTCGAAATTGGAGGTACTCCTGGCAGGCGGCCCACAACTCCGGGCTGTAAGGTTGAGTGTGTTTGAGGTTGATCGACTTACCGCGGCCCTCATCTGCCTCGGTGGGGCTATCAGCGCAGCGGCGATAGTCGGGGTAGTCTGGTCCACCTGCTGAATACCAATAGCAGATCGGTATGGCGTTCTTGAACAGGATCACGTCAGGCGGGCGGAGTCGGTTCATTGTTTGGTTCCTTGGGTTTTGGAGCTGGCGTGGCTAGCAGGTTGTTGATGATTTGCTGCAACTCATCTTCGGTGATGGGTGCGCCGGCGTGCTGGAAGGCGAGCTGGATGATGCGCTTGATCAGGAGCGGGGGAACGCTGGCCTGGTCTGCTTTGGGCAGGATGGTATTGACCAGGTTCATAAAAGCGCTGGTGATGGCCTGGGAGGAGCTGGCCAGAGCTTCGTTGTCGCGCCTGGATACGTCGGGGGCTTCGATGGTGAAGAGCTGGTCATAGTCTGTGTTGGCGAGTGGTCTGGTCAGGCTAACCTGGGCTGCTCGCTGGTAGGCCTGGTACAGGATGTCCTGCAACATGAAGCAGAAGTATTTCTGTCGCCGGATCAGATGACGTTCGGTGGGCTCCTGCATAGCCTCGGCGGTGGCAAGGTTGGCGTTTTCTGGCTCGCCCCGCCAGTGGGGTGGGTAGCCGCTGCCAGCATCGACCATTTGGCGGACGGCTTTCAGATCGGCGGAGGCGTCACTGGCTCGTAGTTCTGGCGTCATTACCTCCCATTTCTCGCTTTCGTCTTTGACAACGATGCTGCCAGCCTCAGGTTGGGTGCGGTAGAACTCTTGTTTCTCGCGTACTTTCGAAGCCGGTACGGTCACCAGCCAGAGGAAGGCCCTTACTGCCCAATTCAATCGTACCCGGTCCTCCAGCATTCGGCTGTAGCGCAGCAGCCAGGGCAGCATAGTGGTCAGGTCGCTTTCGCCGAGCAGGGCTCCTGCAGGGCGGTTGATGGCGTAGTGGAGCATTACGGCAGGTTCGTCGAGTCCATCGGTAGCTGCGGGGGAAAGCCAGCGGCGAGTCTCACCGGTTTCGAGCTGCTCATAGAAATACAGCTCTGTCTCCCAATCGTTGGGAGCGCACTCGATGCGCACAATGCGGTCTTTGGTGACCAGGCGGATATAACTCATGCCGTCGCCGGGGTTGCGAAAGAGGGCTATAAATAGGTCGCCGGCGCGGGCGAGTTCATCGGACATCGATTCTAGTCTCAGTTCCATGCGGTTCTTTGGGTGGGACCAGAAGTTTTTGATGAACTTATTTAGCATCCGGTTGGGGCTGCTGATGCTAAGATGATCGCCTACGGTGTAATTTGTTGTGATGGCAATGATGCGCCATGCCAGCGGGTTTTTACGCCAGGCCTCCAGTGCATCGGCGTACAACTCCTGCACCTTGGCGGTGTCGTAGTCGTGGGGGCGGGTGGAAAGGTTGCCCCAGCCGGGGCTGTCATCCACCCGGGCAGAAATTGCAAGAGAAGTTGGGCCTGGCTGGGGCGTTCCCGCAATCCAATTTGCAATTCTTTGGCGAACGGAGGGTTTTTGCATGAATTATTCTCCTATCTCATCGCAAAGGAGGCAGCGGTAGTGGGGATGGCGACGCCGGCGGATGACTTTGGCGGTGGCGTGGCGCTGGTTTTTGGTGATCGTGTTGGACATTACAGCTCCCTGACTTCTGCCCAGAGTGGGCGTCCAATCAACCAGATTTGACCGGGGATGTAGGTAGCCTGGACGGATAGATGGCAGCGTTGGCAAGCGACTAATAGGTTGCGGGGGTCGTTGTTGGTTGGATCACCATCCAGGTGGTGAACGGTGAGGGTGTAGCCGTTTTCCGGATCGTGGCGGTGGTGGCAATTTTCACACTTCCAGCCGGCCCAATCTTTCATGGCGTGGGAGATTTCGAGCCAGTTCAATGGGTAGCCGGTGTCCGGATTGATGGCGGCGACGCAAAGGGCAGGCAGTTCTGGATAGATACAGGCGACTCTCATGTGTGCGTCCTTTCGATCAACGAATGGATGGGTGGAGGGTGGTCATGGCTAGAAGGTGAGGTCTGCTAAGGGGTCGTAGGCTGCTACGACAGCGCTTTCCGCTGTGCCCCATTCCTCCCGGTCGAGGAGGCTGGATAGGGCGGCGGAGATGAGCAGGTCGTCGTGGACGAGTTCGCCGGTGATGGGATGACGGGCGCCGTCAGGCACGCCCCAGCGGATCATGCGCCCAGGGCCGGGGAGGGTTTCGAGCTGGCAGAGTTCGAGCTGCTGTTGGAAGGTGCGCTGGTGATCCAGGTGCAACGCACCTTCAAGGTGCATCGCACCAGCATTGGAGGCGTGGTCTTTGAAGCGGCCGGTTTCGATGACTGCCAGGAAGCCCCAGCCCAGGGCGGTCTTGCTGGCGAGGGTGAAGGTGAAGGGGATGACCTGGCCGGGGAAGGCTTTGTCGAGGAAGCTGGCCAGGCCTGCGCCGATGCCGGTGCTGTCGACGACGACGCGGCGGGGCTGCCAGAGTTCGGCCAGGGCACGCAGTTCGGAATAGAGGGCGGTTTGGGCGGCACCGGTCCAGGCGCGGCGGTGGCGCACCAGGTAGCGGGGGGCGGCGATGGCGGGATCGTTGAGCAGGGAGAGGTCGATCTCTACGATGGTGAGGGCGGTGGAGTCGTGTTCGCCCTCACCCCCGTCCCCTCTCCCATCGGGCGAGGGGGGTTTGTCCTCGCCGCCGACGTCGACCAGGAAGGCGTAGGTGTGTCCGTCCTGGGGGGCTGCCAGGGGTGGGTGGTCGCCTTTCATGAGCGCCTGGCGCTCGGGCGGGAACATGCCGCCCTGGGAGTCGATCTCTTCGCAGTAGAACTGCGTGCGCACGAAGGGGTGGTTGCGTCCCAGCTTGGCGGTCTCGGCCTGCACAAAGCGCTTGTAGGCGGGGACTTCCCGGCCAACCCGGTCGGCGTCGGCGATGAAGACGCGCTGGATGTTGTCGGCCTTCTCGGCTTCGAGCGCTGCCCGCAGCTCACGGGCGAGCAGGGTTTGAGATGTCCAGGCGGTGCCCCAAAAGACGCGGGTGGCGTTGGTGGAGGCGGCCATAGGGTTGATGTCTTTGTCCCACTTCTCGATGCTGACGTCCTGGGCTTCGTCGCATTCCAGGAGGGTGCCGGCGGTTGCGCCGACAATGTTGGCGGTGGGGGAGCCGGACAGGAAGGTGATGCGGGCTTTTCCGACCCGGAAGATGTAACCTTGTTCCTTTTCCCATTTGAGCTGGCTGCTCATGACGTTGCCGGAGAGGACGCGCTCCAGGCGGCGCATGGCGTTGAGACTCTGAGGCTTCCAGGTGGGGGAAACCTTGACGATCTCGGCGTTGAGTGGCGATAGCAGGGTTAGCAAGTACGTCTCCAACTGCGCTTGCAGCTCATTCTTGCCGCTCTGCCGGCAGAACATGACGACGATGGACAGGCCCAGGCCCTGCACAACTGAATGCACTACGGCGTGGGCGACGCGCTCCTGGTAGCGGCGCAGCTTGAGGCCGGAGCCGTGCTGGCAGAAAAGCAGCGGGTCCAAGAGCAGGGTGCGGTAGGCGGTGATCAGGTCGGCGTCGGGTTGGGTCATTTAGTTGCATGGTTTCCTAGGTAAGGTGCATCGCACCAAGTACAGGTGCAACGCACCTAGAGGCGTAAAAGGAACAGGTTATCGAACCACCAATCTGTGGTGGGGACGACATTGTAGCTGGCATGGCCAAGCAGGAAGTAGCCCTGGTCGACGTTCCAGTTGGCGGTGTCGGTGTACTCGATGGTCCAGGCGGGGTTGTGGTCGATGCTGAACTTGAAGTAGTTGCCGCTGACCAGCAGCCGAAGGACTCCGGTGTAGTTGTAGGTCATGCCGGTGAGTTCGGCAAGGTCGATCTCGGTGGGTGTGCCGGCTACGAATTTGCGCAGGCGCAGCATGTGGGCGACTCCATCGGCGTTGGTCTTGGTGGCCCATTGGAGCGTCCAACCGTCGAGGGGCAGGTTTGGGGCGGAGAGTTTCCAGCCGAGGAGCATGTAATGGGCGGTGCTGGTGGGAGCGTGCTCTCCGTTCATGCACTGGAGGCGGGCGTACAGGTTGGGCGAGTGCCAGCCGGTGGGGGTGCACCACTTCAGGCCGGGGCAATAGCCGACCAGGCGGTTGGACTGGATGGTGAAATGCGGCGCGGCGGTGCCGGCGTTCCAGGTGCAGCCTGCCGGGCGGTTGGGGGTGTGATCGGTGATGACCGTGGCATCGGCGTCGGTGAACGTATCGAAGAATGCCCGGCGGCTGAGCAGGGATTTGGGCTGGGGGGCCTGGTAGATGTGCATGTGCATGTTCTTTTCACCGCGAAGGCGCGAAGGACGCAAAGTTAGACATTTAGCAGGATCCAGCTCACGCCTTCGCCGTCCACGGCGCTGTCCAGCCAGAGGTTATACAGGTCGCCGACGTGTTCGAAGATGACGGCATCACCGGCTAGCAGGCGCAGGCCGTTGCTGACGGTGACGTCGCCGGCTCCATCGTCGCCCAGGGCGACGGCGCCGGTGTTGGTGTCGAGGGCTTTGACCATGACGGGGCAGTTGGCTTGGAAGCTGGCGGCGCTGAGGCGCACGGCGGTGCCGGCGGTGGTAACGGTACGCTGTCCGGATTTTGCGGCCATAGGTGGGGTCTCCTTTTGGGTGGTGATCCAGGGCAGGTCTGAGACCTGCCCCTACATTTTCTTGGGGCGCTTGGACGCCAGGGATATGGCGGGTTCTGCTGGCAAGCCGGGGGCAGGTTCGGTGTGTAATGGTAGGCGGGCCAGGATGGACTCGAGGGCGGCGGCGACTTGCTGCAGGGCTTCGAGGGTGGCGATTTGGGCGCGCACGTCGATGAGGCGGATGGGGTCGACGCGGCGGAGGTTGAAGTGTTCCTCGGCATAGTCGAGGTCGGCTTTGAGGGTTTCGGTCAGTCGGGGCATGGTTCCTCCAAGTTAGAAGTTAGGAGATAAAAGTTAGGGGTGGGCGGTTGCGATGGCTGCGGCTGTGGTTGTGGCCTGGGCGGCCAGGTAGCGGGCAAACTCGTCCATGTACCAGGTCTCGGTGAGTTGGCTGGTGGTGGGTTGTGGGTTGGTTGTGATGGCCAGGGCGGCGAGGATTACGAATAGGATCAGGGGATGCCGAAGAGGGCCTTGACGAAAGCTATGATGGAGAGGATGGATGAGCCGCCGGAGGCCAGGCCGGACCAGGTTTTGAAGGTGGTGACGCCGTCTTGCAGGCTGCGGATGCGGTTCTCGTGGTCGGCTTTGCTGGCTTCGAGCGCCGCCAGGCGGTGGTTGGTGAGTTCCCGCAGGTGCGCCAGCTCGACGCGCAGGGCGGCATTGTCGGCTTTGAGGTTGTCAACCATGCGGCGGAGCTTCTCGGCGATGAGTTCGCTCTCGGGGTCAAGGTCGTTTTCGTTCATTGGATCACTTCGGCTAAGTTCCATTCCTCGTTTATGGCGGAGATGGCGGCTTCGACGAGGGGGCGGTGGGCGTGGAGGATCGGGCAGGCGTCTTGTTCAATGGTGCAGCGGGCGCAAGCCTGGCGATCACGGCGGAGCTGGCGCATGGTGCGGACCATGTCTTTGGATAATTGCTCCAGCTTTGTCGCTGTGGCTTCAAGCGGGCAGTTATCCGGGGAAGGAGGGGTTACTTGGCGTGACATGGGTGGCATCCTGGGCGGGGGAAGATGGGCGATTCTGAGAATCGCCCCTACGGGGGGGGGAAATGAGGTAGGTGGCCTGATTGATGATCAGGGCGTCGAAGAACAGACGGAGCAAGCCCCAGGCACCAGGTTGGTCGCAGGTCACGGTCTCGGTCAGGCTGGCACAGGCGGCGGCGAAGGTGAGCACTACCACGAGCAGGAGCAGGCCCAACATGATCAGGCGCTTGAGGGTGGGGGTTTGCTGGTCAAACCAGTCGCTGAACCCTGGGAGGTATGAGGCCAGCAGGGACAGGATGGCGGCGGCCAGGTCGATGATGATTTGTGTGGTCATAGTCAGGTTCCTTTCGTTACTTCTTGAGTTTCATCTCCTGCAGGACGGATTCGATTGCCTGGGTGATTGCGGCGCTGCCCTGTTTGTCCGAACCGGTGAGGATGGTGTAGGAGCGGAGCAGCCCGGCTACTTTGTGGAGCTGCGTGCCCAGCATGGCCAGGGCCTGGATAGCGGCCATGGGGTCGCCGGCGTCCTCGATCTGGCTAACGTGGTCGAACATGCGGCGGGCGACTACCCGGGCGGCGGCAATCTCGGATTCCATGGTGGCTTGGACTACGTCCAGGTCGTTGTAGTCGATGGTGCGGAATTTGCGGGAGTAGTAGCCGTGTTTGAGGGCGTTCGAGTTGCCGGGCTGGGCACCGGGTTTGCGGGCTCGGGTTCTCCGGCGGGGTTCTGGGGCTTGTTGTGATCCATCGCTTTTTTCATCGTTCATAGGACATCTCCTTTTCACCCTGTTTATAGAACATTTGTCCTGGTTTCGTCAACCGGTTAAAAGCCAAATCCCCCAAAGATTAACCCTTTGGGGGATGCCGTTTTCAGGGTAAGGGTAGATTTTACGCCGGCGCTAGTCGCTCGGGGCCAGGCGCAGCGGCAGGCTGATCTTGAACAGGGTGCCCTCTTGCGAAGAAACGAAGCTGACTTTGCCTTGCAAGTAGCGTTCGCCCAACAGCTTCATGCTGTAGGTGCCCAGGCCTCTGCCGTTCCCTTTGGTCGAGAAGGAGCGCTGGAAGATTTGCAACTGCACCTCGCGGGCGATCGGGTTGGGGTTGAAAACCCATAACTCCACTTCGTTTTGACTCTGGTCGCATCCCAGCGTAACCGTCTCGCCCGGCCGGCAGGCTTCCAGGGCGTTCTTGACCATGTTGCCGATCACGCGCCGCAGCAGAGTCGGGTCGCTGACCAGGTCGCCCGGCCAGTTGCAATCGTCGATGCGCAGCGCTCTGCCCCGGCATACCGGCTGAGGGCTGTACTGGTCGACGACCTCCTGGAACAAGCGCTTCACATTGATCTGTGCGGGATGGACGGACAATTCCTGGTTTTCGGCGGCGACGATTTCTTTCTGGCGGTGGATTTCGTCGATCAGCCGCTCGGTGAGCTGCACCAACGTCTCAGAGAGCTCATCGATATCTTGCGGGGCTACATGGCTGGCCTTGCTCAACAGTTCCGCGAAGCCTTGCAGCGCGGTGGCGGTGTTCATGATGTCGTGGAAGAAGACGCGTTCCAGCGCGTAGCGGCGCTTTTCCTGGCTGATGTCGCTGACGGTGAAGACGGTGAAATTGTGCCGGTTCACCTGCAATGGGGTGGCCCACACGCGCAAATCCAGAGCGTCGCCATCTGGCTTTTGTACGATGCGGCATTCCTGGATGTTGGCCTCGCCGCGCTGGCTGGCGAGGATGGCGCGCACTGCGCCGCAGGTGCTGCAAAACTCGGTCGTTCCGCAGCCGCAGTCGCTTTCGAAAGCGTGCACGCAGTCCAGCGCTTCCCCAGGGCGAAGTCCCAGGATTTCCGGTTTCTTCTGCCCCAGGAAGGTGAGCAGGCTCTGGTTAGCGAAAATGATCTGCCGTTCCAGGTTGAGCACCATCAAGAAATCGGGAATGGCGTTGAAGATGAACAGCCATACAGGCGACCCCTCGGCGAAGAAATGCGCCTGGCGCTGGACTTCCTGTGGCGTGGCCCTTTCAGCGGGTGCAAATTGAGTGGATAAGGTAGCTTTCATCGTAGCATGATTCTGGCAAAATCTGTGTGTTTCTCGGCTTTCCTGCTCTAATTATACCTGGACAATCGAGTAAAATATCTGGCATGTCCAAAAATACCCGCAGGACGGGGCGCGCCATCCAGATCCTTGACCCCCTCACCGAAGTTTACTCGCGCGTCTCCCTGGATACTCGCCTGGAGGAGGAAGTGGCGCGTGCCCAACGCTACGCCCATCCCTTCTCCTTGCTGATGATCGACCTGGATCATTTCAAGAGTATCAATGATGGCTTCAGCCATGCCCGCGGCGACGCCGCCCTGGTCGAGTTCGTCCATCGCATCAAGCAGGGGACCCGCCGGGGGGACCTGATCTTTCGCCTGGGCGGCGACGAGTTCATCCTGCTGCTGCCCAACACCGGGCGCGCCGAGGCGACGCAGCTGGCCCAGCGCCTGGTTGAGTCTGTGCGAGCGAAACCTTTTGCGGGCGACCCTCCCATTTCTCTGACCGTCAGCATCGGCGTGGCCTGCTTCCCGGTGGATGGACGTCTTCCCGATGAGCTCATGCGCACCGCCGAGCAGCACGCCTATCAGGCCAAGCGCCTGGGCCGCGATCGCGTAGCAGACGCCACCCCGCTGGCGACCGGCGAGCCTTCCTTCGATGTGATTTCGCGCCTGATCGAACGCGACGTCGCTCAGGAACGCCTGCTGCACTTCATCAATGGCCTGCCGCGCCAATCGCGCAGCTTACTGCGCGTCAGCGGCGCGCCGGGGTACGGCCAGTCGCGTTTTTTGATCGAAGTTGAGAAAATGGCCCGCCTGCGCGGCTATGCCGTGCTGGTTTTGCGGGGCAGCCCGGCGCTGCAACTGCGCCTCTTCGGGGTGATCTGTGAAGCCCAGGGGATGGACGGCCTGCCGCACCCGGCGGCGGGCATTTCGCCCTACGCCACCGCTTTGCGCCAGCGCATCGCCCAGGAAGGCTGGAGCGGGCTGGTGATCGTGGTCGATGACCTGATGTATATCGACCGCGCCTCGCAGGAATTTCTACAGGCTTTGTATTTCGCCAACGAACTGCCCCAACTGGCGCTGGCGTTTGCCGATCAGGCTGCCGGCGCTCGCCTGGACTTCTTGCACGAGGTGGCGCGCCCGCTTTCCATCGATCTGCAGCCTTTTACGGCGCAGGGCGTGCGCCTGTGGCTGCGCCATACCCTGCAATGGGAAGCGCCTCAAGACTTTGTCGATTGGCTGCACGCCGAAACGGGCGGCCGCCCGGCAGTCTTGAAGCGTTACACCAGCCTGCTGGTGAGTCAAAACTTGCTGCGCCGCCAGGCGGAAGGCTGGGTGCAGGCGCCGGCCTTCACCCTGGACGCTCATCTACCCAAAACTCCCGATTCCGAGTCTTTCTTGAGCCATCTGTCCACCCAGCCCGGCGACTTTATTGGGCGCGAGGCAGAATTACGCCAGATCAAGCGACAGCTTGCCGAGCGCCGCATGGTGTGCATCCTGGGGCCTGGCGGCCTGGGCAAGACGCGCCTTTCCTTGCAGGTGGCCCTCGAGAGCCAGGATGCTTACCGCGATGGCGTTTTCTTCTTGCCCCTGGCGCCCCTGGCGTCTTCTGAATACCTGCTGACGGCATTGACCGATACGCTGCGCATCGCCCTGAAGCCCTCCTCAGACCCGCACGCCGATCTGCTGGCGCATCTCAAATCCAAAGAACTGCTGCTCATCCTGGACGGTTTCGAGAATCTGCTGGACGGCACGGCGTTGTTGGCGGAGATCTTCGAACATTCGCTGGGGGTGCGCCTGCTGGTGACCTCGCGCCAGCGCCTGGAAACTTCGCTGGGGGCCGTGATCCAGCTTTCCGGCCTGGATTTTCCCGAGAACGACGCCGTGGCTCTGCCAGAAGCTTACCCGGCTGTGCAGCTTTTCTTGCACGATGCGCACCTGGCGCGTTACCAGGGTTATCCGCAGCCCCTGGATTGGACGGACAGGCAGCAGGCGGCCGCCGTCACCCGCATCTGCCGTCTGCTGAGGGGCATTCCCCTGGGCCTGGAGCTGGCGGCCGCCTGGAGCGATTCGGTCAGCCTGCCGGAGATCGCCGAAAGCATCGAGTGCAGTCAGGAGTTCTTGCTGGCCGAGAACGGCGCTCAGGAAAGCGCCCAGCATAGTCTGAATGTGGTCTTCGAGACTTTTTGGGGGTCGCTGTCCGAGTATGAGCAGGGCATCTTGCGCCAGTTAGCCGTCTTCCGCGGCGGTTTCAGCCTGGAGGCGGCCCAGCAGGTTGCCGGGACTTCGCCTTTTTTCCTCTACGCCCTGGCCGCTCAATCCTATTTGCGCCGCTCTTCGAAAGGTTTTGCCTCCAGCCTGGGCGGAGAAGCTGTAGCGCGTGCCTCTGGCGCTACGCTCGGCTCGTCCAGCCTGCGCTACGAAACGCATCTGCTCTTGCAGCAGTATGCCCTGGAACGCTTGCAGAATCAGCCTGACCAGGAGGCTCAAACGCGGCTGCGCCATTGTCACTATTACACGGATTACCTGCAACAGCGCGGCGACCGCCTGCAGCGTGAGCGCCTGGCGCAGCAAGAAATCCGCCTGGAGCTGGACAATATCCGCTTGGCCTGGCGCTATGCCTGTGAGAATTGCATGGCAGCATGCATTGAGCGCTGCCTGGATACCCTGGTCGATTTCTGCGCTTTTTCCGGGCTGCTGCTCGAAGGCCAGCAGGCTTTGCAATTGGCTATGGGATGCGCTGGCCAGCAATACGCTGCGCACCCGACCCCCGAGTCGGCGGCGCTGTTGGCGCGTTTATACGCCCACCTGGGGAGGTTGTACGGCCTGACGGCCAATTACGCCAGGGCCACCGAGTTAGCCGCCCAGGCAGGCGCACTGGCCCGGGAGCACCATCTGGCTGCCGTGGAAGGATACGCCGAACTGGTGATCGGAATAGCCCGCCTGGGGCTGGCCGAACACAGCGCTGCTCGCCAGCACTTGCAGCATGGCCTGGAATTAGCCCAGGCGGCCGGCGACCGCTGCCTGGAGGCCGACTGCTTGCGCAACCTGGGCAATGTGGAAGTCGATATCTCCGATGGGGAAGCTTCGCTGCAATACTACCAGCGCTCTATGGAGCTTTGCCAGGCTCTGGGCGACCGTCGCGGCGAGGGCGGGTCTTTGAACAACCTGGGGCTGGTGGCCACCTATCGGGACGACTACGAAGTTGCCGAGGTTTACTTCCAGCAGTTCCTGGAGATTGCCCGCCAGGTTGGCGATGCGATCGGGGAGGGCACGGCTTTGTTGAACCTGGCAATCGTGGCCACCACCACTTATCACTTCGCCAGCGGGCGCGAATACGCCGAGAGTGCCATCACCTTACTCGAATCGATCGGGGCGCGCTACGATGCGCTCTACGCCGTATGGGCGATGGCTTTCCTGGAGATGAGCCAGGGCGACCTGCTGGCCTGCCAGTTGCGCTACGAAGACGTGCTGCGCCGTTCTGGGGAAATTGGCGATGGCGTCGCCCACGCCCGCATCCTGCTGGATGTGGCCCAGCTCAATAACCGCCTGGCCGATTACCCTCATGCCGTCACGCTGGCCCAGGAAGCCTTGCAAATGGGGCGTGACCTGTCCTTGAGCGATGTCATCGGGCACGCCCAGGACCTGATCGGCTTTGCCAGCCTGGCTCAGGGCGAAGATCCGGAAGGCGTCGAGCAGGGTTACCGGGAGGCCGCCCAGGTCTGGCGGCAAGAAGGCCATTCCAATCTACTGATGGAGTCCCTGGCCGGCCTGGCCCTGGCTGCGCTGCGGCGCGGCGACCACAGCCAGGCGCTGGAACAGGTCAACGCCATCCTGGCTTACCTGGAGCAGGGCAGCCTGATCGGCGCCCTGGAGCCGGCCAACGTTTACCTGGCCTGCTGCCAGGTCCTGTCCGCCACCCAGGACCCCCGCCTGCCACAGGTGCTGTCGATGGGCAAAGCCTGGCTGATGGAAAAAGCCGACCTGCAGACCAACCCCGCCCTGCGGCGCATGTTCCTCGAAGACATCCCGCTGCATCGCCAGTTGCTTGGATATGAGGGATGAATCTCAACACGGAGTTCACAGAGCAAAAAACAAAAACACGGAGAGCACTGAGAAGAACCACGGAGTTCACGGAGCAAAATACTTCTCTGTTATTTTTAAGAGCACTAGAGCAGATACAAATAAGAAAAACTCCGCGTTCTCCGCGTTGACTCCGTGCTCTCCGTGTTAAAAAAGAGTTTCCATGATCGCAATTACCGACCAACTCGCCATCGACGAATCCCACATCCAGGTGCGTTTTGTCCAGTCTTCCGGCCCGGGCGGGCAGAACGTGAACAAAGTCGCCACCAAAGCCCAGTTGCGCTTCGATGTGCAGTCTGCGGCCCTGCCCGAAGACGTGCGCGCCCGGCTGGTCAGGCTGGCCGGCAAGCGCCTGACCGAAGACGGCTTCCTGCTCATCGAAGCCGGGCGCTACCGCACCCAGGAGCAGAACCGCGAGGACGCCCTGCAACGCCTGGTGGAGCTGATCCGCCAGGCGGCGCGCAAACCTCGCCCGCGTCGCCCGACGCGCCCCAGCCAGGCAGCCCGCCAGGCGCGCCTGGAAAGCAAACGCCGCCGCAGCGATGTGAAACGCTTACGGCGGCGTGTGGAAGACTGAAAAGGGTTACGGCTGCACGGATAGCGGCAGGTACAGGGCGAAGTTGGCCGTGCCCTGGTAGGGCCCATAGGGCACACTGCTGCCATCATCCAGCAGGACGTAGATCCAGTAGAAGTAGGTCACGCCCGGCGTGGCGCTTTCATCGATGAAGCCGTAGAGCGTGCCGGGCAGCCCGCCGGGGATGATCTCGATCAGCTCGCTGTTGAGCAGCGTGCGATCGCCCAGCTCGCTGTTGGCGCGGTAGACGTTGTACCCCTGCGCGCCGGTTTCTGCCAGGCTCTTCCAGCTCAAGTCCACTTCGGCCGGGCCGGGGGTGACGGCGATATCGCTCACCCAGATGGCGGTGGGCGACTGCGGCGTGCCGGAGAAGTCCGAGAAGCTGCTCACAGTCAGACTGAAGCTGTTGGCAATCTCATCGACAACCGCTCCAACCGTCCAGGAGCTGCCATTGAAGTGCGCCCCGTGGATCTCGTTCTCGCTTTGCCCGCTGCCGAGTTCTACGTCCGCTTGCGTATAGTAGAAAGTCGTATCGCAGGTGAAGCTGGACAGGCCGCTCTGAGTGATCGTCCAGTAGCGCGACAGGCGCGGCATGGAGGTGTTGTAGGGGTGGAAGGTATCGATCACGCCTGCCCCCACCGTGCCAGCGCCGTTGATCAGGTCGAAGTCCAGCCAGGCAGGTGAGTATTCTGCCGTGCCGCTCAGGTCGCCCAACGGGAGCGTGATGGGGTCCGGGTCGGACTCGCGCAGTGCTTTGCGCAGCTCACCCGTGCCGTTGGTGATCACCATGCTGTCGGCGGAGCCGCCGCTGGTGCTGGCCATGCTGCCCAGGGTCAGGTGATAATCCCCCAGCGCCAGCCAGCCGTCGCTCAGCGTCAGTGTGCCACCCACGAACAGGTCGCCGCTCAGGGCTGCCGCCGGGCTGCCGTCCAGGCTGTTATCCACCGTCAGGTGGCGCAGGCTGGAGATGCCGTTGAGCGCCTGCGCCGCCGCGCCCGTCAGGGCCAGCGTGCCGCGGTTGTGGTTGAAGATGCCGGCGTTGATGTTTACCTCGCCGCTGGCCGAGAGCGTCCCGAAGGGCGCCACGAACACCCCGTCGCTTTGGGTCAGCCCCTGGAAGGTCACGTCGCCCAGGCAGTGCACCGTCACGGCTTTGTTCAGGTTCACGTTTTCGGGGTAGCTGCCGGCGTACACGTACACCGCCTGCCCGGCGGAGACGGTGTTGATCGCCGCCTGGATGCTGCTGTAGCATGGGCTGTTCCCACTGCATGTCGGATCATTGTCATCAACGTAAGCGTTAGCCGATCCCAAGTTCAATCCGATCATCACCGGGTCGTGGTCGGAGGCCCGGTAGGGGGTGGGGGTGTACAGGTCTTGCGACTTGAACTCGGTGTTGTAATCGATCACCGAAGGCTCGTCGGCGTTGATGTGCCAGATCGTCACGTCGTTCACCTGGCGGTGCAGCCCGCCGGTCGCCAGGGCGTGGTCCAGCTCGCCCGACTGCCCGTCGAAGATGTAGGAATAGCGCTCGGCAGCCGGCACGTGCGCCGCGGCTTCGTCCAGCAGGCCGCCCTGCAGCAGCGCCAGCATCGGGTCTTCCTGGCCGTAGGCGTTCAGGTCGCCGATCACCAGCACGTCATCGTCGCCGCTGCTGGTCTTCAACTGGTCGATGAAGTCCAGCAGGGCGGTGGCCTGGGCCACGCGCCGGCCGTTGTAGCAGCCCTGCCCGTCGCCCTGGTCCATGTCGATGCCGGTGGCGCCGTCACAGCCCTTGGACTTGAAGTGGTTGACCACCAGCGTGAAGATTTGGTTGTTAGCGGTCAGCCGGAAAGTCTGCGCCAGCGCCGGGCGGTTGAACAGGTCGGTGTAATCCCACAGGTCCACCTGGTAGTTCTGCGCCGGGCCCACCAGTTGCACCACGCCGGGTTTGTAGATGAACGCCACCTGGATGGCGTCCGAGCCGGTGGCCGGGCCGATTACGTAGCTGTACGTGCCCGCCCCCACCAGCGCGTTCAGCCCCGTCACCAGGTCGCTGATCGCAGTCGCGCCGTTGTTCTCGATTTCGATCAGCCCGACGATGTCGGCGTTCATCGCCGCCAGGGCGGCGAAGATCTTGGTTTTCTGGCGGGTGAACTCGGTGGCGTTATCGGCGCCGCGCGAGTTCATCGTGGTGAAGTAATTCAGTACGTTGAAGCTGGCCACTTTCAAGTTGCCGCCCACTGCTTCCGGCGCGGCCGTGCGTTCGTTGACCCGCGTAATGTTCGGCGCCACCGTGGGGTGCAGGCGGTAATCGCGCGTCGTTCCGTCCGAAGAAATCAGCCCGTAGTCGATCACCCCTGTCAGGTTGGCCAGCGTGTCGCCGGCGCGCAGCGTGTTGTCCTGCCCGATGTAGGGGATCGGGTTGGGGTTCTGGGCCGACGAGCCGTCATCCATCACCAGCAAACGCCGGGCGTTCAAGTCCCAGGTATCGCTCAGGCCGTTGCCGTTGTTCGACTGGTACATGCGCCCTTCCGAGCCCAGCGTCACCTGCCCGTAGCGCCCCTGGAAGTAGTTCTGCGCCACCGTCAGCGTCTCGGGGAAGCTCACCAGCATGCCCTCGTAGCGCTCCAGGTCGTTGTTGACTGTTTCGGGCAGGACGACTGGCGCGGGAGCTATGCCGTTGCCGCTGCTGCATACCTTGAGCAGGGTCAGCGATTGGATCTCGGTCAGTGTGTTAAATTCGACCACGCTGCCCTTCAGGCGCACCAGGTCGCCGGCCTGCACGTCCATGGCCGTCGGAGCGTAGACGAACACGCCGTCCGAGGTGCTGGTATCCCCGTCCCCGCTGGGGTCCTGGATGAAGAAGCCGTACAGTTTAGTGGAAACCGTGTTCTGGAAATCGCCCACCACCACGCCTTCCACCGAGACCACCTGTCCCACATAGGGGCTGGCGCTCCCGCTGCCCTGGATGGCGTAGATCGGGTTGAAGGGCGCGCCGCAGGCATCCGGGTCGCCGGCCACCGCCACGCTGAAGCTCCAGGCGTAGTCGGCGCTCATCGAGTCAGGCGCGCCGTCCTGGTCGCTGACCTGGGCGGCGTAGACCGTCACCGTGCAGGTTTCGCCGTTGGTGAAGTCCGCCGCCGGGTCGAGCGTAAAGCTGCTCGGGCCGCCGCTCTGGGTGGCGGTGTGCACGCCGCTCAGCGTGCAGTCGATCTGGTACCAGCCAGCGCCGGCCGTCACCGCTTCGCTGAAGTTGACCACCACGTTGGCGCTGACCGCCACGCTCAGCTCGCCGTTGGCGGGCATGGTGCTCGCCACGCTGGGCGGCAGGTCCATGCCGCACGTCGTAGTGTGGCTGCCCAGTCCGTCGAAGGTGTCCTGCGCATAGCCGTCCCATTCCACGCTCGGGTCGAAGCTGTCGTCGGCGATCGGGTCGCCCTGGCACACCGCTTCCTTGCGCCGCAGCGTGTTATCGGCTGTGCTGGCTTCTCCGCTGCCCCATTCCGTACCGGGGTCGTCGCCCACCTGGCCGATCGAGTCGATCACGCTGCCGTTCTTGAGCAGCACAACCGCGTCGTCGCCGTTGAACAACAGGCTGCCGGAGGTCTGATCGGGGGTGATGCCCAGGACGGCGTCCGGGTGGGCCAGGATGAAAACGTTCCCATTGTACAGTGTGCCTGCCAACGAAATGTTGTAGTCGGGCGTGTCAGACCCATTTTGGTAAAGCTGGATGGTGTATGCATCCGCTGCCAGATCGATGTCCACGCCAGTGCCGTTGTAGATTTCCAGTGCCTTGTTGTAGCTTGAGCCTTCCACGTATTCCGAGAAGAAGGGCGCGCCTTGCCCGGGGACGGCCTGGTTCACGGCATCGGACGTGTTGTATGCTTCCGGAGGTTCGGGTGTGCCGCTGAATCCGGGCAGGCCTTCGCCGTCGAAGTCGTTGCGCTTCCAATCGCTGGCGCTGTCTGTGTCGCTGCCATCCGGGATGCGCGACGCCCCGCCGGGGGTGTAATTGACCCCGTCGAAGCCGCTCGCCAGGCTGGTGCTGGCGTAAGTCCGGTCGCCGGCCCCGCCGTCGTTGATCGCCACGTCATCGACCAGCAGCGTCCAGGGTGTGCTCTCCAGCGTGCCGTCGTCGTTGGTGTCCAGGTCGTCGTCTACCGCTCCGCTGAATCCCTCCACCAGCAACAGGCTGCTGCTGCCGTTCTGGTACACGTCGCTCAGGTAGCCGGTGCTCCAGTAGCCGCTGGCGGCAGTGGTGCCCAGGCTGGCCGCGCTGACCACCCGCCCCGGGTTGGCGCTTGCGTCGCCTTCGATCTGCAGCAGCGTGTAGGCCGAATAATCTGTGCTGGGCGTGCCGAGGATTTCAACGAATTCGTTGGTATCGTCGCCGGTGTGGTTGAAAACGAATTCGTTGATCCTGGGCGGCAGCACCGGAGTGCTGCACGCTACCGTATGGCTGCCCAGGCCGTCGAAGGTGTTCTGGGCGTAGCCATCCCATTCGACGCTGGGATCGAAGGCGTCATTATAGACCGGATCGCCCTGGCAAACCGCCTCTTTGCGCCGCAGGGTGTTATCGGCGGTGCTGGTAAGCCCGCTGCCCCATTCCGTCCCGGGGTCGACGCCCACCTGGCCGATCGAGTCAACCGCTACGCCGTTTTTGAGCAGCACGATGGCGTCATCACCGTTGAACTGTAAGCTGGTGGAAGTTTGATCGGGGGTAATACCCAGCACCGCGCTTGGATGGGCCAGCACGAAAACGTTATTGCTGGCAACCGTACCTGCCAGTGAAACAGTGTAGTTGGGTGTGGAAGCCCCATTGTGATAGAACCGGACCGTGTACACGCCAGTGCCGAGGTTGATGGCAGCGCCTGTGCCATTGAAGATTTCAATGGCTTTATTGTCGCTTGAGCCCTCAACGTACTCCGAGATGAACAACTCAGTCAGGGCGGCCTGGGCGATTTGTAAGCTCCCCAGCGGCAGCCCGGCGGCTGCGGCCGGTAGAACGACCATCACCGCCAGCCCAATGCGTACTAGCACTCGCATCCATAAAAGTTTTGATTTCATGCTCATAACTCCTGAAGAAATCGAAAGGGAGAATTATTGGATCAACTTGCAATGACTGTTGGCGCAACATCCGTTCTAAAAATCCGTTGGCAAAATCGCTCCATTCTATCCAATAATGTCACAAAAAGTTGACAGGAGCAAGATAACAAATATCCTGATTCACTTGTGACACGATTTTGATTGACTCCCGTTCGAAAATTCGCTATGATAAGTGCAGGGTGGCATTGCTGCCGGCTTTTTGATCTTACACCCTGCAGTTTCCGATTCGTTGTGGGAAGGACAAAGAAGGAGGCAACTATGAGAATCCGTAAAGCCCTGGCTATCTTGAAGCGCGCCGTTATGTGGGTGCTGGTGTGCCTGTTGCTGGTCAGCAACAGCGTGCGCGCCGCTCCGGCCCCAGGTTCTGCTATGGAAGAGGAAGTCTTTATCCCCCTGGTCAGTTACATCTTTTCGGCCAACTTGCCGGCCCAGGTGCAATTAAGTTTATTGCCGCTCAAGTCGAGCGGAGTTAAATCCAGCAGCAGCCTGGCCGCCGACGCCGTGGTGCCCGCCGGCACGACCGTCTTGATCACCGCCACCACCAGGGATGAGTTCGGCGATCCTACCTACTTCGCCTCACTGGAACTGTCCGCGCAGGTCAGCGGCCGCAGCGGCACGCTCGCCGACGAGATCGAACTGCTCTCGCACGGCGATGGAGTCTATACGGGCGACTTTGCGCCGACGGTCAGCGGCGATTATTACCTCAGCGCCCTGGGCTACATCGAATCGGCCCCGGACAAATGGGCTGAGACCGACGAGGCCCTGCTCACCGTGACCCCTCTGCCGGTCTCGCTGGTCGAGCTGAGCGGTTCGCACCACGGCCCCGTCCACCTGCTCGGCCGCGACGAATACCTCAACCCGGTGCCCGATCCCAACCCGCTCGACTACGCCTGCGTTTCCAGCGATCCGGATATCGAAGTCGGGCCGCTGCTGCCCGATCCGCAGCAGCCTTTCTACAGCCTGGCAGCCGACATCAGCGCCAGCGCCTACGCCGTCGCCGATATCACCTGCACGCACCTGCCTTCTGGGGCGAATGATGTGATGGGCGTGGGCTACGCCCCCTTAATCCTGGAGAAGCGCACCGCCCTGGGCGAACCGGGTGAAGGCTTCCCGGCCGAGTCCTTCTTCGATGTTTTCACAGAAGTGCAAGTTCCCTACGGCCAGCCGGGCTGGAAGACCCTCTCCGGGCAGATCGAATATACCAAGGACAGCGGCATCGTCTTCGATGGCTGCCACGCCACCTCCGGCGCATTCCTGGTCACTTGCACCCTGGACGAGACCCCCGCCCTGGTGAACCACATCGACTTTACCGTGGCTTACCAGCCTCCCGGGGCGGCCACCGGCGAGCTCGAGCCTTTCAAGATCACTTTCAATACGCCCGCCGTCAGCGACACGAGCAACTCAAACCTTGTGGTCAACAGCTTCCACCTGTACGAAGAGCCGCCGGGCGGTGAAATCCTGTATCCATCCGTGTTCAATGATGCGGCCTGGAACTGGTTTCCTTTCTCGATCAAGCCCCTGAAGTTCCTGTTCATGCACATTTACATCGTGCAGGGTTCGGCCACCCAGGCCCAGGTCGACGCCGACGTGGCCAAGGCCCAGGAGAATTTCGATAAGAACGCCGAGAGCTGCTCGCTGCCCTTCTACGTGCACTTCATCGTCATCATCACCTGGATCCCTGCCGCCGATTGGGGCAAGATCGACACCGACCACGATGGCCTGGACCGCTACGACCGTAACAAAGATGGCGATTACAATGACAAGGGCGATAACGACGATCTGAACGAAGCCAAGAAGCTGGGTTATTACGACTCCGGCGCTGCCACCGAGAATGTCTATTATGTGCCCTCCATCCGCGGCGGGGCGCTGGGCACCACCTACGCCCCCAACGGCCAGGTGGCCGTGGATAATAGCAAAGATCACGACAACCAGACCCTCTTCCACGAAAAGGTCCACGAGATGGACCTGCGCAAGGATGGCGATTTCGATGTCAAAGACTCGCCCGCCGATCCCACCAACGCCCAGGGTGCGCGCAACCCGGGCAACGCCATGAACTACAACAACATGGGCGGGGACCTCACTCCCACCCAGGGCGCCGAGCTCGACCCATAGATAGACTGAACGCTTGCCTCTCCAGCCTTCCTCATGCCGATGGAGGCGGGCTGGAGGGCTTTTTTCGCCGGATCACCAGGCGTAGAACGATAAATACCACCAGCGCCAGCACCACCAGCCAGGGCAGCGTGGCGATGCTGAAATAGATCACAAAATCCACAAACCCCTGCAGGCTGTCCACCAGCGAGTCGACCGCCCGGCGGGCGGTTTCGGCCGGCTGCCAGCCGCTCTCCAGCGGTTGGCTGGGCAGGTAGGGCGTCAGCGTGATGTTGATCAACGAGAGCGCCGCCACGCTTTCCAGGTACTTCATGCGCCCCTGGATCGACTCGATCTCCGCCTCCCGCTGCGTCAACTGCTGTTCGGCCTCCAGCAGTTCCTTGGTCGTGGCGGCGCTGCCCATCAGCTTCTCCAGGCGCTCGCGGGCGGTTTGCAGGCTCTTCAGGCGCGCCTGCAAGTCCACGTATTCCGCCGTCACGTCCTGGGCGCTCTCGCTGCGGTCGATCACCCGCCGCGCCAGCCCGGCCAGCTTCGTCATCACCTCGTCGAAGCGCCGCGCCGGCACGCGGATCGAGATCGATATCTCCGGCGAGCGCTCTTCCTGCCCGCCGTACTGCGAAGCAGACAGGACGAAGGCCCCCTCGCCGGCCATCTCGCTGACCATCGCCTCGATCGACTGCCGCGCCGCCAGCGTGTCCTCCACCTGCAGGCGGATGTCGCCCTGGCGCACCAGCAGGCGTTCCGTGTTGGCCGGCGCCCCGTCGGACACCAGCCCCATGCCTGCCCCCGGGTAAGCGTAGGTCGTTACTTCGACGACTTTCTCCACTTCAACGGTTTTCATCACGGCTGCCTCGGTGGCGTAGGCGGCGCGGGGCAGCTCCATCGGCGCGTGACTCGAGATGCTTTCGAACGTATTGCCAACAGCCGGGCCGAACAGCGCCAGCAGGCACATCACGGCCAGGCTGCCCACCAGCAGCACGCTCCCCAGGATAATCATCAACCGCCGGCCGACCGGCCAGCGCCCAAACAGATAAAACTTCGCATCGCCTTTCTCACCCATTGCACACACTCCTTTGGCTCAAAGGTGGCTTCACACACCTTAAGTATACAGCGATTTGGGCGAGGCGTTACAGGCTTTTCTTGCAAGAATCCATATGAAGGGGGATTGCATCAAACGCAATGTGGCGCGATAATCTGATTGTTCACTCATTGCATTCGGTGGCTTCGCGATTGGGTATTACCGCTATAGGTGTGGAAAAGAACTGCTGGCATCCGTTTACCCTGGTTCATTGCTCAACAACCTAAACAGGAGAACAAGCATGAAAGAACGTGCACCTCACCCCATCTCGTCGACGATTTTGATTCTCACCCTGCTGGCTGTCACGCTGGGCAGCGCCGTGCAGGCCCGCCCGGCCCAGGCCGCCCTGCACGGCGCTTGGAGCGCGGCGGGTGCTCTGCTTGCGAAGCGCGACGGGCATACGGCCACGCTGCTGCCGGATGGCCGAGTGCTGGTGGTGGGCGGTTATGGCATCGGCGGCGCCTTGTCTAGCGCTGAGCTGTACAATCCGGTAACGAATACTTGGAGCGCCACGGGCGCCCTGGTTGCTCGCCGCGTTTACCATGCAGCTGCGCTGCTGCCGGATGGCCGAGTGCTGGTGGTCGGCGGATGGGACGGCAGCAGCGCCCTGTCCAGTGCGGAAGTGTACGATCCGGCCACGGGCGTCTGGAGCGCGGCGGGTGCTCTGTTTGCGAAGCGCTACTGGCATACGGCCACATTGCTGGCGGATGGTCGGGTGTTGGTGGTGGGCGGCTGGAACCACAGCAAAGTCCTATCCAGTGCAGAGCTGTACGACCCGGCCACAGGCGCCTGGAGCGCCACGGGCTCGTTGGCTGTGGAGCGCGAGAATCATACGGCCACACTGCTGGTGAATGGGCGGGTCTTGGTGACGGGCGGTTTTGATCTCACTAGTACATCTTGGCATAAATAGCTATGCAGAAAGGGCTCTGCCCTGGTAGGTCCATTTGAACGGTTTAGCCATGGTACGGTTGTAATACTCGATGAAGGCCAGAACCTTGCGTTTCAGATCGTCG
>JBFMFR010000023.1:0-99548 GCA_040752025.1 Chloroflexota bacterium | reverse complement strand
GATCTGGTGTTTCACCTCCTTTGCTCTTTGCCGTGCTGTTTTTTAGTTCGGCTGCTTCACCACGGCTTTTCTCATCTCACTGAACGTTTACCTGCTTTCGCGTCAACGAACTCATAGATAGAGTATTCTGCTTCTCCGATCAACAAACCTTCTGCCAGCATGGCTGTTTCTCCACCCAGTGTGATCGTGTTTTGAGTATAGGCCTCCCGGGCCCCGCTCCATGCTTCCTGGGCAATATCGACCAATGCTCGTTCGCCGCTCGATCCGATTCTCGTGATGTTCAGCGTAGCCTGAACCGACTCGATGCTTTGATCCAGGGCGGGGCCTGAAACGATCAGCAGACCCTCGGTTGGTTGGGAAATCGAGAATCCATTGGGCACGAGCAAACAGTAACCGTCCTGGTTGTTGGTATAGGCTGCCGCCTCGGCAGTGCCAACTGGACAACCATTGCTTTGCGTCTCCTGCGTCGGCTGCTGGGCCTGCGTTGCCGTCGGCGCAGGCGCTGTGGCCGTTGCATCCGGTTGGGCAGCGGTTGGGGGTAGCGGGCTGGCGGTTGGCGAACTACACCCGCTGAGCAATAGAATCAAAAAAACCAGTAAGCAGCAGGAGCATCGTCGAGTGAATGGATTGCCTTTATCTTTTGCGAGCATCATAGTTTCTCCTCTATCTGGATTTGTGTAGCAGTGTGGTTCTGTTTTCCGGCTCTGCGCCTGACAGCTTAGCTGCCCTGCCAAAATTATACTTGTTGCTTGCCTTACTGAGCGATGGATTCGCTTTTACAAGCGTTTTACCCCCGCGTTACCCGCTCGAATCATCCATGCTATAAAATAGAAAAAAAATTCGAGTACCTCTAATAACCGGCGCTCCCGCCGCCCGGATTACCCAATTCCCACATCCCTTGCCCAGTGAAAGGAACCCACCATGCAGCGCTTCTTCACCTGCCTCGTTCTACTTGGCCTGACCGGCCTGGCCTGCGCCGGCTCAGCGCGGCCAACCGCCGCGCCGGCCACGCAACCATCCGCCCCGCTGGCGACTCCAATCCTACCCACCACTTCCGTCTCTTCAGCCTTCATCGCTCCACCCCCGCCGCAGGAATACCAGGCTCTGTACGCTGAGCTAAACGCCGAACTGGACGCTTTCCTGGCCACCCTGCCAGGCAGCCCCGGTCAGCCACCCATTTTCTCCGCCGAATTGATGTACGCCAACGGCAACCTGGGCACCTACCTGCTGCAAGCGGGCATCCTGGAGACAGCCCGCCTGGCGCTCGACCGTCTCCAGTCGTTGGGCGTGCAGGGCGTAGGCGTGCAAATTTCGTATCCCCTCTTGCAGCCCGATTTTCCACGCTCGGATGAATACCTGGCTTTCTACAAGCAAATCGCTGCGGACGTGCACCAGCACGGCATGACCCTGCTGGTAGAGACCGGCCCGGTCTTCCCGCAGGCGGAATACTCCGGCGATTTCGGCCGCCAGGTGGATTACTCCGGCCTGACCAACCAGGAATACTTCGATACCAAGCGCCAGATGCTGGTCACCATCGCTCGCGAGATCCAGCCGGACTACCTGGCGCTGGGCAACGAGCCCACCACCGAAGAGATGCTGACCGGGCTGCGCTTCACGCTTCAAGAATATTTCGACTTCGTGGACGCTACCCTGGCCGAGATCGGCTCTGCGGATAACATCAAGATCGGGGCCGGTACGGGCACCTGGGAGGAGTCGGCCTACCTGGAGCACTTCCTCCAGCACCCCGACCTGGACTTCATCAATATCCACATCTACCCGATCGGGCAGGATGGGCGGCTGCTCGAGCAGGCCCGCCAGGCAGCCCGCCGCGCCAGCCAGGCCGGCAAAGACACCGTCATCGGCGAGGCCTGGCTGTACAAGGCCAGCCACGCCGAACTGGGCGGTGGGTTGGGCGGTAACCACGTTGAAATCTACAGCCGCGACGCCTTCAGTTTTTGGGAGCCGCTGGACGAGAAGTTCATGCAGGCGGTGATTGGCATGGCCGAGGCGGAAGGCATCGACTTCGTCTCCTTCTTCTGGACGCGCTACCTGCTGGCCTACCTGGATTACGACGCCACCAGCAGCCTCTCCACCCTGGAGCTCTCCAGGCAGGTCAACCAGGCCGCCCGCGCCAGCCTGGAAAAAGGCATCTTCAGCCCCTTGGGGCTGTTCTACCAGCAGCAGACCAAATGATTCTACTGAGGCGTGCGCGCCAGCCAAAACCCGCACGCCCCCAACATCACCGCACCCGCCGCAACCGCCAGCGGCGCGCCCAGGATCGAATTGAAGATCGCCGCTTCCCCCAGTTCGGTCCCGCTGGCGGAGATATACGTGCCCGCCAGCCCCACCAGGCTGATGCTCAGGTGCAGCGACCAGGCGTAGGCAATGTGCCCGGACTTCAAGATCAGGGTGTTGCGCAGCACGCCGATCGCCAGCAGCACAAACAGCGCCCCCAACGTCAGCCGCCCGCCGTTGGCCGGCATCACGATCCAGCGGTAGAAAACGGAATGCAGCAGGGAAAAGCACAGCGCCGCCAGCGTGGCCACCAGCAGCAATGAGGCCTTAGCAAACTTCTGTCGCACGGTGTACAGCAGCAGCGCCCCGAACAGCATCTCCTGGCCGAGCGTTTGCCCCAGCAGATGCAGGCAAGACAGATTCACAAACCCTTCTACAGCAAAGACGGTCAGGTAGGTGATGCCCTGGGGAGGCGTGATGGCCCGGATGGCCGCATACAGCAGCGCCATCCAGACCGGGGCCAGCGCCGCTGCCAGCAAGGCTTCCCACCAGGGAATCTTCAAACCCAGCCGCTCTTTCCACTGCGCCGGCCAGGTCACCCAGGCGAGGATACCGATCAACACCGAGCCCAGAGAAGAAAGCCAGATCGACCAACCGCCGCTGTAAGACATCAGCACGTGCGTCACGAACATGAGCACAACCAGGGCAGTTTTCATTGCTCTTCTCATTTTTGTCTGTCCAGGTTCGCTCGGGGCATATCACCGGGCGCCTGGTAAACTTCCTCCAGGCGCCCGGTAATTCACTCGTAGGGCTCCTCTACGTCGCCAGCGCCGACCAGGCCAGCGTGCCCTGTCCGAAACTGGCCTGCAGCAGGCGGTCCTTGAAGCGGCGCACGTCTTCCTGGCGGGTCAGCAGCGTGCGCAAGGCCCCCGCCGCGCCGATGTCTCCGACCAGTTGGTAGCCCACCAGCCGCCCATCTTTCAGGTACAGCCGTCGCTGCCCCCCGTTGTGGCGGGCTTGCAAGACTTCGTCGCCCTGCTTCAGGCCCGCCGCCAGCACCGGCACGCCCAGGTGCTTCAGGCTGTTCAGGCGCTCGGCGCCTTCGTAGGGCCTCTCCAGCCCGGCCAGGTTCATGCCCACCACCCGCCCCTGCTCGACTGCGTTGGGGAAGATGGCGTGCACAGCCACCTCGCCGCTCAGGCGCTCCCGCGACTCGATCACGTCTCCAGCGGCGTACACCTCTGCCGCTGAAGTTCGCAGGTATTCGTCCACCGTGATCCCCCAACGGTGCTCGATCCCGCTGCCCTGCAGCAGTTCCAGGTTGGGGCGCACCCCCGTGGCGGCGATGTACAGGTCCGCCTGGAGCACCTCGCCCGACTCGAGCAGCACGCCCTCCGCCCGGCCCTCCCCCAGGAAGGCCTGCCCCCTGGTGTTCAGGCGCACCTCCACGCCGCGCTGGCGCATGGCTTGCAGCGCGAAGGACGCCGTGGGTGCATCCAGCATGGCCGGCATCACCTGGTCGAGCATCTCGATCTGCGTCACCTGCACCCCCAATTGGCACAGCAGCAGAGCGATCTCCATGCCGATGAAACCGGCCCCCACGATCAGCGCGCGGCGCGCTTCGCCGCGACGCACTTTCCCGACCAGCGCCTCGGCCGCGCTCAAAGATTTGAAGTTGTACACCCCCGGCAGTTCCGCCCCCTCCAGCGGGGCGTACAGGCGGCTGCCCGTGGCGATCACCAGGCGGTCGTATTCCAGCACCCCGCCATTTTGCGCCAGGCGCAGACGCTTCGCACCAGGCTCGACCGCCGCTACCGTCACACCGCTGCGGTAATCCACCTGCATGTGCTCGGCCCAGTCAGCTTCGCGCCACAGGTGCGCCCACGATCCGCTGGCGAAGTGGTCTGCCATCGCCGGGGGCGAGTACGGCGGGTAGGGCTCGGCGCTCAACATTGCGATCTGCGCCTGCCTGTCCAGGGCGCGCAGCGTTTCCACCGCGCTCACGCCCGCCGGGCCAGCCCCAACAATTACAATCCGGGTTGCCATAGTCGCCTCCTTGCCGTGTTGAAAGCCTCAAGCCTGAAAATTCTCAGGCCCTGAAGCTCTCAAACCAGCGTCAGTTCAGCGTCAGGCAGCGGGATGCTCGCCGGGTCGATAGCGCTCAGCCCCAGCCCGGCCCGCTTGGCCTCGATGTGCCGCCGGATCAGCGCCGCCGCCCGCTGCGGGTCGGGTTCCACGGCGAAGGTGGCTCCGAGCACGCCCTCCAGCCCTTCGGTCAGCAGCTTGACCACGTTGGGGCTGCCGAAAATGGGCGGCGCCGTGCCTAGCACGGTGTAGATGCCGGAGGCCACCACGTAGGTGCCAATCGCCACCGCCTTTTCCGAGTACCATTCCGGGGCTGCCCCGGCCAATGGCAGCGCGCTGATGTCCACCCCCAGCGTGTTCGCCAGGGCCGCCGCCAGCACCAGGATGCGCGAGTTGTCCACGCAGCTCCCCAGGTGCAGCACCGGTGGGATGCCCAGCGCCTGGCACACCGCCCGCAGCCCTGGCCCGGCCAGTTCGGCCGCTTCCGGCGTCATCAGGCCGGCTTTGCCGTCCGCCACCGCCGCGCAGCCCGTCACCACCACCAGGATATCGTTCTCGATCAGCCGGCGGGTCAGCTCGGTGTGCCCCAGGTCCTGCTTGATCTTGGGGTTGTTGCAGCCCACGATGCCCACCGCACCGCGGATGCTGCCATTGACGATCGCGTCGATCAGCGGCTGCGGCGTGCCGCCCAGCGCCGCCAGGATGGCTTCGATGGAGAAACCCGCCATCATGGGCGTCGCCTCGACCGGAATGATGACCCGTTCGGGGATGCGCTTGGAGAAGTTCTCCACCGCTCGGCGCACAATCTGCTTGCCGATCTCCAGGCCGTGCTCCGGGTCGAAGCTGATGTGCTCGGCCCCTGGGAACTTGGCCTTATCGAAAGTGCTCACCACCTGCGTGTGGAAGCACTTGGCCGTCTGCGTCACCGCCGGCATGATGCACTGATAATCCACGATCATCAGTTCCACTGCGCCGGTCATGATGCACAGCTCTTGCATCAGGTGGTTGCCCGCCATGGGGATGCCTTTGCGCATCAACACCTCGTTGCCGGTGCAGCACAGCCCGGCCAGGTTGATCCCCTGCGCCCCTTTGGCCTTCGCCAGGGCTACTAACTCGGGATCCTGCGCCGCCGCCACGATCACCTCGCTCAACATCGGGTTGTGCCCGTGCAGGATGATGTTGACCTGCTCGGCTTTGATCACCCCCAGGTTGACCTTCGACATCACCGGTGTGGGTACGCCGAACAGCGTGTCCGAAAGCTCGGTGGCGATCATCGAGCCGCCCCAGCCATCGCTCAGGGCGTTGCGCACGCCGTGCAGCAGGATGTTGACCCAGTCGTTGTCCACCCCCATGTGCGTGCGGTGCAGCGTCTCCACGTTCTCACGGTCCACCCCGCGCGGGTAAACGCCGAGCTTCTGCCACAGCTCCTGGCGCGCCTGGGGGGCCCGGCTTGCCAGCGGCAGCTTCTCGCGGCGCATGCCGTAATCCTCCATAATCTCCCAGGCCAGCGCCGCCGCCAGTTCCTGGTCGTTCTTGCCCTGCGCCTCCACGCCATATTCGGCCGCCATCCTGCGCAGTTTTTCCGGATCGCTGATCTTGTAAACGTCCGTCTTGCCCTCGCCTACATGATGCAGCGTCTCCAGGATATCGCGCCCGTGGTCCGAGTGCGCCGACGCGCCTGCGGCGATCGCCCGCACCAGGTTGCGCGCCACGATGATGTCCGCGTCTGCCCCGCACACGCCCTTCTGCGGGCCATCTCCGAAAGGATCGACCCGGCAGGGGCCCATAGCACAGATGCGGCAGCTCGTACCCAGGTTGCAGTAGCCACACTGCGGCTGCTGCTTTTCCAGCCGGTCCCACACCGTTTCGATGCCTTCGCGCTGGGCGATTTCCAGCATGGCCCAGGCGTCCGGCTGGATGCTTTTCCGTTTATAACCATTTCCAGAGAAAGTGGGAGTCATCCCTCACGCTCCTTTCCGCCATCGGCGTTCAACACGCTCACCGCCGCGCCCCAGCCCCGCCAGGCTTCCACGTTGGCCGGCGTGGGGGCTATTTCACGCGCAGCCAGGCCGTAAATATCCTGGCCCACCGCTTGCAGCACCCTTTCGGAGTACTGCCTGCGGGCCGTCTTGACCAGATCGTTGATCTCGCCAAACTCCAGCGCCCCAACCTTGCAGGCTTCCACGCAGGCCGGGATCATCCCGGCGCGCTGGCGCTCGATGCAGCCGTCGCACTTCAGCGCCACGGCCGTTCTCTCCGGCGCCGCGCTGGCAGCGAAATACGTGATCACATCGAAGGGACACAACATGGCGCACATCCCGCACGCCATGCACTTGCGCGCTTCGATCAGCACGATCTCAGGCAGATCGGCCGGACGGTGGATCGCCCCCGTTGGGCATACACCCAGGCAAGGGGCCGGGTTACAATGTCGGCATTTGTTTGGGAAAGCTGTATTCAAATCCAGGCCAGGCTCGGCATGGATGCGAGGCTTCGGTGCGGGGCGCTCGAACACGGCCAGGAAAAGGTTTTTGTTTTGCGAATGAGCTACTGCACAGGCTACTTCGCATTGTTTGCAGCCAATACAGCGCTCCGGATGGATGAAGACAGTCTTCATTCAGCTTGCCTCCTTTCCAGGCGAATCACGCGTATGCTTTTTTCTTCTGCCTCAGAAATGATTTCTTATCGCCGATCACCTCCTTTCAGCGATAAACACTTCGTATCCCAATCCTCCCCCTCGCAGGTGGTGCGACTTTCAAAAAGGGCCGTTTTGTGAGGAAATTCCATACACAAAAACGCCTGAGATTATTCTACCGCGAATCTCATCGCTCTTCCATATTTAGCCACACAGAATGACAAAAATACTGAGCCATCAGCGCACATAAGCCGGGATTGTCGTCTATGTTGATGGCTGCAATCCCACCAATCACGCCGCCCTGCCGTTCGATCAAAGTCACGGCTGCCTGGACCTGTGCGCCCGTCTCGATCCAATCGTCGACCAACAAGATGCGCTCGCCTGGCTGGATGCTGCCCAGGCGCATTTCCAGCGTTTTGCATTCGCCGCTGTAATCCACAAACTCGATTTGCTCCGCCTGGACGGGCAGTTTACCGCCCTTGCGGATGGGCAGGAAACCTGTGCCCAGGCGCAGCGCAGCGGCTGTCCCCAGGATGAAACCCAGGGCGTCGATCCCGGCAACCCGGTCGATCTGCTGCCCTTCGAACGGTTGTACCAGGTCTTCTACCAGGGCAGCAAAAGCTTTGGGATCAGCAAACAAGGGGGTGACGTCGCAGCGCGAGCCAGGGGTATGCGTGTCGATCAGGCGCAGGTAATCTCGCATGCAGTGATTATAACCTCCCAGACCACCTGTGAAGCCCTGCTCACCGTGATATACTCATAAACGCGAAGTACTGCAAAGGTGTGGTAACTCGCCAATTATAGATCAATTTCCGTTTAATTGTCCGTTGAAGGGTAGAAATGAACAATTCTCGGAACAAGAAACTATTTATGATTGGAGGTGGATTCCTCCTTGTGGTGATTCTATGGTCAATCCAGGGAACTTTAGCTGCCACAAAACCTTCGCCCAGGGTTGAACGTTTCCAGAATGAGATTGCCACATTGGAAGAATCCGTAAAGTATGCCCAAAGCGAGAACGAGATTCGATCGATTGAAGAGCAACTGAAACTGTATTATCAAATGGCCACGCTGGTGGCAACTATGCAGCCCACCATTTTATCTACAGAGGCATTGGCCGATTCACAGCGAGCCTATACAACACAGCTTCAACGCACCCAACAAGCTTTTGAGACCCAGAATGTCCAGCGCATTCCAATCGGCATTATCGAAGATGCCGGTCATGCGGGTTTCCTTCCAAAAGATTTTCAAATAGGGAATGCCTGGTTTTATAGGATTGAGGGTAAGTTATTCCAGGTATATGCAGGCGCCGATGGAAAAGACCCAAAACAAGGCGCGGTAGTTGTATCTGTCGCTCACAATGCCTCAATCGGCATGTTTTTGACGCCTACCAGGCATGGTCTGGTTCGTGTCGTGGAAGTTGAGGGGCTCATCCTGACTCTAAGATCCGAGGATGGAACAATCTTTTACTTCAATGTTCCCGGTAGAAAGTTCACCTTGACGGTAGATGAGGTTGTTCCGACAATAACCCCTGTGATAAGACAGCAGTTTACAGCCACTTCAACGCCCACTCCTTTGGCAAACGCCCCCTATCCCCAACCATAGTTGGCGTATAATAAACCTGTCCTGGGCTGCGCCAGGCGCAGCCATTCTTTACTCGACAGGAATGGAACTGGATGAACGCCAGCGAACTGGATTTCTCCACAATCTATACTACCTATCAGCCGCGCATCCTGCGCTACCTGGCGCGCCTGGTAGGCGCATCCGAGGCGGAGGACCTGGCCCAAGAGGTGTTTATTAAGGTCAATCGGACCCTGAATACCTTTCGAGGCGAGTCGCAACTATCCACATGGCTCTATCGCATCGCCACCAACACTGCCATAGACAAAATGCGGACGCCCTCATTCCAGCAGGGCGCTGAACTCAGTGTGCTCGATGATTCCGAAGATACCGAGGCTCAAGATGTGTGGACCGGAGAAACCACCCCTTCGCTCGAGCAGCAGCTCATGCGCGAAGAAATGTACGCCTGCTTTGTGGATTACGTAAAGCGCCTGCCTGCTAACTATCGCACCGTGGTTGTGCTCAGCGAGATGGAACAAATTCCCGACAACGAGATTGCCGGGATTCTCGGGCTGACCCTGGAAACGGTCAAAATCAGGCTCCACCGGGGGAGGACCAGGCTTTTGCAAGAGCTAAAAGCCAACTGCAAGGCTGAAGACTGGCTCTGAAATATCTCACAAATCGTTGCTCATAAGTGTATCCTTTCTTGACGGGTCTCCGTCTATAAAACTAGAAAGGAGATCACATGTATGAAACTCAATAACCACGCCCTGGCTTTGATCGCCGTGGGTGCATCTGTCAGCGCCAACTGCCAGCCGTGCCTGGAACACAATGTCAAAACGGCTCGGGAATGTGGGGCCGACGACCAGGAAATCGCCGAAGCGATCGATATCGGCAAACGGGTCAGGCAAGGCGCAGCCGCCAAGATGGATAAATTTGCCATCAGCTTGAAGCCCGCCGTGCCCACTGCCACAAATGCAACCGGGAACGGGTGCGGGTGTAGTTCACCAATCACATCTTCAGGAGAAAACCATGCATAACACACAAACGCCAGATCGCGACCTCGAAACGATCGCCTGGGGACTGCTCTTTGTCCTGTGGGGACTGACAGTCCTGTTCGACTTTATCCCCGCCGGTGTTGGGCTCGCAGGTACCGGTTTGATTTTGCTCGGCTTGAACGCCGTCCGCTCTCTGAGCGGTATTCCGGCCAGGAGCGGCACGACCACAATCGGCATCCTCGCTCTCGTGTGGGGCGGGCTGGAACTGGCAGACGTAATCTTGCCTCTGCCGTTCGAATTGTCCGATTGGGCCATCTTCGCCATCTTGCTGATCGTTCTGGGCGGCATCTTGCTCGGGCGCGAACTGCTGGGAACTCGTAAGACCGATGCCCAGGGCCCGAGCCAATCCATGCAAGGAGGTTGAAACCATGTATCTGGAAAACGGCAGGGACATATTCCGGGGCATTCTGCTCCTGCTCTCCGCAGCCATTGCTTATTGGGTCGACCTGACTGCCGGGATTGTGTTGGTGGTATTCATGGCGGTGATGACCCTGCAAAGCGCCCTGACCAACTGGTGCCCGGCGGACCTGATCCTGCGGCCGATGGGGTTGAAAGGCAAGCTGGAGAGTAAAGCATAACGGCAAATCATCGCCCATAAAATCGAGAAATACTGGCTGGGGCAGTTGGGCTTCCATTCACCACTCTGGAGCCTCGCCCCAGCCAACGCCTGGTTGGCCTTCGAAACGCGTTCTAAAATGAGTGATTGGGGGTAAAATTAGGACAGCTTCTTCTTGGGAGAGAAATCGATGAAAATTGCAGTTATGGGCACCGGCGGTGTGGGCGGTTACTACGGCGGGCTGTTGGCCCAACAGGGCCACGAGGTGAATTTCATCGCCCGCGGCGCGCATTTGCAGGCCATCCAAGAGAAGGGCTTGCAAGTCAAGAGCGTCCACGGCGATTTCACCGTCTTCCCGGCCCGGGCCAGCCAGGAGCCTGCCGAAATTGGCCTGGTCGACCTGGTCATCTTCTGCACCAAGACTTACGATACCGAAACCGCCGCCCGGCAGATCATCCCCCTGGTTGGGTCGGAGACGACGGTGATGAGCTTGCAGAACGGCATCGACGCCGCCGAGCGCATCGGTGCAGTGATCGGGTCTGATCACGTGCTTGGCAGCGTGACCTGGATCTCCTCTGCCGTAGAATCGCCAGGGGTGATCAAGCAGGTTTCGCAGTTCCGCCGGGTCGTGCTGGGCGAATTGGATAGCAGTCTTACTCCGCGCTTGCAAGCTATTCACCAGGCCTGGCGGGAGACCGGCATCACCGCCGAGATTTCCGAGAACATCCTGAAAATCCTGTGGACGAAATTTGTCTTCATCGCCGCCGCCAGCGGCGTGGGGTCGTTGGTGCGCCTGCCGCTGGGCGATTATCGCTCGATCCCTGAAACGCGCGCTCTGATCGCCGGGTTGATGGGCGAGGTAGAAGCCGTAGCTCGGGCCCAAGGGATCGCCCTCGACGCCGATGTCGTTGAGCAGTCGCTGGCCTTCACCGATAACGCTGCGCCCCACATCCGCCCTTCGATGCAGTTGGATGTAGAGTCCGGCCGCCGCTCTGAGCTCGAGTCGATGATCGGCGTGATCGCTAACAAGGGGCGCGCCCTAGGGGTTCCTACGCCGGTGGCAGATTTCGTTTACGCTGCGCTTCTGCCTGCTGAGTTGAAGGCCCGCCGCGCCTGACCCATATCACTGACAAAAATGGAGGGGTGAAATCTCGTGAAATTTTGAACAAACAGATATTGCCCCGCACGTTTTCTGGAGTATAATAATTACGCGACGAATCATCATTGAAGGTGTTTAAATAATATAGCCAAATATGTAGAAACTACTTACCCAGAGAGATGAACTGGTTCACCTGTTATTTTGCTTGGCATTCATTCCAGTGCGGATGGCGGATTGGTAAGTTTGGATTGCTGTCCAGGATGATGCATGAATAGCGACATAGAGCGGATTGCTCCATGTCGCTTATTTTTTAGCAGTATGGTTAATTTTCTTTGGAGGTGGCAGAGGTATTCTTACGGCGTTGCCGTTCGAGCGCGGTCTCAGCGCGGCGGGCATACTCTGATGCAGGGAAAGTATCGATCGCCGCATTGAATTCCGCAGTAGCCCGGGCATCCATATTCTGGCGCAGGTAAGCGACTCCCAGGTTGTAGTGTGCCGCGGCCTCGTATTTTATGCCCAAATAACCTTGCCCTGCTTGTTGCAGGATTTCTGTGAGTTTGGAGGTGGCCTCGTCAAGTTTGTTCTGCTGTAAACATGCTGTGCTCTGGTTGACCTGCACGATCAGCCGGCTGGAAGGGTCAGGCCACGCTCGCAAAGCCAGGCGATACAACCCTTCCGCCTGGGCAAAGCGAGTTCGTTGGGCGAAGATGTTGCCCAAATCTACCAGCAGGCGCACCCGCATCGTGATCAGATAGATCAGCACCAGGAAAAGCACCGGATGGAACGAGTAACCCGTCAGCGCACAAAAACCACTGGCTGCCAGGGTGAGGATCACTGTCTCGATAGCGAAGCGCATCGAAAGCCCCTCTCGCCGCAGCAAAGAGATCAATCCGAACAAAACGATGAAAGCAAAACCCTCGATCAGCAAGATTACAGGTGGATTCACGCCAGACTCCTTATGGTGACATTGCAGAAGTATACCCGCTTTGTCAGGCGTGTCAATAAAGGTTTACCTACGAGTGAAAGGAGGCGCAATTATCATCGCAGTGGAGAAAACACAGTTTTTACCGTAGCAAGCAAAATTAATTGGGTGTAACAACCCACCATGAATAAATTCTAGAGTGCTAACCAGAGGAGGCAAAAATGAATGCTGTTCTAACACTGATTGTGGGGTTTGCGGCAATTGCCTTGGGTTATGGCTTTTACGCCCGCACAATTAACAAATCCATCATCCAGCCCGACGACAAAAAAGCCACCCCGGCCAAGATGTATATGGATGGGGTTGATTTCACCCCGGCCAACCGTAACGTTCTCTTCGGCTATCAGTTCAAATCGATCGCCGCTCTGGGACCGATTACGGGGCCAATCGTTGCCGTACAATGGGGCTGGCTGCCCGCCCTGTTGTGGATTATCGTCGGGACGTTCTTCATCGGCTGGGTACAGGATTACTCCAGCATCATCCTGGGTGTGCGTGAAGAAGGCCAGTCCTTCGGCGCGTTGAGCTACCGCTTTGTTTCACCCCGCGCCCGGACTCTCTTGCTCACCTTCATCTACTTCTATTTGCTGCTCATTATGGGTGCATTTGGCAAGATCGTCGGCTATGACCTGATGACCAACCCGGCCGTCCCGTTGGGCGTGCTGCTGGTCATTGGAGTCGGTTTGCTGGCAGGCCAGATGACTTACAAATGGAAGATGGACATCATCATGACCAGCCTGATCACCGTTGTCCTGGCCTTTGTGGGCATCTGGCTGGGCACACTCGAACCCGTGAAGAACCTGTTCCTGGCGATCAGCGGTGGCGCAAAGCCCCCGGTGATCTTCGGCTCGGTCACGCAATCGCAGTTTATCTGGAGCCTGGTGGTGCTGATCATCTGCTACTTTGGTGCAGTGCTGCCCATCTGGCGCTGGGCTCAGCCGATCAACTACGTGGCCTTCTGGATCGTTTTCCTGGGCATCCTGGGCGGCACGATCGGCTTGCTGATCTGGCACCCGGCTTTCCCGGCCGATTTCCCGGCCTTTACCAACTGGAGTGGCAACCTGTGCGCATCGGCTGACTGTACTGGCATCGAAGCCAAACCGCTGGCGCTCGGGCCGCTGTGGCCGATCTTGTTCGTGACCATCGCCTGCGGCGCCGTTTCTGGCTGGCACAGCCTGGTCTCATCGTCAGGCACCGCTCGCCAGTTGGAAAAGGAATCAGATGCTCTGTACGTCGGCGGTGGCGCCATGTTCCTGGAAATGTTCGTGGCTGTGCTCTCGCTGCTGGCTGCCGTTGTAGGTGTAGGGGTGACCCAGGGCTTCGCCGGCTACGTGGGCATGATCGCCGCCGGTAAGAACGCCGGGGTCTTTGCCGTTGGCCTGAGCGAGATGATGTCCCGCATCGGCGTCCCGGTCTCCTTCGGCTTGCCCTACGGCTCGGTCTTCCTGAGCCTGATGGCGCTGACCATTATGTACCTGGTGGTGCGCTTCATGCGCGTCGCCTCCGCCGAATTTATGGGCGACAAGGTCCCACTGTTCAAGAACACCGCCTTCGGCACGATTGTGGCCCTGGTGCTTTCCGCCGTGCTGATCTACACCGGCTTCTGGGCGCGCATCTGGGTGCTGTTCGGCGGCGCCAACCAACTGATGGCTGCGCTGGCTTTGCTGCTGGTCACCTTGTGGCTGATGTCCAAAGGCAAGAACTACTTGTGGACGGGCATCCCCTTCCTGTTCATGTTCGTGACCACCATCGCCGCCCTGGGCATCACCGCTTTCAACGTATTCAAGCAGGTCGCCACCACGCCCGATTTGCCGATCGACAAATTGGTCGGCAACATCCTGGCCGGCGCCATCGCCATTTACCTGATCATTGCCGCGCTGATCCTGGCTGTGGATGCTTACAAAGCTTTCCAAAATTTCCGCACGCAGGCTGCTGCGGCTTCCAGCCAGGCTAAATAGAGATTCCATAGTGAGATGAGCGATGCATCCCCAGGATGCATCGCTCATCCACAGACACCGTTATGCTGCCCGTTCAAGTGGAAGTCATCACGCCTTTACCTGAAAGTTGGGGGACCTGTGTCACCTGCGAGGCGATCATGGCGCAAGCCGGCCTCGACCAGGGTCCGTACACCCGCGGCCTGGAAGAATATCCCCCGGAATGGCAGGAAGAATTCAATCGTTTCTCAGATCTCATCATCGACTTGTCAACGCGCTACGCGGATACCATCCTGATCCGCATTTTTGACCCACGCTCGTTGCAGGGTTTGTGGAAGTCCATCCGTTACGGTGTGCGGCGCTACCCCACTTTCATCGTCACAGGTGGGCAAAAAATCAGTGGCTGGGATATCGCTCAACTGGAACAGGTGCTCAAGCAATCCGGCGCGGTGGAACAATGAAACTCATCACCAGGATGCAGAATCTCGCCAGGGCGCTGGGCGACATCATCTACGGCGCTACGATTTACGAAATGGTGCGCGACTTGCGCAAGGAGCGCGCCCAGTTGGAGCATCTCTTCATCCTGACTGTGTTTGGCGATCTGCTGGGCGTCCCCATCCTGCCGCCTTACTACACGCTGCGCTTGTTGCCCTACATCGTTCCAAACATCACCGGCTGGCGGCGGAGTATGCTGCGCGAGCGTGATCTTACTGATTTGTGTGATCAAGAAATTACCTGATCACCTGAACCTATAAACCGGACATCAACTTGACTCAAGGAGGCTTAAATGACCGAAGAAGAGAAAAGAAGCTGGATGGATGGCTTTAAGAGCATCCTGTATGGTATGGCCGGCCATGACATGGCCCGTTATGCGCTGAAGACGCGCGGCAGTATGGAGCACCTGTTCATCCTGATCACCATGGGCGATTTGCTGGGTATCCCTATCCTGCCACCCTATTACAGCCTGCGCCTGCTGCCCTACGTTGTTCCGCAGATCAGCACCTGGAAGCGGCGCATGTTACGCGAAAAGGACCTCACCGACGCACTGGCATAGGAGCACACCATGTCTCTAAGCGATGTTTTTGAAAAGAACCCCGACCGGCGCTACATCATGTTCGGCGGCAAAGGCGGGCTGGGTAAAACCACGTTTAGCGCCGCCGCCGCTTACTGGCTGGCGAAGCAGGGTTACAAAGTACTTGTGTTTTCTGTCGATCCGCAAGCCAGCCTGTCGGATATCTTCCAGCGCGACATCTTTGGCAAGGGGGCCGTCGAGATTATGCCCAACCTGTTTGCCCAGGAAATCGACGCTGATAGCCACATTCGCGCCTATCAGGAAGAAATCCGCCAGAAAATCCGCGATATGTACGGCATGGAAGAAATCCCCGAAGAGATCGAAAACTACATCCAGGCTTCCTCTGCCGAACCAGCCATGGAAGAAAGCGCTATCTTCGACGCGGTGGTGGATATCGTCGTAGGGGGCGAATACGATTACTACATCTATGACCTGGTCCCGCTGGGCCATGCCCTCTACTATCTGAGCATGGCCTCCGTCTACGACGAGTGGATCGGCAAAATCACCGCCCTGCGCGAGGAGATGGCGGAATATGAGAAAGTTGCCGCCGTCATGCGCCGCGATAAAGAAGCCGAGGAAGATCAAATCCTGCGCGAGCTTCAATTCATCAAGCAGCGCATCAACACCTCATCCGGCATTCTGACCGACAAACAAAAGACGGCTTTCTTCTTTGTGGTTGTCCCTGAACAAATGATCATCATCGACACTCAGAAAGCTGCCGGCCTGTTTGCAAAATATGACGTGCCCATCTCGGGCTACATCGTCAATCGTGTCATCCCTCCCGAACTGGCCAAACAGGAGATCCCGGATTACCTGCGCAACCGCCTCGAGATGCAAAAGGAATACCTCGCCAAGATCGATGAGACTTTCGGCAGCGAGGTAATGGCGCGCGTCCCCGAGTTCGAACGCGATATCACCGGCCTCTCGATGATCGAGCGCATGGCAGAGGTGATGTTTGGAGGTACGTTATGATCGAGAAATCCATGCGCCAGTACATGTCCGAACAGTCCCACCTGAAATACATCTTCTTTGGCGGCAAAGGTGGGGTTGGCAAGACGGTTTTGGCCGGCACCGCCGCCATCTGGGCTGCTCAGCAGGGCAAGCGCACCTTGCTGGCCTCCACCAACCCGGTGCACTCGCTCTCCGGACTGCTCGACCAGGATGTATTTGGCAAACCCACACCCGTCAACGGCGTCCCCAACCTGCACGCCTACGAGATCGACACCAAAGAGACCATCGAGAAATCTAAAAAGGAAATCCGCGAAAAGATCGAATGGTTTCTCAAGTTTGCCGACATCAAAACCAAAGCCGACGAGTTTGTCGAATCGGCCACCATGAACCCGGCCTTCGAAGAATCGGCCATGTTCGAGAACATGATCGACCTGATGTTCGAAGACCGCTATGAGATGTACGTCTTCGATACAGCCCCCACCGCCAACGCCAGGCGCTTGCTGGGCATGTCCAGCGTGTACTCCATGTGGGTCAACAAAATGGTGCAAAGCCGTGAGGAGGCCACCTCGCTCAAGGATCTGCTCTCCTACAGCAAGAAGAAACAGGAGAAAGATCCCCTGATGGAATATCTGCTCAACCTGCGCCAGCGCATGGGCCGCGCCAAGGTGCTGCTCACCGACGCCGAGCTGACTTCCTTCTTCTTCGTTACCCTGCCCGAAGCGCTGCCCATCGCCGTTATCACTCGCTTCATCGGCTGGTTCCACGAGTTCGGCATCCCGGTCGGCGGTGTGATCGTCAACATGCAAATCGACAGAAGCAGTGTGAAAGCCGAAACGCCGGATTTCGTCAAGAACCGCGTCAAGATGCAGGACGAGTACATGCAGGTCATCGAGAAGGAGTTCGACGGCATGCTGCGCAGCATCCTGCCGCTCTTCGAGACCGAAGTGCGCGGCGTGGATATGCTCAAGCGCACTGCCAGCTTGCTGTTCGCCTGAGAAAGCCTCTGCTTCATTAAAAACAAACAAGCATCGTGATGATCTGCATCACGATGCTTGTTTGTTTTTAATATGGCGTCTAGTCCGCGAAGCGCTGCAACTCGGCGAAGAATTCCTGCGCCGGCTTGCTTTGCACCGCCGCCAGGTGGATGCGCACAAACAGGTGCGGCTGTTTGCTGCGCAGCGCCAGCCGCAAGAGCGCATGGCGATAACTTTCGCTGAAGCGCCGGACATTTTCAATCGCCTGTGCGCCTTTTTTCTCGCGCCAGGCAATTTGCAGTTTTCCAGGGCCAGGAGCCGTTGTGAGTGGTTTCTTCTCGGCCTCAGCCACGCGGCGCTCGAAATCTTTATCGCCGCTTCGAGCGACATCCGCCTCCTGTTCCGGCGGCGATTGCGAAAATATCCTCAAGACCAGTTCATCCCGCCGCCCGCTCAGGCAGTAGAAAAGCCAGAAAAGCAAATTCTCGCGCGGCTCGAGGATGAAAATGGCTTCGATGCGCCGGAAGGGGGCCGACGCATGGTTCACAACCAAACTTCCACCGGTAGCCATCCCCGGTAAACGTTCGCCCGCTGCCACCTCGCCCCATTGGGCCAGACCCTCCCGCAGCCACGCAGAAACCCGTTCGGCCATGCGGCGGTTGTAGATATAACCGCGGATATATCCCAACAGCAGGATCGCACACACCCCAATCGCAACCCATTGCCCCAAATCCAGCTCCATAATAACCTCCGGTTCTCTGCTACCAAGTTTAGTCGATAAGAGGCGCGCTGTAAAGATGAACCTGTTGGCTCATAAAAAGCTTGCGACAAGCTGGTAAATGCCCAATACTGCCAGCATTACAGCCGAAACCAGGATCAACGCCCGCCGGACGCCTGGTCCCAAAAAGTGCGTTGTCCCAAATAAGAGGATGATGCCTCCCGAAACAATCACCATCGTGGCATAAAAAGCAGCCACCAACATCACGGCGTTCGCAGGGCTTTGCCCCCACGCGGCCAGGACAGCCGGCCCCATCACCAGGCTCCAGCCCAGATAAGGGTTGGGATTGAGCAAATTGATCAGCGCCGCTTGCAAGAGTGTGCGCGGCGGCGAGCCTTCCGCTTCGAGATCCGCCGCACTTTGTTTGCGCCATTGCCGGTAGCTCGCCCAGGCCAGGTAGATGAGAAAGACTCCGCCCGAGGCCCGCAGCACCCTGCTCATCGCCTCCGGGATACGGTTAAGCACCAGCAAAACGAGCAATATGATCGGCCCATCGCTGATCAAAGGGGCCAAGGAGGCCGGCAGCGTGCGCTTCCAACCTCTCTGCGCCACGCTGGAAAGCAAAAAAGCCTGCAGAGGGCCGGGTTGTATGGCGGCTGCGAATGCGAATCCACAGCCGATGAAAATCGATTCGAGCATTCTTCTCCTGTTTTCTACAGCTCATATAATGGATTACTGGTCTCCTGAACATTATAAGCGAGATCATAGCTGGGAACAGCGGGGCTTTCCACATCTATTCGCCTTCCGCTTCTATTCCAATGGATGAAATTGCGGTAGAATGATAATCGAACATAGTCACTACCTGGAATGGTGGGCTGGATAAGTAGCGTATGGTGATCAAACGGAGAGATGAAAAATGAGCCACGACCTTGAGCTAATTCAAGGGGCAAAGAACGCCGTTCAGGTTGCCATGAAGGTAGAGCCTTCCGACAGAGTTTTCATCCTCACAGATCAGGAAACTTTGGATGTTGCCCAGGCTTTGGAAGATGAAATCAAAACTGTTGGAGCCACCGTAGTAAGCGTTTGCCTGGAGGAGTCCGGCGCCCGTCCGATAACCCGCTTTCCAGAAGAACTGGCGCAGTGCATCACCAGCTTTTCACCTACCGTCACATTCTACGCTGCTAGCGTGAAAGAGAATGAGCTTGCACTGCGCACCGGCCTGATTGCTCTCGTCTTAGGCCAGCTCGGAGCGAGACACGCTCACATGCCAACCATCACTGCACAGATCATGCGGGAAGGCATGCGTCTGGACTACAACCAGGTCAGCGAGCTGACCCTGCGCGTTTACGAGATTGTCCGCCATGCCAAAACCATCCACGTCACTTCGCCGGATGGGACAGATATCCTGGCTCGCTTCGATGAAAAGCTCAGGTGGCTGCCGATGAACGGTCTCTACCACAAACCTCGCAGTTTCGGGAACCTTCCCGAGGGCGAAGTGTGCACCAGTCCTGCCTTCATCGAGGGTCGTTTCGTCGCCTACGTTCTGGGGGATTATCTTTCTGCCAAATACAGCGTCCTGCCTCAACCGGTAACCTTCGAAATCGTTGCTTCCCATGCCGAAAAAATCGAGTGCGAGCGCCAAGATATCGCCGATGAAGTTGCTGATTATCTCGATTCGGTCGAGAATGGCCGCCGAGTCGGCGAGTTTGCCATCGGCACAAACACCGGCATCGCGCGCCTGTGCGGTTTCATACTTCAAGACGAGAAAATCCCCGGTGTCCACATCGCTTTTGGCGACCCGCTCGGCCACCAGACCGGCGCGGATTGGACTTCCGCCATTCACGTTGATGTGGTCAATCCAGGCTGCACCATCGAAGTAGATGGCGAAACGCTGATGAAAGACGGTCGCTTTATTTTGAAGTAGAACCCAGAAGGCTGCCTTTGCTGCAAAAGTGGAAACAAGCCGCCCGGCTGCTCAAAGTTGAAGTATATGCCCTCTACCTGGCATACCGGGATGCGCGCACGCCCTGGTACGCCAGAATACTTGCCGCCTGTGTCGTCGCTTACGCCTTCAACCCAATTGACCTGATCCCTGATTTTGTCCCCATCCTCGGCTACCTGGACGACCTGGTTCTAATCCCATTGGGTGTAAAAATCGCCCTGAAGCTCATCCCGGTGGAAGTCATGGCAGACAGCCGCGCCCGGGAAATGCTGGGTTAGGGGAAACCGGTGAATTATGTCGCCGCGGGTATCATCATCGCCATCTGGCTGCTGCTCGCCGCCATCGTTCTGGCATATATATGGCGTGTGTTCGCCTGATCCTTCAGGAAAACTGGGGGTTCCGGTGTTTTTCTACAGGTTTTTATGCTAAGATAAAGCCAGCTATGGGGGCAAGTCCCGCCGTACCAGCCAAATCAGGAGTCGGGCATGAATCAGAAAACATCTGTTTCTTATCTAATCGCCTTGCTGGCTGCCTTCGCCGCTTTCAACGCCCAGCCCGCAGCCGCCGCCTTGCCTCAATCTCCCAGCGCCTTGCCCGGCAGCTTCAACAAAATCACGCCTTTTACCAATGAAAATGGCATCTCCACCAACCCCACCCTGGATTGGGGGGCCAGCGCTGGCGCATCCAGCTACACCTACTGCATCGATACGCTCGACAACTCCCAATGCGACTCTGCCTGGGTGCCGACCTCCCTGACCAGCGCCGGGTTGACCGGTCTGGCGACCTTCACGCACTACTGCTGGCAGGTGATCGCCCACAACGCCCAGGGTGACACGTCCGCCAACGGCGGCGCCTGGTGGTGCTTCAACACAGGCAGCGAAAGCGGCGACCCCTACGAACCGGACAACACCTGGGAACTCTCCCGCCAGTTCTTGTCCAACGAGACCCAGGTGCGCAGCTTGCGGCCCGCCGGGGACAGCGACTGGATCAGAATCGATTCGATGGTAGAGACCGGACTGGTCATTGAAACCTCCGGTCCCACTGGCGACACGATCATCTACCTGTACGACAGCGGGCTGAGCCTTGTCGAGAGCAACGATGATATCTCTGCGCAGAACAAATTCTCGCGCATCGACCGCTTCTGCGGCCAGGACGCCCTCCCGGCTGGCGCTTACTACCTGAAAGTCAGCCAGTTCTTCGCCGTAGGCCTGAACCTTTATTACCTGGATATCACCCTGGATCCCTGTGATCCCATCTACACCATGTCGTTGCCCCTGGCAGTACGCTAAACAACGCTGTCTCCAGGTTGGCAAATAACATACGGCTGGAGCAGCCGGCCTCCCATTCCAGGAAGCCCCTGCCCCAGCCGTTGCATAGCTAGTTAGTAATCACTCGCTGCCTTAGCGAATCTCGTACACCAGGTTAGCCTCCACGCTGATCGTCACCTGGCCCGGCTGGATCGGCACGGCAGCCTCCGCTGTCATCACGCCCGCGGCGCGCTTGTCGTACATCGGCACGGGGACGTCCCCACCATACACGTTGATCATCTGGATCGCCCCCAGGCTGACGCCCGCCGCCGCGGCCAGTTCCTCAGCCGTGGCCTGGGCGTTCTGGATGGCGGCCTTGCGCGCCTGCACCAGAGCTGCCTGCTTGTCGGCCACATCGAACTGGATGCCGTTGATCGTATTGGCTCCAGCCTTCACCGCCGCGTCCAGCACGCCGCCCAGCTTGCCCAGGTCGCGCACCGTGACGTAGACCGAGTTATCCACGCTGTAAGTGATCTCGCCCGTCGGCTTGCCTTCCTGGTCGTATTTCTGCTGCGGGTAGATGCTGAAGTTGATCGTCTGCAAGTCCTTGTCGGCAATGCCAAAACTCTTCAAAGCGTCGATCACCTTCTGAGTTTGGGTGTTATTGTTCGTCACAGCCGCCGTAGCGCTGGCTTCCTCATTATGTACGCCAATGCTGACATAGGCCATGTCCGGCGTCAGGTCGACTTTGCCGCTGCCGTTCACCGACAGCGTGCGGTACACCTGCTGCGAGCCCTGGCCCTCTACGCCAGGCGTAGCCGATTGGGCAAAAGCCGCCCCGGCGCAGGCCGTCAGCAGGCTGGAAAGCAGCAAAACGCTCAAAACAAAGTAAATTTTGGTACGCATCGTAATTCTCCTGAACTGAATACTTCGAATTCTGCGGGCTGCCAGCCGGTTGTTTCATCTCCCGGCCGGTCGCCCATCCAGCAGATAGACGCCCCTCTCTCGCCAATAGTTCCCACCTGCTTGATTTCTGCGCATATCCGGTTACAATAAACCTGGAGGAGCGCCATGCCCAACCATTCAGAAGAACACCTGACTACACAATCTTCTCCCTCCTTGCGCGTGCGCCTGCTTTTCTGGTGGCGCAAGGTGCTCAAACCGATCAGTGTGGAGCGCCGCGCCGAGGTGCAGATCCAACTGCGCCAATCCTCACGCCCGGATTTCGACTTCTTCCTGTTGGTAGTGCTTTCTGGCATCATCGCTACCCAGGGGCTACTGGTCAACTCCCCCGCCATCATCATCGGCGCCATGCTGGTCGCCCCGCTCATGTCCCCCATCATCGGCCTGGGCCTGTCTTCACTCACCGGCGACAGCCGCCTGCTGCGCGACGCCGCCGTCGCCATCATCCGCGGCGCGCTGCTTTCCATCGTGATCTCCTTCCTGATCGCCTGGAGCAATCTCAAGCTGCCCTTCATTATCTTGCAAGAACTGCCCGCCGAAGTCATGGCCCGCACCAACCCCGGCCCCATCGACCTGGGGGTAGCCCTGGCGGGCGGCGCCGCCGCCGCTTTTGCCCTGGCGATGCCTAACATTTCCGCCGCCCTGCCCGGCGTGGCGATTGCCACTGCCCTCATGCCGCCCCTGTGCACGGTGGGCATCGGCCTGGCCATGGGGCGCATGGATGTCGCCGGCGGCGCTTTCCTGCTCTTCCTCACCAACATGGTCAGCATCACCTTCGCCGCCTCGCTGGTTTTCTTCACTCTGGGCTTCCGTTCCGCCATTCCCCAGGAGAAGCGCCGCATCCCGTGCAGTCTGCTGATTTCCGCCTTCTTCACTGCCATCCTGCTCGGCTCGCTCAGCTTTTTCAGCTACCAGTTCGTGCAAAACGCCAACGCCAACCGCCGCATCGAAGTTATCGTCGCCGAGGAAGTCGGCAAGATTCCCAATTCCGAACTGGTTGAATGGAGTTCATCCTACATCGACAACACCCTGCACCTGAACATCGTTCTGCGCACTTTGACCCAGTTGCGCTACGAAGACAGCGTGGCCTTGCAAAAAGCCATCGCCGACCACCTGCAAGAACCCGTGTCAGTCGTGATCAGTCAGGTGCTCGCGGCGCGTCTGGACCCACTCGTTCCCCCCACTTTCACCCCCACACCCACCCAAACCCGCACGCCCACGCCTGGGCCCAGCCCTACTCCCACCCACACCTTCACTCCCAGGCCAACCTTCACCGCCACACCCACCGATACCGCCACCTTCACCGCCACCCCTACGGAGACCGCCACCCCCACGAATACCCCCACCCCCGCACTGGCAAAAATCTGGAGCACGGGCCTCCCCGGCCTGTGGCTGCGCCAGTCGCCCGGTGGTCCGGAAATTGCCCGGGTCCGGCACGGCGAAGCCCTCACCGTACTATACGGCGAACAAATCCTGGACGGTCTGGTATGGATCGAAGTCCAGGATTCCGAAGGGCGGGTGGGCTGGATCCCGCAAATCTACTTGCTATCAATTACCGCTACCCCCACCGACACGCTCACTCCGACGCTGACACCCATCTTCACTGCCACCGAACCGTTCAGCGCCACTCTGACGCTCACCCCTACCCTGACACTCACACCCACCCTGACACTCACCGCCACGTACAGCCCCACACCGGCAAAGCCTTGAAGTCAGCCAGGTCTGGGATTTCCAATACATTTCTAACGCACCCCCAGTACAGCGATCTTGTCTGCGATGTTATAATGATCCTGGAACTCTCAGAATTATCCGGTGACCAGCGATTGCTGCATTCGGGAGTTTCCCCGGATAGTTACGAATAAGGAAACAACAACTATGATGCGATTTGATCGTTTCACCGAGCGGGCCCAAGAGGCCGCTCAACGGGCTGCCGAGATCATCCAGCGCTACGGGCACAACCAGATCGACACCGAGCACATCCTGCTGGCCCTGATCGAACAGCCCCAGGGGGTCATCCCCCAAATCCTGGAATATCTCAAGGTTGACTCCAGCGCCTTGACCGAGCGCCTGGATTACATCCTGCGCACCAGCCCCAAGGCCAACATCTTCGGCGGCGGCGCCGGGCAGATCTTCATCACTCCGCGCGTCAAGCGCATTATCGACCTGGCAAACGAAGAGGCCAACCGCCTCAAAGACGATTACATTTCCACCGAGCACATTTTCCTGGCCATCTTGAGCGAGCGCTCAACCCCTGCCGCCCGCCTGCTGGAAGGCGCTGGCGTCACCCGCGAGCGCGTCTACGAAGCCGTCCAGCAAATTCGCGGCGGGCAGCGCGTCACCGACCCTCAGGCCGAGACCCGCTACCGCACCCTGGACCGCTACTCACGCGACCTGACCCAATTGGCGCGTGAGGGCAAACTCGACCCGGTCATCGGTCGCGATACCGAAATCCTGCGCGTCATCCAGATCCTCAGCCGTCGCACCAAGAACAACCCCGTGCTGATCGGCGAGGCCGGCGTGGGCAAGACCGCCATCGTCGAAGGCCTGGCGCAGAAGATCGCCACCAACGATGTGCCTGAGATCCTCTCCGGCAAGCGCGTCCTGTCTCTAGACCTGGGCGCCATGATCGCTGGCTCACGCTTCCGCGGCGAGTTCGAAGAGCGTCTCAAGGCCGCCTTGGAGGAGATCGAGCGCGCTCAAGGCGAAGTGATCCTCTTCATCGATGAGCTTCATACTGTGGTCGGGGCTGGCGCCGCTCAGGGCGCTATGGATGCTTCCAACATGCTCAAGCCCGCCCTGGCGCGCGGCGATTTGCAATGCGTCGGCGCTACCACCCTGGACGAATATCACAAATACATCGAGAAGGATGCCGCCCTGGAACGCCGTTTTGCCCCCGTCTATGTTGAAGAGCCCAGCGTGGATGAGACCATCCAGATGCTGTACGGCCTGCGCGATCGCTACGAGGCCCATCACAAAGTGCGCTTCTCAGATGAGGCCCTGGTGGATGCCGCCCGCCTCTCCGCTCGCTACGTCACTGACCGCCACCTGCCCGACAAAGCCATCGACCTGATGGATGAGGCCGCCGCTAAGCTGCGCGTTGCCTTGTATTCCTTGCCCCCCGATCTCAAGGAGCGCAAGAGCGAGATCGATCGCCTGACCGCCGAAGAAGAGCTCGCCGGCCAGGAGCGCGATTACGAACGCGCCGCTCAGAAGAAAGCCGAGCGCCTGCGCCTGGAAAGCGAGTTTCACGAAATGCGCGACCAGTGGGAGGCTGAGCACCAGCTTGACGAAGTCGTTGACCCCAAGGATATCGCCGAAGTCGTTGCCCAGTGGACCGGTATCCCGATCACTCAGATGATGGAAACCGAAGCCGAAAAACTCCTACAGATGGAAGAGCGTTTGCACGAGCGCATCATCGGTCAGGACGAAGCCATCCGTGCCATCTCCGACGCCATCCGCCGGGCGCGCTCTGGCCTCAAAGATCCCAACCGCCCGATTGGCTCCTTTATCTTCATCGGCCCATCCGGTGTAGGCAAGACCGAACTGGCCAAAGCCCTGGCCTGGTTCATGTTCGATGATGAGGACGCCCTGGTGCGCATCGACATGAGCGAATACCGTGAGCAGCACACCGTCTCGCGCCTGTTCGGAGCACCCCCCGGTTACGTGGGTTACGAAGAAGGCGGGCAGTTGACCGAAGCCGTGCGCCGCCGCCCTTATCGGGTGGTGTTATTCGACGAAATCGAGAAAGCCCACCCCGAGGTTTGGAACGCGTTGCTGCAAATCCTCGATGACGGCCGCCTGACCGACGGCCAGGGCCGCATCGTCAACTTCCGCAACACCGTACTGATCATGACCAGCAACCTGGGCACCGAGTATGTGCGCCGCTCCGGCAGCCTGGGCTTCTTGCAGAACCGCGCCGACAGCGAAGAGCGCGCCGAGCAGGAGAAAATCGAGAAGGCCCTCAAGAGCACCTTCCGCCCTGAGTTTCTCAACCGCATCGACGAGATCATCACCTTCTCGCCGCTCTCCCTGGAGCAAATGGGCCAGATCGTCGAACTGCAAATGAAAGAGGTCAAGGAACGCATGCATGAACGCGGCCTTCTGGTCGAGCTGTCCCCCGCTGCCCGCGATTGGCTGGCCAAAGAGGGCTTTGACCCGGCTTTCGGCGCCCGCCCCTTGCAGCGCGCCCTGCAAAAGCACGTGGAGAGCCCGCTCTCCATCCGCCTGCTCAGCGGCCAGTTCTCCTCCGGCGGGACCATTCTGGTCGATGTTGACGAAGAACAGAACCAACTGGTCTTCCATCTGCCCGGCCAGCCCATCCAGGCTTCCGAGATCGAACAGGCCGCCGAGACCGTCTGACCCGTTTCTACCCCGCTTCTACCGCAGGCGGCGTGCACAGCATGCCGCCTGCTTTCATCCCATTCGTTTCCCCCATTCGTTGACACATTCGTTCCATTCGTTTCATTCGTTGACGTTGACGAATACGCCCCCGCTGATTTCCCGGTTGAGCAGTTTGTGATTGGCGTTGAAAGTCAGCTCGATCTCGATGCGCTGGAAGCACTGCCCGTTCTCGCCCATCAGCATTTTGCGGCAGAAGTAAGTTGTGCTGCCGCCTTCCTCGCCGTAATCGATGCTCAAATCGTTGCGCAGGTCCATCCGCGCCCGGATCACCTCGCCACAGCGATGGCACTTGACCGCCACCCAATAAGCCCATTCATCGATCCTCGCCGGAGATGAGAACAACTTCGCCAGATTCTTGAACATACTCATATTCTCCTCCTCCTGTCTGCCGTCTACTGTTTTCCGTTTACTCTCTCCACTTCTACCATCGCCGTGTGCTGCGCCGTGCCGAAGGCCAGCGGCGTCCAGCGCGCCGAGGTCAGCACGTTCACCGATCCGCGCCGGTCCACGCCCGCTTCGTCCGGCGTCCACCAGGCCCCCTGAGGGATATCCACCACCCCCGGCATGATGCGCGCCGTCACCCGGCAGGGCAAGATCGTTGCCCCGCGCTCATTATACACCCTCACCAGGTCGCCATCCTGGATGCGGCGCGCCTGCGCGTCGAGCGGGTTGATGAAGATGCGCTGCGGGAAGGCTTCTTGCAGCCAATCGTTGTTGTCGTGCGTGGAGTGCACCCGCCCCATGTAATGGTGCCCGATGGCCTGTAACGGATATTTCTCCGCCTCCGGGCCGAAGGGGCTTTCCCATTCCTGGATGTACTTGGGCACCGCCGGGATCTCCTCGGGGCGCTGCATGTCATCCAGCGCCTTGGAAAAAATCTCGATCTTACCCGAGGGAGTGTTCAGCGGGTGCGCCTGCGGGTTGGCGCGGAAATCCGCCAGCGCCACCGCCGGCTGCTCGACCTCGTGGGCGTACACGCCAATGTTCGCCGCCTCAAACGCTTCCAGCGACGGCAGCCCTGGGAAGCGCCGCTCCCGGTAGCGCTCCAGAATCCACGCCACCCACTGGCGCTCATTGCGCCCCTGGGTGTACAGCTCCCCGATCCCCAATCGACCGGCGATCTCGGCGCACATGCGGTAATCGCTCTTGCATTCACCCGGCGGCTCGACCAGCTTAGGCATCAGGATCACTTCATCGCCGTATTTCCAGCCATCCTCCACGCCCCAGGTCTCGAACTGTGTACAGGCCGGCAGCAGCAGGTCGGCAAAGCGCCCAGTGGGCGTGAGGAAATTGTCCTGCACAGCGATAAACTCTACCAGGCTCTCATCCTGCAAAATGCGCGCCGTGCGGTTAATGTCGGCGTGCTGGTTGATCAGGGCGTTGCTCGCCACGGCGTAGATCAGCTTGATGTTTTGCCCCAACTTCTCCGCTCCAATCACGCCATCTGCAGCCGTCATTTCCTCGCCGCGCAGCACCGCCTCCGTCCACAAAAACACCGGGATGCTCACCCCCGTTGGGTTCTCGCCCACCGGGAAAACGTTCCAGAATGGCCCGCCGTCTGGGGCCTGGTTGGCCAACCCGCTGGCCCAGCCACCCTCGATGCCCACATTGCCCGTCATCGCCGCCAGCACGCAGCCGGCCCGCACCACCTGCTCGCCGTAGGCGCGCCGTTGCATGCCATAGCCCTGGTACAGCACCCCAGGCTTGATCGTGGCGTACTCGCGCCCGATGCGGGCAATCGTCCCGGCCGGCACCGCCGTGATGCTTTCGGCCCATTCAGGCGTCTTGGGCTGGCCGTCGCGCCGCCCCAAGAGGTAATCCGTGTAGCTCTCGGCCGCTTCCATACCCGCTGGCATTTGACTACCGTCGAAACCCACGCAGTGCGTGCGCACGAAATCGGCGTCATACAACCCCTCCGTGATCATCACGTAAGCCATAGCGCTCATCATCGCTGCGTCCGTCCCCGGCCGGATGGGGATCCACTCGTCCGCCAAGCTGGCCGCGCTCAGGCTCAGGCGCGGGTCGATGCACACCACCCGCGCCCCGTTCTGGCGCGCCAGCTTGACGAAATAATCGCTGTTGGTGCCATCCCGCATCTCGGCCGGGTTCCAGCCCCACATCAAAATGTACTTGCTCTTCAGCCAGTCCTGGCGCTGGTTGCCAGTGGTCAGCGTGCCAAACACCGTGGGCGTGGCCACGTTGATCGCCGCCCAGCTATAACTATTGTAAATCCCCAGACAACCGCCAGACAGGTTCATCAGGCGGCGGGCGGTCTGCGAACCGTTCAGTTGGTTATAACTGCCCGTGCCGTACGGCACGAACAGGGCCCGGTCGCCGTAGGCCTGGCGCACGCGCTGCATCTCCCCGGCCATAAGCGCCAGCGCTTCGTCCCAGGATATGCGCTCGAAGCGCCCTTCGCCGCGCCGCCCAACGCGCTTCATCGGGTACAGCAGCCGGTCGGGATGGTACTGACGGCGCAAATAGGCCCGCCCGCGCGTGCAGGCTCGCAGTTGGGCCGCCGCCACCCGGTCTGGGCGGTCGTCCGTCTCCAGGCGCACGATCTTTCCATCCCGGATATGCGCTACCAACAGGCAGCGCCCTCCGCAGTTGTGCGCCGGGCAGCCCACCCGCACCACGCGCTCGGCCGCCGGCTGGCCTGCCAGGGCATCCTCAGGCAAGTTGCGCCCCATACCCAGCCTCGCCAGCACCTTCTGCATCCGTGAGGGTTTCGCCATCTTTGCGCCTGCTCACTTCGAACGAACGCAGCGTAGACCCATCCACTGGTTTGCGCTGCCAGGGATCAATTCCAGGCGGCTGGCAGCATAGAGATGCCAGCTCGCCGAGGTGTAATTTCCGCCGCGCGCCGCTTTCTCCCACTCTGCCTCTGTTGGCAGCCGCCCACCAGCCCAGGCACAGAACGCCTGAGCCTGCTCCCAGGTCACCCCCACCACCGGGCGACGGGCGTTCTCCGTCTGTACGAAATCATTGCCAACCGGCGCCTGGCAAACCTTTGCTCGCACACATTGCAAATATTGGGCGTTGCTAACCTCGTAGCGCATCACCTCGAACGCATCCAGGTAAACCGTGTGGCGCGGCAGCTCATCGGCCAGGGCGAATTGCCCCTCGCCGCTGGTCCCCATCTCGAATTCGCCTGCCTCGATCGTCGCCCATTTGATCCGTGGCGGGCGGTACACCAGGCGCGCCAGCCGCGTCTGCGTCAGCGCCACCGCCAGGACCGCCAGCCCAATCACGAGCCATAGCTGTTGCATCCCAGTAAGCCCAATGCGCGTGCGTGGCTGGCCGTTGGCGCTCATCCTTGCTTTTCCATTCAAACCAGGCCAGCCCTCTGAGGCAGTTCCGGCAGCCGGGTGATCTCGGCCTCCCCCGCCAGCGCCTGGAAGAACGCGATCTGGTGCTCTATCTGCTGGACGAACAGCCTTTCCCCCTCGGGCGTCTCCAACATCGCGCCTTGCCGTAGCTGGTGCAGCTTTTGCAATCGCGATCCCAACGCATCGGCCAGTTGATCCATATCCCCCATTCCCGCCTGCAGTTCGTAAACACAATTCTGCAAGATGCGAAACGCCCCAAACCGGTCGATGTTATCGGCGTCGCTGACCACCTTGGCCTCCAACGTCTCCTCGTGCTCGAAACCGGCGTCCCCATCTACATGCACTGCGATCGCGTAGCAGATGGCATTCACCGCTTCGCTTCCATATCCCAGGGACTGCAAAAATGGCCGGCTGATCTGCGCCCCCAGGCGCCCGTGCCCGCTATAATCCTCCTCCGCCTCGAAATGCGCCACATCGTGCAGCAGGCAAGCCGCCACCACCCATTCGACGTTGGCCCTTTCAACCTCTGCCAGCAGCTTACCGTAATGCGCCACGCGCAGCGTGTGCTGCCAGCGGTAAGCTGGCGTGTTCCAGGAGGCAGGCAGGTCCCGCCCGGCTTGCTCCAGGTGCTCCCTGGCAAATTCAGCAATTTGTTTAATTCGTTCGTTCGCTTCAGACATTACACACCATCCACATCATCAAAAAGTGCCCCACTCGCCTGCAATTCGCCCACAATTATAAACCCTTCGATCCCATCCAACTGCTTCTAAATATCCGCTGCTCAAGGCCATTGAGGGCACACCTTACGTTCTTCCTCGCCGGGGAAGTAAACGTTCCATTCGGCTGAGTTAAAATTGCGTCCGGCGATCTGGCAGGCATATTGCAGCCAGGCAGATGAGTCGATGTTCCATAAGACAACCCTGCCATCCTCGCCTGCAGAGGCCATTATGCGGTTATCAGGACTCAAAGCCACATTGGATACACTCAAGGAATGGCCCTTCATGGGTAAACCAATCGGCTGTTTTACTATTGCATCCCACAATACAACTGCTTGAACCCAGTGAGCAGATGCCAGGTATTGGTCATCTCGGCTGTAGGCTAGGCCAGTTACAGCGTTTGCATAGCCAAGCAGAGGCTGACCGATGGGCTTCCATGTGGCTACATCCCATAGGATGATTGTGTTGTCTACACTACCAGAAGCCAGGGTTTTACCATCCGGGCTGAAAGCCAGGCTGAGCACCTCATAGTTATGGCCCTGCAGAGGCTGGCCGATGGCGCGTTGTTCGGCTACGTTCCACAGAATAATGTTGCCATCATCACTGGCAGAAACCAGAATATCCTGGTTTGGGCTGAAAGCCACACTGTTAACCGCACCCGTATGCCCGGTCAGGGGATGGCCAATCGGTTTCTGTGTGGTCACTTCCCAGAGCATAATCGTTTGGTCCTCACTGCCAGAAGCCAGGATTTTACCGTCCGGGCTGAAGGCCACGCTGTATATCGCACCCGTATGCCCGGCCAGGGAATGGCCAATCAGTTTCTGCGTGGTCACTTCCCAGAGCATAATCATCTGGTCCTCACTACCAGAGGCCAGGATATGGCCATCCGGGTCGAAAGCCACGCTGTTTACCATGCCTGTGTGCCCGCTCAAGGGCTGGCCGATCAATTGCTGCCGGGTCAAATCCCAGATCTGGATGGTTTGATCTCCACCGCCGACTGCCAGTTCGCGGCTATCCGGGCTGAAAGCCAGGCTGGTGAAGTAATTAGGCTCTTCAATCAGGGTTTGGCCAACGGGCCACAAAGCATCCCCTCCCCACACGATAACCTTGCCATCCCAACTGGCAGAAACCAGGGTTTGGTCATCGGGACTGAATGCTACGCTAGAAATAACATCGGTGTGCGCCATCATGGGCAGTCCAAGGCGTTGCTGCGTATTGACGGCCCATAAGATGATGCTCCTATCCCAACCGCCGGACGCCAGGTACTGTCCATCAGAGCTGAAGTCCAGGCTGGTTACAACACCTGTATGCCCGGCCAGAGGATGGCCGAAGGGCTCCTGCCTGGTTATATTCCACAGAATGATAGTACCATCATTTGCACCATAAGCCAGAGTCTGTCCATCCGGACTGAAAGCAACGCTTTCATAACCAGCCAGAGGCTGGCCAATCGGCTGTTGTTTAGCCACATCCCACAAGTAGATCCAACTCCCGCTGCCAGAAGCCAGGATATTTCCATCCGGGCTGAAAGTCAAGTTTTTCACACTACCGGAGTGCCCGGTCAGGAATTGATCGACGGGCTTCAGCGTGGCCACATCCCACAAGATGATCGTTTTATCGCTGCCGCCGCTGGCCAGCGTCTGCCCATCTGGGCTAAAAGCCACGCCGGTCACTCCCCCAACGTGTCCAGCCAGAGGTTGGCTTACTGGCTGGTATGTAGCCGTATCCCACAGGAAGATCGTACCATCACCGCTGCCAGAGGCCGCCATTCCACCATCTGGGCTGAAGGCAACGCAAGAAACCCAATTCGAATGCTCACCTAGGGTCCGGCCGGTGATCTGCTGGCTGGCCATATCCCATAGGATAACTTTGCCATTGTCATAACCCGAAACCAGATAGCGGCCATCCGGGCTGAAAGCCACACTGTTTGCGCTCTGGCCATCCCCGTTCAAGAAAACACGTAAATGTGGGAAAGATGACAGCACAGTCAGCAAACTATTTTTTGTTAGGTAATTGACATCCAATTGATACCCCGCTACGCTGAGTAAGTAAGCCAAATCGGGCTGGTCACCCACGTGCGCCAGCGCATGCGAAGCAAGTTCCCCCGCGCGAGCTACATTCGCCTGCGCCAGCGCTTCCAGACCAGCCGCCTGGGCCGTGGCTGCATGCGCGGCTGACTGCGTATTCGCAACCTGCGCGTCGCCCAATCGTTGCTCAGATTGCCGGTACAATAAGACTACAAAGCTCATCAACACTAACACGGCTGCCAGGCCGATGGCAAACAATGAGGTACGCTGGCGCTGCGTACGAGCCAGTGCACGTGCCTGCTCCAATTGGCGCTGCTGCGTTGCCTCTGCCTGGGCCAGGCTGGCTTCCAGGTACTGGCGCGCTTCAGAGGGTCGCAAAGCAATATCCCCGGCCTGGGCTAACTGCCGAGCTTCCGCCAGGCGGACACCCGCCAGCAAATACTCACTACCGCTACCCTTGGCTTTCCACTCTGCCAGGCTCTGTTCGAAGAGCGCCCGTTGTTGTAAAACCTGGCGCCGCTCTGCAACTGCCTGGCGCAGTCGCTCCCAATTATTTATCAGCATCTCGTGAACGATATCCAATGTTTCGATTGAGTCGTTATCGAAAGTCTCTACACCCGCGCTGAGCAAGCGCGCTGCAATCAAATCATTCACCAGGCGTGAGCGCTGCGCTGAGTCGGCCTCTACCTCCTGCTTAGTCCGCCTGCGACGAACGTCACGGCGCGGATCGTCATCTGGCGAAACATTCACCAGATCAAGCAGGATAGCCAGGACTGTGGCCCGGTCGGTTTCCGGGCGCGGCCTTCCCGGGAAAGGCACATCGTAATCCTCGTATGCGTAGACGGTTTCTGCCCTCTGCCGTATCGCTTCAGCCAGATTCCGAAAACTACCAAGGCGCAACCTGCCGCCATTCCACAATCCCAGCAGCGTTACTTGCAACAGAGGCAGGTAAGTGGCATCCTGGGCAGTTTCCCCGGCCAACCGCTCCAGCAGGGCTGGCTCGAACCACTTCAACCGGTAGCGCTCATCCACCTGGCAGACTGCTTGCAGCGGGCGTTGGATGGCAGCCTTCAGTTCATCATTCGTCATCGCCCGCAATTCGATGCCACGTTTGGCGATTTCCCATAAGGGCTTCACCTGGAACAACTCGTTGAGATAATCCGAGCGCAGTGTTGCGACCATATGCATCCGCGTGGCCATGCGGGCGGAGAAACCAGCTAACAAAGCAAATAATTGTTCACGCCCATCGATAGCAGACTGGGTAAAACATTCCTCGAACTGGTCGATCACGAGCAGGTTAATAACCCCTGTCGGGATATGTTCATCCATCCAGAGCCAGAACGCGCCCGCATCTTTCAGTGTTTCCTGATCAATAGCAGCTAAGCCTAATTGCAAACAGGCATCTTTCAGGCGCGCCATGGGCTGGAGCGAAGGGTGAAAGACCGCCCTGCAAACCTGGCGCTGGCGTGCCTGATAATGCGCCTCCAGAGCTGGCATTAAACCAGCCTGGGCAAAGGAAGATTTGCCGCAGCCGCTGGCGCCAGTGATGAAAAGTAAACCTTGAGGCGATTCTGGAGCGGTCAATATTTCCACCGCCTGGCGCACATACGCCTCCCGCCCGGCATATGCCAGCCGGTCCTCATAAGTGAAGCTGCGCAGGCCGAGGTAAGGGTTGGGTAAACCAGATACATCGGTTGCCACATCAGCAGTAACCGTAATCTTATCTCTACCAATGAAATCGCCGCCCTGCGTGTTCACAGCCCCCTGGACAAACTTTACCTCGCTGCCATCGCCTTCATTTCCCATATGCCGCCTGACGCCTCCACGTTAAGCATAACCAAATCAAAGGCGAATGTCAATTCCCAGGTATTATTTCCGACAAAGAACATTTGTGCTAAATATCTCAATCCAATCCGCCGTTTCTTTACAGGTAGAGCCCATGAACTTTCTCGAAGCGCTTTTCGGTCCGGTCGGCCCCGATGATTTCACCAGCCCAGACGGCTCCCTCCTGCGCGAAGAACACCTGCTCATCAGCCGCTTCCTGGACGAAGTCCTGGCCTCGACTCACGGCTGGGAGTCGCCGGACTACCGCGTCCTGGCATCCTGGCAGGCGATCCTGCAGGTGCCTCCAACGGGACAGATGCGCCTGCTGCTGGCCCTGGCGCAGCGCAGCGTCGCTATCACCTGCCATCCCCAGAGAACCTGGCCCGCCGGCAGCACGATCCCTTCCATCGCTGGTGGCGCATGACCGGCGCCCTCAAAGCGCTGGCCGTGCAGTTGCTGCGCCGGCGCCTGCCCTTCACCAGCGCTGAAATGTCCAACCTGATCTCCGCTTTGCTCCAAATTCCGCCGACCGTTTGGCCGCGCACCATCCCCTGGCAACACACCTTCCCGCTCGGCTCCCTGGTGCGCCAGGTAGAAGGGTTGGTCAAAGAACAAGACCTGTCGCCCGAACTGAGGCCAGCCATAGAGGGCCTGGTCTCTGCTCTGAACGAAAACTACGCCGAGGAGCGCCAGGTCATCCGCCGCCTGAGCGCCTTGCTCACAGAGTCCCCGGAACTGGTCGCGCCGGGCGAGCCCTGGTCGGATGCCCTGCTGCACGCCTGGAGCCAGATGCCCCCCGGCCCGCGCTCCCACTGGCAGCGCCTTTTCCAGCACGCCCTGACCGCCAACAGCCGGCAGCCGTCGGCCCGCTGGCTAAAGAACGCCAGGGAACTGCTTCAACCACCCATCAGCCCGCAGGATTTTGCCCAGGCCTTGTGCACTTGGCTCGCGCCGCTGCCAAAGCGCGCCGCCCGGCCCATGCCCGACTCGTCCGCCAGCCTGTTGAAAGGCCTGGTGTGGATCGCCAGCCTGGTCGAGAACCCGGATTTGGCTCACACCCTGGGCGACGCCGCCCTGGCCTGCTTCCAGAAGATCCCAGAGGTCGGCGCCCGGGCGCAAAAAGCTGGCAACGCCTGCATCTATGCCCTGAGCGCCATGCCTGGGCAGACTGCTGTCAGTGAACTCAGCCGCTTGCAGCACAAGCTTCGCTATGCTGCCCCCGTAATCTGGTAGAAAAAGCGCTGCACAGCGCCGCCCAAAGCCAGGGGTTGACCGTCGCCGATCTCGAAGAACTCTCCGTGCCCGATTACGGCCTGGATGCGCAGGGCTGCCTGACCCGCCAGTTCGATGACTACACCGCCATCATCCAGATCATCAGCCTTTTAACAGGCCCACCGTGAGATCTACCTGCTCACCGAGGCCGAGCGCCTTACCCGCACCTACTCAAACCGCTTCGCCGCCCACATTCTGCGCCAGCATCAGTTCTCAGCCCTGTGCCAGCAGCGCGGCTGGCATTACAGCCTGCAAGGCGGATGGGATTCCTTCAACACCCCCGTTCTGCTTCTTTCGCAGGCTGGCCTGAAGGTCGAGTTTTGGGTCAACGGCATCCCCGAACATCTCTCCCCGAACGGCATCTGCCTTTACGTGACAACCGACCAGGTGCGCTTCTGCCACGGGGACGGCGAGCCACTGCCCCTGGATGAAGTCCCGCCTTTGTGCTTCTCAGAAGGACTGCGCGACGTTGATCTGTTCGTTGGCGTGTGCAGCGTGGGCAACGATCCCAACTGGCAGGAGCGCGGCCTGATCCCGGGCTATGGCACTTACTGGCAGTCTTACGCCTTCGGTGAGCTGTCCGCCACGGCCCAAACCCGTAAAGAAGTCCTGGAACGCCTGCTGCCGCGCCTGAAAATCGCTCAACGCTGCCAGGTCGCCGGGCGCTTCCTGGTGGTCACCGGCCAGCTCCATACCTACAAAATCCACCTGGGCAGCGGTAATATCCTCATGGAGCCAAATGACCAATCCCTGTGCATCGTGCCCGCCCCATCCAGCAATCGAGCGACCGGGAACATTTTTCTGCCCTTCGAGGGTGATCCCACCCTGGCGTTGATCTTGAGCAAAGCCTTCCTGCTGGCTGAAGACCACAAGATCAAAGACCCCACCATCCTGCTCCAGATCAGGCGCTGATCCGAGACGCATGACCAATCGTGTACCAATTCACTGGAGGAGCCTCCCATGCCTATCTCACTGACTGCACGTGATGAACTGACCACCGGACAGGTCTCGAACAAACTCAACTTCACCGTCGCCAGCCAGCGCCTGACTTTGCGCGAGCTGATCCGCCAGCGCGTGCACCAGGAAGTCAGCCTGTACAACCTGTCCACCCCGGAATACTTCAACGGCCTGGTGCAGCCTGATGAGACAGAAGCCACCTTGAATGGCTACCGCCTGCGCCAGCGCCGCCAGATCGATTGGCGCAAGCAGGCCGAGCTGGCTTTGCAGGCCTTCGAAGACAACGCCTTCTTTGTCCTGGTCGACGATCGCCAGGTAGAAAGCCTGGACGAAATCATCGAAGTGGAAGAGAACACCCAGGTTTCCTTCTTCAAGCTGCTGCCCCTGGTGGGTGGTTAACGCAACGAGACGGCCCGTTGGGCCGTCTCGTAATCGCCAATGTTATGCTATGAAGAAGCTACATGCTGCCATCATCCCAGACCGGCTCGCCAGCCAGCACGGCGGCGATCGACTGGGCAAAGCTGCCATACTTGATCGGTTTGGAAATGAAGCCGCTCATCCCCTTGTCACGCGCCCGGTTCATCTCGGTGCTCGGATCGGCCGCTGTCACCAGTACCACCGGCACCTTCTCCAGTTCGGGTATTGAGCGGATTTCATCGTAAACATCGTACCCGCTCACCCCGCGCGGCAGGGCCAGGTCCAGTAGGATCACATCGATCGGCAGCGAGCGGCGTATCGTCTCGATCGCCCCCTTGCCCCATGCGTCGAACGGCACTGAGGCTCCCTGACGCAGCAGGATCGTACGGATAATTGCCAGGTTCGACGAGTCATCCTCGACTACAAAAATGCGTTTCCCATCTAACAACATGCCTTGTGCTCCTTGCTGGCCGGCGATTACGGAATGTACCAGATTGGCTCGCCCGCCAGAATTTTATGAAGTAACTCCGGGAAAATCTTGTGCACCAACGGTTTACCAATCAGCCCGTCGAAACCGGCCTGCTGCAGCAGCGCCACGTCGCTGGGCATGATACTGGCCGTCACCGCGATAATCTTCGCCTTTTGGTAAGCTGGATCGCTGCGGATCAACTTCAACATCTCGTAACCATCGATCGGCGGCACCTGGATATCCAGGAAGATCACGTCCGGCGCGCCCGGCAGGGCATGCAGCCGCTCCATGAAATTCTGGCTATCTTCGAATAACTCCACCCGGTTGTAACCCGCCACCCGGTTGAGAATCACTTTCATCACTTCCCGGCTGGGGGCGTCGTCATCAACGAACAAAATAAGTGGGCCCTGATCTGTCATGAAAGTGTCGTCTGCCGCAAAGCTTTACCCGGCCTCAACCAGCTGGTCGAACTGGTGATCGATCGGAAGTATAACATGAAATCTCGAGCCCGCTCCTTTTTCGCTCTCCATCCACATCCGCCCGCCATGCGCTTCAACGAAGTGTTTGCTGATCGGCAGCCCCAGCCCTGTGCCGATCACGTTGCGCAGGTCGTGCTGGGCCTGCTTGAAGGGCTCGAAGATCGTCGCCTGGTCTTCCTCGGCGACGCCGATGCCCGTATCCTGCACCAATACGTGGATCTGGCTGGCGTCGCGCTGCGCCGTGATCGTGATACTGCCCTCCGGCGTGAACTTGACTGCGTTAGAAGCCAGGTTGAGGAAGATTTGCCGCACCCGGCGCTTATCTCCACGGATGTGGGGCAGGTCCTCTTCGATCTCCGTGATCAACTCGACCGGCTTGTCTTTGAGCAGGCCCTTGGTGATCGACACCGCCGCACTCAACGCCCTGTTCAGATCCACATCCTCAACAAACAGGTTCATCAGCCCGGCCTCAATCTTGGAGATATCCAGCACATCGTTGATCAAGCTCAACAGGTGGTTGCCGCTGTCGATTACCTTCTGCAGCGTTTCCACCTGCGCCTCGTTCACATCGCCCATCAGGCCGTCCGAGACGAATGCCGTGAAGTTCAGGATGGCGTTAAGCGGTGTGCGCAGTTCGTGCGACATGTGCGCCAGGAACTGAGATTTAAACTGGTCAGCCTCCTCCGCCACGGCGCGCGCCTGGTCCAGTTCAACGTTCAGGCGCTCCAGGCGGGCATTGGCCTCGCCCAGCGCCCGCACCGTCTTGGTCAGCTCGGCCCGCTGCGTGCGGATCTGCTCCAACATGTCGCTGGTGCGCGCTGAAAAGCTCTCCGCCGTCTCCAGGGCGGTGCGCAGTTGGCGTGAGGCCAGGAAGGAAGCAAAGGCTGTCACCAGGATCAGCACCTGCGGCCCGCCCACCAGGTTCCCATCTCGCCAGCCGGCTCCCAGCGTGAAAACCACCGACAGTTCAGCCACCGCCGCTACCAGGGTGACCACCACGATGCCGCTGCGCGAGATCAGCAGGCTGGAGATCAGGATCGCAATCGGATAATAGTAACGCGCCGGGCTGTTAGGATACCCGTAAGCCTCCAGCGAGATAGCGACGATCAGCGTTGCCACGATCAGGTACCAGGATACTTGCAAGTTGAGATCGTCTGCCCTGCGCCGCAGGAAAACCCCCATGCCCAGCAACACGCCCCCAGATACCAGAGTCGTCCACATGGAAGAGCCGGAAACGAAAAACGCCCGCATGATCGCCAACGATCCCAACAGGATCATTGCCAGGGCGAACTCAGCCAGCGTATCGCGGTGTACATCCAACGCAGCCGGCGAAGCGCTCGTTTCAGAACGGTCCAGCAGTTTTTCTACCGACAACGACCTGACTCCCTATTCATGAATATTTTCAAAAGCGCCTTTTTCCACAATCTCTATGATTCTACAATCATCACCCCAAACGCGCAAGTAAAACCCGGGTAAACATGCTCGATTCTCACAAAAAAGAAAGGATGGCCTGTAAAAAACCATCCTTTCTTTACATTTTACGCTAGCGTTGCGCCCGTTATGGGTTCAGACTCACCTGGCCCACCAGCCCGGCCAGGTTGGCAAGCGCCTGCAAGCCGCCCTCGCCCGTCAAGGTGTCGATCGCCCCATTCCCATCCAGGTCCCGGCCGGTCTGCAGCGCCTGCACCAGTTCCTGGAAGATCAAAGCGTTGTTCTGCGCTTCCTCGGCCGTGTCCGAGGCGATGATCTTCATCGCTGCTTCGTAGCAGTCGGCGATCAACTGCTCGCTGTTCTGCTCCACCGCCAGCAGTTGCTGCAAATACGCCGTCTGTTCAGGTGACAGGCTTTCGTTCTGCAAGGCGCTGGCTTCTTCGTGAACGCGCTTCAGATAGCCCAGCACGCCCACACGGTCGCCAGGGTCCTGCGCATTGCCGTCCCCGTTCACGTCGCCGTAATGCTCGCCGTCCTGCCCCTCCAGGGTATTGACGATGTGCTCAGTGTGGCGCTTGGCCAGCGGCAGGTTGTTGCTCTGGATGGCTGCCAGCAGGTACTGCATGTGCTCAGCGGCGATATCCGCCTGCCCCTGCGCTTTGCTCAGCGCTCCCTGATCGGCGGCGGTCAACTGCACCAGCAGCCCGCCCGCCTGCGGCGAGAGCGTCCCGCTCAACAGCAGCCGCGTGGGCGACTGTGGGACAGCCTTGTTCGACTCCAGGCTCAGCGCCAACTGGTCGAAGGCCTGGTACAGGTTCACCGGCGCTTTGCCTCCCCCCACCAGAGTCCCTTCGGGCACAACCGTGAGCAATGTGAACTGCTCTGCTCCGGCGGCCCTGGCCCACAGCGCATATACCTGCTCGGCGGGCACCACCGGCAGCCCGTTGATCTGCAGGCTGAAATCATTGCCTTCCACCAGCCGGAAGGTGGCCGCCGCGCTCGCCTGCGGGACCGCTTCAGATGCCAGGGATGGGTCGGTGATCATCGCCATGCCCACCACGCCCAGGGCGAAGTGGTTGCTCCACAACAAACCCTCCAGCCCCTGCTGCCCATTGCGCAGCGCGTCGAACTGCGCCTGGGCCTGCTCGGCCAGCGGAGCGGCTTCCTCCGCCGTATCGGCCGCCAGCACCTTCAAATTGAGCGCCACCACCTGCTGCAAGGCCTGCAAATCGGCGGCGTAACGCGCCGCCGCCTGCTCGGCCTGCGCCCGGCGCTGCACGGTCTGTGGATCGGCTGAGGCCGCCGCCAGCACGTGCTGGCTGGCCTGAGTAATGTAGCGCTGCACGCCCACATCGTCGCCCGGGTTCTCCGTTCGTCCGTTGCCGTCCAGGTCGCCGAAGTCCGCCCCTTCCTTGCCCTCCAGGATGTTGATCACGTGCTCAGTGTGCTGGCGCGCCTGCTTTAAGTCGCCATCGGCCAGCGCCTCCACCTGGAACACCTGGTGCTGGTAAGCCGCATCGCTCTGCTCCAGGATCGCCGCCAGGTAAGGCCTGCCCGTGGCTTCCTCGCTGCTCACCACCAGTTGGCGGAACTCAGCCAACTGGCCGTCTGAGAATTGCCCGGAGAAAACCACCTGCTGCGAAGGCGCGCTGGCCCCTTCAGGGTCGCTCTCCACCGTCACCAGCGCCTGCTGCAAACCTGCCAAAACAGCGATATCCACCGGGGCCAGGAAGCGGATGCCCCCATCCTGCACCACCAGGCTCCCCAGGCGGGTGAAACTGGACCCATCCCCCAGCCACAGCACATACTGCGTCTCGGCCGGCGGCAGCGGCACATTATCCAGCGCCAGTTGGATTTGCCTGGGCTGCCCCTGGCTGTCCAGCGCCACGCTCAGGCTGCCGAAGCGGTTGGCTTCGACCTCGGTGATGACCGCAGGTGTTTCCACGGGCGCCGCCTCACCCGGCGCTTCGCCCGTTGCCGTTGGATTGACCCCGGGAGCGTTGGTCGGCGCCGTTGTCGGGCTGCCCTGGGTGGCCTGTGCCACGGGCGTCGGCGTTTGCGCCGCCCGCCGCCCAACTGCCATCAAGGCTGCCCCGCCCACCACGAAGAACAAAATCATCCCCAGCGCCACTACGCCGCCCAGCGCCCACACCCACGGGCGCCTGAACAGCGGCGTCGCCGCCTGGGTAGCAGGCGCAGCCTGCCCCATAGGCACAGATTGGCCTGCAAAACCGGGCTGCAACGCAGACCCCGCCTGGGTCCCGCTGCGCATCTGCGCCGTGCCGCCGTAAGCCGCGGCTGTCGCTGGCCTGGGCTGCCCGGTGATCTGCACCGTCCTGGGCGGCTCGCTCAACTGGCGCAGCGCCGCCTCCACCGCCTTGCCCATCTCGGCCGCGTCCCGGTAGCGCGCCTCGGGTTCCTTGGCCATGGCTCGCTCGATGATCGCCGCTACTGCTTCCGGCAGGTTCGGGTAGGAAGTGCGCACATCCGGCGGTGGGGCGTTGACGTGCTGTAAGATCACCGAGACCGGCGTATCGCCCTGGTAAGGCTGCTCCCCGGTCAGCATCTCGTACAGCATCACCCCCACGCTGTACAGGTCCGATCGCCCATCCAGCGGCTTGCCCTGCACGGCTTCCGGGCTCATGTAGGCCGGCGTGCCGATGATCGTGCTGCTCTGCGCCACGCCCGAGGTATCTACCAGGCGGGCAATGCCGAAATCGGTCAGCACCAACTGCTGGGCTGTGTTATCCTGGAACATCACGTTGGCCGGCTTGAGATCGTTGTGCACCACCCCCTGCTCGTGGGCGTACTGCAGCGCCCTCACGATCTGGCTGGTCAGCCGTAGCGCCTCCTCCGGCGGCAGCGGGCGCCGCCGTTCCAGATACATCTCCAGCGACGGGCCGCTGATGAAATCCATCACCAGGTAATGAGTCTCGCCGACGATGTCGAAATCCATCACGCTGACGATGTTCGGGTGGCGCAACTGCCCCAGGCGCTGCGCCTCGCGCATGAAACGCTCCACGAACTTGGGCGAATCCGCCAGGTGCGTTTGCATCACCTTGATCGCCACCATGCGCTCGATCATCGGTTGGCGCGCCTTGTACACCTGCGCCATGCCCCCCTGACCGAGCTTTTCCAACAATTCATACTTTCCGAGCTTCTGCCCTACCAGGTCCATCCGAGTGCCTCCTTAGACAACCACGTGCTCTACCAGTGCCAACAACACATAAGTGCGAGCATAAATGCGTTATGAGAAAATCGACCCATTCCAAGCATGAGTCCACCTAAATTATACCCTATTTAGACCGTAATTATCTCTTTCTCAGCAAACTCTCAGCCAACCCCCAGGCCGCCAAACGGCTGAGATTCCAAATCTCAGCCTGCTACCCCAAGTGCGCTCCAAGCGCACTCACCCATCCGTTCAATCCGTTCCAATAATCCGTTTACCGCGCCTCATCATCCCACGCCGCTGCGCCCTCTTCACGCGCCGCTCCATCTCCGTCCCGGCCGCATTCTTCCACTTCAACGCCACCGTGTAATTCGCCTCCACCCCGGCCTTGCCCACGGCGAAATTGCCCACTTCGCCAATCGTCTTCAGACCGAAGCTCACCTCCACCTCGTCCGCCCGCAGCTCATCCAGCTTCTCGCGCAGCGCCCGCGCCAACCTGTTATACTACCCGGTGAAAGGATCACCGGGTAGTTTGTCTTTCCGCGGCTCGCCCCCACCCATCTGGTTGATCACCCCAAGCCCCGGTGCGATGCACGTTCACCGTGCGTTGCACCTGTTGCCCCTCCCTCCGCCAATACTTACCTTCGAACTGTAGGAGAATCCCATGACCACCCTGCTCCTCCTCTACCTGACCTCCGGCCTGCTCCTGGCCCTGCTCTCCCTGCCCCTGATCGCCGGCATCATCCCGCCCAACCCCATCTACGGCTTTCGCACCCGCGCCACCCTGTCCGATCCCAAACTGTGGTACCCCGCCAACCGCTGCGCCGGGCGCTGGCTGTTGGCCAACGGCCTGTCCGTCGCCCTCGCTGCCCTGCTGCTCTACCCCATCCCCGGCTTGAGCATCGACGCCTACGCCCTGGCCTGCCTGGTGGTCGTCGTGGTCGGTCTGGCACTGGCCCTGTGGCGCAGCTTTCGCTGCCTGCGGTTGCTGCAAGAGGACACCTGAGGAGCGCCCATGCATACCCGAAATCCCACCCTAAAGCCCGGCCTGTTCATCCTGGCGAGTTTCTTGGCATTTCTCACAGCTTGCAGCAGTAACTACCTCGATGCCCTCTACCCCGCCATCGACCACTTCAACCTGTCAGCCAACGCCGTCAATCTCCAGATAGACCTGCTGATCGCGGACAGCGCCGTGTTTATGGACGCCTCCTGGCAAAGCCAGACCCGCGACATCACCCTGATGGACAAAGGCAGCCAATACCTGAACCGCGTCAACGAACTCCTGCCCCAGATCAGCGCTGAGGTCGAACGTTTGAATCAGTAATTTCCGTGTGCCCGAAGGCCCAGCACGCGTGCTGCTCCAGGTAGCCGCCAAGCACCCACAGGCTGTCTTGGATGTGGTACAAGCAGGCGCGGCAGAACCCGCCAGAGGATAGTGCACCCGGTTACTCAACACTCCCTCAGACACCGATAACCGTTTGAATGCCCCTTAATATTTCTTGAAGGCGCACATCTGAAATTCTACCGATGCGGTTGACAAACCTGGCCTGAGATACCGAACGAATTTGAAACGTATCCGCAGCCGAGGCTTTGCCCAGGCCGTTGGCCTTATCCGGATCAATCTGCACCATCCAGGGAGCAATCTCGTAGCGCTCTTTCCAATCCGTCAATGGTACAATGACTCGCAGCGGTAATATCCCAATGGCATCCTCGCTGACGATCACAGCCGGACGCGTTTTTTGAATCTCTGCTCCAACGGTTGGATCAAGATTGATCAGCCAGACTTCCCCCTTACGCATGGAAATCCTCTGCATCGAGCGCGGTGAAGGTGGTCAGATCAGGATCCTCCTGGTAGTCAGCCAACAATGCTTTTGCCGCCAGCGCCAGATCCAGCTTCTTACGCTCTTCGAGCTGCTGTTGCAACATCGTTCTGACCACATCGGAGAGACTGCGCTTCTCGCGGTGAGCGATTTCGGCCAGTGCTTTGTGCTGCTCAGGTTCGAGCAAAATTTGGGTGCGGTACATTATCTACCTCCTCATCTCACTGTACACAATAATATTACATTCGAATTATACACCAAATTGTTGTGTTGCAACATACCACCCTCATCTGCCAGACCTGGGGAGCACCCTCATGCTGGCAGGGCCATATCCCAGTTCAGGCAACTTCCTGCCCTGCGTTGCCGCGACCTCAGCCGCCCGAGCGCCGCCTCATCCACCTCTCCCCCCCAAGTACCTCCGCCGGACTCTCGCCCCTAATCCCCTTTCGGCGATGCCCCGAAAAACAGTTCGAACAACTCCGCCGCCCGCCTTTCCCCTTCCGGAGTGACCGCCACCGACCTGGCCTTGCTCTTCGGGTTGCTGATGTAGCCCTTCTCGTACAGCCGGTCCATGCTGTCCCAATCGAAAGATTTCCAGGCGCACGTCCCGTAGTCGTCCGAAAACATCACCAGGTACAGCAGCGCCAGCGTCGCCTCGTCCACTTTATCCGTATCGTACTCCACAGCCCCGCCTCCTCTCGTTCATGCTCCAAACCACCCCGATATTGTACCAATATTCCAGGCCCAGAATCGAACTCGCCCGGCATACACCGGGCGAATTCAGGGAACGATGTGGGATGTAGTGCAGCGGGAAGGAAGGGAGCGCTCCCCATTGGTACAACTTAAGCACTCAAAGAATCCTCCTGATTCCTCCCGATACGCTGCTCGAAGAAGCGCTGCGAATCATCCAGCGCGAGTTCGATCAGTGAAGTAAGAAGAAACGCACCCTGACGCCCGCTTGCAGGCTTATGATCACCGACAAGTAAATTCGATTCTTGTAGGTTGCGACTCCCGTACTTTATGTATGGGAGTCGCTTGTATTTAACACCATATTTGCTGGAAACACAAGGTTCTTTAGGTACTGTGAGATCAAGTATATGTCTCAAAAGAAACAACATAAAGGTATATCGCTTCTGGGACAGTGGCTCTTAGATTATGTAGCCAGGCATAACGTCACACTCACCGAATTATCACGCCGCGCCGGGCTATCACAGGGCACGTTACGCAGCCTGATTTACTATCCTGACCGGCTGCCCACATTGGAGACTTGTTTACATCTGTCTCAAGCAACAGGCCAGTCGGCGACGATGTTTTTGCAAATGAGCGGAGCAACCAACGCCCTGGATCTGGAGCAGATCAACCTGGAACGCGCCAACCTGTTGCGCATTTATGACCAGCTCTCGCCGCCATCTCAGCGCCTGCTTATCGAAATTGCTGGCGCTATTCAAAGAACAGGCCAGGATTGGGCCATCCATTCTTCAGATCAGAAAAACGCACCTGAAAGCGCCAGCGATGCTTTGGGAGGCCCGCGATGAGAATATTGGCAGCCATCCTCGCCGGATTTCTCGCAGTAGTTGTTTTGCTCTCCCTTGCGACTGCCCTGACCTCGGCAACCGCCAACCTGGCCAACGGAGTCGCATTCGCCACGGCTTCGACCGCCTTGCTGACTTCCCAGTGCATTACCGGCTTTATGGTCCTGGTAGCGATCATCGCTGGTGTTGGTGTGGGCTTTGGCGTAGCCAATTTCCTGGCCATCCGGCGCGCTGCCAAACAAAGCCAGTGGATCAGTCCGCTGCCTCAGTCAGGCATCCAGCATTCTTTCCACCAGGAGCAGCCAATGGCAGGTTACTTGCCGGATCCTGGCGCTCGCCTGCCATCTCTCTACCTGCCTGTTGAGCAAAGCATGCAGCCTGAAGAAGCCGAAGATACCCTGTTCAGAAATTGGGGCTGGTAGCCATGAAGAATAACAAGACATCTCATATCCGCAAGAACGGCGCTCTGGGCTGGCTGGCCTTTGTTCTGGTGATCTACCTGTTCACCCTGCAAAGCTGCGCCGGTGTGCCTGAGTCATCCTTCGCTCCGCCTACCAGCGCCCTGCTCTCTACTTCTATCCCACCCTACGTTGCCACCGAACAGGCTTCGGCCATGCAGGCCCGTTCGACGATCCAGGCCGGCGAAGCCCAGGCCTACAACCTGGCCCTGACCGGCACCGCCGTGGCGATGGACGTAAGCCGCCAGACCACCCTGGTTGCCCTGAACCTGACCCAATCAGCAGCCACAGAGCAGTACTTCACTCGCCAGACCCAGGCTTCTGGAGAAGCGACCGCCACGGCCAGCCAGGTTGCCGCAGATGGCACGGCTACCGCACAAAGCTGGCAGGCCACCAGCGCCGCCGGGACGCAGCAGGCGATTTCCACCGGCACAGCCCAGGCGGCCACCGCAACCCAGGTCGAAGCCGACAACCAGGTGCATGCCACCGCCACCCAACTGGCGGTCAATGAGCTGATCCGCCGCGATGAAAGCCAGCGCCAGACCCTGCTCTTCCGCACCTGGGCCTTGCGCCTGGCGCTGGTCCTGGTTTTTGCTTTCGGGCTGTTCCTGATCTGGAAGGCTACCCCCTGGCTGCTGCTCAAGTTCTTCGGTTTCCAATCCTGGAACGGCAAGCCGATCATTGTTATCCCTGACAAGAATGGCGGCTTCAAGATCGCTGACATTGCCCGCAGCCTGGGCCCTGGCCTGGAATTCGACCAGGATGGCCGCCTGATTACCTCCGGTTCTGCACCGGATGCCCAGATGCAGAACGCCATTGCTGCCCGCGCCCAGGCTGCTGAATTGCTGCTTTCAGTGGGCAACCTGCCTGCCGAAACGAAAAAACAGGTTCTCCGCCAGGCAGCCACGCTTGCAGCGCCGGCCAACCCAGGCCCAGCGCTGCCGGTAGAGATCGCCAATGTCGAATTCAAAGTGCTGCCCGCCGACGATCACCAGGTTGGCGCATGGCTGCGTGATGTTGAACCCAAGCTGTTGGATAGTGGAGAGTAGGAGGCTGTTATGTTGGCAAACCGTTACCTGTCTGAAGCTCGCTACGTGGCGACCCGCATCGTCTCTGCACTGAAAGACTGCAAGCGCAACCCGATCTTCCGTGAGTTCGTCGTCACCGAACACGAAGAGCACATCATCTTGTTCGCTGTGTTGGATGAGCTGCACCTGGGAGAGCCGGTCAGCCTGTATCTGTCCGAGGATGTGCTGCACCAGATCAGCACCCTGACACGCGGCAAACGTGTGGCCGCCTCCAATCACAACGGAGCGCGCTACGCCGTGCTGCTCTCCGCCCCGCCTGCTTTACCCAAGACCACTGCTTTTCCTGCCACTCTGGAACGAGATGTGTTCCCCCTGGGTGTGGGACGGCGCGGCCCGATCCAGTTGCACGCCGAGCGCCTGCTGAACATCCTGGTGGGCGGGGCCTCGCGCTCGGGTAAATCCAACTTCGAGCTGGGCCTGGCCTACACCGCCCTGCACAATGGCTATCAGCTCTACCTGGCCGATCCGCAGGAGATCACCTTTTCGACCAACTGGAACAGCCTGTGCGCTGCGCCGGTGGCGTCTTCGAAGGCCGATTTCGCCAGGCTGCTCGAAACACTCCAGCAGGAAATGACCCGCCGCGGCGAGTTGTTCAAGAGCGTGACCAAACCGGGCGGCCTGCAGGTGCAAAAGATCGAGGAATATAACCGTCTGGTTCCCCAGCCCTTGCCGCGCGCCTTCCTGATCGTTGACGAAGCCAACACCTTTATGGATCAGCGCGGCGTGAGCGAAACCATCGCCGACATCGCCCGCCAGTCCCTGAAGTACGGCATCCACCTGGTGATCGCCGCGCACTCCTGGCGCTCGCAGGATGTACCGCGCGGCCTGTCGGCCAGCTTCGCCACACGCGTTTCTTTCCGCGTCAACGATGACACCTCCGCCTCTGTAGTGCTGGACTCCAATGATTGGGGCCGTAAGGCCATGCAGTTGTCACTGCCCGGGCGCGGCATCCTGCGCCTGGATGGCGGCTCAATCCAGGAGTTCCAGGCCTACCACCTGCCCGAAGAGCGCCTGGCAGTTCTGCTGGCTTCCGGAGCGCCGGTCAACGTCAGTCCGCTTTCGGATGAGGAGCGTTCTTTGGTGCAGCGCGCTCTGAAAGAGGCCAGTGGGCGCATGACTCAGGAGGATTTGCTGGCCTGGGGCCTGCAGCCACGCCCGGCGCGCCGCCTGGCCGAAACCTGGGAGCGCAAAGGCTGGCTGGCCCAGGACCCCAACCGCAAGAATGCCCGTTACGTCACACCCACTCTGCTCGAACTGCTCAAGGAGGCCGCATGAAATCAGTTTGTCAGCCTGTCAAGTCTGTCGAGGTTGTCAGCCTGCCAGAAAAGAGCGCAAATTCGCTGATGGCCTCCATCCGTCAAGCTCAGAAAACAATCGCAAACGTGTTCGTCAGCAAGTTACAGGATATTTACACATGAACCCAAATCCCATAATCTCCTCTTCTCGCGTTGGCGTCTATGTAGATGTCGCAAATCTGTCCATGAACGGCGGCTACCATTTGCAGTACGGTGTCTTGCGCGACTTCGCCTGCCGGGATGGCGCTGAACCGGTGCGCCTGAACGCCTACGTCGCCTTCGACGTGGAACGCGCCAAACGCGACCTGCCCTACCGCACCCGTACCAACGGCTTTCATTCCATGCTGCGCGACCAGGGCTTCAAGATCGTTACCAAGGAAGTCCACTGGTACCAGGATGAAGGCGGCAAATACGCTCGCGCCAACGCCGATCTCGATATGGCTGTGGATGCCCTGCTCCAGGCCCAGAACCTGGATCGGGTGCTGATCGCCAGCGGCGACGGCGACTTCGTGCGCGTGGTGCAGGTGCTGCAAAACCGCGGCTGCCGGGTGGAAGTGGTCGGACTGGACAACGTTTCGCAGGAGTTGCGCCAGGAAGCCGACCTGTACCTGTCCGGCTACCTGATCCCCAACCTGGTGCCTATCGAAAGCGACGACGAACAGCCGCCAGCATGGGGCGAGGTCAACAGTCGGGTGCGCGGCTGGTGCTACTGGCACAACCAGAACTACGGCTTCATGCGCTACCTGAAAACCATCGGCCCGGGTTTGTGGTTGACCGATGCTCGCAGCCCCGGCTCGCCGTATGCCACAGCTTTCTTTCACGACTCGAACCTGCCCACCGGTGCAAAACCGGAGCTGCTGCCCAATCGCAGCCTGGTCTTCGAGTTCACCCTGGTCGAGTCGGAGCGCGGCCTGCAAGCGGTGGAGATCACCCTGGCCGGTCGCTCCCGCCCAACCGCCAATGATCTGCCCACGAGGAGCCTGTCCTATGCCCGCCAACCATCCGAACTGGATGCTGTGGTTTGAAGAAGACCCCAAAACCCCGCCGCAGGCTTCGGTACAGGCGGCCGCCGCTTATTACCGGGCGAAGTATGGCCGCATCCCCAACCACGTGTTAGCCCCGCTGGATTGGCCGGAGAACGCCCCGGCCGAGGGCCTGGTGATTGAACGCAAGCGTTTTGTGCTGCCGCGCCACCTGCACCTGGCTTTTGACCCCGCCCTGGTTGTTGAAGATCAGGGTGCAAACCCGAATCCATCACCGCAAGGAGATTGACATCCGATGAAAACTCGCATTATCGCCGTCTCGAACCAAAAGGGTGGGGTAGGCAAAACCACCACTGCCGTTTCTTTAGCTGCCGGGCTGGCCCAGGAAGGCCGGGAAGTGCTGCTCGTCGATCTCGACCCGCAGGGCCAGTGCGCCATCACCTTGGGTCTGAAACCCGAGCCAGGCGCGTTCTACCTGCTAACGATGGGTCAATCAGCCAACGAGACCGCCTTCATCCGCCAGTACATCCGCAACTCCGGGCGTGAGCGCCTGTGGCTGCTGGCCGGCGACCAGACCACCATGGCCGCCCAGACCATCATCAACGCCGAGAACCGGGCGGTCTCTTGCATCCGTGACTCGATTGCCCGCTTCACCCGCAACGGCCTGAGCTACATCATCTTCGACACTGCTCCCTCGGTGGGCGGCATCCAGGAACGCGCCATTTGGGCCGCTGACCTGGTGGTGATCCCCACTTCTACCGAGTACCTGTCCACCGACAGCGTGCGCAAGATCACCGATACCCTGATCTACCTGCAGAAGGAGAAAGCCTGGCAGGGCGCGCTGCTGGGTGTGCTGCCGACCTTCTTCCACGACCAGTTGCGCGAACACCGGGCAGCGATGGAAGATTTGACCAAAGGCTTCGGCGAGCGGGTCTTGCAGCCCATCCACCGTTCAACCACTCTAAGCGAGTGCCCGGGTGAATCGAAAACTATCTTTGAGAAAGATCCCAAGAGCCGCTCGGCCCAGGAGTACCAGGCGCTGGTGGACCTGGTGATCAAGTATTCGTAGGAGGTCCAGATGAGCAAACCGACACCCCGACGCAGCATCTGGGAACAGCCGCCTGCTGACGAAACCGCCCAGCCGGAAAACTCCCCTACCTGGGGCAGCCCGGCTGCGGCAGAGCCGCAAACGCCGGCAGCCGTCCCGGTGATCGAGCAACTACGCGTGGCCGAGAAGAAATCCCGCAGCCGCGGTTGGGAGCAGGAAAACCGCCCGGTCTTGTTCCGCGGCGTCCCGCCTGGTTTGCACGAAGAGATCAAGCAGGTGGCGGACGACCTGGGTGTGCGCGCCTCTGACGTGGCACGCGCCTTCCTGGAATATGGCTTGCTCTGCCACCAGCGCGGTGAACTGCAGGTGAATCCCGTGCTGAGCCAGTACCGCCTGACGCTTTTCCCGACCGGCGATGGCTGGGGCAATGAACGACCAGGTTGGTACGAAAAGGACTGGGACCTACAGCCACCGGCCGCTCGCTCTCGCAAAGGCAAAGCGGCCAAAGATACCCCGCCCAAAGCCTGGCAGCAGCAGGTCGCCTATCGCGGCATCCCGCAGGATGTGCAAGCGGCAATCCGCACGATCCACCAGCAGCGCCACGTACCGTTGGGCGAGGTGGCTACGCTGCTGCTCGGCCACGCCTTGCAAGCTTATCGCGATGGCCGCCTGGTGCTGCATCCCCAGCCGCGCCAGGCTCCCGGCCTGGATTTCACCAGCGAGGCATAGGCCTATGCAACCCCAAACCTGGCAGTTCCAAGAAAATCGCAAGTTCCAAAATCGCTCAAAAAGCCACGATAGCGGCGCTGTTATCGTGCCGCTATCGCTCTGTTATCGTACCGCTCCCGTGCCGCTCCCGTTGCCGCTATCGTTGGCTTCACAAGAAGCCCTGCAAGGCCCTTGTTTTGAGCGGGTGGCTATGATAAGACCTGCGACCCGAAAAGCCCTGTTTTCGGTTCAGGAAGGCCGCAGGAACCAAACACAGATATTCATATACGACAGGTAAACCCATGGCAGACATGCCCATTATCCCCCACAGCCGCGAGGCTGAAGAAGCCCTGATCGGCTCGATCCTGATTAACCCGGATGCTTATCTCGAAGTCGCCAGCTTCCTGCAAGCCGAGGATTTCTACATTCACCGCCACCGCTTTGCCTGGCGGGCCATCAGCCGCCTGCAGGAGCGCCGCAGCCCCGTAGACCTGCTCACCGTCTGCGAGGAACTGGATCGCGCCGGGCACCTGGCTGAGATCGGCGGCGCTGCTTACCTCACCGCGCTGATCAACGCCACGCCCACTTCGCTGCACGCCCAGGAGTATGCTCGCATTGTCGAGCAGGCTGCCGTGCGCCGGCGCATGCTCGAAGCCGCCAACCAGGTGGCGAAGCTGGCTTACCAGGAAGATGCCACGCTGGAAGCGGTGATCGACGAATCCGAGCGGGCGCTCTTCGCCGCTTCTCAGCGAATGTTAGGGCGCGACCTGCGCCCAGCTTCTGCCGTGCTGGGCGAGCTGTTCGACCAGGTGGATCAACGCTCCAAACAGGATGGTTTCTTCGGCATCCCGACCGGCTTCCTCGATCTGGATCGCCTGCTGGGCGGGATGCAGCCTTCTGACTTGCTGATCGTCGCCGGTCGCCCGGGTATGGGCAAGACCAGCCTGCTGCTTTCCACCATCCGTTGTGCGGCGCAGAAGCACCAGAAGCGCGTGGCGCTTTTCTCGCTGGAGATGGCTGCCGAGCAGATGGCGCAACGCCTGGTCTCGCAGCAGACCGGCATCGACACCCCGCACATGCGCACCGGCAAACTTAGAGACGAAGAGTGGCCGCTCTTCACCCAGGCGGTGGAAGCGATCGGCGAGACGCATCTGTTCATGGACGATACACCTGCCATCACCCCTTCGCAACTGCGCGCCAAGTGCCGCCGGCTGCACGCTGAATACGGCCTCGACCTGGTGGTGATCGACTACCTGCAGCTCATGTCGGGCGGCGGACGATTCGAGAACCGCACCCAGGAGATCTCGCACATCTCCCGCCAACTCAAGGTGCTGGCGCGTGAGCTCAACGTGCCGGTACTGGCCGCTGCCCAACTGTCTCGCGCCGTGGAGCAGCGCGCCGACAAACGCCCAATGCTCTCCGATCTGCGCGAAAGCGGCAGCATCGAGCAAGACGCCGATGTGGTGCTGTTCCTGTACCGCCCGGAGGATAAGGAGCAGTCCAACCAGGTAGAAGTAGAAGTTGCCAAGCATCGCAACGGCCCGACCGGCCGGCTCAAACTTGCCTTCACCCCGACCGCAACGCGTTTCGATAATGCCGCGAGCAAGTGATATTCATCTTGCGGAGGATAATTTATGACATCTACTGACACACCAATCCCCACTGATCACGATGCGCCGATCGAGGTGTATTTCGGCAGCCCGGCACTTGACTTGGGCATCGCCACAGTTCCTAAAATTCTGCCGCGCTTCTGGTCATATCTATCCAGTGACGGTGAACGCTTGAATGATCGCCAGTATGCCTTGCTGATGCAGGTATTGCTGCTGCGCGATGCCCAGGAATACGAGCTGCGCGTCGCCAATCTGCCCATGGCCAGCAGCCTGATCACCCTGGAACGTGACAAGAAGATATTACGCCGCCTGGGGCTGGTATTCACGGAGCGTCTTTACTATCCCACCGAACCTGGCAGGCCGCCGCGCATGCAGGCTCAGCGCTGGGACCTGCGCTCACTGTTATTCAACCTGGAACAGGTGGCTCAACTCTGGGCAGTCCGTCAAAAAGACCTGGTCGCCCACTGGGAGACTGGCGGGCGGCGCGGTAACCGTCCGGTCTACAATTTCCCTGCCAACTTCATCCACGAGGTTACTTTACCGGCGGAGGTAGCATTGGACATCCTGAAAGGGATATTTTATCCTGTACCGGCCAGGTGGGAGCAGCGCGCCAGTACCTTGATTGCTTCTCTGCCTACCGGCCTCAATAAATCCGGTAGGCAAATAGAACCAGCCCTCTCGCACTTGTCTACCGGACTTAAAACGTCTGCTACGCTCCCTACCGGCCCTGAAACGTCCGGTACGCCTACCGGATCCAATAAGTCTGGTACGCCGCCTACCGGACTTATTACGCGCGGTCATCTATTAGAGGATGAAGAAGAGGAGGAGGGCGGCCCGCCCACCCCGGACGCCCGCATCCTGGATTACTTCGCCATCCGCCGCGGCGATCCCGATTACCAGCCAACCACTAAAGAGCAGGCTGCCTTGCATAAGCTGCTTGCCGATGGTTTCAGCTACGAACAGGCGATCGCCGGCATCGACGAAGCCTTTGCCCGTCCGTCAAAGCCGCGTTATTTCACCCACTGCGCCGCCATCGCTCGCGACCTGGCCCGCCGCCAACAGGAACTCCAGTTGCCGGAAACCCGTACCCAGCCGGAAACCCAGACTTCGGAAGCCCTTACCCCTGCGGAAGAGTCGCATGACGCTGCACAGCCTGGCGAACCGGTGTTGGTGATCGAAACGCACCTGGCGCGCGCCGCCAAAATCTACGCTAGCGCCGATCGTGAGCTGACCCCCGACCTGCTGGCGCGCCTGCGCCTGATGGCTGCCCGCTGCGACCTGCCTGCCCGCGCTGCCCAATCCACTGGCGGCGACTGGCTGGCCGACGCCCTTTCCACTGCATTGGGTGTGGCCAAGCCCGGCAACCTGCTGAACTACGCTGACGCGGTGCTCACCGACTGGATCAAAAACGGCCGTCCCGAACGCCAGCGCCCGGCCAAACCCACCTCGAAACCACGCTCGCGTAAGCGCGATGAGCCAGGCACTCATCAAGGCATTCGCGAGTATCTCGAAAAACACGGAGGCATTCCCCATGAACCAACCCCCAACAGCCACCCAGATTGACGTTCTTAAAGTGCTCAAGCTCCTGGGCGAGGCTTATCCCACTTTCCAGTTGAGCCGCGCCTCGGTCGAAGTTTATGTCGGCCTGCTCACCGATCTACCTGCTGCGCTGCTCGAACAGGCCGCCCTGGAGCACGTCAGCCGCTCGGCTTTCTTTCCCACCATCGCCGAGCTGCGCGGCGCGGCCTTCGATCTGCTGGAGGCGGCCAATCCACCCCTTTCTGCTCATGAAGCCTGGCTGGTTGTCCAGGATGAAATCCAGCGCATTGGCCACACTGGACAGCCGGAGTTTGCCGATCCGCTGCTGATCCGGGCCGTGGACGCCCTGGGCTGGTGGCAGTTGTGCCTGTCGGATAATCCCATCGCCGACCGCGCCCACTTCATCCAGGTCTACCAGGCGCTGATCGAGCGCCGGAAGCAGGGGCAGCGCCGCCCGCTCGAAGTGCGCCGTTTTATCGCTTTGCAGGCAGGCTCACCGGATGCACTGCCCGAAAGCGCCGGCGCGCCGCTACCCAAACCATCTCTCCCAGCAGCGTAGAAAGGCAGGTTTATGTCCAACAACATTGTGGTCTTGTCAGGCTGGCTGCAAATCGAACGCGTCCAGGCGGTAAACCTGGGTCAGGAAGGCGCGCAAGCTGCGCCGGTCATCCACGCCTGGGTGTACACCGATAAACCCTACTTGGGCGGCAAACATCCTGTGCTGCTCAGCGGCGCGGCGGCCCAATCGGCGCTCGAATGGGCGCGTGACTGGCCGCCCAACACCCCGCTGCCCCAGGTGATCGCCGAGGGCAAACTGGTCTCTCGCAACGGCCATTCCAAAGTCAACGTGGGCAAGCTCAGCTTCATGGGTTCCTTCGACCCGGCCTACCGGGCATTCATGGGCGACCTGTCCCGGCTGTTAGAGCAGAAGGACACCCCTGACCTGCGCGCCAGCCTGGCCGACCTACTGCACCGCAACGCGGCCGTGCCCTTTCTGCACGGCGGCCCGGATTTCACCGCTGGATCGCCGGGTTAAAAATATAGTGATATTCTCCCCCATCTACCTTTTGCGTATTTTTTTGCAATATGCTGATTCCCGATGTCTCTTTCCCGCCGATGCCCGCCAGCCTGCCGCCCTCCTTGCAAGCCTTGCAATCGATCCGCCGCGACCGGCGCGAGCGCATCTTGCAGGGCTTGTATCTCCTGGCCATCACCGGTTTATCCGTTGGCCAGGAGCTGCGGGCGGTGATGGAGATCATCCTGGGGGTTTCGCCAGGCAGCCTGTCGATCCAGCAGGTTTTTCACACTGATCTGCCGGTGCTGGGATTGGTGGTCAAGGAGACGCCCTATTTCATCCGCAGCAGCCGGCTGGCGCTTTTCCGTCTTTCCGATCTGGGCCGCCAGGCCTGCTTGGAACTGGGATGGCCGGTGGTCGAATCCGAATGGGATCGCCTGATCCACTCACACGAGGGGCTGCTCTATCCCCGTCACACCCTGGGCCTGCTGGCTTTCTGCTGGCAGGCCCGGTTGCGGGATTGGCGAACGGAGTTGCTGCCACAGGTGAACGCCTCGTTAGAGCCAGATATGCTGGTATCCAAAGGAAACGTAAAAATCTATGCTGAATTCGAGATCCGAGCGCACGAGAAAAGATCCAAATGGAAGAAAATCAGCCGCTTTCAGGATTTTGTGGCGTTGGCCAGTTTTACCCCAAAGGCGCGATATGGATTGGTTCAAGAATGTCGGGGCAGCCATATAGCAGGTTATGCCACCGACCTTCAAAACCTTATGCAAAACACCAGCTATCCAGGTGCCCTTGCATTATGGGTTGAAAGTTGGATACATGGATAGAGACAATTGCCAGTAGACGCGGTGCCCAATCGAACAACCAGTAGTGATTGCTGATACCATCCACAAAGCAACCATCGGCTTAAGAAATGATCAGTTGGTGTTTGTTCTATTTTCGCCCATCTTTTCCCAGTGTGCCTATGCCGGCCAGACCTATCCGAACACCTAAAACCCGACGATGGCGTAATCTACCGTTATGGCAAGCAATAGACAGGCTCAATATACGGGATATTTGAAGAAAAAATCGGTTCATCTACCAAGATATGGCACCCCACATATGGGAATAATCGCCAATTTTTTGATCAGAATTCCACATATGCTGTCAAGACCCAAGTTGGCGAAAAGTTAAGTTCATCATATCACCTCTTTATACACTATTAGCACGGAACCTCTGCATTTCTATGGGTGTACAGTATCGTTTAGCGCCTCTCGCCGTAAAGGCCCGCTACAGGGAGGGGCCGGTTGCGAGAATGGTTCTTCGATCATGATGGCAGCCTCTTAATGCTCATTTGCGCTTTGCGTTGGTGTGTCTGTTTCAACACGAAGGCTATTCCGATTGCCAACCCAGCCAGCACAACAAAGGTGATAAACCCGCTGGCATATCCCTGTACGCCCTGTGCACGCACGAACGCGCCGAGGATAGGTGGAATGGCGAAACCGCCAAAAGCGCCCAAGCCGCCAATCCAGCCCGCCGCGCCGCCTACGGCCTGCGGTACATACTGCGGCATCAGCTTGAACACCGCCGCGTTGGCAGCGCCCATGCCCAGCGCCATTAAAACAACCCCCAGGAGGCTAAACGGCAGAACCGTCGAGATGCTCATGATTGCTGCGCCGGCCAGGGTGATCAGCAGCGATAGAATGGCCGTTTTTTCTCCGCCCAAACGGTCTGAAAGGCCGCCTCCCAGCACACGGATAATCGAGGCAGTTAGAGAATACAGCGCCGTCAACCCTCCGGCAGTTACAGCTTCCAGGCCAAAAAATTCCTTCCAATACGTGGGCAGCCAGGCGGTCATGGCGATAAAACCACCGAAAGTCGTAAAGTAGATTGCTACCAGCAGCCAGGTCTGCCAGATTTTAGCGGCGTTCACCAGGCTCTGGCGGGCGTTCCCACACGGATAGATTTGTTGGCCCATCTCGCCCGCCCGCGCTCGGGCTGTCTCTTCTGCAAGCCCCTGTTGTTTCAGTTGAAAATACCAGGCATTTCTTCCAATAAACTGGTATATGAGTGTGCCTGCCAGTAAGAATAACAACCATGCCAGGTACGCGCCGGCCAATCCCCAACTGCCTAAAACCACCGGCAGCAGAAAAGAAAACAAACCCGGCGCCAGGTTGCCCAGCCCGGCGTAAGCGCCCAGCGCCGCGCCCTGGCGGGATTGCGGGAACCAGTAAGATACTTGCCCGATGCCAACCGAGAAGGTGGCAATACCGCAGCCGGACAAAAAACCCAAAAACAGCAGCAGCGGGTAGACACCAGCGCTCAGGTTTTGGGGGTACAAGAAATACACCGTACCCAGCAGGCCGGCCATGCCGGCCACAGCCAGCCAGAGCAGAATCAAAAACGGCTTGCGCCCGCCGGTCGAATCAACCCATGCTCCAAAAGGGATGCGCAGCAGCGACCCCGAGAGCGAAGGGATCGCGATCAGCAATCCTACCAGGACAGGATCGAGATGAAGGATTTCATTGAACCGGCTGGCAGTAGGCCCGAAGAGGGATACTGCCGCAAATCCCGCAAAGAAACCCAGCGTGGCGCCGAACAGTCCTTGAGAGGGGACACCTTTGATTGTGTTCATTCGGATTCGTTCTCCTTTGCGATAAGATGTTCTTCTTTGATGGATCTCAAGGTTTTGCCCGTTTGAATTCGAGCCTGTGAGCCTGACCAGCTAAGCGTCTCTGTAAGCGAGTGCAGCAGTTCTGCGATGCCAATGCCGGCGTTCATGAATAGAAACAGCCGGGTGGGGTCGGGGAAGGTATACAGCCCGTAAGTAAGCCCGGCAGCGATCCACGTTCCGGCGCAGATTGGGCAGGAGATCATTTGTCCTAATGCCTGGCGGAGACCACTGCCGCGCGCTACAACATTTTCGCCTGCTCCGCTTTCATCGGGAACAGTTTCTACAAAGGGGGCGCGCAGCGGTTCCATCACCTGGCTGAAGGCTACCAGCCGCCCCAGGCGCATGACAGCCAGTCCCAACAGCGCCAGGTCAAAGTAGCTGGGGTGGAATTTTGCAAACCCACCACTCTGCCTTGCAAACCAGTAAACGAAGCCGGCAAATAGGAGCATGAAGAGAGTGGTCAGGATCAATTTTGTGGCGTTTTCCAGCTTTTTTGCGTGGGCGATTGCGGTAAACCCGGAATTCGCTGCGTTCTGGCCGGCAAATCCTTTGGATTGCGTTGCGTTGGTTTTCATCATACTATGCTCCCGGATGTAGCTGCGCCGCATAAGAGCCGCCATGCGGCGCAGCCTGCGCGAGGAGAGAATTGCTAATGGTTCGTCGACATCCGGCTGCGATACCAGATGACAACCTGCCAGGGGCGCAGCAAATAGCTCAGTGGATAGGTGATGATATGCACCAGGCGGCTGAAGGGGAAAATCGCCAGCAGGATAAAGAAGTTGAGCAGGTGCAGCTTGATCGTCCAGGGCAGCGGCGAGACCAGCTCGAGGCGGGGCTGCAAAATGAACAATGAAGTGATATATGGGGTGAACACGCCGGTGAACCAGTAGGATCCGAAGCGGTAAGCCGTAGCCGTGATCACGCCGGTGGCCACCGAAACCAGCAGCAGGAGCAGCACAACCATATCCATCGGCGTGGTGACTGTCCACACGCGCCGGCTGCTCAAACGCCGCCAGATTAAGATCAGCAGCCCGCCCAGGCACCACAATCCCAACGCCAGGCCGGTAAGTTCCAGCAGGTACAGGCGCAGGGGAGCGGCATTCCACAACAGAATGCCTTTGGGAAACAGGATGGCGGTCAGATGCATGAGCAGGATCAGCACGATGCCCCAGTGAAAGGAGATCGAACCCCAATAAAGCTTCTTGTTTTCCAGCAGTTGCGATGACAGGCTGGAGATGCTGAATGGCCTGACGATCGAACGATATATCGTGACCACCAGCGCCAGGATGATCGAGACATACGGAAAGATAACAAACAACAGGTTGTTCCAATCCATCGCTCACTCCTGTTCTATGGAGGCAACTTCATCCTGTAGGGCTTGCGCCAGGGCCAGGTATTTTTCGTGTACGCCTGGGCCAGTTTCATCGTGCTCTACGTTTTCGAAATCGTTTAGAACCTGGGCGTGCTGGCTGGCTGGGATAGCCCGGTCTGCCATCGGGAAGAGGATGTTGTCCTCTTTCATAATATGCTGGTAGAGCAGGGCGGCGTAGCCACGCGCGGCCTGCGCCAGAGGCTGGCGCGCCGCCTCATTCCCGGCTTGCAGTTGCTCGGCGGCCTGGCGCATGGCGCGAGTGTAGGCCCGGCCCTGTTCGTGCTCGGCCAGCATCACCCCGATCGGGCCGCCTTGCACAGGCACGCCGCCGGCTTCCATTGCTTTGAACAGCACGCCTTCTTCTTTACGGTGGTGGCAGCCATCGGCGAAATTCTTGATAAACTCGGCCGCATCCAGGAAAAAGCCCGGCCGCAGCACCTGGCCGGTTTCCAATTTTTCGGCGGCTTCGGATAAAGCTTCCAGTACGCCTTCGATGACTCGGTGTTCAGATTTTAAAATGTCAGTTGCTTGCATGGTATGCTCCTCTTGCTTGATAGACCGCTTCGAAATCAACCGTTTGCGCCGTTGCTTCGAGCAATAACAGGTAGGGGTTGTGCGCTTCTGCTTTGCGCAGCGTGGTGGTCATTTTTTCCAGGGCCGGATGGAAATTCTCGACCAGTTCGGGCGGCGGCGGCGCGCCAGTGCTCAAGTAGGTCAAGACAGCGCCCAGGTGGTCGGGCAGTTCACCATCTACCTCGACCCCTGCGGCGTGATAGGCCCGGTTAAGCGCCGCCATGAAGCTGCCGCGTGGATAGCCATCGCCCCACATCTGGTAGCCGATATATGGCGCTACGGCAGGGTTCAAATCCAGCGTGCGGGTGTAAAGCTCTTCCCATTCGCCCAGGTTCAAGCGCTGGACAGTCTGTACAAACGCTTGTAAAGCCACACGAGCGGGGTTGTGAGGCAGGTCGTGCAAATCTACTTGCAGCTTGCCGGCTAACCCAGGGTAGGGATATTGCAGCGCATCTGCCAGGATAGCGTAAATGCTCACGTTGTTCATCATTCACCTCGCTTCGGGGCCTGCACATAGCCCAGCCCGGCTTCGCCCTTGTGCGCCAGGGGATCCTTCCAGCTTTCCACCGCCATCTCTCGGTGATAGGGCGGCAGCACAAAGCGTTCTTCTAGCGTGGGCAGGGTGGTCATGGCGTAAATGGCTTCAGCCTGTTCCTGGTTCAGGCCGGCTTCGGCCAACAGTTGCAGTGTTTGTTGTGTAATCTGGCCTTCGACTGTCTTGTGGCGCATGTAAGTGCGCACCGCCAGCATCTTGCGCAGCGCGCCGCGGATCGGTTCTTCGTTGCCGGCGCTGAACAGGTTGGCCAGGTAGCGGATGGGCAGGCGGGCGGCATCCAGACGGTTGAGCAGTTCGAAATCGTGTGCGGCGGGGCTGTCGATCAGGTCCAGCCGCACCAGCTCTTCTTCGATCACGCTGACCACCGGCGAGAGCGGCGGGATGTAATACATCATCGCCATCGTGCGGAATTCGGGGTGCAGCGGCAGAGCCAGCCCCCAGGTTTTGATGAACTGGTACACCGGCGATTTGCGCGCCGCTTCCAGCCAGCCGTCATCGATGCCGTTGGCCTTCGCTGCGGCGATCACCTGCGCATCGTTGGGGTCCAGGATGACGGCATTGTGGGCAGCTACCAGTTCGTGATCCTCTACTTTGGCAGCCTCTGGAATGCGCTCGGCGTCATAGAGCAGCACGCCCATGTAGCGGATACGGCCCACGCAGGAGTGGGCGCAGGCCGGGGCCTGGCCGGTTTCCAGGCGCGGGAAGCACAGAATACACTTTTCAGATTTGCCGGTTGACCAGTTATAGAACACCTTTTTATAGGGGCAGGCGGCCACGCACATGCGCCAGGCGCGGCACTTGTTCTCGTTGACCAGCACGATGCCATCCTCGCCGCGCTTGTAGATCGCCCCGGAAGGACAGGCGGCCACGCAGGCCGGGTTCAGGCAGTGATTGCAGATGCGCGGCAGGTAGTTGAATACCACGCGCTCGAGTTCCTGCATCTGGGCGCGTATTTCTGGCGCCACGCCCTCCAGGCTGGGATCGTTGCGAGCGTAGATATTCGAACCGCCCAGGTCATCGTCCCAGTTTGGCCCGCTTTCGATCTCGATTGGCTGCCCGGTGACCATCGAAATGGGGATGGCGGTGGGCTGGTCGTCTCCGGCTGGGGCATTGAACAAATCCTGGTAGCGGAAGGTGAACGGTTCGTAATAATCTTCCAGCGTTGGCAGAGCCGGGTTGAAGAACAGGTTTGCCAGCCCGCCGAGTTTAGAATGCAGCCGCAGGTTTAGCTTGCTGTGTTTGAATTCCCACCCACCTTGATAATGCTGCTGGTCTTCCCACAGCGTGGGGTAGCCGCTTCCTGGGCGGGTTTCTACGTTGTTCCACCACATGTACTCCGCCCCCTTGCGATCCGTCCACAGGTTCTTGCAAGCAATCGAACAGGTATGGCAGCCAATGCACTTGTCCAGGTGAAACAGCATACTCATGTGTGCACGTACGTTCATCAGGTGGCTCCTTTAGAACTCGGGCTTTTCGATCCGGCGCACGAAAACGAATGTATCGCGGTTGACGCCGGTCGGGCCCCAGTAGTTGAAAGAATAGGTGAATTGCGCATAACCGCCGGACATCAGCACTGGCTTCAGGCGAGCGCGGGTGAGCGAGTTGTTCATCCCGGCGCGCTTCTTGCGCAAAGGCGATTTGGGAATGCCTACGGTGCGCTCGGTGGCATGATAGACGAACACCGTGCCTGGCGGGATGCGCGCAGAAACAATCGCTCGCTGCACAAACACACCGTTATCGTTGAACAGCTCCACCCAATCGTTATCCTGGATGCCCATCTCGCCGGCGTCTTTATCGTTCAACCACACCGGGTAGCCGCCGCGCGAGAGCGTCATCATGCGGATGTTGTCCGAATAAGTAGAGTGGATGCTCCACTTACCGTGTGGGGTAATGTAATTCAGCATCTTGCCCTGCGCTTCGGCCAGGCTCTTCTGGGTCTCATCCAGCATGGTGTGATCGGGGCGCGGCTTGTAGGTGGGCAGGTGCTCACCCCACAACAGATAGTTCTCGTGATCCAGGTAGAAGTGCTGGCGGCCGGTCAGGGTGCGCCAGGGTATCAGGCGATCCACGTTCAGTGTAAACGGGGCATAGGCGCGCCCCTGGTTGATGATCGCCGACCAGGTGGGCGTGGTGAGCACCCGCCGGGGTTGGGCGACGATATCGGCAAAACTGTAGCGCACCTCGCGCAGCCCGCTCGCCAGGTCGGTCAAAGCCAGGCCGGTTTTGTGTTCTTCGGCCTCAAAAGCCCGGTGCGCCAGTTCGCCGTTGGAGGATGGATCGAGGTACAGGATGGCCTCCGCCACTTCACGCGCCGCATACAGCGACGGATAAACGGCCGATGTGCCGTTGCGTCCCACCCGGCGCGGCTGGCGTTCCTGCAAATCCTGATATTCTTTGGCTACCGGGATGTTCAGGCCGTGCGCGTTGACGCCGTTCTTCTCCACGCCGCGCCCCAGGCTGACCATGCGCTCGTACAGGTTGACATAATCGCGCTCAACCACGCGGAACTTGGGCATGGTTTTGCCGGGGACAGGCGCCACATCGCCGGTCTTCCAGTCGCAGATTTCCGGCTGCGCCAGTTCATCCGGCGTATCGTGCTGCAAGGGCAGCATGACGATATCTTTGACCGGTTCGGGCAGGTGAATTGTCGCCAATTCACTGACCTTTTTGGCGATGGCTTTGTAGATTTCCCAGTCGCTCTTCGATTCCCAGGCTGGCGCCACGGCTGCCTGCATCGGGTTAATGAAAGAGTGTAGATCGGTGGTGTTCAGGTCATCCTTCTCGTACCAGGTGGCCGCCGGCAAGATGATATCCGAGTACAGCGCCGAAGTATCCATGCGGAAGTTCAAGTCAACTACCAGGTCCATCTTGCCGGTTGGCGCTTCGGGGATATAGCCTACCTCGTTGATATAACCTTCGGCCATCTCCGGGGCGATGGCGTTGGTATGCGTGCCCAGATAGTGCTTGAGGAAATATTCCTGTCCTTTGGCGCTGGTGCCGATGGCGTTGCCGCGCCAGATGAACCACACCCGCGGCCAGTTTTCCGGCGCATCGGGGTTCTCCACCGAGAAGTGCAGCTTGTTCTGCGCCAGTTGCTCAACCACAAACTGGATGATCTGCTCATCGCTCTTTGCGCCTTGCGCCAGGGCCGCGCCTACCACATCCAGCGAGCTGCGGTTGAACTGGGGGAAGAAGGGCAGCCAGCCGCGCCGCACGGCGCGCACCTGGTGATCGATGGTGTGCTCACGCGCCGCGTCTTGCGGCAGCGAGTCATACGCCGTAAAGCCGCGCTCGTAGCGCCATTGATCCGAGTGTACGTAGTGGAACGAAGGCGTGTTCTGGTGGCGGGGCGCCATACCCCAATCGGCAGCGAAAGCAATTGCGCTCCAGGAAGCCTGGTTGACCAGCTTTTCCTGGCCCACGTAATGCGCCAGCCCGCCGCCGTTGACGCCCACGCTGCCGGTGAGCATCAGCGCCACGATGGCCGAGCGGTACAACAGGTTGTTGTGATACCAGTGGTTGGCTCCTGCGCCGATAATCACCAGGTTCTTGCCACGCGTTTTCTCGCCGTTGACTGCCCACTCGCGGGCGAAGCGCAGCAGCGTATCGCTGTGGATGCCGGTGTACTGCTCCTGCCAGGCGGGGGTGTAGGGAGCGATTTCCTCATAGCTTTGAGGGTAGGCTCCTTCCAGGCCGCGCCCCACGCCGAACTGCGCCATCACCAGATCGAAGACCGTGGCAACCGCGGTGCGTACGCCGTCGATCTCAACGTAGCGCACGGGCACACCGCGTGCCAGCGCCTGGTCTGCCCCGAAATCGTCGAAGCCCACCTGCAATACCGCATCATGTTGATCCAGGAAGCTCGGTTCCGGGGCCAGTTCATCGTCCGTCAGGCCGTCTTTGAGTTCCAGGTTCCACTTGCCGGGGTCTTCTTTGGCCCAGCGGTAGCCGATCGTGCCTTTGGGCATGCGCGGCCGGCCGGAGTTCTCATCCCACACCAGCAGCTTCCAATCCCCGTTTTCAACCCCTGCATATTCCTGGATGGCATTGGCGCGCACATAGCGCTGCGGGCGGCCATCCTCGATCTCGACCAGGAAGGGCATATCGGTGTACTGTTTCAGGTAGTTCATGAAATAGGGCGTCTGGCGCTCCACGTAGAACTCCTTCAAGATCACGTGGTTGACTGCCATCCAGAAGGCGGTGTCCTGCCCGGCGTGCAGCGGAATCCAGTAATCGGCGTATTTCGCCACCTGGGAAAAATCCGGCGAGAATACGGTCAGCTTGGCGCCAGCGTGGCGCACTTCGGAAATGAAGTGCGTATCGGGGGTGCGGGTCATGTTCAGGTTGGCGCCCATCACGGCGATGAAGCGCGCATTGTACCAGTCTGCCGACTCGTGCACATCCGTCTGCTCGCCCCAGATCTCCGGGCTGGCGGGCGGCAGGTCGCAGTACCAGTCGTAAAAGCTCATCACCACCCCGCCCAGCAGGCTCAAGAAGCGGCTGCCGGCGGCGTAGCTGACCTGTGACATGGCCGGGATGGGTGAGAAACCGTTGACGCGGTCGGGGCCGTGCTTTTTGATGGTGTAAATCACCGAAGCAGCGATGATCTCCAGGCTTTCTTCCCAGGAAATGCGCCGGAAGCCGCCCTTGCCGCGCTGGTGTTTGTAGCGGCTGCCCAGGTGGACATCCTCGGCAATCACCCGCCAGCACTCGACCGGGTCGTCGATGCGAGCGCGCAGGTCGCGCCACAGGTCGAGCAGCGCCCCGCGTGCATAGGGGTACTTCACGCGGATTGGACTGTACAGATACCACGAGAAGCTGATACCGCGCTGGCAGCCGCGCGGCTCATACGGCGGCAAGCCTTCTTCCAGTTGCGGATAATCGGTAGCTTGCAGCTCCCAGGTAACGATGCCGTCCTTGACGAAAACCTCCCACGAGCAGCTCCCTGTGCAGTTCACGCCGTGCGTGGTGCGCACCCGCTTATCATGCTGGAAGCGGTTGCGATAGAATTCTTCCCATTTGCGTTCGGTGGGGGATTCGACTTCTTTGATCCATTTTTTCATTGCGTCCTCCAAATTATGTTCGTAAGGGCGAACCTGTGTGTATGTTCCTAGCCCGTTCGCGCTGTGCGCCGCAAACGCGCCGAAATGCTCTCTCGCTGGCGAGGCCAGAACACCAGCATCACACCAAACAGGATCAACGCCCCGGCGGCTCCCAGGCCCCAGACGATGTTGGCGTTCAGGGCAGAAGTTTGTACGGCCTGTTGATCGGTCTGCTGAAAGTAAGCAAATAGATCAGCCTGTTCTTGGGCGGTCAGCGGGGCGTTGACAAAGATGCCTTGCATGGTCGGAAATGGCAGGCCAACCAGCGCGCTGCTCAGGCCCGCCTCGCCCAGGCGTTGATAAACATGGGTCAGGTCAGGCCCCAGGCTGCCGCCGCCGATGGCATTGATCCCGGCGGCGCTGTGACAGGCGATGCAGGGTGTGCCGCCGTTGGCAAAAGCTGTCTCTCCGCTGAACAGCGCTTTGCCGGCCTCGGCGCTGCCGCCAGAGAGGAGGATGGGCGCTGCGGCCTGGCCGCCGGCGCCTGGATTCTCCAGATATGCCAGGATAGCCTGGGCCTGCGCTTGCGTGATACCCAGGTTGGGCATTGCCAGTTTGTATGTTTGCAGCAGTTCTTGCGCGGTTTTATCTGAAGCGAGCAGTTTATCTGGCTGAATGATCATTTTTTCCAGCCAGGCACGCTCACGGCGCTGTGTCACCCCTTGCAGGTCTGGGCCAACCAGGTTGCCGCCGCCAATCGTATGGCACGCGGCGCAGTTCTTTTGAAAAAGCTGTTCGCCCTCCTGGGCAGATTGCTCCAGCGAACTGGCACTGCCCGGAGATGCCAGCGCCATCAGCAGGCCAGCCGCGGTAAGCAGCGCCAGCGCCGCGAATAACCACCAGCGGCCATATTTGGGATGGGTGTGCAAATTCATGAATACCTCCACGGTATGCTTATAAATTTTCGGTTTGAGCGCCCAGGTTGCGAATGGCCTCGATCAGGTCTGCGCCACGCGCCGGGATGGTCTGCGAATTGTAGATGCGCACCTGGTTTTGCTCTAGCAAAACTTGCACCACAGGCAGCCCAACGTGTTTTTCCAGAATTTGAGCGGTGAGCAGCGCTGCTCCATACAAATGAGAATCGTGCTCGCCAATGCTTTCCACTGCGATTAAGATGATGTCGGGCAGTTGGGTGTTTATATGTTGCAGTGCCGATTCGTCGATCAACCACGGGCCGAGAATGTTCATGTCTAGCAATTTGCTCAGCAGGTGTTGCAGGCCCTCGCCTAACAAGCTTTGCGAATAAAATAGCGCCACGTGATGTTTTTTCATCTGAACACCTGAATACTGATCTGAATGACCTGTGTGGATATGATTGGCGAAATCTTCAGCGCGTATTTATGGAGCGCTTTGCCACAGGCGTAGAAAAGCGATCAAATCCGCAATCTGCGTCTCGTCCAGCCGTCCGGCAAAGCCGGCCATGGCCGTGCCAGTCCGCCCGGCCAGGATGAACTGGAGCAGTTCGCCACCTGTTTGAGATTGGATGAAAGCATTGTTTTGCAATGCAGTGCCAATTCCGCCTTCGCCCTGCACGCCATGACAGGCAGCGCAGGAGGCGCTGTAAATTTGGACGCCTGCAACCGCATCGCCTAACGGCCATTCGGCGCGCAGCGCTGCCAGGGTCGCTTGTGCGCCGGCAAGGTCGCCTGCTGCGATCTGGGCAGAGGCATTGCGCAGCACTTCCAGGGCAGGCCCGCTGGTCACCGCTTCTGCGTGTTGGATGTGCAAGGCGGCGCTTTCTGCATCGCCTTGTTCGAGCGCATACAGAGCGTTTTCCAGCAGTTCGGCTGTAGCGTATGCAGGCTTCACCTGCTGGCCTTCTCGCCAGGCAGACAGCAGCATCACCAGGTCTTCGATTTGATTGGGCGAGAGCACCGTGCCCCAGGTAGGCATGCCCTTTGCCGGGCGGCCGTTGCGGATCACTCCACGGTACCAATCGTCAGGCAGCGATTGCAAGCGCTGTGGATCGTTGATGCGCGGCGCATCCGGTGTTCCTGATCCATCTTCCCCGTGGCACGCGGCGCAGGTGCTGAAAAAAAGCCGTGCGCCGCTCGCTGCGTTGGGTACATATGGCTGGGCTACAATTTCTGGGGCAGTGGGCTCCCAGGAGCGCAGCAAAGCGACTACATCGCGCACATCCTCGTCCGTCAGCGGGCCACCGAAATCTACGCTCCAGGCCGGCATTTGTGTGCCGGGCACGCCGGAGCGGATCACGGAAAAGAACACGTTATCCAAAGTATTTTTGAGCACTGTGCGGTTGTTCAACGCCGGCCCAGAGCCGCCTTCGCCATCTGCGCCGTGGCAGGCGGTGCATTGTTCCTGGTAGATCTCGCTGCCGCGGGCAACTCGCTCGCTGTTGAAGAGCTCGGCTGCGTTCGCCAGGCGCTGCGTTTCGCTAAGGGAGTAGATAGCCAGGCCGGCGATCGCCAGCAAAGTCATGATCAGGCCAGTGATGATATAGTGAGTGTAGTTTTCAGTTTTTTCTTTCATAGGGCCTCACTCAGGCCTGTGCGACCTGCGAAGGATCGTAGCGGGTGCGCTCGGTGGGCTTGCTGGTATCTACCCACACCTCGCCGCTGCGAATAGTCACCGGAAAATAATCCATAGGACGCGGGGCAGGCCCGCCGGTCACTTCGCCAACCGTATTGAACAAAGAGCCATGACACGGGCAGTGAAATTGATTTTCGCCCTCTTCCCACGGGATGGCACAGCCCAGGTGGGTGCAGCGCTGCCACAGCGCCAGGAAGCCTTCTTCGTTGCGCACCAGGTAAAACCGGCCGCTGAGGACACGGTTGACGCTGCCAATCGGGAATTCATCCACCTTCCCGGCATATACCAATCCGCCAAAGCCGCCGCTAGAGACCGGCTTGAGAAAGCGTGTCAGTGAAACGACCGATTGCAGCGCCAGCAGGGCCACCGACCCTAACCAGGCGACTCCTAGAAACTGGCGGCGGGTCAATGTGTTAGGGAGTAAGGTTTTTTCTGCGTTGTGCAATTTACACCTCCTCGTTATAGATTATCGAACGGCGAATAGCCGTCCGGCATATTCCAGGGCGCGTACAGCTCGAAGCCCGGCCCACGGAAAAGGAAACCCGTCAGCGTGAAGATGATGGCTGAAACAAACAACAGAGTGAATGCCACCAGAACTACTTCGCGCGCGGTGGGTTTGGAACGTCCTAAAACCAACAGGGGCAGCAGCACCAGCAGGCCCAGGGCCAGCGCCGGTATGATTACCTGCGCCACGAACTCTGGCACAACCCCACGCAGCAGTTCGCGCGGTGGGAAGAAGTTATCCATCAAAATGAACAACGGCATGGCAATGATTGCATACAATGCCGTGTTGCGGGTGATCTTTCGCCCACGCTCGGATGTGAACCAGCGCCCGGCTCCTTTTGGAGAATTATCGATATACGGAATTGCCACGACAAACAACACCATCAGCGAGGGTAAAGCTACCGCCATCAGCGTGGGATGACCGTGTTCCAGCATTTCTTGCAGGCCCATAAAATACCAGGGTGCTTTGGCCGGGTCGGTGGTCTGGTTGGGATTAGCGATTTCTTCCAACGGTGCATTGATCGTCAACGATAGGAAAAGCAGCAGCAGGCCCACGCCCAGCGCCAGGAGAACTTCCAATATAGCCACTACGGGAAAGGCAAATACCGTATCATCCGGGCCGTGATCGGTCATCACCGTCGGCGCGCCGCTGACCAGCTCAACCAGGGTATAAGTCTTGCGGCTGCTTTTGCTGAAGGGAGCAGTGGGTGGGGTTTTGCCGGTCATTCGTTTTTCCCTTCTTCCAGTTGATTGGCTGCCAATCCACCATCTTTGCGCACACGCCACAGGTGGATCGAAGTGAGCAGGGCGATGCCCATTGGGATCAGCATCACGTGCAGCGCGTAGAAGCGGGTGAGCGCCTCCTGGCCCACTTCCGGGCCGCCGAGCAGAAAAGTTTTGATCGTCGCGCCCATCAGCGGCTCGTAGCCGGCCACGCTGGTGCCAACCGTGATCGCCCAGAAGGCCAGTTGGTCCCAGGGCAGCAGGTAGCCGGTGAAGCTGGCCCCCAGGGTGAGCAGCAGCAGCAGCACACCGATCACCCAGTTGAACTCGCGCGGCGGTTTGTAGGCGCCGGTGTAGAAGACACGCGCCATGTGCAGCACCACCAGCAGCACCATCAAGTGCGCACCCCAGCGATGGATGTTGCGTAATAGTTGACCAAACGGCACCTGGGTTTGCAGGGTAACGATATAGCCGTATGAGCGCTCCACCGAAGGCACGTAATAGAACATCAGCAGCAGACCGGTGAGCGAAAGCGCCAGAAAAACGATCACTGAAAGCACGCCCAGTCCCAGGCTGTAGCTGGCTTTCAGACTTTTAAGGCTCACCTTGACCGGGTGCAGATGCAAGAAGATGTTGCTCGTCATCACCAGCGAGCGATCCAGCGGGTTATCCGGCCAGCCGTGGCGGAAAAACGAGCGCCAGAAACGGGATTGGGTGATGCGGTCGACAAGATGGGTCATAGTACCTCCTGACTTATCCAGCCTCGAGAAACGATTTCTTTACCATTGATTCTCATAACTCAAAACTTCCTGAAAGCGGAATGCTTCCATTGTAATCGCGCCGGTGGGGCAGCGCCGGGCGCATAGCGCGCAGCGCGTGCAGGCTTCATCGTCTTTGAGCATGGCAGCGACTTTTGCCTCGGGCTGCTTTGCCCACTCGCCCGTTGGAGCGCCGAGATGGCCTTCAACCACTTTTTGCAGCTTCTCGCCGCCGGTCATCTGGTCGATGCGCACGATTTTCAGGCAGTCCCACGGGCACACATCCACGCAGCCGTTGCACAGGATACATTTGCTGCCATCGAAAACCGTCTGCACGCTGCATTCCAGGCAGCGGCTGCCTTCCTCAACGGCCTGCTCCAGCGAATAGCCCAGGTCGATAACCGAGATGCCCGTGCGGCGATCCACCGGCAGCGAATCCGTTTTACCGCGCACTTTTTTGATCCATTTTTCGAACATGGCATGACCGGGCAGGTTGCTCCACCCGCCCTGGGTTTGTACCTTCACGGCGCGGCCCTGGATGTACTGTTCGATGCCCAGGGCAGCCACGTGCCCATCACGCACTGCGCTGATGATCAGGCGCGGCCCGCTGGCAACATCGCCGCCGGCGAACACATCCGGGGCGCTGGTCTGGCCGGTGAGCGCATCAATTTGCACCAGCCCACGCGGCGAGATGACGATATCCTCTGCGCCGCCCAACACATCCAGGTTGGCGCGCTGCCCGATGGCCAGGATCACGGTATCGCAAGGGATCACTTTCTCTGAGCCGGGCTTGAACTGGGGATTGAAACGCCCGGTCTGGTCAAAGACCGAAGCCACTTCGATCATCTCCAACCCGGTGACACCGCCTTTCTCACCGATGACACGCTTGGGACCCAGCCGGGGAGTGATCAGAATGCCCTCTTCCAATGCTTCTTCCAGCTCGAAGCGTGAAGCAGGCAGTTCATCCCACGATTCCAGCGCCGCCACCTGTACACTGGCTACGCCCAGGCGCAGGGCAGTGCGGGCCACATCCAGGGCGGTGTGCATGGCCTCGCTTTCTTCCTCGCCGCGTGCTTCGGTTTTCTCCAGGGCGGCTTCCTGGTCGGCGCTGAGCTGTCCCAGGCGCAGGGCAGTGCGGGCGGCATCCATCGCCACGTCGCCGCCGCCCACCACCAGCACGCGCTTGCCCAGCTCCACTTTATAGCCCAGGTTATAGTTGAGCAGCAGATCCACCGCCGTGATCACCCCGTCCAGGTCGCTGCCAGGGATGTTCAGCTTGCGGCCTTCCATCAGCCCAATACCCAAGAAAACCGCGTCATACTTACGGCGCAGGTCAGCCAGGGTGATCTCTTTGCCGATGGGCATCTCGAAGTGAATTTTTACGCCCAGATCCAAAATGGATTGGATTTCCAGATCCATGGCCTGCTGGTCGATGCGGTAAACCGGCACACCGTAGCGCATCATGCCGCCGGTCTTCGGGCCAGATTCGTAGATTTCCACCTGGTGGCCGAGCAGCGCCAGATCGTTGGCAACGGTCAATCCTACCGGGCCGGCGCCAACTACCGCTACACGGCCATGTTTGCGGCCGGGCTGGGCCGCCAGGGCGCGTAAGGCCTGGCGCGACCAGCGCACGCGAGAATAGGGATAATCTGCTCCTCTGCCGGGCAAGGCGGCACGCACGGGCGCCGGGCGCAGCGCTTCTCCGGGCGCGGCCGGTTCTGCTGCGCGGGTATGCGCCGCGCCGGGCAGCAACTGCTGGGCCTCCGGCCCCAGGCGCTCGGTCAGCACACGCTTCAGCGGGCGGATAGCAACCGGCTCGAAATCGGGGCCCACCGAGCCTCTCCGGCAGGCTGTTTCGCACGGCGCGCCGCAGATACGCCCACATATCGTCGATAGCGGGTTGGGGTCATGGGCAATCTCGTAGCCCAGCTCCAGTTCGCCGCGGGCGATGGCCGTCACATAGCCGCGCGAGTCGGTGTACACCGGGCAGGCTTCCTGGCATTTGACCATCTTGCGATAATATTCCGGGTCAGGAATCTCAACGTTATAGATCAATGCACACATTCGGGCGTTTCCTTTCCCCCATAGGTTAATCGATGCTCTGTAGTACGTGAATCCCTCATCCCATGTGCAAAGAACGATTAAAGAGGGATGCCTGCCCAAAAGAACTAGTTCTTTTGGGCAGGCGCTTTGTTTTTTGTTAGAAGAGTTTCTTGTCTTTCGCCAGGCGGGCGGCTTCCCGGCGGCTGCCCACATGGAGTTTAGCGAGGATGTTGCGCAGATGGCTTTTGACCGTATAAATGCTGATTGTCAGCCTCTCGGCGATCTCTTTATCCGATAACCCCTGAGCCACCTGCGCCAGCACCTCCTGCTCCCGTAGAGTCAAATTGCTCTCTTCGATTTTTTCTTCTCCCGTATGATAGCTCAGCCTGCGGAATTCCTCCAGCATGCGTCCAGCCAGGTGCGCAGGAATGGCCGCCTCGCCTTTCAGCGCCCCGCGCAGCATTTGCAGCATATCCTGGGAGCGAATATTTTTGAGCAGATAGCCCTGCGCGCCACTCTTAATCGCCTCGAACAATTTCTCCTCATCATCTCGCACAGTCAGCATCACGATCACGGTTTCGGGAAGCGCCTGCTTGATCTTGCGCGTTGCTTCCAGGCCGTCGCAGCCAGGCATCTGGATGTCCATCAAGATCAGGTCGGGGTGCAGTTCGCTGGCTTTAACGATTGCTTCCAGGCCATCGCCGGCTTCGCCCACCACCTGCATATCAGGCTGGGAGGCAATAATCCCGGCGATGCCCTCGCGCAGCAAGCTGTGATCATCGGCCAATAAGACGCGAGTTTTATGCATATTTTTGAACCTTCTCAATCGACCAGGTCAGTACGATCTGGGTTCCTTGCCCTTGCGCAGAGTGTACTTCCAGTTTCCCGCCCAGCCTGGCTGCACGGGCTTGCATGATTTTCAGGCCAAAATGAGGCCGTTCATCCCCAGGCATCTCCTGTGGATCGAAACCCACACCGTTATCTTCGATGCAGATGATAACAGTTCCGTCGGAACGTTCTAAACGGATCGAGATTTTCGACGCCTGGCTGTATTTTTTGGCGTTGAGCAGCGCTTCGCGTACCACGCGCAGCACTTGTTCCGAGTCAGAGTGCGCCAGGATCAATGGCATGTTTGTCTGGCTGCGCCACTCAATGATCGCATCGTCTTGCTCTAGCTCCTCGACCAGGCTGCTCAACTGCTGCTGCAAGGTGTAATAGGCCGGAAACTCATCGTGCAGGCTGGCAATCGCCCGGCGGATATCCAGCGAAGCCTGGTTGATGCCGTGTTGGACACGCCCGAGAATTCGCTGTGCTTGCGCCATATCCCCTGTTTTGATCTGCTCACTGGCCAGATCGGTGGTAATCGTTAAAAAACTCAGCGTTTGCGCCAGGCCGTCGTGCATTTCGGCGGCAATGCGGTGGCGTTCTTCCAGCGTTGAAGACCGTTCCAACTGTTCGTACAGGCGGGCGTTTTCCATTGCAATCGAGGCAACATTCGCCAGGCGGTTCAGGTAGCAGGCCGCCTCTTCGCTGAAGAAATCGGGCTGTTGGGATGTGACGCACAGCGCCCCAATCACCCGGCCGCCGATGCTCAATGCAGCCGCCAGATGGCTGCGGCGATAGGGCGGGGCAACGACCTGGCAAAAACCCTGGCAGCGTACAGCCTGTTCACTGTGGATCACCTGCCTGGCCCAGCCCTCATCTGCATTTGTATTGCAAGCTTCAACTGCATCTGCCGGGCTGCTGGTGGATTGCAGGTTTAATGAACTTTTCTGCTCGTCCAACAAGCATAAAAAGGCTGCATCTGCGCCTAATAGCTGGCGAGATTTTTCGACCACCGAGTTGAGCACGTGCTTGATCTCCAGCCGGGAGCTGATCTCATAGCTGACAGCGTTCAGCGCTTCCAATTCCTGGGTGCGCTGAGTTACCCGCTCTTCCAGGGTATTCGCCCAGGCGCGCAGCTCTTGCTGCGCAGTATGCAGCCTGCCGCGCATATCTTCCATGCTTGTGCCCAATACCTGGATTTCCACATCGCCGCTTACCTGCACCGGCCGGTCAAGGTTGCCGGCGCCGATCCTGTTGGCTGCCGTGCCCAGATCCTGCAAGGGATGCAGGACATACCGATACGTGACCCATACGCCGGCTGCCAGCAAGAGCAGCGCGCTGGCAAGAAAAATCATCTGCACCTGGCGCAGCGCGGTTATTTTGGCGGTCGATTGCGCCTCATACAATCGCACCAACTGGTCGGCCTCTGCTGCGAGCGTTGTGCTGATTCCCTCAACAGATTTCACAGCCTGGCCAAGTTCCTGGCTGTCGGGTGAGGCACGCATAACTACCGCCAACTGCTCCTCGAAATCTTGCCAGGTTTGTTCTACCTGATCGATCTGCTCCAGGATGCCTTGCTCGGTGGTTCTGGGCAGTTCCACGCTGCTTCCGGCAAGATAGGGCGCTGGCCCCCCGGCGCGTAATGCCATCAAGGTTTGCTCGAAGGCGTTTCGACTTTCTTGCAACAGCCTTTTATCTTCAGCAAGCCCTTGCTTCTCGATCTCCAATGCCAGGCGCGTCATTTGCTGGGTCAACATGCGCTGGCGGCCGGCCAGATTGATCACCACCGCATCGACTTTTTGTGCATTCAGGCCCCAAAAGGTAGCGCCGACTGAGATCAGCACCAGCAGGGCAAAGCCCAAAAATATCCCGCCCATTTTGACAGTCAGGCGCTTGGTTCTCAGCTTACTCGTTATCGCTTCCACAAGGTACAGGCCCATCGCTTTGCATGTCCCGCGCAAGACCAAATCAAATCGCCGATTAGACAAAATCCTGGCCTTCAGTTGGCTGGCTGCCGAAACCCCCGCGAAGCAACCAGGAGGCCCAGAAAAAGCAGGATCGTGATAGCGTTCAGCAGGCCGCCCCACAGCCGCGCCCCATCCCAATCTGCCAGGCCGCCGGCCAGCCGCAGGATTAGCGACAGATTCAAGAATACCAGCGGGGTGTAGAAAACCGGATGGTAGTTCACCTGGATGCCCAGAATAGCGGGGAAAATGATCGGCGCATGACCAAAAATCATGCCGAAGACGAAACCCAGCAGCACGCTGTGCAGCATGATGTCGTAGATCGGCCCTTCTCGAACACCGCCATAGGCCAGCCCGATCACACCGCTGATCCCCAGCCAGAAATAACCCACCAACAGGCAGACAGCGATGTAACGCGTCAGCCCGGCCATGCGCACTGTGCGCCGGGCGATATCATAGCGCAGCAGCCAGGCCGCCAGCGCCAGCATCCCGGCCCCCGCCAGCCGGGCGCCTTCTTCCAGCCAGATCAACATCACCAGGCAGCCGGCCATGAACAGCCCGGCCGCCAGGCCAAACAACACCTTGCTGTTCCTGGAAAGCCGCACCATGCGCCCCAACTCCAGCCGTTCGCCGGCAATGGTCAGCACCAGGAAGCCAACCCACCACATGACAATATAGTAAACCGGCCAGCCCAGCAGGATCAGCAGGCAGCCAATAAACCACGAAAGCGCCCCCAGGGCCATCGTTACGATGTAGCTGGCGCGGTGTGAGCGCAAGATATATGCAAATACCAGCACCAGGCACAGGCTGCCCGCCGCCAGCAGCACTGGCCCTGCCAGGCCCTGCACACCTGCAATCAGCAGGATGCCGCCCAGGCCGCTTAAAACCGGCCCGATATAAGCCCAGCGTTTGCCCAGCGCCACCGCCCGCTCCAGGCTGATCAGCGTGCCAAAGAAACCCGAAATCATCAGCGGGCCGTGGCTCAGCGGCAGCGTGGGCTGCAAGAGCGGCCATTCCCAGCCCATGCGCAGCAGCCCGGCCCACATCGCCAGCAGCAAGGCAGCCATTGCCAGTAATAGAATTGGCAAACGCGAAAGTTTCGCTTTTCGCGGCATCGTTTTTCTCCTGTTTTACCAGCCAAGCTGTCGCCGGGCGGCGCTGGACATCATTTCGGGATTCCAGGGCGGCTCCCACACCAGGCGAATATCCACCGTTTTGATTTCGTTCTCGAACTTGCGTTTGAGCAGCGTTTTAGCTTCACTCGTAATCACGTGATGCAGTGGACAGGTGGGGGAGGTCATGGTCAGATCGATGTGGATCGCCTGATCCTGGATGTCTACTTTATACACCAGCCCCAGGTCGACGATGTTGACCCCGATCTCTGGATCGACCACCATCCGCAGCATGTGCAGGATTTGCGCTTCGTTTACCATATTTAGCTCCTCAATGCCCTAGCGTTTCGATCCGCCGGGAGGTATTGAAAATACCCGTTGGCGTCAGGATATCCTTGATCTCGGCTACTTTCTCGAAGGTGTAAGCGTCATACACCCGGACGGTATTGCCATCCCAATCGGCGATATACACAAAGCGGCCATCGAAAGTAAATTCTGGGTGCAGTGTGCGCTGGCCTTCCTCGATGATTTTGACGATCTTGAACGGCGGCGCTTTTTCGAACACTGTGATCTGGTGCGGCTGCTCGGCGAACATGGCGTCGGCCCAAATATACGGGCTGGTCTCGTGGCTGCGCAGGAACAGCCCTGCCCCGCTGGTTTCCAGGCTGCCGGCGATGTGGTTCTTGCTCAGGTCCCAGATGGTGATTTTTCCTTCGCCAGCGTGCACTGTGGCGGCGTAATACGCTCCGCCGCTTTCCCAGGTGGCCCCAGAGCCGGGGTGCGGCGTTTTGCCAGTGGCGATCTTAGTGACCAGCTTCATCTCCACTACATCGATCACCGCCATCCAGTTATCTGTTTGCGCGGCCAGGTAGAAATAGCGGTTGTCAGGCGACAGGAAGCCATCGTGCAAAATGTGCCCCACATTTTCGAGCGCCTCAACCGGAAAATCTGGCTGCGACCAGTCGATGCGCCACACCTGCCCGGCTTCTTTCAAAGCTACCAGGAAATACGACCCTGCCAGTTCTGGCGATACATCCAGGATCGTAGCCACGCGCGAATCGACCCGCTCTCCTTCCGGGTTGCTCGTTCGTGTGGAAATTACTTTCAGTGGTTCGAGTGTTTCTGCATCCAGGATGACCGCCGTAGCAGGCACATAGTTGCCAGCGATCAGGTATTTGCCGTTATCCGAAATCGCCACCGAGCGCGCGTCCAGGCCGATGCGAATCTTGCGCACCGGCTGCAAGGAATACAGGTCGATCTTGAACACCCAACCATCGCGCCCCATGTTGTACGCCCAGCGCGGCTCGATAGGCGAGAAGGCGTAGCCGTGGGCGCGATACGAGGCAGGGATTTTCCCCAACAGCGTGTGCGTATCGCCATCGACCACCGCAATGCCGCGCCCCTCGCGTTCAGTGACCAGCATCAGGTTATCCAGGTTGCCGCGGTGCGTGGGCGCGACGGGCAGTTCGCTCTCCTTGACCAGGATTTCCAGGCTCTTTTGCATATCCTCGAGCGTCCATTCCAGCGATGCCGCGCCCGGCTCGCTGCGGATGAAGACGATCAAAGCCCTGATATCCTCATCCGAGAGCATACCTCCCCAGGGCGGCATCACCGTTCCCGGCTTGCCATTTTGGATCACCTCGAAGTAATACTCGTCCGGCTGCGCCAGGCGCTGCGGCAGCAGCGCTGGCCCGGTGGCGCCCCGGCGGTCTGTGCCGTGGCATCCAGCGCAAGAGTCAAGATAATACATCGAGGCCGGTTTCCCTGCTACAGGAGCGCCAGAAACTTCCTCCGGATGAACCCAGCTATAACACGCGCTGAGCATCAGCAGCACCCATCCAATACCCAATACCCGAAGCGGGTTTTTGCCGTACAGCATCCTTATAACATCCTTTCACTCTCCATTTTACCCGAATTTGACCGGAAAGTATCGATTCAAAAATAGTTCTTTTTTCATTCTTGACGATGTGGAGCAGGAGGATAAGAATTATACAGTTATTTTCTTTGTATCTGGAGTCACCTTTTATTCAGGTGGCTGGTAATTATCATATTTTTATGCCCACCTGAGGAAAATAGAATGATGCAGTCTACTACTGATGAGAGGAATTTTCTCGGCGGACGGCCTGACCTGGCGCGGTTGCTGCGCGGCTTGTGGTTGGCGCTGGCAGTTTACCTGTTTGGCGCCTTTATCTACGCAGTTCCGCCTCGTTACCAGGATTTGATGACGGTCGCACCCGAGGTGCAGCAAACGTTTGCTGAGATTGGGTTGAGTCTCTCGATCCTGGCTGTGTATGATATCTTGCTGGATGCCCTGTTTGCAACCGGTTTTGTGGCGATTGCGGCGTTGTTGTTTCGCGCCAAACCCAATGATGTAGCAAGCCTGGCTGCCGGAGCGTGTTTGATGGCTTTTGGTGTGCGCGTGACCAGCACCATGAACAACGTCGCGCAGTTGCCGGATTATGCATTCTTTGCCGGTGGGGCGCTGGCGCTGGGGGATATCGGAATTATCAGCCTGAACCTGTTCTTCCCCAATGGCCGCCTGACGCCGCGCTGGACACGCTGGCTCCTGCCGCTTTTGCTTGTACACATGGCATTGTTGTATATGCTGCCGTTCAGCCCGCTGTTTTGGGGCCAGTTGAGCATCCCCTTATATCTACTGAACATCTTGCCCTGGTATCATCTGGGATTGGGCAGCACGTTATACCGCTATTTCAAAGTAGCAACACCCTTACACCGCCAGCAAATTCGCTGGTTTTTCTGGGGAACGCTTGGCCCACTGGCCTGGTTTGTGCTGTTTTATATTTCGCCGCTGCTGCTGCCGGGGTTAATCGACAGTGCATTGGCGTACCAGGTTTTTCACTTTATCATTCGCACGCTGGGAATTGGCCTGTTTCTGTTTCTTCCAGCCTCGATTGCGATCGCCATTGCGCGCTACCGCCTGTTTGAAGTAGATTGGCTGATTAACCGTTCGTTGGTGTATGGGGGCGTGACGCTGGCGTTGAGCGGGCTGTTTGCCCTTGCGCTGTGGTTGGTTTCCCTGGTTTTCCGAACTATTGAGCAAGGACAGCAGTACGGCCTGGCGCTGGCAATTGCAGCGCTCCTGGCGGGGATTTTATTCCAGCCGCTGCGCAAACGCGCCCAACGTTTTGTGGATCGTTATTTTTACAATATCCAGATCACCTATGATCACTCCCCAATTTCCCCGCTGGAGCATCCCACCGGTATGACCGAAGCTATTCGCCAGACGCGTTTCTCCAGCTTTCGCAACCTGAACCTGGTTGGCAGCGGCGGTATGGCGGAGGTCTATCGGGCCGAACATCCCACCCTGGGTAAAGCGGTAGCGATCAAAATCCTGGCGCCGGCGCGGGTGCAGGATGAAACTTTCCGTAAGCGCTTTCAACGTGAAGCCCAAATTGTTGCGCAATTACAGCACCCGAATATCGTGCGCATGTACGATATTGGCGAGGAGCAAGGGTTGTACTATATGGTGATGGAATACCTGGCTGGCCCGGATTTGGCAGTTTATCTGCGCCAGGTAGGCCGGTTGACGTTAGATACGGCGCGCCCGTTGTTGACCCAAACCGCCGTTGCCCTCGATTATGCCCATGCCACCGGACTGGTGCATCGCGATATCAAACCATCGAATATCCTGCTGGATGAAACCGACGGTGTACAACGGGCGGTCTTGACTGATTTTGGGATTGCACGCCAGAAAGATTCCCGCACTCAATTGACCCATACTGGCGTTTTAGGCACATTCGACTACATTGCCCCAGAGCAAATCCAGGCCGCGGCAAACATCGATGGCCGGGCCGATATTTACGCCTTTGGCATTCTAACCTATCAACTGCTGACCGGGCAGCTTCCGTTTCAGCGCCCCAATGTTGGGGCGCTGATTTTGGCACACCTGACCGCTCTGCCGCCAAGCGCAAGCGAGCTGATTCCCGATCTGCCGCCGCTGGCCGTAGCGGCCATCCAACGCGCCATGGCAAAAGCCCCATCTGACCGTTATGCGACTGCCGGCGAGTTCGTGGCCGATCTACTCTAAAGCCCCGGTTTTGTTGGTTTTCTGCTTTCGTTGCAGTTTGATAATGTAAGGCAGTAAGAACAAATAACTCCCACTGATTGCCATTATCAACATCAAAAGAGATGGAATCTTATCCAGCTTTTCCCACAGGTCAACCAGTTCCGGGCTGCCAAAAAACTTGATTACTACCGCCACCGGGATGGCCAGCGCCGTTGGTACGGCGATCCAGCGGTGAAATTTGCGAAACCACTTGCTCAAAAACTTAGTCATTTTCATTACCTCTCAGAATTGGGTCGATTTCAGGTTAGATTCAAATGGATGGTTCGCGCCGGGCTGGGCGCGCCAGGAGCTTCGATGCGGTTCACTACCCCGCGTACGCCGGGCACCTGGCTGACCAGCTCTTCTGCTGTGGCGCGCTTTTCCAACGTGTCTACGCAGCCTGCCAGATGAACAACACCGTTCAGCACGCCCACACGCAAACCGGCGCCGGCGATGTGTGCGTTGGCGGCAAAAGCAGCCAGGATAGCCGCCCGCAGGTTTGCATCCGAATTAGAAAGGGATTCTGGCATGGTGATTGCTTGCAGGTTCGGCATCTATGCTGGCTGGTTCTTTTTCTGTTGAAGAAATAACAGGCTCAAAATAATCAACCACACCACGATGCGCACGGTTGTAGCCACAATACTGTCCGGCGCGACAACATCGCCATAGCCTGCCAGCAGGATGATCATCACCAGTCCTTGCAGGCTGAACACTGCGATAGCTGACGGCAAAGCCAGCCGGCTGTTGATCCAGATCAAGATCGCCACGAACAAAAAGGTCAGGATGCCAATAGTGTAGTTAAAGAGCGGCAGCCAGTTGATCACATAGTAGCCAGGATCTCTGCCCAACAAAACTGACCCGCCGGCAAAGATCGCCATCGCGCCGATAATGAAAGCCAGAACGGAGGCTATTCGATTTAGACTGATTTTCATCGCAGTTTATCTCCTTTAGCAGATGGCTCGGGTGATATGCCAAGTATAGACGCAATTTGTTGGCAGGCAAACGACTTAAGTCGGAAATGGGGAATGCACAGGTATAATTTACGCTCAGCCAGTTTGGATTTCTGTGAGGAGATATGAAGCCATTAGCATCCCAATACAGCGGACAGCAATTGCTTAGAACCGTATCCTATTTCTCAGCGCTGGATGAAGCGGCTCTGCATCTGGTGGCGCAATCTGCCCTGCGCCGCGATTACACTGCCGGGCAGGTGATCCTGCTCGAAGGCGAACCTTGCCTGGGTCTATACGTTGTGGAAAGCGGCTGGCTGAAAGCTGTCAAGATTGGCGTGGATGGCCGTGAGCAGGTGCTGCAAACACTGGGCCCTGGGGAGGCGTTCAACGCCATCAGCGTTTTCACGGATGCTCCTAACCAGGCCACCGTAACCGCCCTGGAAACATCCCGGATATGGATTGTTCAACGTGATATTCTGTTGAGCATGATCGACAACCACCCGGCGTTGGCGCGCCAGGTGATAAAGGATTTGGCTGGACGCGTGATGTATTTAGTGCGCATGGTAGAAGACCTCTCACTGCGTTCGGTAGAAGCGCGCCTGGCGCGGTTATTATTGGAGCAGGCAGAGGGTGAGTCGGTGCAGCGCCGGCGTTGGGCAACGCAATCTGAGATGGCTGCTCGTCTCGGTACAGTGCCAGATGTGGTAAACCGAGCGCTGCGGAAACTGGCAGAGGCAGGGATGATCCACGTTGATCGCCACCAGATCCGAATTTTGGATAAGCAGGGGTTGGTTGTTATTGCTCAAATAATCGAATAACACAAAACCGATAAAAGTCGTTGGAGAAAACCCGCTCAGGATGTATGCTTGGCATAACCTGAGCGTTTTTTGTCAGGAAACAAAGGAGAATTGTGACTTGCAAATTACACTATCAGGCAGTCGCACGAAAAGAAAGGGCATCCTGAGATGACCCAACCTCAGGAGCACTCCGAGAAACTCAGGCGCAGAGTCATTATGCTCTTCTTCTCAGGCTTGCTGTTGATGGCTGCTGTCGCGGTAGGAATTGGTTGGGCCTGCGCGGATTGGGGAAATATCCATCTCGGCTGGCTGAATCAAGCTGTTGGCCCTGTTTTGACCGTGGGAGGGTTGGCCCTGGTAATCTGGTCAGTGCACATCCAATATACCTTCGGCAAAGGCACGCCCGCGCCAAAGGTTGCCACGCAAAGACTGATAACGCATGGCCCATATGCTTATTCGCGCAACCCGATGACATTGGGAGCACTGCTGATGTATTTGGGGATCGGGGTCTGGATCGGTTCAGGGGTAGTGGTCATACTGACCGTGATCATCTTCAGCGGGCTGCTGACATTTATCTATACTCACGAGACGCGTGAACTAACCGGGCGATTTGGCGAAGAGTACCTGGAATATAAAAAACGAACACCTTTTTTGCTGCCGCGCTTCTGGTGACTTTGAATAGAACAGCGATGTGTGGGTTTCCCGGAATAATTTACTGAGATTTCTTCCCGTTCAGTCGAGAAAGCTTCCCTTCTTACCCGGAGACGGGCATGCTATGATGTTTTCAAGTAGCAACTCGTCAGGAATTGACTCGTTTGTGACAATCGCAGGAAGTTATTTCAGAAATAGGAGAAAACAGCATGTCATCTTCAAATCTCTACCGGATGAGTGGATTGGCCTTGATCCTTGGCGCTCTGATCATGAGCGTCAGTTCCTGGTTTCGGTTTACAGGGCAAGACCTTGCCACCGGCGTTCACCCTTTCCTGGCAACCTCATGGTTCATTACTTTCGTTGGTGGGTTGTTCGTGCTTTTGGGTTTGCCAGGAACTTATGTGTACCAATCCCACAAAGCTGGCAAGTTGGGACTGATCGGCTTTGTGATGACCTTTCTGGGAATAGCTATTCTCGAAGTAGGCAGCGCTGTACTGGATGGCTTTGTGCGACCTTTGCTGGCTGCCAACCCAGAGCCTGCAATCCAACTACTTGCTCAACATGGCAATCTGGAAGCGCAGATGGGGGCAGGTTTTAGTATTGCTTTTTTAGTTGGTTTCATCGGGCTAAATCTTGGGTTAATTATTTATGGGATTGCTATGCTCCGAGCGCGCGTATACCCTCGTTGGGCGGCTGTAATGATGATCGTTGGTGTGCCAGCAATATTCTTGCTTGGTAGCATCCCCTTGATCGGCGCAAAACCTGAGGTTTTGATCTTTGCAGGATTGGCCTGGTGCGGCTTTGTGCTGGTGCGCGGAACAAAACCATCCGTGCTGCCAGTCATCAAGCCCGTATCGCAGACAGCGTAAACGTAATCCCCATCCAGATGTTGCGCCTCCTGCCGCCTTTCCACCAGACTGGCGGCGGGAGGTTGCTTACTTAAAAAGATCGTTGAATCATTCACCAATCGTTCCCATGCTCTGGAGTATCCATGCAGTACATCCCAAAGTATATTTTGACGTTGAGCCTGGTTTTTATTGTTATCTTGTCTGGTTGCAGCGTACCACAGACCTCAACCTCTACCGCAGTGTCGGTACAATCCGGCGCAACTGACGCAGACACTGCCACGCCGACCGTTCAACCGGCTGCCACAAAAACGCTCTTGCCCGCTGCGCGCCCGCAAACGGGTACGCCGGCAATATCATCCGTTGCCCCGCAAGGAAAAATCCGTATTCATATCACCACCACTTCGGATTGGACAAACCTGCGGCTGGCGAGAGGCGGAAACTGGGTAAACCCAACCAACCTTTCCTCCAGCCCGGAAGCGACTGAGGCTACGATTGACGGAAACTTGATCCATCTGTCACAGCCCCAATTGTTGGCGGAGGCAGGTCAAAAAGTCGAGATGTCTCTCGATGTGTTCTTTAGTGAGATGACCCCCATCATCCCGGTAACGTTCGAAATCCAGCGCGGTTTCATCGGTTCTACCCAGGTTGAAATCTATACCTATATCGGCGGGCAGCCCTCTCTATTACAAAGTTTCACCTGGGACAAAATCAACGCAGATAATGGCAACATCCTTGCAGTCCAAATTCTCTCCGCCGACATCATGAACCCGCCGACGCCTGCGCCGGCGCCCAATGACTACATTGTTATCGCCCAATTGAATCTCTGGTTTTACGGTTCCGGCTGTTATGGGGGCTTCGAGGATTTTGTCCACTGCAGCGGGCGGCGCACCACGCCTTTTGAACCGGCGCTTGGTCATACTTACTTCAGCTCAGATATGGAGATCATTCAGCAGCAAATCGATTGGGCAGCCGATTATGGTATCGATGCCTTTTCGATCGAGTGGACCACACCCCGCGGGGTTGGTACGTCTGGCTCGATCGAAGATAACATCGATGATGCTTTTCTTAAGGCGCCTAACCTATCCCGGATTCGTTGGTGCATTTTTTACGATACCATCCTCCGCATTATGCAGGACCCAGCAGTTAGTTCCGACCTCAGCAACGGCGTTAATTTCGACGATCCCAAGATCTACAATGCCTTTGTGTCCGACTTTGAACATTTCGCGACCAAGTACTTCGCCCAACCACAATATTTGAAGATTGATGGTCGTCCTGTAATTTATATTTACGCGGCCTGGAATTTCCACGGCAACTTTGCCGGCGCGATCAAAGAAGCACGGGCGAAGGCCCTGGCACATGGGTATGATGTATTTATTGTTGGCGAAGTGCTGCAGGCCGGTGCGTTCAACAGCAAACTTGCCTCACAATTCGATGGCAATACTAACTTCACCTTTCTCATTGCTGGGCTTCCTGTTTATTCAGATATGGGCACTACAGCCCCAGCAATTGATACGTTCTTCCAGAAATGGCGCAAGAATATTCAGGGGCTAAAAGTGGCTGGGCGAAATGATCTTGTAAACTTTCAGCCTGGCTGGGCGCCTCAGTTCGATAACCGATTATTCGATGAGTCGAACCGCATCTATGTCCCAGCCTTGAACAAAGAGCAGGTGATTGCAACGGCCCAGGTTGCCCGCGAGAATGCAGAACCCGTTGGCAGCTTGAATCAACGCCTGATCTGGATCAACACCTGGAACAATTGGGCTGAAGCTACCACAATCGAACCCACCGCTAACCGGGGCGCCAAATATCCTGCTGGCAACTATCAGTTCGATATGCTGGAAATCGTCCGCGCCATCTTTGGCGTTGAAACTTTCAGCAGCAATCTTTCCGTTCCATAGCCATCCCCAGATGCGTGCATGTCAGTTTCACCCTTAATCTGACGTGCCCTTACACCTGGGGAGCAAGTTGGCGTAAAAGGAGTACAATTGAACCATGATGGCAGCCAAGCATAGCATTCTGCAGCAAATTGGCTCTGACCCTGCCAGTGATAATGGCATTCACTGGCAGGGTCGCAGGCTTGTATTGGCGCGCATAGTTTGGGCTGTGGTCACCATGCTTTCTGTCGCCCTCTATCTTGCCAGCCTGCCGCCGTTTTATGCTGCGACAATAAATTTTTCCAGTCCCCATATCCTCAACCCTGAAGCCGTGCGCGCTGGGCTGGAACAACTTGGCCTATCTATACAGCTTTTTGCTATTCTCGACTTATCCGCTGCAACCCTGTCGGTGCTGGTGTTCGTCGGCATTGGCGTCCTCATTTTCTGGCGCAAAGGGGATGAACGCGCTCCGTGGTTTTTCTCCCTGGTATTGATCACCTTCGGCGCGATCTGGGCCAATACATTGGCATTACTGGATCAAACGCAGCCCATCCTGAAACTGGCGGTAAACATCGTTGATGTATTTGGTTTTGGAACAGTCTTTTGGCTTTGCTATACTTTCCCTGATGGGCGATTTGTGCCCCGTTGGACACGCCCGATCGCGATCGTATTTCTCATGCTTGTCGCGCTGATCGATTTTTTCCCTGGTTCTCCATTGGATATAAATACATGGCCGCCCGCCTTTATGCTGAGTATCACCCTGGGCTTCATCGGCGCCATGTTTTTCGCGCCGGTTTATCGCTACCGGCGCGCCTCTACACCCCTTCAACGCCAACAAATCAAATGGGTTGTCTTTAGTCTTTAGCCTGAGCATTGCCATCGCTTGTTTGCTTGGAACATCCCTGATTGGAAGTTTGCCTTCGTTGCAGACTGGCGTCCCTGCTGCTCTCTATTTCCTCGTAAAAAACTTCATTTTATATCTATCCTTCGTTCTCATTCCAATTGCTATCGGCGCTGCCATCCTGCGCTATCGTCTATGGGATATCGACCTGATCATCAACCGCACGCTGATCTATGTTCTGTTGACGGCGCTCGTTGTCGGTGGGTATATAGCGATTGTTGCCGGCTTAGGCGCTTTATTTCGGTTGCAAAGCAACCTCTTGGTTTCGTTGATCGCTACTGGCATCATTGCGGTGATATTCCAGCCGCTGCGTGAGCGGGTGCAGCGCGCTGTCAACCGGCTGATTTACGGAGAGCGCGATGACCCATATCGTGTGTTGAGGCGATTAGGCAAAGGACTTGAATCTGCGCTTCAACCTGTCACCTCTTTGCCCGTTACTGTAGAAACAATCGCTCATGCCCTCAAGCTGCCCTATGTGGCCATCGGGCTAAAGCAGGATGGCGGTTTCCAGATCGTTACATCTTATGGCACAACCCAAGGTAAAGTGATCCATTTTCCTCTCCACTACGGAAGCGATGAAATCGGCGAGCTGAGCGTTGCCCCACGAACCCCCAACGAGCCGCTCACACCGGCTGATCGCCGGTTTCTGAATGAGCTCTCCACGCACATCAGCATGGCTGCTCATGCTGCCCTTTTATCAGCGGAGCTTGAACGCTCCCGTCTTTCCATCGTGGCTGCGCGAGAAGAGTCCCGGCGTTGTCTGGGAAATGATCTGCACGATGGCGTAGGACATCAACTCGCCGGCATGGCACGTCAGGTTGAGAAAGCAGCCCATTTGCTAGAGCATGATCCTGCTGCGGCGCGTGAGTTGCTGGCAGAGATCGCACAGCAGGTAAACAATACTATGGCTCAAGTGCGCGGGCTTGCCCACCAGTTACATCCGCCTGAGCTGGAGCTGCTTGGATTGGTTGGTGCGCTGCGCGAGCAAGCGCAAACACACACCAGTTTTGTAACCCAAATTGACGCTCCTGAAACCATTCCTACACTACCCACCGAAGTAGAGACGGCCGCCTATTACATTGCCATTGAAGCCCTTTCGAATGTAGAAAAGCATGCTGCGGCAAAATCCTTTCACCTTCGCCTCACCCTTACAAAGGATGATTCAGCTTTGCATCCGCTGGTCTTGGAAATGGAACTCAGCGATGATGGCATTGGATTGCCAGCCGACAGGGTGGATGGCCTGGGGCTGCTCTCGATGCAAGGAAGGGCGGTTGAATTGGGTGGAACGTGCCAGGTTGAACCCGCCGTGACCGGCGGAACACTCATCCGTGTATGTTTACCCTGCCATACAGGTTTAAAGAGAGTGTAGATCATGGACGCTATTCGACTGTTAATTGCCGATGACCAAACAATTACTCGCAGCGGCTTGAAAAGTTTGTTGGCCGCGCAGGAGAATCTGGAAATTGTAGGCGAAGCCCACGATGGAGGGGAAGCCATTGACATGGCGATTTCTCTTCAGCCAGATGTGATCCTGATGGATCTGCGCATGCCGGGTACAAATGGCATCGAGGCGACGCATCCATCGTACCAGCCCGCACATCGGCATCCTGGTGCTCACCGTGTTCGAAGATGACACCTCTGTATTCCCTGCCATTCGCGCCGGGGCACGTGGATATTTACTGAAGAACACTGAGCAAGATGAGCTGCTGCGCGCCATTCAAACTGTTGCTAATGGGGGTGCGATCTTCAGCCCCGGCATAGCCCAGAAAGTATTAGGCTATCTGCATTCACCACCATCCGAACTCCCTGATCAGCTATTTGATGAACTCACGTCTCGTGAGCGTGAAATCCTTGAATTGATTGCGCAGGGAAAAACAAATTCCGAAATTGCCACACTTTTGAATCTGAGTCCAAAGACGGTGAGCAACAATATCTCAAATGTGCTGTTAAAGGTGCACGCTGCCGACCGGGCTAAGTTGATGCTCATGGCGCTGCAAGCCGGGATGGGAAAGTCGGTGGGTTTTCCTTCCACGTAAATCATCCGTTCGTCTCCATAATAACTGAGTTTAGAAACTGCTGCGCTTTTTCCACCCCCATCGTGTCTTGAGCTGCCCTGAATAATTCCAACGCCTGGGCGAAATCTTCAGCAGCATTCTGATTTTGACCCAACGCTAAACTTGCTGCACCGCGCGCCAGGTAAACCTGAGCAGCGCAATTGCGATCGCCCATCTTCAGGAAGCCTTGCAAACTCTGGTTACATAAACCCATCGCTTCGAGCGGGCTGCCTTGTTGGTGCAGCGCCTGGGCCTGGACACGCTGCATGGTGGCGATGCCATGCGCATCTTCTAAATCTTGATACAGGCCGAGACTCTGGGCAGCATAGGATAAGGCAGATGCGTGATCTTTTTGCAGCAGGGCGACCTCAGCCAGGTTATAGAATGCCCCAGCGATCTCGCGCGGGTTCTGAAGATTCTGGAATAACGCCAGGGATTGCCCGTACAACTTATTCGCCTGTTGGTGGTTGCCGTGTTGCATTGCCAGGTAAGCGATAAACCCGGTGATCTGCCCGGTGAGCAACTCATCGTGTAGTTCCTGGCTGATTGATAGGCCCTCTTTCCAATGTTCGGCGGCCTGTTCCAGGTTGCCGCGCATAAAGGCGATTAGCCCGGCAAACTCGGTCATTTCAGCCAGTGAGTGCCGGGCACCTAGCGCAGCGGCAAGTGATTTTGCCTGTGTGTAATACTCCTCGCTGCTTTGCATCTCGGTGCAGCGGGTGCTCAAGAAGGCAGCCGCCAGCAAGGCGCGCAGGCGCACTGCATTATCGGGTGCATCAGCGGCGCCCAGGTTTTTGCAGCGCTGGATGAACTCTTTCAACCAATTCAGGCCCTCCACAAAATAGCCGTGGATATCCCAGAACATCCACAGCGCCGCGGCCAGTTCCAGGCCCTTGTGCGGTTGGCGCTCGGCTGCCCAGGCCAGCGCTGCGCGCAGGTTATCGTACTCGGCTTTGATCCTTTTGAGCCAGGTTATCTGCTGTGGACCGTTCACACCTTCCGCCGCCTGGCGGGCCAGCGCCAGAAAATGATCGAAGTGGCGGCTGCCAATCGCTTCGCCGCGCCCGGAGGCAAACAGCTTTTCCTGGGCGTATTGGCGGATGGTTTCCAGTAGATAGTAGCGCGCCTGGGCCGGGTTCAAATCGGCTGCCAGCAAGGATTTGTTGAATAGTGAGTCTACAAGGTCAACCGTAGGCGTGTTGCTGCCTGCGATCACCGCCTCGGCTGCTTCCAGGGTAAACCCGCCTGAGAAAACGCCTAACGAATAGAAGGCTTCTTGTTCGCCAGGGCTGAGTAAATCGTACGACCAGTCGATCAAAGCTGCCAGAGTGCGCTGGCGCGGCAGAGCGGTGCGGCTGCCGCCGGTGAGCAGGCGAAAACGATCATCCAGGCGCTCCACCAGTTGCGCCGAGGTCAGCGAGCGAACCCTGGCCGCGGCCAGCTCAATCGCCAGCGGGATGCCATCCAGTCGCTGGCAAATGCGCAGCACGTCGCGAAGATTGTTTTCGTTTAGCTCGAAACTGGATTGCACTGCACTGGCACGATCCACAAATAGCCTTATCGCTTCCACCTGGGCTAATTCGGCCAGGGTCGGCGTTTGACCTTGTACCGCGCCCAGCACTGTCACGTGCAGGGAAGGCACGCGCAGAATTGCCTCGCCATTGATCCCTAAAGGCTCGCGGCTGGACGCCAGGAGCTGTACATGCTGGCAAGAGCGCAGCAGGTGATCGGCCAGCTCAGCGCAGTTTTGTAATACATGCTCGCAATTGTCTAATATCAATAGAAGACGCTTATTGCGCAGGTATTCGGAGAATTGTTCCAGCAGGGCGCGCCCGGGATTTTCTTGCAGCCCTAATGCTTTGGCTACAGTTTGGTTTACCATGCCAGGATCAGTGAGAGGAGCTAATTCCACCCAACATACGCCATCGGCAAATTGATCGATCACCTCAGCAGCCGCTTGCAAGGCCAGGCGCGTTTTCCCGGTTCCGCCAGGCCCGGTCAGGGTGATCAAGCGTTGAGACCGCAGGCGCGTTTTTAGATCTTCCAGCTCCTTCTGGCGGCCGACAAAGCTGTTTAGCTGGTATGGCAGGTTGTGGTAGTAAGAATCCAGTGTGTGCAAAGGCGGAAAAGATTCCGCCAGTCCGGGCGCGCAGACCTGAAAGATGTGTTCCGGCTGGATCAAGTCTTTCAAGCGATGCTCGCCCAGATCGAACAGCTTGACTTGCCCGGTTGTCAGCATGGGATGATTTCCCAGGGCGTTTTGCAGCGCCCCAGAACACAGAATTTGCCCGCCATGCCCGGCGGACATCAGGCGCGCCGTGCGGTTCAGGGTGGGCCCAAAATAATCTGCGTCGCGCGACTGGGCAGGGCCGTAGTGCAGGCCGATGCGCACCCGCACAGGCGTTTCGCCCCAATCTTCATTCCCCAGGGCGCGCTGGGCGGCAATTGCCGAAACCAGCGCTGCAGCAGGGTCGATAAATACAGCGCAGAACGCATCGCCCACCGTTTTGAAAACCTGCCCACCCGCAGCCTGGATGGCCTGGCGCAGGAGGCTATCATGGCGTTCGAGCGCCGCCTGCATCGCCTGAGGGTGCTTTTCCCATAGCTGCGTGCTGCCCTCGATATCGGTGAATAAGAAAGTATAAGCCTGCATCTGTGTTCTAACGTCTAGGGATAAGCGCAGGTAGGAAACGAGCCTGAAATGGTATATTGCCGTTGTTCAGTTTCGGTGAAATCTCGCAAGAGAATGCTGCACAGAGAACGCATGGTTGCCTGGATATCGACATCCCATAGCCGGGCGGTGGCGTCATCTGCTACTGAGACCAGCAGCTTGCCATCCGGCGAGAAGGTTACATTTTCTACGCCGGCGGTATGCCCGATATAACGGCGTAACTCTTGCCCATTGGAGACCTCCCAAAGGCGAACTGTGTTGTCATAGCTGGCGGTTGCTACGTACTTCCCATCTGGTGAAAACGCGGCGTGCATGATGCCATCGCTATGACCGGTGAAATGCTGGATTTCTTCTCCACTAAGCGCATCCCATAAGCGGGCAACCCCGTCATTCCCGGCCGTAAGAATGATCTTGCCATCCGGCGAGAAGCGCCCCACATTCAAATTCCCTGCGGATGCAGTAAACTGGCGCGCCAGCTCTCCACGGGTTACATCCCATATTCTGACGATGCCATCCTCGTTGGCGGTCAGCACGCTGCCTCCATCCGGCGCGTAGTCAACGCTGTAGGCGCCAACCGGCATCTCGAAAGCTCTGAATTCTTTGCCGGTTTCGGCTTCCCAAATCAGCGCCGCGGTAGTGCGCTCGAAAGTCCTCCCGGCAGCCAGGAAATACCTGCCATCCGGCGAAAAGGCCACTTCCTGGATAACACTCAGGCGATCGGAAATATATTGGCGAATCAGATCGCCTGTCTGCGCGCCCCATAATAACGCCGCGCCATCCCAGTTGCCGGTGAGCAGGTAACGGCCATCGGGAGAAAACTCCAACCCGTAATTGATGCTGCCGGCTCCATCAACCACCCACCGGGCCACTCCGCTCTGAATATCCCACAGGCGCAGTTGTCCCTCGCTGTCGGCGGTAGCCAGGGTGGCCCCATCCGGGGAGAAACTTACCGCGCTGAGATAACCAGAATGGCCGGCCAACAGCGGATACCGGGGATGGGCTTCGCCCTCCCACAGGCTGGTCGCGTTTTCGGTCATTGCCATTGCCAGTCGCCCATCCGGTGAAAATTCGGCCTGGAATATCGTTGACCCAATAACAAATCGATGTAACACCTGCCCAGTTTGAATATCCAGGATGCGCAGGATGTCATCAGCCCCACCCGCTAATAGCAATTGACCATTGGAAGAGAATGCTATGCTGAAAATCATCCCGCCTGTGCTGGCAATCTGGTTGATCAATTTGCCGGTGGTCAGGTCCCATACGGCGATCTCCCCATCATCATAGCTCGCTGCGTAACGGCTCTCATCCTGTGAAAGGCTTTGCGCCTGCATACCCTTGCCAGAGTGATCCAGCGTAAACAAGGCAGTATCCGTTTCCAGATCCCACAGCGTGCTCAGGCTGGCTTCACGTGAATAAATGATGACCTTGCGAGCAGAGGGGAAAAGGAAGTGGATGCTTTCCTGAAGTTCCCACTGGCGCGTTTCCTCGGCGGTCTCCACATTAAGCAGGTGCAGAGTCTGGTCATCTGCGCCCAGCAGCAAACTTTGGCTGTCCTTTGTGAAAGTTATGTGAGTGATATAGGAAGTGGGAGTAAAACGCTGGAGCTCCTGGCCCGACTGCGCATCCCAGATTTGCAGCAGGTTTTCTTCGGATTTCGTGGCGATGAGCCGCCCATCGGGTGAAAACACCCCCACGGTGTAACCCTGTGGTATAGCAAAGCGGCGCAGTTCCTGGCCGGTCTGCAATTCGACCAGGCGAGCAAACCCATCCACGCCAGCCAGCAGCACAGATCGACCATCGGGCGAGAACCGGGCATTGTTCAGGGGCGCGGCGTGTGTGATCACTTGAGTGGGGTAAACCAGAGCGGCAGCGCCCAGCAGCGCCTCATCACCCTGCGGGGAATATTGCAGGTTGAGCGAGCGGATGGACAGCAAGGCGATCGTCTGTGGATCGGCGTTGGATTTCAAGGCGTTATTGGCCTCGGCAGCCAGGCGTTGAGCTTCGGCGCGGGTGAAGTTGGCTTCGGCAGCGGCCTGTTGGGTGGCGCGCAGATGCGCCTCGGACTGTGCAGTTTCCGCATTTGTAGATGCCTTCAAGCCCAGGAAGCCCGCCAGCAATGCCAAAACCAGGGCAACGACGCCAACGGCTGAGATGACGCGGTTGCGCGCCCTCAGCCGGGCGGCAGATTGGCGTTCTGTTTCGGCCAGGCGTTGGGCGGTTTCCAGTTCACGCTGCTGGCGTTGGCGTTCACTGACGATCTGCCGGTCGCGCTCTGCAATGCTGGCATCCAGAAAGTCGCGCTCACCTTGCAGCAAGGCCAGCGTGGTCCCCTCGGCCCAGTTCTCGAACTGCGCCAGGCGCGCCCCGGTGAGCAGGAAGCTGGCATCTTGCCCGGCCTGTTCCCAATCGGCTGCGGCAGCGGCAAGCTGGCGTTCCAGGCGGATATCTGCCCGGTTTTCGGCCAGCCAGTTGCTCAGCCGCTCCCATTCGCGGATCAAGGCTTCATGCGCCACTTCGACGGTCGCGCCGCGCGTCAAGGGATCGCGATCAAAGGAGAGCAGGCGCGAGCGGCCAAAAACCTCGATGCTCTTCTGAATATCCTCGGCTGAGCTGCCAACCAACATCTCCAATTCGGTGCGTAAGGCGCGCCGGCGAGTGTCTTCTATGCCCTCTCCCAAAGTCACCAGGCGCAGAAATAACTGCCTGGCTGCGTTCTGGCCGCCTTCATCCAGGCTGGTAAATACCGTCTCGGCGCGCCTTCCCAGCGCGCCGAGCACGCCTCCCATCTCGGCGTAAGCTTTTTGGGTGAGTGTGCGGCCCTGGCGTTTCTCGAACAGCTCGGTAAGCGCATATTGCAGCAGCGGCAGCGCGCCGGGCTGCCCGCTCACGGCGCGGATCATGCCAGAAGTCAGCCCTTTTTCCAATTTCAGCCCCACCCGTTGGGTTGGGCCAACAATCGACCGTTCCAATTCATCAGGCGTCAGGGGCAGGACAAACTCGAACCGGCGGTTGAGCAGTTCACCAAAATCCACGTAGCGCAGCGGGCGATCGGTGAAATCGGCGCGCAGGGTGATGATGACCCGTAAGCGGCTGCGTTCATCCAGAATAGCGTTTGCCAGATTGTCCAGGAATAGCGCCCGGTCTGCTTCTTCCGTGACCAGGGTGAACAATTCTTCGAACTGATCAACGATCAGCACCAGTTCGACCGATGGATCAGGCGGTAAGATGCGCCTTACAGCCCGCAGCAGCCCGCGGTTGCTGTCTTTCAGTTGCGACAGCAGGCTCTCCGGAGGGTTGACCGCTACCCGCAGCAAACAGGCCTCCAGTTCTTCGAAAGGATGGCTGCCAGGCAGCATATCCACGATGAACCAGTTCTCAGAGCCGGGCAGCGCGCCGCGCCGCAGGGCAGGGATCAGGCCGGCTTTGACCACCGACGATTTGCCGCTGCCGCTCGGCCCGATCAAAGCCAGGAAGCGGCTCAGGTCGCCGCCTTCGCCCAGGCGCGCCAGCAACTGGTGAACCAGGGTTTCGCGCCCAAAGAAATCGTCTGCATCGGCTTCGCTGAAAGCCCGCAGCCCTTTGAAAGGATTGGCAATTTCGCTGTGGACCTCTTCTTCCTCGGAAACATCTATAAAACCTACGTGAACTGGCGCGGTATTCGTGATTGCCCGCTGGAAGTCCTGCTGCAAAGCCAGGATATCGGCGTAGCGTTCTTGAGAATCCTTGGCGGTGGCGCGATGGATAACGGCATCCAGTTCTGCCGGCAATCCTTCTCGCCGGGCAGCCAGGGGCGGCATGGGCGCTGTAACGTGTTGGCGGATCATGTCTAAAGGCGTTGGCCCGGTGAAGGGCAGGCTGCCGGTCAGCATCTCATACAGCATAATCCCCAGGCAGTAGATGTCTGTTTGCGGCCGCACCGTTAGCGATTGGATTTGTTCAGGCGACATGTATTGCAGGGAACCGACGACGGCATCCATACGGGTCTGGTTCTCAAAATCGGGGTTGCCGAAGTTCTTGGCAATCCCAAAATCGGCCAGGTAGGCGTTGTTGTCTTCATCGAGCAGCACGTTGGCGGGCTTCAAATCCCGGTGGATTACGCCAATGCGGTGGGCGGCATGTAAGGCCGGGCAGATTTGATCGACAAAGCGCGCCACGGCTTCTAACGGCAGCGCTCCCTCGCTTAATAGTTCCTGGATATTCCCGCCGCGCAGCAGGCGCATGACCAGATAGGCGACGCCCGGTTCGCGCCAGTAATCGTACAACGGCACGATATGTGGGTGTTCTAAGCGCGCCACCAACTGGGCTTCGGCCTCGAAGCGGCGGACAAATTCGGTCTGGTTAGCAAAAGCGGGCAGGATGATCTTGATGGCGACTTCGCGCTCGACGTTGGGCTGCACCGCCCGGTAGACCGCCCCCATGCCTCCCGCACCGATGCGCTCTGCCAGGGCATAGCCGCGGATGGCGCGCCCCGACAGGTCTTCGCGCCCGATTTCATCCAGGCCCGGGGCGGTGGGTACGCTCTGCCCATCCACCGCCTCGGGCCGGATCGCCCGCGCCTGCCGGACGAAGCTGGCGCGCTCATCCAGCGGAATGGCCAGGGCCATGGCCAGCCGCTCGGCGATTTGTTGGGAGGGGCGCAAGTCTTCCGCTTCGATTTTGCGCAGGGTGATGGCCGCGCAGCCCACGCGCCGCGCCAGCTCTTCCTGGGTAAGGTCCAATTCCCGGCGACGCTGCCGTGCAAACTGCCCGAATGGAATTTCTTGCGCCATAGCTCCTCCCGCAAAAACGCTCAACGCACAACGAATGGGATAGAAATCGTGTAACTGCCGGTGATCGAAACCTGGATTATCTGGAGCTGGCCGCCTTCAGCGCTGACCAGCACCTTCCCGGTGATCTCGCCGGGGGCCGTCGCCTGGCAGTTTGCCGTGATCGTAAACTGCCCATCCCCTGCGCCGCTGGCGCTGCTTACCATGATCCAGTCACTGTCTGGAGCCGCCTTCCACTCGACGCCAGGCGCGAGAGCCTGGAAGGACACCGGGACGCTGGCCGGCGATGGGCAGGTTCCCAGGTCGATCTCGTCATCCACCAGGTAGATTTTATCGGGCAGCGGCAAGTAGGTTCCATCCAGCGGATCGCCGCCCAGGCGGACTTCATCGCCATCGCCAAGGCCATCGCCATCGCTATCTGCTTCGCACGGGTTCGTGCCATACTGGTGCTCCCCAAACGAAGCCAGCATATCGCCATCGGGATCTGCATGGCTGTCCGAAAGCGTGGGGCTCAAGCAGACGTACGAATTCTCATAGCTGGTTGCCAGGCCATCCTGGTCGGGATCGCTGCGCACATGCACGGTCACACTGGCGCTGGCGCTCAGGCCAGAGGGGGCTGTAGCGGTCAGCGTCAGGGTGTGCCAGCCTGACGCTAGATTGGCTAAAATTTGCGCGCCGCTTCCCAGGCTGCCGGCCACGTCAGAGGACCAACTGAGGGCGCTGCCGGCCAGCTCGCCGGCGGTGAAATCGTAGGCTGAGCCTGACAGCCACTGCGGCTGGCTCTCCACCAGGTAGGCTGCCTGCACCGGCGACAGAATGGCGACCACCGGGGGCTTGTCTGCAATCGCAAAGGTATTGCTATCCGCCTGGCCAGTGTTCAACCCATCCGTGGCCTCCACGCTCAGGATGCCTGCCTGGGTTCCAGGGGCCAGGTCTGTGTCGAAGTTGAAAGACCGGTTGGTCAGCCCGCTGGCTACCAGGGCGGGGAGGCCGCCGGCCTCGGGCTTGAAATAGACATTGTAAGTCAGCGTGGCGCTGTCTGGGTCTGTGGCGTTCCACTGCAGGTTGATCTTGCCGTTGCTGTTGGGCGCCGCCACCACGTTCGAAACCTGGGGCGGCTGCTGGCTGAAAACCTGGCTGTAGAGCGCCTGCCCATTTTTGCGGATTTCTACCCGCGCTGCGCCAGCCGGCCAGGGCACAGTCAGAACCAGGGCAGCGGACTGGCTGCCGCCATCGCTAACCTGGAAGGCTACTTCGAATGGAGTGGCGCCCAACAGATTGTTCTGGGCATCGAAGAAGGCCAGGTCATAGGGGCTGCCCGGGAAGTTCGCCGAGAGTTCCAGGGGCAAATCGCTGATCTGTTCCGTATAGACGATCTGCACCTGATCGTTTGGATTGATCGTCCCGATCAGGTGAAAAAGCGCGCCAGAGCTGGAAGCCGCCTTGCCAGGCGCTGCTTTGGCTCCACCCGTCCCCACCAGCCGGTCGCGCAGATCGTTCCACTCCCAGCCCTCCATCATGGTGCTGGGCGCCGGGCCCACCAGGTAGAACATGGTGGTAAATGGTTTGGCAACAGACTGCCTGGTGAGCATGTTGATCATGGGCAGCCCATTGGTGGATATGGTTGAGTTCACCGAATGGCGGTCGCTGCCCGAATAGTGCGGGCTGGCGCTGCTGACCTCGCCCATGCAGTGGGCGATTTCGTGAGCCAGGATCGAAGCAGAGAAACCTGAAGGGTTGGAGTCGAAACCCTGGCCGGCGACGCGCTGCCCCGGCCAGCAATCTTGCCCTCCAGGCGTATTCGTGGACGCGCCCAGCAGCGAGCCCCAGTCCAGCGCTTCGCGCCGGGTGCCGGATAGGGTTTGATACCTCAACCACAGGGCATTGGTTCGAAGCATGGCGTCGTTTGCCATGCCGCGGGTGCGGTCGCAGTTGGGCCACGCCGTCATGCAGGTAGCGATGGAGGGATAGATGTAATAGCGCAGGCCTGCCGTGCCAGGCGCGCCGGAGGCCGGGATGGGCGCAACCCCATCGCGCAGCGGGTGCATGCGCCAGAACTGGGCCATGGCTGCCGGGATCGCCCGGGTCAGGTCAGACCCCCAGTAGCGTCCATCCGGCGTATCCGGGCGGTTGGGCGCCTGCTGCGGCCACAGGAAGATGCGCAGGTCCCGGGTGGGCTGGAACTGGTGTGTGCCCAGCCGGATCAAACGATGCTCCGCCTCGCCGGCCAGGGTCAAATCCAGGGCAAATTCATACAACCCGGCCTCTGCCAGGTAGCTGCCCGGAATCCAGCAGTCGAAAACCGGAACACCGTTGAAAAAACCATAGGGAAGCGCATTAATGACAAACCTGGCAGGGTTGGGCGTAGCGGGCAGCACGCGCGTGGTGCGCGTCCCCGAGAGGGCCGTCACCTGGCAAACCGCGTTCTGCACCGTGGGAACCGTCCCCAAAGTGTAGAGCTGCGAGCGCACCAGGGTCTGCCGCCCGGCAATCAAATCATAGGCGACGCCGCCGCTTGGATCGTATTCCAACCCCTGGGTGATGCGCACACGGTCTGTGCGGATTTGGTTGGTGGGAGCAGACAGCCAGAGCAAATCGGCCCAGGTGTTTGGAACGTTCCACACGGCCGTGGGCGGCCAGACGTAATCATCGCCCACGTAGTGATACCAGTTATGGCGCACGTGAAAACCGATCTCGGTGTTGGGGCTTCCACCGCCCAAATGGGAAAGTGGAATACGGAATTCTGCATACCAATAGATGGCGAAACCACTATCCGGCCACTTCGTGCGGGCGATTTGCCAGCCGGTGATGTCTGGGGCCGGCGTAAAGCCTGCGCCGTTGCCGCGATAAGCGCCAGTCTGGCCATCCTCGGTGATGGTAAATCGCAAATCGTCGCTATCCGTCAAAGCCCCGCCGTCATGGGCAACATCGAACTGAACCGCCACAAAAGGCTTCTCATCGATGACGCTTTGCGGCATGCCCGAAATACAAATGTAAAAGTCGGTCTGGGTAGCGAGTAGATACATCGTCGCCGGAGGCTGTTCCTCGACGCGCGGGTGGTAGAGAATGCGATGCAGCGACCACGCCCCAGCGTATTCGGTGACGGCGTCACAAACACCGTCGACAACTGGCGCAGGTCGTGAGGGCAGCACCTCGCGCCGGGGCGCCAGGGTCATCCAGGAACCGTGTCCAAAGGCCGTATGCGTTGGCCCGAAGAGGGTCACTAAGATGACCGTGATCAATAAAACGGAGAGAAGTTTGCGTTTCATGTTAGCACCTGTATTGAGAGCCTGAACCTTTCCTGAAAGAGATGGCATAACCCGCATGGCCTGGTCGAGAAAACAAACCGATTGCATCCTATGCGAACCACTCTGGGTTATGAAAAAAAGTATAGCCCAGGCATTTGGTCAATACAAGTATTTTGAGCTTTTATATCGCTTTTTGTATCGCTTTATGACCCGCTAAATAACTTTATTCGAGTCTTCCAGAAATGAATTACTGCCAAACACCACAAATCCGCTAGTACCTTTCCAATTTTATTCTGACAAGTTTGGATAGAGACGCTTGAGCTTTATCCGGGCATCAGAAACACTAAATTGCCAATCAACGGTTGCGTGTTTTTGGTTTCGTGCAGCCTCCCAAGCAG
>JBFMFR010000022.1:0-100139 GCA_040752025.1 Chloroflexota bacterium | reverse complement strand
TTTTTCGGACAATAAAGTGTGTTCCAGTCCATTGTGGCATCCTCGATTGGCACAGTATGCCTTCAAGGATACGCCAATTTTTCAGATTTCGATTACCTCATCAAGTCAAATGAGGGACAACACCCAATCTTCTGGTATCTGGTATTTATCAAGAATCGCACCGGATTGGGATAATCGAATAATGTAATCCGTTGTGTTCAACAGAAAGAATCTACCCATAGGCACAATGATGAGCTTTCCCTTTGATCCCAACTCTTTATAGTAGTCAACTAATAATGATGAAACTGTGGACATATCGATCAGGGAAGCGCCTACACCATACCCATTTCCAACATAGCTCGTATACAGAAATTCGTGGTATTGAGCGTAGCCAGACGTCATTCTGACAAGGCCAGGATCTTGCGTTGAGGCCACCTCTTTTGAGGTTTTAATATCAAATGTCCCAAGCCTGATTTTTCCCGGCTCGTCCCCGAGAAAATATAAACAATAAAGATATTTCAAATCTCTGCTGATCCCCTCTACATTAGCCAAATACTTTCTTCCGGCCTGTGGAGCAACTTGTGAATTTACCAATTCTAGCCCAGGTAATTTCAAGCGCTCTTCTATAAATCGTCCAGATAAAATATCAATCACGTAAACTTCAATTAAGTATTCTCCATCCTTCTCAACAGGTCGTTGATTCAGTGCAATCACTTCATGATCATTTGCTCCGAGAAGTTTATGGATTGGTGATCCGACTTCCACGCTCGTGATTGACAATTTGTCATCCACTATGTACACATTCCTGTGAGAATCGCCAACCAGTATCAAACGACCGCCAGCGGTCGCCAAGTGTAGATTTTTAAGCTCTCCGGGTAATTTTATGGACTTGATTTCCCTGGATTGTGGATTATAGTGAACGATACTACTTTCCCAAGTGGCAGCATTGCCGGTGTACAAGATCATATAGATGCTGGATGGGCTATAATAGAGTACTGGTCCTAAATGATAAGGCCAATCAAGAAGCGCATAATCCTTGATATCTACATCTGGAATACAATCTTCGCGAGCATAAACGCATTCAAACCTTACAATTTGATCCTCTAATAATACGATTGCGACTGTCCCATCTAATTCATCGAGTACAGTCGGTTTTACCACATCAATAGCGCTATCAAGAGTTTGACTTTTACATCCAGACAAAGATAGCGCAATTGTCAAAATCCATAACACTTTTATAAATTTTGCGGGCATTGGATACACCTCACTGATTAGAAGGAGATCGCTTCGGTTATCTCTAGGATTGTACTATGATGCATAGCGCGGCTTCCAGCCGCAACCAAAGATTTGCGCGGTAATACTATAGTATTGCGGCTACTAGCAGGTTGTCGGAGAAAACGGAAAACTTCCGCCAGAGTGTTGGAATCGAGGCTTCAGCCGGTGAAAAGTGACAGAAACCGGCAATTACCAGCCAAAATCCGGCTAAAGCCTCGAATCCAAATGCCTCTCCGACAGGCTCTGCTAGACAGTATCCTGAGATCCATCGGAGGGGCGCATCAGTTCCTCATCCCTTACCCAATCCGTTCCCAAAATCAGTTGACCGCGTTTCCCCCCAAACCGGAAATCTGTCATGCCCAGAAGCGTACATGTGACTTTTGACCAAGACAGCCAAGGTGCGCTATACTATAGGTGCAATTCAGGCAAGCTGTTTATGCTTACGTATCCACGCTACTCGCATTCCACGCGAGACCAGTTTTTTCACACAAGGAGATAAATAGATGACTGAAAAGTTCAAGCTAACCTACGCCACCATGTTCAATCCGCCCGAGGAGCTGCACGAAAAGTTCGACGCCGCCCTGGCCAAAACCAAAGCCGCCCTGGGCGCCGAACACGCCATGATCATCGACGGCAAGGACGTCTTCGCCGATGAGAAATTCGAGGACCGCACGCCGATCAACACCGACACCGTCCTGGCCGTCATGCAGAAAGGCAGCCAGGAGCACGCCCAGGCCGCCCTGGCCGCCGCCCGCAAGGCCTTCCCCGTGTGGAGCGGCGCCCCCTGGCAGACGCGCGTCGAGCTGCTGCGCAAGGCCGCCGACCTGATCGATGAGCGCATCTTCGAGCTGGGCGTCGCCATGGCCCTGGAAGTCGGCAAGAACCGCATGGAATCGCTGGGCGACGTGGCCGAGACCGCCGACCTGATCCGCTACGCCTGCTACCAGATGGAAACAAACGACGGCTTCATCGTCGAAATGGGCAAGGACCCCCTGGTGGGCTACACCGCCACCAACATGTCCGTGCTGCGCCCTTACGGCGTCTGGCTGGTGATCAGCCCCTTCAACTTCCCCTTCGCCCTCACCGGCGGCCCGGCCGGGGCGGCCCTGGTCAGCGGCAATACCCTCGTGATCAAGCCCGCTACCGACACCCCCTGGATCGTGCGCCTGCTGGCCGAGTGCTTCCGCGACGCCGGCCTGCCGGATGGCGTGGTCAACTTCGTCACCGGCCCTGGCCGCACCCTGGGCCAGGCCCTGATCGAGAGCCCCGAAGTGGATGGCGTGACCTTCACCGGCTCTTACGATGTCGGCATGAAGATCTTCCGCGACTACGCTGCCGGCCAGTGGGTGCGCCCCGCCATTTTAGAGCTGGGCGGCAAGAACCCCGCCATCGTCTCGCGCCACGCTGACCTGGAGCACGCCGCCACCGGCATCGTGCGCTCGGCCTTCGGCCTGCAGGGCCAGAAGTGCTCGGCCTGCTCGCGCGTCTTCATTGAAGAGCCCGTTTACGAAGCTCTGGTCGAAAAGATCGTCGCCCTGACCCAGAAAATCTCGATCGGCGATCCCACCGAGCGCCCGATCTTCCTCGGCCCGGTCATCAACCAAAGCTCCTACCAGGACTTCAAAGACTTCACCGCCGACCTCGGCAAAGCCGGCCGCTTCCTCACCGGCGGGGGCGTGCTCACCGAAGGCGCCCTGGGCAAGGGCTATTACTGCGCCCCGACTCTGGTAGCGGACCTGCCCTACGAACACCGCCTGTGGAAGCACGAGATGTTCGTGCCCATCACCACCCTCGGCAAAGTCAAGAGCCTGGACGAGGCCATGCAGCACGCCAACGCCGTCGACTACGGCCTGACCGCCGGTTTCTACGGCTCCAAAGAAGAAGTCAAGTGGTTCTTCGAGAACATCCAGGCCGGCGTGACCTACGCCAACCGCCCGCAGGGCGCCACCACCGGCGCCTGGCCCGGATTCCAACCCTTCGGCGGCTGGAAGGGCTCCGGCTCGAGCGGCAAGAACGCTGGCGGGCATTACTACCTGCAGCTCTACATGCACGAGCAGATCCAGACTACGATCGAATAGGGTGATCCGTAACTGGGTAATCCGGTAATCAGGCGATCAGGCGACCAGTGAAACACCCTGGTCGCCTGATGTTTTTTATCCTGAAATCGGATTTTTGGCAAAAATTCGATTTCTCAAGCCCCGGTCACCCGCCGCCGATCAGGGCCATCACCCGCAGGTGGTCGCCCTCCTGCAAGACGTAATCCTTGCTCTCCTGCACTTCGTTGACCACCACCAGCGCCACCAGCTCCGGGGGGATGCCCACCGCCGCCAGCGTCTCACGCACGCTGCGCCCGGCCGGCACCGTGAGCGTATCCCTGCCGCCCACGTAATCCTTGAGCATGCCCACCGGGCGAAGCATCACAGCCATCGCATCCAATCCTGCGCTCAGGCGGCCCAGGAGGCCAGCCCCAGCGCGTCCAGCGTGGCCGGCGTTGGCTTGCCATCTGCGTCCCAGCCGCGCTGCTGGTAATACATATCCAGCAGGCGCTGCACGTCTTCGAATTTGGTGATCTGCCCGGCGGTCGCCCCGGAGGCCGGCGCTTCTTCGTAGAAGCGCGGCGAGGGCATGTCCCACGGGCGGCCGAAGCCCTCGATCTCGCGCAGCCAGTACAGGCGCGTCAGGTTCCAGATGCGCGCCCCCACCTTTTCCAGGTCTTCCCAACTGCGCTTCACACCCGTCATCGCCTCCAATAGAGGCAGGTACAGGTCGCGGTCGATGCCCAGCTCCACCCACTGCAAACGGCAGCCGCCCAGCACATCGAACATCGGGCGGAAATTCTGCAGCCAGATCACGCGCGCCACCTTCTCGGGCACCACCTGGTCGCGCCCGACCTGCAAATCGTAAGTGATCGCCCAGGCGCGGTTGTGGTGCGCGCCCACGTCGCAGGTCATGTACGAGATCAGCATGGCCGTGGCATTGTGCGTGGCGTAAGCTGACTGCTCCATGCCCTTGATCTGGATGGCGAACTTCTCCGAGCCCTGGCCCACCTTTTCCGCCGCCCGCCTGGCGCCCTCGGAAAGCAGCGCCCCCAGCTTGCCCTGGCGGCTGGCGATCTGGCGGATCAGCGTGAAGACCGCCTCGACGTTGCCGAACCTGAGATCCAGGCCATCCGTGTCATCTTTCGTCAGGATGCCCTTCTCGTAGCACTCCATCGCCCAGGCGATGCACGCCCCGGCCGAGATCGAGTCGATCCCCAGGTCATCGCACAGCAGGTTGGCCTGCGCCACGTCCTGGATGTCCGCTAGGCCCAGGTTGGAGCCCAGCATACCGATCGTCTCGTACTCCGGGCCTTCCACCTGGGTGCCGTAGCGCTTCATGTTGCTGTATTTGCCGCACGGGCACGGGCAGCCGAAGCAGCCCTTGTCGGTGATGACGATCTGCTCGCGCATCACCGGGCCGTACAGGGTCTTGCCGCCCTCGAAAGAGCCGGCCTGGAAGTTGCGCGTCGGCAGCGCGCCGACCTCGTCGCACCACGAGACCACGATGGTTGTGCCGTAGCGCGTCCAATCCTTCAAGCCTTCGGCGTCTTTGCAGGCCTTGTACAGGGCCATGCCTGCCTGGCGGTAAGCCTCCAGGTCGGCCACCGGCACCGACTGCGTGCCGTGCACCACGATGGCCTTGACCTTCTTGCTGCCCATCACCGCCCCCACCCCGCCGCGCCCGGCCTGGCGGCCGTAGTCGTGGTTGATGCAGGCGTACAGCACCTGGTTCTCGCCGCCCGGGCCGATCACCGCCACCTGGTACTCTTCGCCGAACTTCTCCTTGAGCTCGACTTCCGTCGCGATGGCGCTCTTGCCCCACAACGAGCTGGCATCGCGCAGCTCCACCTTGTGGTCGTCGATGAACAGGTACACCGGCGTCGGGCTGGCGCCTTCCAGGATAATGCTGTCCAGGCCGGCGTATTTCATCTCGGCGGTGAAGTGGCCGCCCATCGAAGCGTCGGCGTAGCCGCCGGTCAGCGGCGACTTGGTCGTCCAGTCGCACTTGCCCCCGCCCGGGGCCAGCATGCCCGAAAGCGGTCCGTTCGAGATGATCAGCTTATTCTCGGGGCCCAACGGGTCGGCGTGCTGCGGCACTTCTTTGGTCAGGAAATAGATGCCAAAGCCGCGCCCACCGACGAAATCACGGGCCACGTCAGCCGGGGTCGGCTGGCGGGTGATCTGGCCGTTGGTCAGATCGACGCGTAGAATAGAACCACCATAACCGTTCATGGAATCTCCTCTCCTAATTGTCTACCCACAAAGCGCTCGTACCACAGGCGGCCACGCAATCGCCGCACAGATCGCACTTCCAGGCGTGGTTGGCCAGCTCGGCGCGCACGAACATGACCTCCTCAGGGCACTCTGGCACGCAGGCCTCGCACAGCGAGCACTCTTCGAAGACCACGTAATAGGCCCCGTTCTCGGCCTGGTGGATGGCCTGCTCCGGGCAGACCGCGGCGCAGTCGCCGCACTGCGTGCACACCTTCACCTGGTAGATCCCCGGCGCAGGGAAGCGCGGCGCGATCACCAGGGCAGACTTCTTGGGGTTGGTCTCGCCGAACAGGTTGAGCGAGCACGCCACCTGGCAGGCATGGCACCCCGAACATTTCGTACTATCGACATACAGGCGCATAGAGACTCCTTTTGCTGTGATTCGCCGTGCCAGCGTTCCACGGCTTTTGCAGGCGTAACAGAGCCTAAGTGTACCTGATCGCGCCCGCACACACAAAGACTTTTATCACCTCCTTCAGACGATAAGCATCTTAAAATAAAACTTAAAAATTCCCCGAAAACCCGGGCACCTCCAGCAAATATACACCCACTGCGCTTTTGGCCAGCTTACAAATCCATGAAGTCATCATGCGGTTTTATAGGGTAATATAACGATCTACTTGAAATCGGGAGCATGGATTCATTGCAACCCATCAACTGGAATAGATAACGATTCGGGTCAGTGAAAGGCCGATGAATACCACCAATCTCATTCGCAGCTACCCCATCTTCGCCGGCCTCAGCCAGGCCGAGCTTGACCAACTGGCCGCCTGCCTGACCAAACGCACCTATGGCAAAGGCGCTTATCTGTATCACCCCGGCAACCCGGCAATGAATTTCTACCTGGTCGAATCGGGCCTGGTGCGCCTGTTCTTCACTGATGCGCGTGGCCAGGAGTACTTGCTTGAGCTGGTCGGCCCAGGGGCTATGATTGGCGTTCCACTGCTTTATGAAGATCAGGTGCGTGCCCTGGGCGCTGCGGCGGTGGTCCCCTCGGTGGTGCTGGTCCTCCCGCAGTCCGACCTGCTGCGCTTTGCACAGCGCTTTCCCAGGCTGATGCACAACATCTACCGCTCTTTGGATGCTGGCATGCGAAGGCTAATGGAGTTCATCCAAACCTTAGTTGTCCTGAGGGTGGATGGCCGCCTGGCAATCCTGATCTTGCATTTGAGTGAAATTCATGCCGGTCAGGGGAGCCCGAATGAATTCGATGCGCCGGTGAGCCAGGCCGAGATGGCCCGCTGGCTGGGCGCCAGCCGGGGGCATCTCAACCGCGCCCTGAACCGCTTGCAGCAGCTTGGCCTGATCCGTGTAGATGGGCAGAAATTCACGATCCTGGACCGGCGCGGCTTGCAACGTATGGCGGAAGAATTGACCATCGAATAGCTGTCCCCATACCTCTGGATCACCCCCAGGTGTAACAAATCGCACATCTTTCCTGTAACATTTCTTACAACTGAATCGGGCGCTTGAGCCTAAAATTGTCGTGCACTTCGGATTCCATTGAAGCATCCAAGCAAAGCCGGTCTGCGCCGGCCGGTAAGGAAAAACGCATGTCAAAAGAAGCGGTCGAATCTGTGCTCGGTAAAGCCCTGCTGGAGGAGGCGTTCCGCCTGGCTCTGTTGGCCGAGCCTGACCAGGCCCTGGCTGGCTTCGAGCTGACCAAAGCCGAAAAGGCCGACCTCAAGCGCCTGGACGGCGAGACCCTGGACGCCCTGGCCCATTCCCTGGATGAACAAAAAAGGAAATTGCACCTGGAGGATGCCTGGTAGCCTGCCCAACGGCCACTAACCTATCTGCAAACAGCCCAGAGAAATTCATCGTATTCAAATCCACATCACAAGGAGCTTATGAATGGCACGAAAATTGATCTATCTGAGTATGCTCATCATCTTGCTGGCCGCCAGCCCTATCTCAGCGCTGGCCAAACCCCTGCCTTTGCCAGAGGCCGGCCCACAGGCCAGCGTGGGGATGGCCCCTGCGGCCACACTCACCGTAGACACCGAGATCGATGAAAGTGATGGCAGTTGTGTCGACGACGACTGCTCGCTGCGCGATGCCATCGACGTCGCCAATCCTGGCGACACGATCAACTTTGCCGGCGACTATACCATCACCCTGGACAGCACCTTGGTGGTCAGCACCAGCCTGTCCATCGCAGGCGGCGGGCAGGCAGTCACCGTCAGCGGCAATGACACCGTGCGCGTCTTTAACATCTACACCGATACGCTGGTCACCATAGACAACCTGACCATTGCTCATGGAAAAACCACCTCCCCAGATTTCTATGGCTATCCCGTGGGAGCAGGCATGAAGATCGAGCCAGGTGCGGTGGTCACCCTGACGCACAGCGCCGTGATCGGCAACACAGCTTCTTACCTCTACGACGATGATGGCTGGCAGATGTACCTGGGTATGGGCGGCGGCATCTTCAACCAGGGCACGCTGAGCGTGACCGACACCTCATTTGCCGACAACGCCGCCGGGGATATCGCCGAATTTGGCGACGGCTACGGCGGCGCCATCTTCAATGGGGGTGCGTTGACAGTAGACAGCAGCACATTCACGGGGAATGAGGCGGCCATGGGAGGAGCAATCAACAGCATGGGTGCCACCCTGACTGTCCAAAACAGCCTTTTCACGGACAACTCGGCCCCCTGCGGCGGCGGCGCAATCGACAGCTCCGGCGATGCCACCGTGAGCGACAGCACCATTACCGGCAATTTTGCCCCGGGTAGCTGGTGCGAGGGCGACGCCGCCGGCATCGGCAACCGTTTCGGGACGATGACAGTGATCCGCTCGACCATCTCTGGGAATGTCAGTGACAGCCATTATGGAGGCCTGAGCAACTATGACGGCACAATGACGGTGATCGACAGCGCCATTTACGACAACGTTGCCGGCGCCCACGGCGGCGGCATCTACAACTGGTGGGGCGCTAACCTGACCGTGGTCAACAGCCAGATCTACAACAACACAGCCACCTGGTGGGGCGGCGGCATCTTCAGCGGCCCTGACGGAGGGGCGTCGCTTACCCTGGTCAACAGCGCCGTGTTTGGCAATCAGGCCGAAAAAGGCGGTGGCATCTTTAATGGCTCTCCCTACAACGATAGTTTTGCGGTGTTTACGATGATCAACAGCACCGTGTTCAGCAACACAGCCTCTCTCGAGGGTGGCGGCATCTACAGCAAACAAGCCACACCCACGCTATCCAATAGTATTATCTGGGGCAACTCGGCTGCCACTAGCCCGCAAATCTATAACACCTCACTCACGCTCACCCCCACGATCAGCTACAGCGATATCGAAGGGTGCGGCGGTTCGGGCGCATCCTGGGATACAGCCCTTGGCCTCGACGCTGGCGGCAATCTTGACGCTGACCCGCTTTTCGTGGACGCTGACGGTGCCGACGACCTCATCGGCACCAGCGATGACGACCTGCGCCTGACGGATGGCTCGCCCGCCGTTGACGCTGCCGACAACACAGCCGTGCCAGCGGATACCTTCGACCTGGATGGCGACGCTGACGCACTTGAACCGCTGCCCTACGATCTGGATGGCGCCAAGCGCTTCCAGGACCACATCACTCCCGATACCGGCAGCGGCGCAGCGCCCATCGTCGATATGGGCGCATACGAAACGCTCAAATCCGTGGACGCCGGGCCGGACCAATCGGTGGTGGAAGGCGATCTGGTAGCCTTTGCCGCAGCCACCGCCATCACTCCCATCGAAAGCACTTCCTGGGACTTCGGCGATGGCGCCAGCGCCAGCGCTGTGCTGGATCCCACCCACACTTACCTGGATAATGGCGATTACCTCGTCACCCTGACCGTCACCGATACCCTGCACCGCGCCGCCCTGGACAGACTGCTCGTCACCGTCGCCAACGCCGATCCCGTCCTGGGCCTCCTGGGTCACCAGTCCGCCACCGTGGGCACGCCCCTCGACATCAGCGTGACTTTCACCGACCCCGGCACGCTGGACACCCACACCGCCCAGGTCGATTGGGGCGATGGCAGCCAGACGGCTGGCGTGGTCGATCCCCTGGGCGGGACCCCTGTTCCGCACGGCACGGTCAGCGGCAGCCACACCTACGCCGCTCCCGGCATCTACAACCTGGCTCTGACCCTCCACGACGATGATGGCGGCGAGGATAGCCTGACCATCCAGGTCATCGTTTACGACATCGGCCAGATCCTCTATTACTTCCCCCTGATGCCGAACGAGGACTGAGTTTCACACCAGGCTGGGGCGGCAAACCAACGCCGCCCCAGTCTTTTGCCAACTTACCCTGAGCCTGCTGCTATAGCTTTACCCGCATCAGAAACCAGCTTCTTCCGCCTGGAAAGCCCGGTGAAGATCACCTTCGTCAAAAACGACGCCGGAAAAGTCGCCGCCATGCGCATCGGCGAGCACTTTCACCTCGAGCGCCTGGAATCGGTCGACTGACAAACTTTATGTAGTGCGCTCGATCTGCAAATCTAACACGAAGGCCACAGAGAAACCACGGAGTTCACAAAGTTTATTCTAAATCTTCGTGTTCTTGGTGCTCTTCGTGGTGAAGAAAGTTGCCAGTAGATGAGCTTGCGAGTAAGGTTCGCGGAGATAAAGATCATTTTATCCGAAATCTCCACGAATACTCGAACACCTTCCCCGTATTGCTAAGAAACACCAACTGTGCCTCGTGCTCCCCAGGTTCGAGCGCCGGTTTCCAGCCTGTTTTGTAAGAACCGGATTCTCCGGAGCTATACCGGACGCCATTACGTATCCACACCAGCGCGCTCAAATCATCCCAAACGTAAGTCGGTCCCCCGGGTATCGTACGGCCATCGACCACCAACCGGATCCTGGCTGGCAGCGGCTCGAAATCGGCATCGGCAACAAACTCGTCGATGTCTCCTGTACTGACCCACGCCCCAATCCCCTGGCGATCGCCAGGCCCGTCAGGCCCACTCTCGGTCAGTGAAGTTGAATTGTAGCACTTCATGGTAATTGTGGCTTCAGGGGCAGGCCACAATTCAAGGATGTAGTTTGGTAATTGCTCTGTTGCAGACGGCATGCACGGCTTCTTGCCCCCCAGCAAGAAGTATGCGCCTACAATCCCTGCGGCGAGGATGGCTGTCAACACGATTGGCACACAAAGCTTCTTACTCACTGGAAGGCGTCCTTGTTCCCAAATATCGCTTGCACTGCCTCCTCCCATTTTACAACCATTTTACAGTTTGCCAGCCAGATCTTCATCTTGTTCGGGTATGATCGATCTATGGATACGAAAATGAACCGACGCGAATTCCTGCGGCTGGCTGGCGCTGCCAGCGCCGCCACCCTGCTGCACCTGGCCGGCGGGCCGGCAGCCTGCACCGCCAGCCAACTGCCCCTGCCAACCCCGAGCGTAAGCCTGGCCAGACCGGCCAGCCCAACCAGCACAGCGCGGCCCAACCTCATCCTGATCCTGGCCGACGACCTGGGTTACGCTGGGCTGGGCTGCCAGGGCGGCGACCTGCCCACCCCAAACATCGACTCGCTCACCGCTGGCGGCGTGCGCGCCGCCAGCGGCTACGTCACCTGCCCGGTGTGCGCCCCCACCCGCGCCGGCCTGCTCACCGGGCGCTACCAGCAGCGCTTTGGCTTCGAGACCAACCCGGGGCCAGGCGACGAGACCTCCGGCCTGCCCCTTAGCGAGAAAATCATCCCCGAATACCTCAAGGAACTGGGCTACGCCACCGCTATGTTCGGCAAGTGGCACCTGGGCTCCAGCCCGGAGCAGCAGCCCACGCAGCGCGGCTTCGACGAGTTCTTCGGCTTCCTGGGCGGCTCGCACTCCTACCTGCCCGGCGAACGCCAGACCGGCGGGCCCCTGCTGCGCGGCGATACCCCCGTGCAGGAAGCCGCCTACCTGACCGATGCCCTGCGCGGCGAGGCCCTGTCCTTCATCGACCGCCGCCAACACGAACCCTTCTTCCTGTACCTGGCCTTCAACGCCGTACACACCCCCCTGCAAGCGCCAGATGAATACATGCAGCGCTTCACCCACATCGCAGACGAGGCCCGCCGCACCCACGCCGCCATGCTGGCCGCCCTGGACGACGCCGTGGGGGCTGTGCTGAACAAACTCGCCGAGACCGGCCTGGAGCAGGATACCCTGGTAGTCTTCTTGAGCGACAACGGCGGCCCGACCGCCCAGACCACCGCCAGCAACGCCCCGCTGCGCGGCGGCAAAGCCACCCTGTACGAAGGCGGCGTGCGCGTGCCCTTCCTGCTGCGCTGGCCGCGCCGGCTCCCCGCCGGCTTAGTCTATACGCAGCCGATCGCCTCGCTCGACCTGCTGCCCACCCTGCTGTCCGCCGCCGGGGCAGCTTCCAGCGCCCAACTGGACGGCGTCGACCTGCTGCCCCACCTGTCTGGCAGCCAGCCCGCCGCCCCGCACGACCAGCTTTACTGGCGCATGCGCCAGCAGTGGGCCCTGCGCAGCGGCGACTGGAAACTGGTGCAAACCGAAGGCGGCCGCCGCCCCATGCTCTTCAACCTGGCCGAGGACCTCAGCGAACAAAACGATCTCTCCACCCAGGAGCCCGCCCGCCTGCGCACCCTGCGCTCGCAGTACCAGGCCTGGGCAGACCAGATGGTAGACTCCCAGGCCAAATCCCGGAAGTCCTGACACACCCGACGCTGCTTGATAGGCGGGGCAATTCATGCCCGCCGGGCTCAACCTTGGCCCTTGGCGCACCCACCTGAGATTTGAAACTCAGGCAAGCGCGGGTATAATCCCAACAGCCATGAGCCCCAGCCTGCCCACCCCCCGCCCGCTGCAGGCCCCGCCCGCCTTCCACGTTCTGGCCAAACCCAGCGGCGCCCAGTGCAACCTGGCCTGCCGGTACTGCTTCTTCCTCTCCAAGGAACGCCTGTACCCCGGCAGCCGCTTCCGCATGGACGAGGCCACCCTGGAAGTCTACATCCGCCAGGTGATCGAAGCCCAGGCCGCCCCCGAGGTCACCCTGGCCTGGCAGGGCGGCGAGCCGACCCTCATGGGCCTGGCGTTCTTCGAGAAAGCCGTCTCCCTGGCCGCCCGCTACACCCCGCCCGGCAAGACCGTCGTCCATACCCTCCAGACCAACGGCGCCCGCCTGGACGACGACTGGTGCCGCTTCTTCCGCCAGCATCATTTCCTGGTCGGCCTCAGCCTGGACGGCCCCCACGCCCTGCACGACGCCTACCGCGTGGACAAGGGCGGCGGCGGCACCCACGCCCGGGTGATGCGCGCCGCCGGACTGCTCAAGCAGCACCAGGTGGAGTTCAACATCCTGTGCTGCGTGCACGCCGCCAACGCCGATCAGCCCCTCAAAGTCTACCGCTTCTTCCGCGACCGCCTGCGGGCCGAGTTCATCCAGTTCATCCCCATCGTCGAGCGCGCCACGCCAGAAGCCCTGCCCCTGGCCGAGCAGGGCTGGGGCGCGGCAGGGGGAGAGCGCCCGCTCTACACCCAGGCCGGCGACCAGGTCACCCGGCGCTCCGTGCGCCCCGAGCAGTGGGGCCGCTTCTTGATCGCCGTCTTCGACGAATGGGTGCAGCGCGACGTCGGCCAGGTCTACGTGCAGCTCTTCGACGCCGCCCTGGCGGCCTGGCTGGGCCGGCCCTCGCCGCTGTGCATCTTCAACCAGACCTGCGGCGACGCCCTGGCCCTGGAGCACAACGGCGACCTGTACGCCTGCGACCACTACGTCGAGCCGGGCTACCGGCTGGGCAACATCCACCAGCAGCACCTGCTCGAGCTGGTTGCCGGCCCAAAGCAGCGCCAGTTCGGCCTGGCCAAGCGTGAAACCCTGCCGGGCTACTGCCTGGAATGCGAAGTGCGCTTCGCCTGCCAGGGCGAATGCCCGCGCAACCGCTTCCTCGCCACGCCGCAGGGCGAGCCCGGCCTGAACTACCTGTGCGCCGGCTACCGCGCCTTCTTCAACCACGTCGATGCGCCCATGCGCCTCATGGCCCAACTGCTCCAGGCCAGCAGACCCGCCGCCGAGATCATGCGCCTGCCTCGCTCGACCTGGAAACACCCGCTCAGCCGCGCTTAGCCCACCCTTCGATCTGAAGTATAATATCCCCATCGTGGCCGCCAAACGTCTGATTACGTTCCGCTCTGCCATCCTAGGGCTGGGCGCCATCGCCGGGCTGTACCTGCTGCTGGCCTTGCTCTTCATGGGTCGCGCCAGTTGGTATCCGGATGCCAGCAACGCCCTCCTGCTGATCACGAACCTCATCGCCACCCTGGCGCTGGCCTACGCCGCCCTCCACAGCCGCGCCCTGAACCACCGGCTGGCCCAGGCCTGGACGGTATTGGCAGTTGGTCAGGGCCTGTACCTGCTGGCCGATGTTATCTTCATCGTGCTCAACCAGTTCCCAGGCGCGGCCCACTTCCCCTCGATCGCTGACATTTTTTACCTGGCCTATTACCCGGTCTTCGCCGCTGGCCTGCTCCTGCTGCCGGCCAGCTCGCTGAGCCTGTGGGAGCGTCGCAGCACCCTGCTGGACATCACCATCGTCATGCTGTCTGCCAGCTTGCTGGTGTTGAACTTCTTGATCGCCCCCCTGGCCGCCAGGGCTGGCCTGGACCTGCTCGAAATCATCGTCGCCGTGGCCTACCCGGCCTTTGACCTGGTCCTGTTCTTCGTGCTGCTGCAGATGCTCTTCCGGCGCAGCCGCGGCGCCACCCCTGCCTTGTTGTGCTTGCAAATCAGCGTTGCCTTTGGCATTGTCGCCGATGTGATCTACAGCCTGGAATCCGTGGCAGGCGCCTATGCCCCGGGGAATCCGGTCGATTTTTTGTACGTGCTCTCTTTCGCCCTGGCTGCCCTGGCGGGTGTGATCCAGGTTGAAGGCAGCTTCCGCATAAAGGCAGAACCCGGTGAAGCCCAGGCCGGCAGCCATGTGGGCCGCATCATCAACTGGGTCGTGTACACGCCTTACCTGTGGGGACTGATGGCCTTCCTCGTTTTGGCCTTCCGCGATCAGGTCTCCAACCTGCCGGAGGCGGTCGTCTCCGCCTTCGTTGGCGGCATATTCGTGCTGACGATGCTGCGCCAGGTGCTCGTACTGCAAGAGAACACCCGCCTGTACCAGGGCGAGCTGCACCGGCTGCGCCTGGCCGAAGCTCTCGCCCAGGCTGCTCGGGAGATGGCCTCCTCGTTGGATTTCCAGCGCGTGCCTGGCATGATCCTGGACCAGTTGGCCATCGTCGTGCCTTACGAGCGCTGCTCGATCATGCTGGAGAAGAAGAACCACCTGTTCATCGCTGCACAGCGCGGCTTCCCGGAGAACGACCAGCGCACACAGGAGGTGTTGATCGCCATCCGTGAAGACGATCCATACTTGAAAATGGCCGAAACCTGCCGGCCCACGATCATCGAGGACGTCACCCAGGAGCCCGGCTGGACCATCCTGCCCTGGCTGCCCCTGAACAGGTCCTGGATGGGCGTGCCGCTGATCGTGCGCGACGAATTGATCGGCATGATCTCGATGACCCGCCGGGAGGCAGGCGCCTTCGGCCCCGAGGAAATGGAACCAGCACTGGCTTTTGCCGGCCAGGCTGCGGTCACCCTGGAGAACTCCCGCCTGTACGGTGAGCTGGATCAGGCCTACCGCACCCTGGAAATCCTGGACAGGGCCAAGTCGAACTTCATCGAAGTGGTCGCCCACGAATTGCGCACGCCTCTGACCGTGATCAAGGGCTACACGCAAACCCTGGCCAGCCAGCCAAACATCGACGCCCTCCCCGACAATCTCACCCTGCTGGATGGCATCGGGCGCGGCACAGACCGGCTGGTCCAGGTGGTCAACAACATGCTCGATATGACCAGGCTCGACAACCAGGTGCTCGAGATGCACAAAGACACCTTTCGCCCTTCGGATCTGATCATGCGGGTGACCTCGCACTATGAAGCATCGCTGCGCCAGCGCAACCTGGCTTTGGAACTGCGCAACCTGGAACAACTACCCCTGATCCACGCCGATTCCAATCTGCTGGGGAAAGTGTTCATGCAATTGGTGATGAACGCCATCAAGTACACGCCGGACGGCGGCAAGCTCACCATCTACGGAAGCGCCGACCACGCCGAGAAAACCATCGAGATCGTCATCGCCGATACCGGCATCGGCATCGATCCGGCCCAGCTCGAGCTGATCTTCGAAAAATTCTACCAGATCGGGCAGGTCGCCCTGCATTCCTCCGGCCAGACCAAGTTCAAAGGCGGCGGGCCAGGTCTCGGGCTGCCGCTCGCCCGCGGCATCGTCACTGCCCACGGCGGAAAGATCTGGGCAGAAAGCCCGGGCCACAACGAACAGTGCTGCCCTGGGAGCCAGTTCCACGTGCGGCTGCCGATGTGAGCCTGCTCCCGACCAGCCGGCCGCCTCGATCCCATTCCAACCACCCATCACCCGCAACCCTCTAAACCCCCTACCCACGAAACGACTATGTCAAAACTCATCTCTCTTTCCCAAGCTGTCACCGAAAACGTTCACGATGGCGATGTTCTCTACTGCGCCGGTTTCACCCACCTGATTCCATTCGCCGCCGGGCATGAGATCATCCGCCAGGGCAAGAAGGACCTAGTGCTGGCGCGCGCCACCCCCGACCTGATCTACGACCAGATGGTCGCCGCCGGCTGCGCCCGCAAGGTGATCTTCTCCTACATGGGCAACCCCGGCGTGGGATCGCTGCGCCTGGTGCGCGCCGAGATCGAGAAAGGCCGCCTGGAGTGGGAAGAATATTCGCACTTCGCCATGATCACACGCTTGCAAGCTGGCGCGGCCGGGCTGCCCTTCATGCCGATGAACCCCACCGCCGCCGACGATCTCGAAAAGGCCAACCCCAGCTACTGCACCGTCGCCGACCCCTATTCGGGCAAGCCGGTGGTGGTCGTGCCGGCTTTGAACCCAGATATCGCCATCGTCCACGTGCAGCGCTGCGACGCGCAGGGTAACGCCCAGATTTGGGGCATCATCGGCGAGCAGAAAGAAGCCGCCTTCGCCGCCCAGCGCGTCATCCTGACTGCCGAAGAGATCGTTGATGAAGCCGTGATCCGCTCCGACCCCAATCGCACCCTGATCCCGGGCTTCATCGTCGACGCCGTCTGCCACGTGCCCTATTGCAGCCACCCATCTTACACCCAGGGCTACTACGACCGCGACAATGCCTTCTACCTGGAATGGGACCGGGTCAGCCAGAGCCAGGAGGGCATTGCCACCTGGCTGGATGAATGGGTCTTCGGCGTCAAGGACCGTCAGGAATACTGGGACAAACTGGGCGCTGAGGCCCAGGCGCGTTTGAAAGTTGCCAGCCGGCCCAGCGCCGGTGTAGACTACGGGCAGTATTAGGACCGCACCTCAGGGTCGCCATGCTCCCCTTTTACCGTCAGGCGTTAGACAGCCAGTTGCTCTGCTCCAGGGCTTACCTGCACAACCTGCAAAGCCTGTTCGAGCGCGACCAGGTCAACGGGTTGATCGAGCTTCACCTGCGTGAGGACCACCAGATTGTGCTGGCTTATACCCGGGGGGAGCTGGCCGGCGCCTTTCGCCTGCGCCAGCAGCAAAGCCTGCCTCTCCAACCCGAGCAGGTCACTGCGGATTGGGGAGCGGAAGAGGTGCCGGCGCGCACCGTGAACCTGCCAGTGGCAGGCGTGCGCGCCGCCTTGCAGGCCCTGGAATGGTACCCGCCGCAGCAGCAGGATGAGATCCCCTCCACACAGGTCGAGAAATACATCGAAAACAGCCAGGCCCAGGGCGACAACGGCCTGCTGCGCATCCAGTCTCCTTCCGCAGATGGCTTCATGCTGCTGTGGAGAGGCGCGCCAGTCAGCTCAGAAGTGATTTTCTCAACCCGCAGCGGCTTTTCCGACAGCCCGCCAGCGGTGCGTATGATCCAGGACCAACCTTCAGAAACCTGGAAAATCAGTTTCTACCCGGCCCGGGAGGAAACTCCCACTTATCAGGTGCTGCTTTTGCGCATGGGAGTGGTCACCTGGGTCGAAAAACACCTGGGGTTCTACCAGCAGTTTGTTGGGCAAAAACTGCTGCTTTCTCTGGTCCAAGATCTGAACATGCTCTCCCGGCAAAAGCGTTGGGGCATCCAGTTAGTCGGCACGGTCTTGATCGACCAGCGCCTGCGCTCGAACGCTGAAGAAGGCGCTCCTGTCTACCACGCCATGCTGCAAGCGCTCACCAGGCAGGTTGTGCAAGTGATTGGCACCCGCTTTGCCCAGCAATTGCTAAGCGAGTCTCTCAGCGCCCTGGGAGAACCAGAACAGAACGCCCTGAACATGCAGGGGCTTACCATTTCTTCGATTGTCTGAAGGCGGGCTATATGACACCCACTCGTACGGAAATGCGTAAACAAACCATGACTTCGTTTAGGATCATGCATACCGGCCTGTGGCTGGCGGCGTTGGTCGTCATTGTTTATGACCTCTTTTACCTGATCGAGCCGCTGCCCGAGCCCTGGGGCGAAAACGTGACCACCTGGCTGACGTTGTTATCTTCGGTTGCGGCGGCGATCCTGGGCACGCTGGTCTTCAGGCAATTCCAGCACGACGATCCTCCGCGCCTGACCTGGACCTTCTTCCTGCTGGGCCTGTGGACCTGGGCCTCCGGCGAGATCGTCTGGCTGGCTATACAGCCGATTTACGACAGCCTGCCCGACGTCAACATCACTGACTTCTTTTGGACGATGGCTTTCGTCTTCTTCGCCATGTCCGTAGTGATTCAATACCGCCAGATCAACACGTATAATTTCGCCGATCCTGAATCGAGCCGCCGTTTGAAGCTGGTCGATCTGGGCGTGCTGGCGTTGGCGCTGGGGATCGCCAGCGGCGTCACCCTGGTGATCTATAGCCTGATGCTGCGCGGCGGCTACGGTGAGGATTGGGAGCCCCTGGGTATGTTCCTGGCGATCCTCTATCCAGTCCTGGACCTGGGCATCGGGTTGGCAGCGCTCAACCTGTCGCGCCTGTTCGGGCAAGGCATCTGGGGGCGCGCCTGGTGGGGCCTGATCGCCTTTGCCATTTCGGACGGGATTACCTCGTGGTATTACCTGGGCGGCAGCCAGTACCTTTCGGAAACCAGCGACCTGATTCTCAGCCTGTTCACCGATACCCTGTACATCGGCGCTTACATTATCGTGGCGTTAGCCTGCCTTTCTCACCTGCTCCTGTTCCGCCGCGGGCCCGAGCCAACCCAGGACAAATATTCTGGAGAAGCCTAGCCCAGGGAATCTGGCGGAACCTGGTATACACAAGAGCAATCCATCTTTACACCGGAGAAACGAACACATGACCGAAGCATATTCTTCCGCAGAACTGATGATCGTAAACGCTGCCCGCCTGCTGCGCGACGGCGATGTGGTTTTCGTTGGCGTTGGCCAGCCCAACCTGGCCTGCAACCTGGCCCGGCGCACCCACGCCCCCAACCTGCTGATGATCTACGAAGCCGGGGTGATCGGCGCCCAACCGGAGCGCCTGCCGCTGTCCATCGGCGATCCCACCCTGGTGAGCGGCGCCACCGCCGTTTGCAGCATGTACGATATCTTTGCGCTGTACTTGCAGCGCGGCAACGTGGATGTGGGCTTCATGGGCGGGGCGCAAATCGACCGTTACGGCAACATCAACGCCACCGTGATCGGCGATTACGAGCATCCCAAGGTGCGCCTGCCTGGCTCCGGCGGCTCTAAGGAGATCGCCGCCTGGGCCAACCGCTGCTACATCATGACCCCCCACCAGAAGCGCCGCTTCCCGGAAAGCTGCGACTTCCGCACCTCCGCCGGATTCCTGAGCGGGCGCGCCGAGCGCGAGGCTGCCGGCCTGCGCGGGGGTGGGCCGCAGGCTGTGGTGACGGACATCGGCATCCTGGAGCCGGACGAGAACGGCGAACTGACCCTGACGGCTTTACATCCGGGCAAGACTGCTGAAGAAGCCCGGGCTAACACCGGCTGGGACCTGAAAGTCTCGCCAGAGCTGCGCCACACCGAGCCGCCCTCCGAGGATGAACTGCGCATCCTGCGCGACGAACTTGACCCTACGGGTATTTATCTCAAGGGCGGCTGAGTTTACTGAAACGTGATCATCTCGATGCGCACGTTCTCCGGGCCCACCAGGCCCTTCAGGCGCTCCATCAATTCTGTGCCGATGCCCGCCGTGAAGTTCGGGAACTCCAACAGGTAACCGCGCCCTTTCTCGAAAACGTGAATGGCAAAGCGATCGTTGCCAGGGTATGAGGTAATGATGCCATGTATACGGCGAATGCGCAGCACGTCCCGCGTCTTATCCCCGGTGGAGCGCAGCACTACGGTCAGCATGCGCACGCCGCCGCTTTCCTCGGCAGGCCGCGGCGAGACCAGGTAAGGCGGCAGGCCCACGGGCGGCTCAGGGCTGCGCCCGCGTTCTAACGGAGAGGCGATCAACGGCGGCGGGCCCGCCGGTTCCGGCGGCAGCTTCGGGCTTTCAGCCAGGTTTTCCGGCGCCAGGGGCTGCGGCCTGGGTTCTGCGACCCTATGCAGGCCAGGAGCCTCTTCCGCCTGCGCCAGCACTGCTTCGACCGGCTCGGGCTGCGATCGTGAGGGCAGCACATACGCAACCAGCTCAGGATCATCTGCTTCACCATCAGATGTATCTTCAGGCTCTTCAAACTCGTCCACAGAGATCGCTTGCGGAGGCTCGATGCTGGGGATGGAAACGCCGAAATCCCAATCTGGCACATCGGGCTCAGGCGGCAGATCATCCCAGGCGAGATCATCCTCCTCATCCGGCGCAATGGCTGCGTCTGCAGGTGCGGGTTGCTTTGCTGGAGCGGGTGGCTGTGCCTCGGGCTTTGGCGCAGATGGGGGCTCCGCCGGGCGCCGGACATGCTCTCGCGAGCTGGCAGGAGGATGAGCGATAGGCGTTGGAGCAGGTGGTTGATCGGCAGAAACGACTTTGGAGAACTCGGTGGTCAGGCTGTCCACCAGCAGCTTCGGCTCGGCATCCTGGTTGTCCACGCGCCCATCCACAATCACAATCCGGTCGATTTCCACCAGGTTAGACACCTGCGCCCAGGTGCGCGGGAAGATCACCAGATCGACTGTGCCTTGCAGATCCTCCAAAGTGACAAAAGCCATGGGTTTGCCAGCCTTGCTGGTATGGCGGCGCAGGCGGGTGATCAGGCCGGCGATGCGCACACGCTCATCCGGGGCCACTTCGGACAACTGCCCGGAGTAGTGCGTGACCACATCCTGCAGCTCATTCATCACCGGGTTGAGCGGGTGGTCCGAAACATATAATCCGATCAGTTCCCGCTCCCAGTTGAGGATCTCCCTGCGGCTGACATCCATACTGGTGGGCGGTAAAACGATCTCATCGACCACGCCGGTGTGCGCGCCGAACAGGCTCATCTGCCCGGATTCTGCCGCCCGGAAATGCGAACTGCTCATCGCTACCAGGCGGTCCAGGGCCTCGAGCAGCGCCAGGCGCGGGCCAAAGCTATCCAATGCGCCAACTTTGATCAAACTCTCCAGGGCACGCTTGCCCACCTGGCGCAAATCCACACGCCGCGCCAGGTCGTTCAAATCCTGGAACGGCTGGCCCTGGCGCGCTTTCAGGATGACATCCACCGGCGCCATGCCCACATTCTTCACAGCTCCCAGGCCGAAGCGGATCACCGCTTGCCCGTCCGGACAATCTTCGATGGTGAAGTCCCAATTACTGACGCTGATATCCGGCGACTCGACTGAGATGCCCATGCGGCGGCAGTCCGCCACGTACAGCGCTACCTTGGCCGTATCGTTCTTGGAGACCGACAGCAGGGCAGTCATATACTCCACGGCGTAATGCACCTTCAGGTAAGCAGTCTGCACGGCAATCACGCCATAGTCCACCGCGTGGCTTTTATTGAAGCCATAGCGGGCGAATTCTTCCCAGTCATCGAAAATTGCGGCCGCCGTGTCGGCATCCACTTCGTTCTTGACAGCGCCGTCGATGAACTTCTGGCGGTGCTTGTGCAGCTTATCCTTGATCTTCTTGGCGATCGCCTTGCGCAGGTCATCCGCTTCCGAAGCAGTGTAACCGGCCAGATTCATGGCGGCGAACATGAGCTGCTCCTGGTATACCGGATAACCGTAGGTTTCATCGAAGATGGTTTCGAGCAGCGGGTGGCGGTATTCCACCTCCTCTTCGCCGTGCATGCGCCGGATGTAGCCCGGGATGAAATCCATGGGCCCTGGACGGAACAGCGCTACCATGGCGATCACGTTCGCCAGCGACTTGGGTTTCATCTGGATCAGCCAGCGGCGCATGCCCGAACCTTCCACCTGGAAAACGCCGGCCGTCTCGCCGCGCCCTAGCAAGGCGTAGGTCTCAGGATCGTTGGTGGGGATATTATCCAGGCTCAGTTCAACGTCGTGGCGCTCTCGGATCAGGTCACAGGCCTTGGCCATGATCGTCAGGGTTGCCAGGCCGAGGAAGTCCACCTTCAACAGGCCCAAGGAGTCGAGTATGTTCATCTCGAACTGGGTGACCGTCTTCACCGGGCTGTCGGCAGCAGAACTGCCGGTTGGGCGGTGCAAGGGGATATATTCGATGATCGGCTTATCGGTAATGATCACCCCGGCGGCGTGCGTGCCAGCATTGCGCACCACACCTTCCATCTGGCTGGCAGTATCGATCAACTCGTGCAAGAAGGGGGCTTCATCGTAAATCTTCTTGAACTCGGGGACTTCCTCCAGGGCCTGTTCGATCTTGACTGGCTTGCCTGGGATGTTCGGGATGAGCTTGGCGACTTTATCTACCTCGCCCAGGGGGATATCCATCACCCGCCCTACGTCGCGAATGGCAGCGCGCGCCCCCAGGGTGCCAAAAGTGATGATCTGCGCCACCTTGTCATCCCCGTACTTGCGAGCGGTGTATTCTAACATCTCGGCGCGGCGGTCGTCGCGGAAGTCCAGGTCGATATCTGGCATCGAAATACGCCCCGGATTCAGGAAGCGCTCGAAGATCAAGCCGTGCTCGATCGGATCGACCAGGGTGATGTCCAGGGTGAAGGCAACGATCGAGCCTGCTGCCGAGCCGCGGGCGTTGTACCAGATGCCCCGGCTGCGGGCGTAGCGGCACAGGTCCCACACGATCAGGAAATAGGTGTCGAAACCCATCGTGTGGATCACTTCCAGTTCGTATTCCAGGCGCTGCCGCACAACCGGATCCTGGCTGCGCGCCCCGTAACGGCGCTGCAGGCCTTCCTCGCACAATCCAAGCAGGTAGCTTTGCGCGCTCTGGTCGCCAGGCACATCGAATTCCGGCAGGTGATAGCCCTTGAAACCCAGGTCGACTTCACAGCGCTCGGCGATCAGCAGAGTGTTGCTAATCGCCTGGGGCACATCGGCGAAAATACTCGCCATTTCCTGGGGGGTGCGCAGGTAGTAGGAGTTATCCGTCATACGCATACGGTTAGGGTCGCTGAGCAGGCAGCCCGTCTGAATGGCGAGCAGAATATCCTGCAAACGACCATCCTCCCGGTTGATGTAATGCACATCGTTGGTAGCGACGAACTGGGCGTCGTAGCGCCGCCCAAGCTGGATCAAATTGCGGTTAATCTCTTCGAGTTCAGGGATATCGTGCTGCTGCAATTCCAGGTAGAAACGATCTTTCCCGAAAACTTCGTAGTACCAATCGAGCTGCTTGCGCGCCGTTTCCAGGTCGCCATTTTGAATCAAACGCGGCACTTCTGCCGACATGCACCCAGAAGTGCAGATCAGGCCCTCAGAATGGGCTGCCAGCAACTGGTGATCGACCCTGGGATAATAATAAAAACCATCCAGTTGAGCCGCACTGGCCAGCTTGAGCAGATTCTGGTAGCCGGTCTGGTTCTCCGCCAGCAGCAGCAGGTGGGTGGATTTCTTATCCAGTTGCGGGTCGCGCGAGGTCATCCCACGCGGGGCCAGGTAAGCCTCCACGCCGATGATTGGCTTGATGCCGGCCTTGGTGGCCTCGTTGTAGAAATCGATCACCCCGAACATCGTGCCATGATCGGTGAGCGCCAGGGCTGGCATTTCCAGTTCCTTGGCGCGGGACACCAGCTTCTTGATATTGCTGAAACCATCCAGGAGCGAATATTCAGAATGTACGTGCAGGTGGACGAAGGACATATGCGAATTTGGGATACGATCATTGCCAACCCCAAAAGGCTGGCTGGCAGGCGATTATCTGGAACCAATACTCAAAAGGATTATAGCACGTCTGTGCGGCGAATAATCTTAAACAAATCCCAATCAAGCTTAAAAAATCCCGCGTTGATGCATACCCCTGTCTGCACCTGCCCTCTGCCAGGCGAACTGGCGGCGTTACCGGTGCGCGCAGGTCTCTGGACTGCCCCGAGGCCGGTCCTTGCTCAATTCCAACTCCTGCAAATATTCGCACAGAGATTGGATATCGCGGAAACTCTGGACCCGGTGGTCATGGGGATCCTCTAGAGAAGCCATCCAGGTGGGGTTATTCAAGTCACCCGAATGCCACAGGCGTAGCAGGTATGAGATATAGTGTCTTGGCATGTCACAGTCACCAGTTTAAGATTCTCCTCGCGTCCGATTACCTATATACTATCCGGCAAACGTCATGAACTCGTCAAAGCAGATTAATTTACAAAAACCCGCAACCGCCTTATAATTGTCCATACAAGCGAGCCACCAGGGTTTGTGTGGGCACTTTGATACGCCTGAACAACGCTCTGCTGATTCAAGTGGACCGGAGTGCTCCAAAGAGTTAGAGTGGGTCATGCCGAGATTATGTATTGCTTGCCTGGGCTCCTTTCGAGCCACGATGGATGACCAGCCGATCAGCTGCGAAATCGATAAAGCGCGCGCTTTGCTGGCCTACCTGGCGGTCAATAAAACCAAGAGCCACCACCGCCAGCACCTGGCTGGCCTGTTTTGGTCGGACCAGCCCGAAAAAAACGCCCTCCACTGCCTGCGGCAGACGCTATCCGGGCTGCGCAAGTCCCTGGGAGAGGATGCGGACAGCCCAGAAGCTGGCGCCTTCCTCTTGATTTCGCGACAAGAAATACAGTTCAACCCCGACAGCGATCACTGGATCGATGTGCACCATTTCACCCACGGGCTGCAACAGGCCTATCACGCGCCAGCAACCCAGGGGCGGCTGGCGGGTGTAGATATCCGTCGCGTCCAAAAGGCACTGGCGCTTTACCAGGGGCCTTTCCTGGACCAATTCTACCTGAGCGGCAGCGCGCTCTTCGAAGAATGGTGCATCGTCCAGCGCGAGGCATATAATCGCCTGGCTATCGAGGCGCTCTCACTGGTGAGCGAATATCACGAACGGCGCCAGGAGTACTCCCTGGCGCGCGAGGCAGCCGAGAAGCTGGCCCGGCTAGCCCCCTGGGATGAGACCGTGCACGCCCAGGTGCTGCGCCTGATGGCCATCGACCAGCAGTGGAGCGCCGCATGGAATTACTACCACAGCCAGCGTAACTACCTGGAACAGGAGCTGGGCGTCAGCCTTGCCCAAGAACTCGTCGACCTGTTCGAAGAGATCCGCAAGGCGGTCGCGCAAAACCAGCCGCTGGCGCCGCGCTTCCCACCCAGCCAGGTGAACCTGCCCGCGGCTGCCACTGCTTTCGTCGGTCGCCAGTGTGAACTAGACGCCATCTCCGAGGCTTTCTCTGAACCGGGTTGCCGCCTGACCAGTCTGGTGGGCATCGGGGGCGTTGGCAAAACACGCCTGGCCTTAGAGGCCTCCCGCGAGCAGGTTGGCCTGTTCAGGCACGGCGTATTTTGGGTGCCGCTGGCGGGCCTGGAATCGCCCGAAGCGCTGGTCTTCGCATTGGCAGATGCGCTCGGTTTTCAATTCTATGGCAACGACCCGCCCCAGGCTCAACTGGTCAACTACCTGCGCAACAAAGAAGCGCTGCTGGTACTGGACAATTTCGAGCACCTGATTTCTCCCGGTGCCAGCCAGAAAATTCCGAGCGAGCGTGGGCCCGGGCAAGCCGCCAACGCCGCCCTGAGTCTCGTTATCTCTCTGCTCGAAAGCGCTGCAGGCGTCAAGCTCCTGGTGACTTCACGCCAACCGCTCGAGCTGCGCGCCGAGTGTGTGCTGGCGATCACTGGCCTGGACACATCTCAGGACATGAACCATATCGAGGCGAGCGATTCGAACGCGCTGGCCTTGTTCGAATTGACCGCCAGGCAGGCCTGGCCGAAATTCGCTTTCAACGAACAAAAGGCGGACGCGGCGCGCATCTGCAAGCTTCTGGAAGGAATCCCCCTGGCTATCGAACTTGCTGCGGCCTGGACGCAAATCTATTCTTGCGCTGAGATCGCCCAGATGATTGAGAACGACCTGGGATTTATCGCGACCAGCATGGGCGATGTACCCGAACGCCATCGCAGCCTGCGAACGGTTTTCCAGCATTCCTGGGAACTGCTCAGCCCAATGGAGCGGTATTCACTGGCGCGGCTGGCGATCTTTCGCGGCGGGTGCACCCACCAGGCCGCCGCGCAAATCGCTAACGCTACATCACAAGTGCTCAAAACATTGATTTCCAAATCACTGGTGCTGCAAAGCGCGCCAGGCAGGTACGATCTGCACAGCCTGGTGCGGCAATTCGCCGCAGAAGAGTTGGCCGCCGCAGCTTCCACAGAACGACAGGCGCGCCGACGGCACGCACGCTTTTTCAGCAATCTCCTGGCCTCACACACACGCGAGCTTCAGAGCAGACAAGAACTCAAAGCGCTGTCCATTTTATCCCCCGAAGAGGATAATTTACGCGTCGCCTGGGCGACCCTGGTTGAGCAAGGTGATATCACCGCCCTGGCCGATAGCCTGGACGGTATGTTTCTGTTCTACGAAATCCGCAGTCACCTCCTCGAAGGAATTGAAATATTCAATTGGTCCGCTGATCAGATCGGGGGGGATGGGTCGCTTTCGGCTGAAACGCAATGCTTCCTGGGGAGGCTGTTAGCCCGGTTGGCCATGCTGTACATGCGCATCGGGAAATACGAGCGCGCCGGAGAAGGGCTGGCGCGCAGCCAGGAGCTTTTGCTAACATCGTGCGACGAAAAAGAAATGGGCTTTTTCAAGCTGGCATACAGCAAGCTGTTGCGCCTGACCAGCGATTACGCCGCATCTTCGGAATATGCCGCACAGGCTTTAGCGCTCTTCCAAAAAACCACTGACGATATCGGCCAGGCCCGTGCCAGCTTCGAATTGGGGAAAACCGCCTACCGCCTGGGGGAAATTACCGCTGCCCGGCAGCACCTGGAGAACAGTCTGGCAATCAGCCGCCAGGCGGGCGGACTGCGCATCATGGGCGAGGCGCTCAACACCCTGGCAGATATTCTTTGCCACCTGGGAGATTTCGACCATGCCTATTTATTATTCGAAGAGAGCCTGTCGATCAGCCAGGACCTGGGCGACCAATACAACCTGGGGGTGCTGCTGAACAATATGGGCACAGTAGAACAGGCGCGCCAGAAGTTTGATGCAGCCGAGCGGCTTTTCAATCAGAGCCTGGAGATCTGCAGCCAGATCGGTGACGAGATCGGCGAAGCCATCGCACTGGGGAACCTGGGGGAAATCGCCAATGAGCGAAGAGATTTCAGCTCTGCACGCATGTTCGGCCAACAAGAGCTGCTCATCGGCCAAAAGCTTCAAGACGATTGGGCCAAATTGAGCGGATTTAATGTGATCGCTGAGGCGGCCATGCACCAGAAAGACATCCAAACTGCCTGGATCAATCTGGTGGAGGCGCTGAAACTGTCCAGTGAGACCCAAACGCTGCAAATGCTGGCGCGCACCCTGGTGATCGCCGCGGGCGTCCTCATCGAACAAGGAAATACTAACCAGGCCTTAGCAATCCTGTCTGCAACGCTGCATCACCCGGCCTGCCAGATTGATTATTGCACAAAAGCACAAACCTGGCTGCAGCAAGCTGGCTTGCCATATCCACCGGCTGGTCAACGCCCGCTCGAGGAAATTTCACAGGAGCTGATCTCGCAGTACACTGGCATCACGCCGCACCTGGCCGCTCCAAAAACTTCTTAGCGCCTCTTCAGCAGCTCCTTCCAGCCGCTCAAGCGCCAGCGGTAGTTCTCCAGCATAGGATTCTCTGGGTTGGCCGACTCCCACATGCCGAACCAGGAACGCGCCGCTTCGCGATCTTTCTCCGCCAGGTACAACTCAATAAAAGCCGCGCACAACCCATCGAACTCGGTGAAATGCAGCCGTTTGCGCTCTAACAAGGGCATCAGTAACTGGCGCGCCTGCTCCGTTTCACCATCCCGAGTGAGCATCTGTGCCTTGCTGATTTTTCCGAAGAAATAATCGGGGAAGCGCTGGTGGATCTGTTCTGCCAGCGCCTGGGATTCCTGCTTGCGCCCCTGGATCTCATAAGCCGCTGCCAGGTTGTTGAGCAAATCGGGCGACTCGGGTTCCAGTTCCAGGGCCTTTTCGAGCAATTCTTCCGCCCGCTTGCTGTCAGACTCGTGCAAAGCCGAGACGGCTTCTTCAGCCAATTTGGTCACCGGGCGTGAGTGGGTGTGCTCGGGTTCCCCGTGAATCTCAAAGCCCATGAGCAGTACGTCAATCCATTTCCCTTGCATCCACATGCGCGTCATACCGCTTGGCAGCAAGCCCGCATCCGAGGCAAGTTGAGCTGCCTCCATACGAAACTTGTCAGGGCCAAGCTGCCCGAGGGCGAAAGTTTTCAGGAGTTCCAGCAGTTCCGGCGGGCGCCCGGCGTTGGCTAATAGCATGATCATCTCACGGCTCTGCTCATCGCCACGCTCCAACATGTGGGGCGCCAGAGAAATCATTTCCGGATGTTTCTCTAAGAAGCGCCGCACAATGTTTTCAGCGTTCTTACCTTGCGACTTGCGCGCCAGCGGGGCCAGGAACTGGGCAAATTCGCTGAGTAAGCCAGGAGGCATCCAGTAGCCCAGGGAAAAACTCCAGGGGGCATGGCGCTCACCTGCCGGGCGTTTGATGTCGGTCAGGTTCTCAGCCGCCAGCTTGAAATTCGCATCCACTTTCAAGACTTTTTCCCAATCGCGGCGCGCTCCTTTCTCATCGCCCAGGCGGCATTTCGCCGCAGCAACCAAATGGTAAATGTAGGGGAGAACTCTTTCGGCATCCGGATCGATCTCATCGTTTTTCTCAGCTTGCTTGATGAAATCCACGATGCCCTGGTCATCGCCCAAATAGCTGAGCGTCTCGACGGTTTTCGTCATCCGCTCTGCCGCTGGCCTGGTGGAGGCTTTCAAACGCCGGGCATACTCCTGGGCATCTTCGCCGCGTCCGACGACCAGGCTGAAACGCGCCAGGTTGCCCAGGGCATGTACGTTTTCAGGATCGAAGGCCAAAACCTGCTGCTCGATGTCGATCGCACTCTGCCACTGCGCCTGCAACCAATAGATTTGTCCCAGGTTGTTGTAGGTTGGCGCAAAGCGGGGGTACTGTTCGATCAGTCGTTGGCCCAGCTTTATCGCCTGTTGGTATTGCTCCCGCCCCATCAGCAACTGCATACCTTCGTGATCCAGGGCCAACTGCATTGCGCTATCTTCCCCCATCTCGAGATCCCGGAAATTCTCTCGCAGATCCTCATTCACAGCTTCCTGAACCTTGCGCACTTCGTCCGCATCCTCGTGTTCAGGCCAACCCTCTAAAAATACCTGGGCAGCCCGCTGCCCGTGCGCCAGGAAACCATTGCTAAGGTATGCATGCAACAGCGCCAGGTGCAGGTCTGCATCATCCGGGTGGAGCGGGAGCAGCCGTTCGCAGGCATCCAGATACCCTAGCCTATCTCCAACTTCGTTGCAGGCGATCAGCAGCATCTCAAGCACATCCGGATTATCTGGCAACTGTTCGCCCAATTCGATCAGCAGAGGGTGCGCCTCCTCCCAATTTTCCTGCTCTACCAGTTCCACCGCCTCAGATAACTTGCTTAGCAAGCGGCGCGGCAGCGAAGTAAGTTTACTTGCCGGTTTTGTTTTCTTCTTTACCATTCTCTCGATCCTTATATGATGCTTTATGCCCTGCGAAAACCAGGACAGGTTTCCAGATGAAAACGCCTTGATTATACCTGCATCAGGTACAATATCAGGGTAAAACACATCCGGAATTTATTTGCCATCAACAGGAGAGCCAGCATGAAAATCGTGATCATAGGGTCAGGGGTTGCCGGATTGACAGCCGGGGCATACCTGGCGCAGGCCGGGCATGAAGTCACCATCCTGGAACAAAATCAGCGCCCGGGCGGCGTGACCGCCCCATTCGAGCGGGATGGTTACCGTTGGGATTTGGGCCAGCTATTGGTGGAAGGGCTGGGCCCCGATGAGCCGCTTGGGTTAGTCCTGGCCGATCTGGGAGTGGCCAACCAGGTGCGCCTGGTCAAAGATGACCGCGGCTACGTTTTCCCTGACTTTGCCATCAAAAACCCCAAGGATTATCAAGGGATCGACTGGCGCATGAAGCAGTTGGCCCAACGCTTTCCCGAAGATCGCCAGGGGTTAGCGCGTTACTGGCGCGACTACCTGCGCTTCACGCGCCTGATGACCTTCGCCCGGCGCGCCGACAATACCGCCGGGCTGGAGAATACATACTGGAAAATCCGCCTGTACCTGAGCCTGCTGCCCTTCCTGAGGCGTCTGAAATGGAATGCACAGCAATTTATGGACTCTTATTTCTCAACCCGCCAGTTGCAGTGTGTGTTCATTTCCATCCTGGCCGACTTTTTCACCCCACCAAGTCAGTTCCCTGGCCTGGGCGTTTTCACGCTCAATGCAGAGGCTTCTTTTGAAAAGCGCGTGCCGAAGATCATCGCTCCGGGGGCTGAAACGCTCTATCACTACAGCTTCCTGGGAGGCATCAGCACCCTGGTGGATGCCCTGGCAGGCAAGATCGAACAGTTCGGCGGCCAGATCCTGACGGAGAAACCGGTCACCCGCATTCAAGTGCAGGATGGTCGCGTGCAGGGCGTTGTAGTTGGCAAGGACCAGCAGTACCCCGCCGATGTCGTCATCGCCTCCGGAGGCGCCAAAGAAACCTTCCTGAAACTGGTTGGAGAAACGCTCCTGCCCGATGAATTCATCCAGAAAGTCAAACAGCAGCCGCTGATGGACTCGGTCTTTATGGTACACCTGGGGTTGGATTTCGACCCATCAGAATATGTTCACGGGCCTGTGACATATTTCTACGGCACTTACGACCTGGAAGACGCGATCATTGAGGCCAGCCAGGGTATCTATCACGGCGGCGAGAAAGGCTTTGTGGTGCACATCCCCAGCCTGCACAGCCCAGAAATGGCCCCGGGAGATCATCACGCCATGACCATCTACACCATCTGCCCCGATCATCTGGCCGAAGGGAACTGGCAGGAACGCAAAGAGGCCTATGCTGACCAATTGATCGGCTGTGCTGAACGGTATATCCCCGGCCTGAGCCAGCACGTGCACACCTGCCACATCCTTTCGCCGGAAGAATTTCGAAAAATCACACACCTGGAGCACCATGCCTTTGGCGGATTGGCGCCGAAAATGAACACCCCCCGGGTGCCACACCAGACTCCTATTCAGGGTTTGTGGTTCGTCGGCGCGCAGAGTGAAAGCGGCGGCGGAGTGAATAGCGTCATCCCCGCCGCCTGGAAAGTGGCAAAGCGCATCGCCAGTGCCTGACCATTTCAACTTATCAAATATTCCCACTATTTTTGTCGAGATATAACCTATGTTCCTCTTATATTGGTTCAACCGGCCTTATGCTATAATCGCCCACTGAGGTAAAACATCTATGCTGAAAAAGTTTATTCGTATGGTTGGGGGCGACCCCGACAAACGCGAAATTGACAAGTATGCTTCGGTTGTTGAACAAATCAACAACCTGGAGGCTGAGTTTGAACAACTGAGCGAGGCGGCTTTGCGCGCCAAAACGAATACATTCCGCGCCAGCCTGGCTAACCAGCTCCGGGGCATCCTGGATGCCAAAGAAATTCTACAGATCGAACAGGACTTTCTCGATGAAATTCTGCCAGAAGCCTTCGCTGTGGTCAGAGAGGCCAGTAAGCGCACGATTGGGCTGCGCCACTACGATGTCCAGTTGATCGGCGGCATCGTCCTGCATAAAGGCAAGATCGCCGAGATGCGCACAGGCGAAGGTAAAACCCTGGTAGCAACCCTGCCGCTTTACCTGAATGCCCTGACTGGTAAAGGCGCTCACCTGATCACCGTCAACGACTACCTGGCCCGCCGCGACGCACGTTGGATGGCGCCCATCTATAACTTGCTGGGATTGAGCGTAGGCGTATTGCAGATGGCGGCCCGCACCGAGAATGGCAAAAAAGCCTTTTTGGTCGATTTAGAGCACGAGTCGCCCCACGAAGATCAAAACCAGTTGCAAATGGTGCCGCGCGTCGAGGCTTATGCGGCCGATATCACTTACGGCACCAACAGCGAATTTGGCTTCGATTACCTGCGTGACAACATGGCGATGTCCTGGGATGAACGTGTCCAGCGCGGGCATTCCTACGCCATTATCGATGAGGTGGATAATGTGCTGATCGATGAAGCGCGCACGCCCCTGATCATCTCCGGTCCGGCCCAAGATGAGGCCGAATGGTACGTGCGCATGGCCCAGATTGTGCGCCAGCTTCGCCCGGAGGATTACGAGATCAGCGAGAAAGACCGCACGGTTTCATTGACCGAGTTGGGCGAGGGCCACGTGGAGGAACTGCTGGGCATGTCCTTGCGCGACCCGGAGCGGCCGGAAGATGTCACTATGGAACAGGCGCGCATGTTGGGGTATCTGGAACAGGCCCTGCGCGCTCAATTCCTGTTCAAACGCAACAAGGACTACCTGGTGCAGGGCGGCAAGGTGATCATCGTGGATGAGTTCACCGGGCGTATGATGCCCGGACGGCGCTGGTCAGATGGCTTGCACCAGGCGGTGGAAGCCAAGGAAGGCGCCCGGGTGCAAAGCGAATCGGTCACCTACGCCACCATCACCATACAAAACTATTTCCGCATGTACGACAAACTGGCCGGCATGAGCGGTACGGCCGTTACCGAGTCGGAAGAATTCGATAAAATCTACCAACTGGGCGTTCTGGCCATCCCAACCAACCTGGAATACCAGGCCTCCCAGACTGACTCAGGGCTGGTCGAAGTCGACAGCCGTGATGAACATGGCTATAAGTTCAATTATTATGCCAGGAAAGGTGACGGCGAAAAAATGCCCGTCTTCTGGCGGCGCAAAGATTACCCGGATGTCGTTTATCGCACTGGCGAAACCAAGCTGCGCGCCATCGCCAGGGAAATCCTGCGCGATCACGCCATGGGCCGCCCGGTTCTGGTCGGTACGAGTTCCGTCGAAATGTCGGAGCTTGTTTCACAGCGGCTGAAAGCCGAACCGCTGCGCCGCCTGGCTCAAACCATCCTGCTGCGTCATGTATGGATGGTTCAAAACGATCGCATCGAAGATGGTCGCCAGATCTCTGAACTTCAGTTTCTGTACGAGCCTCTGGAGAACCTGGAAATCTCGGAGATGCGCCGGCTATCACGTGAATTGGGTATATCCTTCAACCCCGAGGATTCCGCCAACCTGGCGCTTCTATTGGAATTGCTCGAACTGCCCGAGGAAAACAGATCGCGCCTGGAAAGCAATCTGAAGGCCGGCATTCCCCACGAGGTGCTCAACGCTCGCAAGCACACCGAGGAGAGCCAGATCATCGCCGGGGCAGGCTCCTTTGGCTCCGTGACCATCGCCACCAACATGGCCGGCCGTGGGGTAGACATCAAGCTAGGGGGCGAGTTGGCTGAGGAAATCCTGGCGGCTGCAAACCGCGTGCTCAAACGCAGCGGAGTGGCCAATCCTTATGATCTGACTATGTTCGAACGCCACCAGGCGCTGTTGGCACTGCCGCCTGCAAGCTATGGCATTTACGAAGCCGAAATCCAATATTACTTCCAACACATGCGTGAGATGGAACAGGTGCGCGCTCTGGGTGGTCTGCACGTGATCGGCTCGGAACGCCACGATGCCCGCCGCATCGATAACCAGTTACGCGGCCGCGCTGCCCGCCAGGGCGACCCGGGCTCGTCGCGCTTTTATCTCTCGATGCAAGATGACCTGATGCGCCTCTTCGGAGGCCAGCAGGCAGAAGCGTTGATGGATCGCCTGAAAGTCGATGACGCTCTGCCGCTGGAGGTAGGGCTGGTCAGCCGCATCGTGGAGCAATCCCAGACGCGCGTCGAGGGCGCTAACTTCGACGTACGCAAACACTTGCTGGAATATGACGATGTGCTCAACAGCCAGCGAGCCAGCATTTACATGCAGCGCAACCGCATCTTCCACAAGGAAGATTTGACGGATGATGTGCGCGAGATGCTCCGCATAGAGGTCACCCGGCGCATTCCCGAGGCGCTGGCCGATGAGGGCGGGCCCTGGAAATTGCTTGCCTGGCTGGATCAGGTACAACCCTCCATATCCATCGGTCACCTCATTATGCCGACCTTCTCTCTGGCCTTGATGTTGCGCGCCATGCCCTGGCTGACTGAGAAACCGAGGCGCGAGACCGCCCGTAGCGAACTGTTGAACATCGCCAGGCAGGCTCTAGAGACAGAGCGGGACCATCATCTGCAATCGATTCTCGCCATCCTTCAGCAGAACGAGGCGCGCCTGGAAGAACAAATCGATGAGCGCATGGAAACCGTGGATACTTTCTTCGAAGGCCTCTCTCTTGAAGATCAAAGCGAAGTGCGCCGGCCGGCAGAAATCGTCGCCGAGCTCTCCAATAGCGTTCACTTGCCCCTGCGCCTGTCAACAGAAGCACAGCGCTCCTTGTATGGCGATCCCGACCTGGCGGCTGAAGAGATTCGCCAGCAAATAACAGAGACCCTGACCGAGCAGACAGTCAAACGATTGGTCGGCACGGTTGAGCGCCGGCTGGACGAATCGCTTGGCTTGAACGCCAGCCAACTGTCCACTTTCGACTGGAGCGAACTGGCTGATAATATCTTAGGCGCTGTATCCGATGTCTTCCAGCAGCGTATCGAACGCTACCTGGGGGATAACGGACAGATTGCCAAGGATGTGGACAGCGCCCTTTCCCGCCTGCAGCCCCCCTATGACCAGCAGAAAATCTTGCGGGTTCTGTTGATTATGCCCCAGGGTGCGCGGGCGACTTTCGACAAGCGCACCCACCGCAGAGTCTTCCAGCAAACCAACCGCCTGAGTTACGTGTTCTATGCAGCGAGTTTCCTGGACAACGTTGATCATGCCGATATCGCCGCCGATGTGCTCGAACACCTGGAGGCCGTGCAGACCACGATTTGCCAATCCTGGGGCGCGACTGAGTTACAGCGCTTGAGCTCCACGCGCCTTTCGGAATTCGAAGAATCCGTCCGAGAAGCGATTTCCGAAGAGTTGGAGGAGTCTCTAGAACCCTTCTTGCAACAACCTTTGAAAAACCTACCGGCCGAAATTCTGAAAGCCACAGGCGATGTGCTTGGGCGCAGAGCCCTGACTGGCATTTACCGCCAGCTTCTACTCGGCGTCATCACCCAGTTATGGGTCGAATACCTGACTCAGATGGAATCGCTGCGCGTTTCAATCGGTCTGGAAGCGTATGCCCAACGCGACCCGCTGGTTCAATATAAATCGCGCGCTTCAGAGTTGTTCGAAAACCTGTTGAGCAGCATGCGCCTGGAAGTGGTCTCGCGCATGTTCACCTACCGGCCGCGCGATTTGAGCCAGGTGCAAACTGCTGCCGGGCAAGAAGAAGCGCCCCTTGACGAGATGCCCGAGGAAGAAACAGACGATGTTGAGGAGAGCATCGTTGAGGAGTCCCTGGACGCACAGGTCAATGAGTCGCCCAGGTCGGGTGGCAAGCGCCGGCGCAGGCACAAAAGATAAGCAATTCTAAAGTTATTGGACAAATTACCCGGTAATGCGATAAAATTCAACCAGGAATGCACCGCTAATGCACTATGAACTAAGAAGACGTCCACCTGAATTTTATCGCGCCCTACCTAAGGTGGAATTGCACCGGCATCTGGAAGGCTCCCTGCGCTTGCGCACGCTGCTGGAAGTGGGACGTTCTCACGGGCTGACGCTTCCCAACACGGGCAAGTTGCGGGAACTGGTGCAGATCGGGGACGAAGAAGAATATTCCTTCTCCAATTTCCTGTCCAAATTCGAGACTTTACGGCTTTTCTACCGCTCGCCCGAAGTCATCGAGCGCATTACCAGCGAGACGATCGAGGATGCAGCTCGCGATAACGTTCGCTACATCGAACTGCGTTTTACTCCGGTGGCCCTGGGGCGCTCCGAAGGCTTTCCTTTGAGCGAGGTGATGGATTGGGTGATCGAAGGCACCCGCAAGGCAGAACAGCTTCATGGGGTAAAAGCGCGCCTGATTGCCAGCGTCAACCGCCATGAGGATCTCGATCTCGCCCTGGAAGTCGCCACGTTGGCAGCCGAACGCAAAGATCGCGGCATCGTGGGGCTAGATATGGCTGGCGACGAAGCCAATCACTCTGGACGGGGTTTTCTAGGTGTTTTCAAACTTGCCAAAGAAGCTGGCCTTCACCTGACTGTGCATGCTGGCGAATGGGGCAGCGCCGAGAACGTTGCTGACGCGATCCTGTACTTACACGCCGACCGCATTGGGCATGGGATACGCGTCCTGGAGGACCCGGATATCACCGTACTGGCACGCGAGCGCCAAATCCCCTTCGAAGTCTGTGTGACCAGCAATTACCAGTCCGGCGTGGTCCCTTCCCTGACCGTTCACCCTCTGCCGCGCATGATGTCGCACGGCTTGAACGTGACCATCAACACCGATGATCCCAGCATCTCGCAAATTACCCTGAGCGACGAATACCGCCTGGTATGCGAAGACCTGGGGCTTTCGCTCGAAGTGCTGCGCGAGCGGGTGATCGCGGCTGCCAGGGCCAGCTTCTTGCCTGAGGATGAGAAAGAGGACCTGGTGCAATCCGTGGAAGCAGAATTCGCTCTGGAGCTTGAAAGCGAATAATCCGAGAGCGATTTGCGTAGAAGGAGGATGCCCACTGGCGCGAGATTGGCTTCAAGGCGGCCCTTGAAGCGCATAACCTGCCTCTCGACCTGGCGCTGGTTCTCCAGGAGGGCTTCGAAAGCGATATCGCTTACCAGGCGATGAAAAAATTTCTCGAAGGCCCGTTCCCCACCTTTGACGCCATTTTCGGCGCTGATGATGAGACCGCTGATCCGATTACGCTGCTTCCGACCGAAATTGTTCTGCGCCGCTCTTGTGGCTGTCCGGCAGAGTCCAAACCCAATTCAATCAACTAATTCTATCGAGAGGTAAAACCCAAGCGATTGCCGAGCCTACCCACCCATTCTATCCCAATAATCTGAGCCTGGAACGATTACCTCGGACCGTTGATATACATCCCTATGATCCTGTTTTCATCGCTCAACGCTTCTTAATCCAGGATGTGCTCACCACTGGCATGGAGAAATAAACCTGGCAATATCTATGGAGGTACTATGAAAGTCGCTGTTATCGGAGGCGGTTCGACCTACACGCCTGAACTGGTCAATGGATTTTTAGCGCGTCTGGAGCAACTGCCCCTGAAAGAACTCTGGTTGATGGATATCGATGCGGAACGGCTGAAAATTGTCGGTGGCTTTGCCCAACGCATGGTTGCCGCCAAAGGCGACCCTTTCAAGGTTGTGCTCACTACCGACCAGCGTCAGGCCGTTCGAGGGGCATCCTACGTAACCACTCAATTGCGCGTCGGCCAGATGCAGGCCCGCCGCGAGGACGAATACCTGGGCAAGCGGCACGGCCTGGTTGGGCAGGAGACCACCGGCGTTGGCGGCATGGCCAAAGCCCTGCGCACGATTCCGATCATCCTAAAAATCGCCGTCGATATGCGCGAGCTGGCCGAGCCGGGCGCCTTGCTGGCCAACTTCACCAACCCGGCCGGGTTGGTCACCCAGGCATTGGTGAAATACGCCCCTGATGTGCCTTGTGTGGGGGTGTGCAACGTGGCCATCACTACCAAAATGGCCTTCCTGGAAAAACTGGAACAATTGACCGGAGAAAAGATCGCGCCACAGCGCGCCGAACTGGATACCCTGGGACTCAACCACCTGACCTGGCATCGCGGCTTCCGTGTGGATGGAGAGGATATCTGGCCCCAGATTTTCGAAGGCTATCTCGCCAGCCTGCGCAGCGACCTCGAGCCCGAATGGGACCTGCACACACTCGAAAGCCTGCACATGATCCCCAACTATTACCTGCAATACTTCTACTACACCGATCACAAGCTGGCGTTACAAGATCAATGGCCCCCTTCGCGCGCCGAAGAGGTGATCCAGGTCGAAAAGGATTTGCTGTGCCAGTACGCCGATCCAGACCTGGTGGAGCTGCCCGAGGATCTGATGAAACGCGGCGGGGCCTATTATTCCACCGTGGCCACGCAGTTACTTAATGCGCATTACAATGATCTGGGCGAAACACACATCGTCAACACGCACAATGCTGGCGCAGTGGCAGCCTGGCCAGACGAATGGGTGCTGGAAATGCCCGCCCGAGTAGACCGCCAGGGTATCCACCCCTTACCCAACGAGCCACTGCCACCGGCTTGCTTTGGGCTGATCGCCCAGGTGAAAGCTTACGAATTACTCACAGTTGAGGCAGCTGTGCACGGCGACCGCCAGGCAGCTTACCAGGCGCTGCTCGCACACCCGCTGGGGCCCAGGGCCGACCGGATACAGGCCGTCCTGGATGATGTACTTGAAACGCACCGGGATTACCTGCCGCAGTTTTAGAAGTAGCCCTTTCCAGGTGGCTACTTCCCCCCTCGATCTTCCCACTCCGCCACGCACGCCTTCAGCAACTGGCGCACATCCTCATCCGGGACTTCATCGACGCTGGCATATTTCTCCAGGCCTATCAGAACCACCATGCCTTTGTCGGGGAGTTCCATCAAGCGGATCGCCCGGTCTGCCAGAGGCGACTCCAGCAGCTTTTCCTGCAAAATTTCATCGATCTGTGCAACGATGCTTTTCTCAGGAACTTCCTCAGCGCCCTTCCCAACCAGCATCCGAGATACCCACGCAACCGGGTTCGGACGAGAGGGCTCAGGCGGCTCTTCGTCTGCCGGTACAACCGATGGCGGGGTGCCAGGCTTACCGGCAATCATCTCATCAGCTTGGCCAACGACTCCAGGCGCGCCGGTCTCACCAGGATGACTGGCAGCGCCCTCCACAATCCCCATCCAAATGCGCAACTCCGCTAACAGGCGCGCCAGGCCATTGTGACGGTTGACGGTCATATCCCCACTGGCGCGGTAAAGCTGGCCATTAATTTCAACGGAAAGTCTCCCGGTTTTTTTCTCTCGGAGAATGCGCACGGCCTCCACCCCGCTATCCTGGCCTGTTCGCTGGTCCTTCTGCTCATCATTGCGCAAACCGGCAACCAGGTAGCCAGCCAGCAGCCCAACAATCAAACCGATGACTGCCACGAGCACCAAACCTACCAGCGTAATGGATGATGCGCTCATACCCGATCCTCCATTTCACGAACGCCCCGGCGCAGGTTGGCATACAGGACAAAAATGTGTCCCGCGCTGGCCGACAACTATACGCTCCACTGGCGTGGCGCACACTGGGCACGGCTCCCCGGTACGCTGGTAAACACGAAAGTAATTTTGGAAATCGCCGCCGCGGTAAACCCAATCGATGCTGGCCCCATTGCGGCGAATGCCTTCCTGTAACACCTGGCGGATGCCTTGCCATAAGCGCTGCGCCTGATCCAGGCTCACCTGGTTAGAAAGCGCCAGTGGGTGCAGTCCAGCCAGATGCAGCGCTTCATCTACGTAGATGTTGCCCAGGCCAGCCAGGAACGACTGGTCCAGCAGCAAAGGCTTGAGCTGGCGCTGCCTCGCCTGTAAAGCCTGGAACAACGTTTGCACAGTAAAATCCGTCTCCAGGGGTTCCGGGCCGAGGCCGGCCAGAACCTGCTGCGGATCGGCCACCAGCCAAACCCGCCCGAACTTGCGCGCATCGTTGAAAGCCAGACGCAGACCATTCTCGAAATCCAGCACCAGGCGGTGATGCGGGGCCAGGGGCGCGTCCGCCGGCTCCACCAGCAAATCGCCGCTCATGCGCAGGTGAACCAGGAGCGCGTCCTGGCTCAGGTAGAATATCAAATATTTCCCGCGCCGCCCAATCTGATCGATCGACTGGCCCCTGACGCGCTCCAGGAACTCCGCTGGCGTCGGCGTCGCCAGGCTGCGATCCCAGAGCAGGCGGGCGTTGCGGATCACCTGGCCCAGAACAGGCGCGTTGTTCGGCCCACCCTGGCTCAAAAGCGTGCGGATTGTTTCGACTTCGGGCAATTCAGGCATGTTCAAACCTCGGGCCGCGACTGTTAGAATCAGCTTCACGTGCCGTTTCTGGCCAACCATTCCTGGCGCAACACGCTCATTAGCAGGATGTCCAGGTATTCGCCATTCTTATACATCGCCTGACGCTTGCGCCCTTCGAGCACAAAACCGACTTTCTCGTAAGAACGGATGGCGCGCGTATTCGTCTCGTATACATCCAGGGCAATCCGGTGCAGGTTGAGCGTCTCAAAGCCATGTTTGAGCATCAGTTGCATGGCTTCTGTGCCATAACCCTGGTTCCATAGGCTCTTCTCACCGATGAAAATACCCACTTCCGCTGCGCGGCAGCGCTAGTCGATATTGTTGAATCCACAGTTGCCCACCGGCCGCCATTCATCGCCCTGACGCACTTCGATGACCAGGGGATGTTCGGCAGCCGGCTGGTTGAGCATATTCTCGTACCACTTCTCCTCTTCAGCCAGCGACATTGGCAGGCTTATCAGTAACCCTGCCAGTACTTCGGCATCATTGAGCCACTGCGTGAACCGAGGGATATCATGACGCTCAGGGGCGCGCAGCCGGATACGTTCACCATAGATCATGAAAATGCTCCTCTCAGAATAACTAACCCGATGCCTGCACCAGCCAATCCACTGCTTGCCAGGGCGATAGCTGGCGCTGCACCAGGCGCTGCAGCGCCAAGTTGTATTGTGCATCTGAGACCGTCGAACGCCAACGAGCCACCAGCGTTTCACGCAGCAATAGATCGAGTTCAGATTGCATACGAGCCTGCTCGCGCTGCTCGAGTTCACCGGTCTCTTCCAAATAAGCGTAATGGCGCCGGATCGATTCAACCAATTCGGAGACGCCCGTCCCTTCAATTGCCACCGTGCGCTGGATCGGCGGAACCCACAGCGCAGCCTCGTTCGCAGATGGGGTTTCTTCGACTTGCTCATGCCCAGGCTTATGGGAGACATGATTTCGGAAAACGTGTGGCACCGGGTGAGCCAGTTGCAGCATACTGCGCAAGGCGCGCTCTGTGGCCTCAACGCCCGGGCGGTCGGCCTTATTCACCACCAGCACATCCGCAATCTCCAGAATGCCGGCTTTGATCGCCTGGATGTCATCCCCCAACCCCGGCGATTCGATCACCAGAGTGGTATGCGCCAACCGAGCGATATCCACTTCCGCCTGCCCCGCGCCGACAGTTTCGATCAAGATGATTTCGAAGCCCGCTGCATCCAGGGCCTGCACCACGCCCGAAGTCGCTACCGCCAGGCCGCCCAGAGAACCGCGTGAGGCCATCGAACGAATGAAAACGCCGGGATCACCAGCCAGGTCACGCATGCGCACCCGATCACCCAGGATGGCTCCACCTGTGAATGGACTGGATGGGTCAACAGCAACGATTGCCACGCGCTGCGGTTCCCCTTGCTCAGGCGAACGGAACTGGCGCGCCAGTTGGTTGACCAGGGAGGATTTGCCGGTCCCCGGCGCGCCGGTGACGCCAATCCAATGGGCCTGCCCGGTATGCGGGAACAACTCGCTCAGCGCGGCGCGGCCCTCAGCCGTGTTGTTCTCGATTTGAGTCAGCAGGCGCGCCAGCGCCAGGCGGTTGCCTTCAAGGATGGATTGCACGTTGGACATAAGCTGGCCTGCTCGTCAGTCTGGCATTTGAGCCTGGTTACCCTACCGCGTTGCGGATGTCTGCGATAATTTGATCGGTCAGAGTCCCGGGCCCGTACACACCTGCCACCCCCACTTCGAGCAGTTTCGAGATATCTTCATCGGGGATAATACCACCGATGAAAACGTGTACGTTCGCCTGCCCGTTCTTTTCGAGCAGTTCCAAGACGCGCGGCACCAGGGCCATGTGCGCACCTGAAAGGATCGATAATCCCACCGCATCCACATCCTCCTGCAAAGCGCTCTCGGCGATCATCTCTGGAGTCTGGCGCAATCCGGTGTAAATCACTTCCATACCCGCATCGCGCAAAGCCCGCGCCACGACCTTGGCGCCGCGGTCATGCCCGTCCAACCCTGGTTTTGCGATCAAAACGCGAATCTTGCGTTCGTTCATAACATCCTTCCTATCGAATAAAGTGTTGATGCGTAGGGATTATACACGGATTTTCGGCTTCGAAGGCAATTCAGGCCTCCGTTGGCAGCCTAATGTATGCTTGCACCTGAGATGATCAAAATGTCGCCGCTTCCCAAACGAATCTACCCTCCCAAAGCCGGAAATCTTTGGGAGGGTGGCGGTCGCCCGTAAACCTGGACGACCCTTGGGAGGGCGAGATTCGCTTAGCGATACAGTTCGATGTAAGTTGGCTTTGTGTACAACAAATTCTCGTTGAATAACACCGAAGTCAATGCCGTGCCTCCCACCTGCACATTCCAACCAATAATCTGGGACTTGTAGGCCTCGTTGCGGCTGATGCCGTTCATAAATACATCCAGGGCTGGCGCCAGGATCGTTCCAGTGAAGTACGACTCCGAATTGCCCGTGACATGGATGCCATTTTTGTTGATATCACGATAGTTCGAATCGGGAGGCGCATAGATCACCACACCTGGGATGGCTGGCGATGGGTCCGGGCTCACCGGCGGGGCGGATAATTTCACCGTCGCGCCGCCATCGATCTGCAGCCGGCCGTTCACCATCACCACGGTCACCGCATCTCCGACCACCACATCGTGACCATTGATGATGGCATCGCCAAAAACGCAGTACAGGCCAGGAGGGCTGAGCGTGGTGATCGATTTCCCCAGGTCTTTGGCATCGATGATATATTTTCCCGCCATGGGCACACCCGGGTCGCAGTTGGGTTCGGGGATGGCATATGCATCTGGCCCGATCTGGAAATTGACCTTGGTCGGTGCAGGATTGATCGTGCTGCCTCCCGTGTTGATAAAGTTCGCCCCATAGTGGATGCTGCCGCCCGTGACAGTGACCTGCTGGTTACCCACCCCACGCATGCAGCCGTTCGAAAAGATGCCACCCCCGTTGACAAACGTATCGGCCGTGCCGTGAAACTCCACACCGGTGTTCATACCCAGGCAACTGGCCGGGTTGAGCGCCACTACAGCGTAACCATAAGCCAGCGCGCTGCGCGGCCGCACCCTGGCGACCGCTTCCACTGTGTTCACAGCAATGCCATCATATACGAAATGTAAGAATGAAGTCTGCGTCTGGCGCGTGACCACCGTGTGGAAATCCAGGTATTTATCCGCATAACCGCTGCTGGTGTCCACACCGCATTGGGCAATAACACCCAGGTCGTCACTGATATCGTAATCGAGCACAATGCCGTTGGCCGCAGAGGTATTTTGTGCACTTACCCCGCCCAATGATGCGGCAGTGGACATGCTGCCTTCGCCGCAGTTCCACTGGCTGTAAGTTACGTGACTGTTTTCCAAGCTAAGCGCTGCGGCGCTGGCACCCGAGAGCGCGGCAGCATCGGCAGCATTCTGGATGAAGCGGCGATCAGAATAGAGTGTACTGCCATCGATCGCCAGTGCAGTAAATCCCAGCAAGCCTACGATTGCTAAAACAATCAGCACGAGCACCTGCCCGCGCTCCGAAGAATATGGTTTTTTGTTCATCGGCCCTCCCATAAAATTTTTTCTAAATAAACCTCTATCGTTGATCCTTCGACCTATTCGAATCGTGCCTCATACTTTATGGTTGTCCGCCACCGCCGGGCCCTTGCCCGCCCCCTCCGGGTCCTTGCCCGCCACCGCCGGGCCCTTGTCCACCACCGCCGGGTTGCTGTGTGGGTGTATTCACCCCACCGCCGCCAGATCCTGGCGTGCTGTTCGGGCCTCCCTGTCCAGCGCCGCCGCCAGATCCTGGTGTGCTACTCGGGCCTCCCTGCCCAGCGCCGCCGCCATTCGGCGAGGTCGTCGAGCCCGGACCAGCATTGGCTGGACTCGGTGTCCCCTGCGGCCCCGGTGTACCGGTTGGAACGTTTCGTTGCTGATTCTCAAAGCGTTGGCGCACCATCGCACGGAAGCCCTGTGGGTCGGCAAGCCCCATCTCGCACAGACGCACCTGCTCTTGCAAACGTGAGCGGACCTGCTCCATAACACCGCTGCCATCCTGCGAAGTTTGCGCCATGATCAACTGCTGTACACGCGCCTGGGTATGCACCTGTTCCAAAGCCTGTGTCATGGCCTGGTCGTCCATACCTGCAGCCAATTGTAAGGAGGTATTCAGGTAATTATTCAGGTTCAAAGCCGCGTCCAGGGGAGGCTGCTGCCCTAATTTATCCAGAATGACGAGTTCCTCCACACGTCGGTTGGCAAATTCCTGAGTCAGCTCGAACTTGCTTTGCGTATCACTGGCCAGGGATACCTGCACCTGTTCACCCCAGATCTTCACAGGATAAACCACATCACCTGGCAGGCTGTTTTGAACTGCAAAAGCCGCTTCCCCGCTGCCGAAAAGCAGCGCCAACGAAAGCACGATCGCTAGCATAATCTTGATCATCTGGTATTCCTTCGCTCCTAAATTGGGTATCGTTGGAAACAAAGTTTTCCATACCTTATGACGAGGTTTAACTGGCACAGATACGGCCTTCTGGCGCAGACCTTTCACTTTTGTCAGGTATTCGGCGCGCCGGCGCTCGGCTACCCGAGGATCGCGAGCCGGAACAGGTTTCAATAATTCGAAGTAATTGCGCAGTTGATCGTCTAACTCAATCTCAGGTTGCATCATGATTGGTTCTCCTCCAAAAAAACTAAAGTCCGCCGCAGCGCATCCAGAGCGCGATGTTGTAGTGATTTTATGGCGCCAACCGGTTTGCCCATCGAACGGGCAATCTCTTCGTTTCGCCACCCTTCCAGGAACTTGAGCACAACCACCTGGCGCTGGTCGGGTGTCAGCGTAGCCAGTGCGGCGCGCACCCGCTGCTGCTCCTGGCGCTGAGACACAATGTCAATGAGCTCTTGCCCGCCCGCAGCGTGCACCTCGCTCTCCAGAGGCTCCGTTTGCTGCGGCTGGTGACGATAATGGTCGGTAATCCAATTGTGCGCTACCCGGTATAAATAAGCTTGAAGATAGTCCCGCGGCCCCAGGCCGCGCTGTAGCGCCATGAGAAAGCGGCTGAACGTTTCCGCGACACATTCTTCCGCTAGATCAACATCACCTAACAAGCGCATGGCGTAACGATAGATCCCTGGGCTATAGGAATCATAAACTTCTGCCAGGGCTTTTTCATCGTATCGAGAGGCTCGCCGCAGTAATGTCTTTTCTTTTGTTGTCATTACTCACCAATTAAGACGATTCCTTTTCAGAATAGATACGCCCGTTTATGCATAGATTAGGCTTATGAAGGCCAACTCAAACTGAAGCGCTACGGTATAATCACCGTGCTTACCAACCCGATATGTTAAATCTGGAGACTCTATGACTTCAATCAAGTTTATCAACTCAGCAGCGATCTGTATCCTGCTGTTCAGCGCTCTATCCGGATGCACCACCATCACCGCCGCTACCCCGGTTCCACCCCAACCGACCGTGGCGGACACCGCTACCCCAATCCCTACCCAGGCCCTGCCTGAGCAGGCAACTCTACCGCCGCTTGAGCCTGTTCCACCAACTACTGAGCCAACCGCCCCATCCTACCCACCCACACCTGAAAACACCCCAGTTATTATACCCACACAGCCCAGTGGTCCGCCTGCCACTCTGGGACTTCTTAGAAATGGCGATGTATGGTTGGCGCAGCTACCCGAGGGGGTTCTCCACCAGGTCACCCAAAGCGGCGATCTACTGAGTTTCGCCTGGTCCCCTGACGGCGCACAACTGGCCACTTTCAACGGGCGCAGCCTGTGTTTCGTCGCGCCAGATGGCAGCCCGGCGCGGCCCTGCCTGACCCTGAATCTGGATGACAACCAGGCGCTGGTCGAACGCCGTATCCAATGGTCGCCCGATCAACGCAGCCTGGTCCTATGGAATCCCGGCAATCCGTGGGACGAAAGCGCCATTGGCTGGCTGATTGTTATGTTGGATGAATCCAACACCATGTACAATATCGAAGATCCCGTTGATTGGGGGGTGGGCATCGCTCCCAACAATGAGCCTGGCGGGATCACCGGGCAACCGGTGTTCTTAGGGGACAGCACCCTGATCGGCACACTCACGCACCGCTGGTTATGCGGGTCGGGGGGATGTCATTACCAGCTTTACCGCTTCGATTTCCAGGCGCGCAGCTTTACACCCTATCCGAACAAACCGGATGAGGGCTGGAGCGAAGGTGTAAATCTGGCGCTCTCCTCAGATCGTCGCCTGCTGGTCAATTACGGCTCCTTCTACTCGAGCTGCGAATCCTACGTAACGTTTGTCGACATTTTCGACCTGACCAGCCAATCTCGCCAGACTTTCAACCTGGACATGGAAGCATTGAGTGGGTTGGCGCTCTCTCCCGATTCATCCCAGGCGGTCATCGCCCGCGTGGCCGGCTGTAGCAACGACAACCCCGAAACCTGGGACCGGGCTTGCGGGCTTTCCCAGGGATTCGATGTCCATCCCATGCAGCTTTGGAACTTCGCCAGCGATCAGCGCAGCGATTTGGTGCCCGGCGTTTCACCCCAGTGGTCGCCAGATGGCGGTTGGATCAGCTTCCGTTCCTGCCTGGCGCAGAATGCATCGGGTAGCTGGGAGCCCAGTTCGGCAGGTCCAGCCTCGATTTACGTGTCCGAACCCGGCGGAGGCGGGCTGCACCTGATCGCCGAAGGCTCTGCCCCTGCCTGGAAACCCTGAGGACATCAAAACCTCGCCGCAATTGGCGAGGTTTTTTACACAGTACACCCAACCTGGGTGAATCGGTCTTGACACCAGGCTGAATCTTCTGTATTGTATAGATAAAGTTGCAAGTTTTCACAGACCAAACAGATGGGGATCCGTTTAGATGTTTTTGGAGGTGAAACATGACCGCACAACCGACTCCCAAAGAGGCATCCGTATCTGAAGTAAACTATGATTTTCAAATCCTGCTGGCATATGATGGATCTGAACACGCACAAGCCGCCATCGAGCTACTAGGCGATCTCAACGCTGGGGCGCGCAGCCATGTAACCGCCCTGGCAGTGCTGCCGACCCAACACATCGGCGCCCACGAGAAGCTGCAAACCTCTCTCAAACAGGCCGAAGCACGCCTTCTGGAAAAAGGCATGGGGGTTACCAGCATCATCAAAGCCGGGAACCCGGCGGCTACCATCAACGCCCAGGCCCAGGAGATTATTGAGACCCAGGGTCGCATGGATGTGATCGCCATCGGCGCCAGAGGCCTGCGGTCTACGCTGGGTATTCTGCTCGGCGGCGTTGCCCAGCAAGTTGTCGAATACTCCTGTTGCCCGGTGCTGGTTGTGCGCGCCCCGTACATCGGGGTGCAACGTATCCTGTTCGTCACAGACGGCTCCCCATACAGCCAGATCGCGCTGGAATACCTGGCGCCTACCAGAACTCGCCAGTGCGCGAAATGTTTACCATTACCAACCCAGGCCGAAGTGCACATCATGCACGTGCTGCCCCCCGAAATTCCCCCCGAGCTGGCCATGCGCACCTGGACAGTTGGGCCCGAAGTGCTCTACCCGGCCCCGCCGATCGACACCGAGGCCCTGGAAGCCGAGGAACAGGAACAGGGTGAGCGCATCTTGGGACAGGCGCAGGCCATCCTGCTGGCAACCGGGGTTCAGGCCAGGCCATTCCTGAAGCGCGGCGACGCCGCCACCGAGATCATCGCACACGTTCAAGAACACAAGATCGACCTGGTTGTATGCGGATCACGCGGCTTGAGCGCTGTATCAGGATGGTTGCTGGGGAGCGTCTCGCGCAAACTGGTTCACTACACCGGGTGTTCCGTGCTCATTGTGAAATCAACACTGGTCTGAACCGGCTGATCGCTAGAAGTTTTACTGGATTCTCAGAAAGGTAGAGATGGAGGTAACGATGAGCAGGCTCGAAGGTACAATCTATTGCGACGGCTGTGGAGTCGAAATCACCTGGGCGCCGGTAGTCAAGCCTGGCGCTGGACCGCTACAGCGCTTTGAGTTCTGTTGCCAGGAATGCCTGCAAGGCCTGGAATGCCACTGCGGCGAGCGCATGGAACTCGAAGTCGACCGCCGGAGTTCGACCCTTGATCTGCCCGCGTAAATAGCCAGGCTTGCCTGGCATATACCCTTTGGAAAGCATCATGATCCTCTTCAATCCCCAATACTTCGATCTCACAGGCTACGATCCTCGCACTCAGCAAATCCTGGCAGACACCATCACCTTCTTCGAGCACAAAGGTAAACGACAGATCAAGGAAGACGATCGCAATCGCACCTGGTATGCCGATTTCATTGCCCACCAAAAAGAGCACCAGGCTTTCGCCACGCTCTTGACCCCTGCCCGGTATGGGTTCGACCCGAACTGCCGCTGGGATACCTGGCGCAACTGCCAGTTCAACGAAATCCTGGGCTTTTACGGACTGGCCTATTGGTACACCTGGCAGGTGAGCATCCTGGGCCTGGGTCCGATCTGGATGAGTGCCAACGAAGCGCTGAAGCGCCGCGCCGCGCAACTGCTGCACGAGGGCGAAGTATTCGCCTTTGGCCTCTCCGAACGCGCCCACGGCGCCGACATCTACGCCACTGAAATGAGCCTGGCTCCCCAGCCGGGCGGCGCTTACCTGGCTAACGGAGAGAAATATTACATTGGGAACGCCAACGTCGCCCGCATGGTTTCGACCTTCGGCAAGATCGCAGGCAGCGACGAATATGTCTTCTTCGTCGCCAACTTCCGCCAGGCGCAGTATGAGCTAATCCGCAATGTGACTGCCAGCCAGAACTACGTTGGGCAGTACGCCCTGCACAACTACCCCGTCAGCGAGACAGATATCCTCTCACGTGGCCCGGCAGCCTGGGATGCGGCCCTCAACACCGTCAACGTTGGCAAGTTCAACCTGGGCTGGGCTTCGATCGGCATCTGTACACATGCCTTCTACGAAGCCATCAAACACGCCGCCAACCGCCGACTGTACAACCAGTACGTTACCGACTTTCCACATGTGCGGCAGATGTTCACCGACGCCTATGCCCGCCTGGTCGCCATGCGCCTGTTCACCTTGCGCGCCGCTGATTACATGCGCTCCGCCTCGCTCCAAGACCGGCGCTACCTGCTGTACAACCCGATGGTCAAGATGAAAGTCACTACCCAGGGCGAGGAAGTGATCAATTTGTTGTGGGATGTGATTGCTGCCAAGGGCTTCGAGAAAGACACTTATTTCGAGATGGCGGCGCGCGATATCCGGGCGCTGCCCAAGCTGGAAGGCACAGTGCACGTCAACATCGCCCTGATCGTCAAGTTCATGGCGAATTATTTCTTCAACCCTGCAGAATACGCCCCGCTGCCCAGGCAAACTGATCCCGTAGACGATACTTTCCTTTTCGACCAGGGCCCGGCGCGCGGGCTGAACAAAATCCGCTTCCACGATTACCAACCGGTCTACGCCAGCTATCACCTGCCTAACGTGCACCTGTTTGCCGAGCAAACCGCCGTTTTCAAAGAATTCCTGGCAGGCGCAACGCCCGATGAGACCCAGCAAAAAGATGTCGATTTCCTGCTGGCGCTGGGCGAGCTGTTTGCCCTGGTGGTGTACGGGCAGCTCATCCTCGAAAATGCCTCTATCTATTCCCTGGATCCACACCTGGTTGACCAGATCTTCGATTTCATGGTGCGCGACTTCTCCAAATTCGCTCTGCAGCTCTACAGCAAACCCAGCAGCACAGCCAGCCAGATGGCGTTTTGCCTGCGCATGATTCGCAAAGCCAACACAGATGCGCAGCGTTTCCAGCACGTATGGGAAAGTGTATTGGAACAGAAAGGGGCCTACGAACTGGCAAATTGACTGGAATATGACAAACGTTCCCGTTACAGCCGGATTTCTGTAACGTGACAGTTATCCTCACACCTGCTAGAATAAGTACGTGGGTCGCCTCGGGCAATTGGATTTCCTCGCTTTTGCGTCCAGTCTTACAGAATCCGTCCTTTCTGCAAGTTAGAATCAGGGCGGTTTTGTTATTATCGGCAAAGAATACCTTATTTGTTCGACTTACCGGTGCCATCAGTAGAAGCTCTCAATCCGCAGGATGAAAACAACCAACCCATTTTCCCGGAGGTCACAACATGCCAAACGAAAAACCTAATCTAACTGTAGAGCAGCTCCTGGCGAAAGCCAAAAAGCCATCTGGCGACGCCATGGTGCTGCACCCCTTCTACCGTGGTAAAGTTGAAACGGTGCTCAAATGCTGCGTGCGCACCTTTAACGATTTCGCCATCTGGTATACCCCCGGCGTCGCCGCCCCCTGCCGGGCCATCGCCGAGGACCCTGAACTGGTATACGAGCACACGAATAAGTGGAACACGGTAGCAGTCGTCAGCGACGGGACGCGCGTCCTGGGCCTGGGAGATATCGGCCCCAAGGCCGGTCTGCCCGTCATGGAAGGCAAGGCCCTGCTGTACAAATACCTGGGAGGCGTCGATGGTGTGCCGATCATGCTGGACACCAAAGACCCCGATGCCATTATCAACACGGTGATGATGCTCCAGCCAGGTTTCGGCGGCGTGAACCTGGAAGACATTTCTCAGCCTAAGTGCTTCCGCATCCTGGACACACTGCGTGAGAAGGCCGAAATCCCCGTCTGGCACGATGACCAACAGGGCACCGCCACCGTTACCCTGGCGGGACTGATCAATGCCTTGAAAGTGGTTGGCAAGAAGATGGATGAGGTCAGCATCGCCTTCATCGGCAGCGGCGCGTCGAACGTGGCCTGCTCCCGCCTGATCTTTGGCTGGGGCGCTGACCCTGCTCGCTGCTTTATGGTAGACAGCAAAGGCATTTTGGGCAAACATCGCAAAGACCTCGAAATGCGCAAAGCCGAATACGTGGATAAGTGGAAACTCTGCCAGATCACCAACGCCGAAGGCCGCGAAGGCGATATCGCCGATGCCATGCGCGGCGCGGATGTGACCATCGCCCTGTCCCGCTCTGGCCCTGGCGTGGTCCAGCCCGAATGGGTGCGAACGATGGCCAAAGATGCGATCATTTTCGCCTGCGCCAATCCTGTACCGGAAATCTGGCCCTGGGAAGCCAAAGAGGCCGGGGCAGCGGTGGTGGCTACCGGGCGTTCGGACTTCGACAACCAGGTCAACAACTCCCTGGGATTCCCGGGCATCTTCCGCGGCACGCTGGATGTGCGCGCCCGCACCATCACGGATGAAATGTGCTTCGCCGCGGCCAAAGCGCTGGCCGATCACGTCGGCGACCGCCTCAGCCCGGAATTTATCCTGCCCAACATGGACGATTGGGAAGTGTTCCCCCGCGAGGCCGCCGCTGTGGCTATGAAGGCCCAGGAACAGGGCCTGGCCCGCATCCAGATGGATTACGATACGATCTACGCCAACGCCCTCAAGATCATCAAGCGCTCGCGCGACCTGACCACCCGCATGATGGAAGAAGGGTTTATCGAGCAGGCGCCTATCGACTAGCTACCCACTACGCCGGACGAATTGCTTAGAAACGATTCGTAACGCGTAATCTGTGCAGAAAAAGGAGAAACGCAATATGTATGATCTAATCGTCATCGGCGGGGGCCCGGCTGGTCTTACCGCTACGATCTATGCCATTCGGAAACGACTCAACGTGCTCATGGTAACGCGCGACCTGGGCGGTAAAACTCAATGGCGGCTGGCGCTGCCCTGGATTGAGGATTATCAAGTCATTCGCGGGCTCGAAGTCGTCAACAAGTTCAAGAGCGAACTGGAGTACCTGGACTTCGCCCGGCACATGGAAGCCGCAGAAAAAGTCGAAAAAGACGGCGACACTTTCATCGTGCGCACGCGCGGCGGCGGCGAGCTAAAAGCCAAAGCGGTGATCATCGCCACAGGCACCAAGCAACAAACCCTCAAGCTGCCCGGCGAGAAAGAATACATGATGAAGGGCCTGTGCTATTCAGCCCTGAGCTATGCGCCCCTGTTCATCGATCGCACCACACTGGTGATTGGCGATGGCGACCTGGCGCTGCGTTCGGCCGCCGAACTGGCTACCATTGCCCAAAAAGTTTACCTGGTCAGCCAGACAGACAAGATCCTGGCCACGCCGCTGGGCAAGAAGCTCAAGGCATCCAAGAATGTCACCATGCTCTTCGGTCACGAGGTGATAGAGTTCAAGGGTGACGAATACGCCCGCACGACGGTCCTCAAGGATCCAGGCGGCGCTTTGATGGAATTGAGTTCGGATGGCATCTTCATCGAGAAGGCGCTCATCCCTTACTCGAAGATGGTAGAAGGCCTGGTTGTATTGGATGAAGCAGGCCACATCAAAGTCGATTGCGCCAACCGCACCAACGTAGAAGGGATCTTCGCCGCGGGAGATGTGACCTCCGGCTACGCCGAGCAGGTGTTGATCGCCGTAGGTGAGGGCGCTAAAGCCTGCTTGAGCGCCTACGAGTACCTGCTGCCGAAAATATAAACCCACCTGACCCGTATATCATCCTCCCGAAGGTGGCTGGCCAGCCGGTCTGCTGATCCCTTCGGGAGGATTTTGCATTCGGAACTTTGCCCGCTCACCCGGCGTCTTCAGTAAAATACAATCGTTTCAATTTCCAAAGGAGGAAAGCATGAGCGTAAAACAATTTTTTTGGTTGTGTCTGCTATGCACCCTGGTGCTGGCATTGAATGCCTGCACCCCGGCTGCCACGCCAACCCCTGAAGCAAACATGGTAGGAATCGCCAACCCGGCAGCCGTACACTGTAAAGAACAAGGCGGACAGCTCGAAACGCGTACAGACTCTACTGGCGGGCAATACGGTGTATGCATCTTCGCCGATGGCTCGGAGTGCGAGGAATGGGCCTTCTTCCGTGGGGAATGCCAACCCGGGCAATCCAAAACCGCCCCCTCCCCACAGGCTCAACCCGCCTATACGAACGAGCAATACGGTTTTTCTTTCAACCCGCCCGGGGAATGGGCCATCGAAGGCTACGAGCATCACCTGATCTTCCGCCAGGGTGAATATTTCTTATTTGTAGGCTTCAAACGCGCCAACGAAGAAGTTCCACCCTTCCGCACCGGCATGCCCGCCGGAGATTTCGTCGACGGCGGCACAGCCAGTTTCTTGGGAGAGCCCATCAACAAAAAACTGCTGGTATTCGAAGGCAAAAACAAAGTGGTCGACTACCAGGCGCCCCTGGCAGCCGGCGATCTACAACTCTACGTCTGGCTGGATGTGCAACCTGCGCAGGGCGCGGATTACGCCGCCATCGATATCCCCGCCGAGATCATCAACCAGGCGGATCAAATCGTCGCTTCGTTTGCATTGGTTTCCAGGTAGAACCAGCGGGGCGGTTCTGTATCGATCCCAGAACCGCCCCGGCTTTCACCAGTTCACCCTGAATAAATCAGTTGCCAGTCGAAAGCTTTACAACAGTGACTCCCTCGCCGCCTTCCTTTTCGCCGCCAGGCTCAAAAGAGCGCGCCTGCGGGTGCCCGGATAGCGCCTGGCGCACCACATCGCGCAATTTTCCAGTACCCTTGCCGTGGATAATGCGCACGAACGGCAGCCCGGCGTAATAGGCCGCGTCCAGATAGCGCTCCAATTCATCCAGGGCCTCATCGGCGCGTTTGCCGCGCAAATCCAGTTCGATGCCCGGGCTGGCCGGCAAGGCGATCGATAGCGCCTGGCCGGAACCAGCAGCCGGCTCAGCCTGTTGGTCCACTGGAGTTGAACGCTTCTTGCTGCCAACTTTACTTTCAGCAGGACCTGCCTCCTCACTGGAAGCGAGTTCTAATTCCGCCAGGCGCGTACGCACGCGCAGCACTCCCACCTGCAATTCAGCTTCTTCCTCTGAAAGCGCCGTGACAACGCCCTGTGTGCCCAGGGTGCGCAGGCGCACTTTGTCTCCCAGGCGGATGGCGCGCCGGATGGAGACATCGCCCAAGACCAATTCATCTGCAGTTTGCAGGCGTTCGACCGGCTGCTGCACAATTTCCTCTACAGCCTCCACTTTTTCCTCGATCGCCTGCAGCACCTCGATGGGCTGGCGGGCGCGCGCCAGGGCCCGGCGTACTTCGGCCAATTCACCCTGCACTGTCTGCACCTGCTCATCGGCCTCCTGCCGGGCAGCCTCCAGAACCTTGCGCCGTTCATCTTCAATTTTTTCCAGCCGCTCTGCCAGGTCGCTGCGCAGTTTTTCGATTTCCTGGCGATTTCGCTCTGCGGCGCTGCGCGCCTGGCGGGCGAGATCGCGCTGGCGATGGATCTCATTCAGCAGGTCCTCGGCACGCAAATCCTCCGGGCTCAACTCAGAACGCGCGTCCGTCACGATCGGTTCGGGCAAACCCAACCGCTGGGCGATTGAAAGGGCATTCGAACGGCCCGGTAAACCAATCGTCAGATGATAGGTTGGGCGCAGCGAATCGAGGTCGAACTCCACACTGGCGTTGACCACCCCAGGCGTAGCATGCGCAAAGGCTTTCAGTTCAGGGTGGTGCGTGGTCACCAGGGTGGTGATGCCGCGCCCCAACAGGCGCGTCAGGAGGGCGCGTGCCAGGGCCGCGCCTTCGGTGGGATCAGTGCCTGCTCCCAACTCATCCAGGATCACCAGTGAACGCACATCCGCCTTCTCCAGGATGCGGATGATGTTGGTGATGTGGCTTGAAAACGTGGATAACGACTGCTCGATCGATTGTTCGTCCCCGATGTCTGCAAAGATATTCTTGAAAACGCTGATCTCCGAGCCGGAATGCGCCGGAATGTGCAAGCCCGCCTGGGCCATCAGCGCCAGCAAACCGATGGTCTTCAGTGTAACCGTTTTACCGCCGGTGTTCGGCCCAGTGACAACCAGGGCATAGGTCTGTTCGTCCAACTCCACATCGATCGCCACCACCGTTTTGGGATCCAGCAGTGGGTGGCGCGCCTGGTACAGGCGAATCGTGGCCTGGGGATTCAGGCTGGCCGGGCGCTGGCTGCCTGGCTTACTGCGTGGGATCGGCTGCAAAACAGGCTCGGTAGCGTGCAGATCGTCGGAATACTTGGCCTGGGCCTGGGCCAGGTCCAGTTCAGCAATGATCTCCACAGTGTGGGTGATTTCATACGCATGCAGGCCGACCTGGCGCGAAAGTTCGGCCAGGATGCGGCGCTCTTCATCGCGCTCAGCCAGTTGCAGTTCGCGATACTGGTTATTCTGCTCCACCACCCCCAGGGGCTCGACGAACAACGTGGCCCCCGAGGCGGATTGGTCGTGCACGATGGCTTTGATGCGTCCTTTGAACTCGGCGCGCAGCGGCAGCACGTAGCGGCCGTCACGTTGGGTGATCAAAGCCTCTTGCAAGAACTGGGCGTTCCTCTGATCACCGACCATCTTCTGCAGCTTGGTCAGCAGCCGGTCGTGAACGATGCGCAAGTCGCGACGGATGGTCCCCAGTTTGTCCGAAGCCGAATCGAGTATTTCCCCACGGTCTGAGATGGCGCGAGTCACGGCGTCGATGATGCCCGGAGGAGGCGGCAGTTGCGAAGCAATATCCACCAGGTTGGGGAACTGGTCCGCCAGGCGTTCGAAAAGCCGCGCCAGGTTGCGCGCTGAGATCAGCGTATATTTCACATCCAATAGTTGGTTCGGGTCGAGCACACCGCCGTGCAAAGCCAGATCCACCGATTGGCGCACGTCGCGCGCCCCGCCGATGGATAGGTCAGGGTGTGTCACCAGCAGGCGCACCGCTTCGCTGGTCACCGCCTGGCGGCGGCGCACCTCGAACAGATCATCCACAGGCCGTAAAGCGCGCGCTTTTTCCGCCGAAGCCGAAAAAGAACAATACCTTGCCAGACGCTCCAGGATTTTGTGATATTCCAGGGTGACGAGCGTTTTCTCATCCATGTATCGATAATCATCCTATGTCTTATTTGCCAACAGCAGAAAGAGTCTACCATAGACCCAGGCTGGCCGAGTAGGCATTTCTCAATAGATCGATCTCGCTGGTTGAGCGCTACTCTGCGGAGGACTGTGTCGAAGCACTCTGTTCAGCATAAGGTTCGTGCAATTTGACCGGCTGGGCAGATTTCGCGCGCATGCGCAGGTTGAGCATCTCCACGAAAACCGAAAAGCCCATTGCAAAATAGATATATCCTTTAGGGATATGCGCGTGGAGACTTTCGACTACCAGGGTAAAACCGATCAACAGCAGAAAACTGAGCGCCAGCATTTTGATTGTGGGATGGCGGTTAACAAATTCACTGATCGGTCCGGCGGAATAAAGCATGATCCCCACTGCAATCACCACGGCAGCAATCATCACACCCAACTGCTGCGCCATGCCCACCGCGGTGATAACCGAGTCGAGCGAAAAAACGATATCCAACAACATGATCTGAATGATCACATCCCGGAAAGAGGGGGCTACTCTGGCGCTGGCATGCCCTTCAACGCCTTCGAGTCTTTCATGGATTTCACGCGTGGCCTTAGCCAACAGGAAGATGCCACCCCCAGCCAGGATAATGTCCCTGCCAGTGACATGCCACTTGAACAAGGTGAATAATGGTTCGGTCAGGCCAACGATCCAGCTCAAAGAGGCCAACAATAAAATCCGCGTGATTAAGGCCAAAGCCAGGCCTGTCTGGCGAGCACGCGCTTGTTGGGCCTGGGGCAGTTTGCCAGCCAGGATCGAGATAAAAATTACGTTATCGATCCCCAGGACAACTTCCAGAACGGTCAACGTCAATAATGCGATCCAGGTTTCGGGGCTGCTAATCCACTCCACAGTAAATCTCCTTTGGTCAGAAATACGAACTCAATTCGGACAATTTTACCGAAGAAAATGAATTTTTGCTATCATGAGCCTGACCTTTTCGCTGGTATAATTGCAGAAACATGAACAGGATGTGGGTATGAGCGCTTCTTCCTATTTGACCGATATACAAGCCTGGCGCCGCCAGTATGCCGAGAACCTGGCCTCACCGGACGGCTGGCTGGCGGTTTCGGGCCTGTTCTGGCTGCAAGAGGGCGAGAACCTTTTCGGCTCTGATCCTTCCAGCCAGATCACTTTGCCAGAAGGCTCTGCTCCGGCTCAGGCGGGAGTTTTCACCCTGCGCGAGGGACAGGTCACGCTGCAATGCGCCAAAGGCGTGCAAATGACACTCAACGACCAGCCCATTACGAAAACCGAGATCGCTCTCAGCGAATATGGCTCTTCGGAATGGATCGTGCTCAACGATCTGAAGATCTCGGTGATCCAACGCGGCACGCGCCTGGGAGTGCGCATCTTCGATAAAAACAACCCCTCGCTCAAGTATTTTGTGTACCTGCGCTGGTTCCCGGTTCAAGAGCCCTATCGCATCCAGGCGCGCTTCGTCTCCCATTCAGAACCAGTGTCCATTCAGACAGTCAACGTGCTGGGCGACCCCCTGGAAATGAACTGCCCGGGCTACGCCGAATTCGAGTTGCAGGGAGAGACCTGCCGTCTGTCGCCGATTGAGACCGATGATGGTCGACTGTGGTTCATGTTCCTGGACGCTACCTCCGGTAAAGAGACTTATTCCGGAGGCCGCTACATGACTTCGACAGCGCCCGAAGAGGGCCTGGTCACCCTGGATTTCAACAAGGCGCACAACCCGCCCTGCGCTTACACGGATTTTGCCACCTGCCCGCTGCCCCCACCGAATAACCATCTGCCGGTAGTGATCAAAGCGGGCGAGTTGCAGTTCCGCACACCACATATCGTCCACGCATAATCACATATCGCATGATTTCTCTTCGCTCCTTCTTATCTCGCGCCTTGTTTTCGCCGGATGAGCGGCGTTTGCGCGCCGGCTGGCGGTTGTTGGCGCAGGCTTTCCTGCTCCTATTCCTGGCCGTGGCGCTGTTGCTGCCGTTTTTGCTCCTGAGCATGTTTGGAATATCCTTCCCGGGCTCCGACCTGCTCTCTCAAGAACTGGCGACCCTGTTCGCCGTCACGATTTCGGTCTACCTGGCGCGGCGCTTCATCGACCGGCGCTCGTTCGCCAGCCTGGGTTTGCAACTGCGCCCCAGGGCAGGCCTCGACATCCTGGTGGGCCTGGTCATCGGCGGATTGATGATGACCTCGATCTACCTGTTGGAGTGGAGCGCAGGCTGGCTCACTTTCCAGGGTTTTGCCTGGTCAGAAGGCACCATCGCCAGCGTGATGCTGCAAACCGCGCAAATGCTGGTAGCCTTCATCCTGGCCGGCTGGCAAGAGGAACTGATCAGCCGCGGCTATCACCTGCAAAATCTGGCCGAGGGCCTGAACCTGCCCTGGGGATGGGTGCTGTCCTCCCTGGTGTTCGCCCTGCTGCACCTGGCCAACCCTGGCGCCACCTTGCTGTCCACCCTGGGCATCCTGGCCGCAGGCCTGTTCCTGGGCTACGCCTATCTGGCTACGCGCCAGCTCTGGCTGCCCATCGGCATCCACATCGGTTGGAACTTCTTCGAAGGCGTGGTGTTTGGGTATCCGGTCAGCGGCTACCACGTCTTTCACCTGATCTCGCAACAGGTCAATGGGCCGGCCTTGTTCACTGGCGGTGACTTCGGTCCCGAAGCTGGCCTGGTGCTGCTGCCGGCTTTGCTCCTGGGAAGCGGGTTGATCTATCTCTATGCCCACTCGAAATACACCAGGGTGGTAAAATAGTGACTGTTTGACCGGTAGAAATCTAAGTTGTAAAGGAGTTTTCGCAATGAGTGACATCCCTTCTGACAAGAGCCAGGAACCATCCGACTTCGCCACGCGCAAGATCGACCCCAAAGACCTGATGCCGGAAGAGCCGCAGGCAGCAGAGGAAGAAAAAGAGTCTTACGCCGCCACGCTCAAGATCGATCCTGAAGCACTCGAGCCGCAACCGGCCGCCAGCGAAGCTGAAATGGCAGAAGCCGCCGATGCCCGCACTCGCATTGTGGATGAACCAGCCCCAGCCACCCCAGCCAAGAGCGAGCCAGTGGCAGCCGCCTCTTCTTCTATCCCCGAGGCAGGCGAAGCGAAGCCACCGGCCAAAAGAAACACCACGGTGATTGCAATTGCCGCCGCGGCAGTTGTATTGATCTGTTGTATTTGTGCTTGTGTTGTCCTTGCGGCTGCGATGTTCCTGTCGAACAATCCCAATATCCTCCGCTAGAACACGTTTCAGGCAGCTTAATCCCCCACCAGTACAACCGGCGCGGCTGACAATTCATCCATCATGACCTTCCTGCTCGCACTGACACCGATCCTGCTCATACTATTTCTGATGGTCGGGCTGCGCTGGGGCGCGGCCCGCGCTGGCAGCGCCGGTTACCTGAGCGCCCTGCTGATCGCCACCGTGTTCTTTGGCGTGGGGCCTCAACTCCTCGCCTATGCGCATACCAAAGCACTGCTGCTCTCTCTAGATGTGCTCCTGATCATCTGGGCAGCTTTCCTGCTCTACCGTGTGGCGGACGAAGCCGGCGCCATTCGCACGATCGGGGAGGCTCTCCCCCACCTGACCCCAGATCGCGGCATGCAGGCATTGATCATCGGTTGGGTGTTCGCTTCTTTCTTACAAGGCGTTGGCGGTTTCGGCGTGCCCGTGGCCGTGATTGCCCCCATCCTGGTCGGATTGGGGTTTGCTCCGCTGGCTGCCGTGGTCATCCCTTCCATCGGCCACGGCTGGGCGGTCACATTTGGATCGATGGGCTCTTCGTTCCAGGCTTTGCTGGCCGCCACCAACCAGCCCGAAGCCCAGTTGGCGCCGCCTGCGGCGCTCTTTCTGGGGCTCTCCGCTTTGCTGGTCGGCTTGATGGTCGCCCATGCGGCCGAAGGCTGGGGAGCAGTACGGCGTCTGTTTCTACCTATCCTGGTGTTGGGCGTGAGCATGGGTACAGTTCAATACCTGGTAGCTACCCGGGGGCCCTGGAATATTGCCTCTTTCACCGCCGGCCTGGCAGGCTTACTGATCGGCTTTCCCCTGGCCTATCGCAACCAGAGAGACCGCGACAACGGGTTATTCGATGGACGCGCCTTACTGGTAGCGCTTTCGGGCTACGCCGTACTCATCCTGGTGACCCTGTCGATCCAGTTGATCCCAGCCGTCAAGGATTTCCTGAGCGGCGTGGTGCTGCAGGTGAATTTCCCGGAAGTCAGCACCGCCCTGGGCTTTATCACTCCCGCTGGCCCGGGGCGCAAACTGGTGATCTTCCGCCACACGGGCGTGATCCTGTTCTATTCCTCTGTGCTGGCATACCTGGTCTACCGTGGAGCAGGTTTGTATAAGCCCGGCGCTGCGCCGCGCATCCTGAAGAGCACGCTGCGCAAGGTGATGTCGTCCAGTGTCAGCATCGCCTCGATGGTGGCAATGGCTGTAGTCATGGAGCACGCCGGCATGACCGATGTCCTGGCGCGTGGCCTGGCGCAGGGCGTGGGCGCCATCTTTCCGCTGGTCTCACCGTGGATCGGCGCCCTGGGCGCTTTCATGACCGGCAGCAACACGAATTCGAACGTGGTCTTTGGGGGCCTGCAGATGCTCACAGCGCAACTGTTGGGCTATCCCATCGCCATCATCCTGGCCAGTCAGACCGCAGGAGCGGCCCTGGCCTCGGTGCTGGCGCCCACCAAGGTGGTTGTCGGCGCCAGCACTGCCGGAATGGCCGGCAAAGAAGGCGATGTGATGCGCAAGCTGCTGGCATACACCGGGTCATTAGTACTGTTGATCAGCCTGCTTTCCCTGGCAGGCGTATGGTTGAGCCGTTAGAATCATGAACAACTTGCGTAACTGGTTGGGCAAACATCCCTTTGAAGTGCACCTGATTGCCTTTACTTTGATGATCCTGCCCCCCATCCCGATTTACCTGGCTGCCCAGCGCGGCGCCACAGGCTGGATCATCGCCCTGCTTGGGCTGGTGGTGCTCGGCAATCTGTTAGAACTGCTGGTGAAATGATCGCCTGGAAATGTAGAACCCCTATCTTGACCAGAGAGCGCTTATGGAACTCACTGCCATATTCCAACAACATTTCGGCCATCCCCCTGCTGTGATCGTTCGCGCCCCAGGCAGGGTCAACCTGCTGGGCGAACACGTGGATTACAACGATGGGCTGGTGCTGCCGGCGGCCATCGACCGCGCTGTGTACATCGCCGCTGCTCCAGATGAGGAAGGGAAGGTATCGTTACACGCCCTGGACCTGGGAGAGAGTGTTACCTTCCGCCTCCAGGATATAGACGGCCACATCGACATACAGGCTAAGCCGCTGCCACACTGGGCCCAATACCCGGCCGGGGTAGCCTGGGCGCTCAAAGAAGCCGGGCTGGCAGTAACCGGGCTGCAAGCTGTCTTTACTTCGAACATCCCGATTGGCTCCGGCCTGAGCTCCTCAGCGGCCGTCGAAGTCGGCTTCGCCGTGGTCTGGCGGGCGCTGGCCGGCTGGCAATGCGAGCCGCTGCGCGTGGCGCAATTGTGCCAGCGCGCCGAAAACGCCTACGTGGGCGTGTCCTGCGGGCTGATGGATCAATTCGCCAGCGCCTGCGGCGTCGAAGATCACGCCCTGTGTTTCGACACGCGCAGCCTGACCTGGGAACCCGCCCCCCTACCCGAAGGCACGGCCATCGTGATCGCCGACTCGGGCGTGCGCCGCAGCCTGGCAACTTCAGCCTACAACGACCGGCGCGCCGCCTGCGAAAAAGCCGTTGCTGAATTGAAGAAATTTATGCCCGAGATACACTCCCTGCGCGATGTGCTCCCCACCGAATACGCCGCTTACAGCGCGTATCTATCTCCAGAGGTGCGCAAACGCGGCGAACACATCGTCAAGGAGATCGGGCGGGTGCAGTCCGCCCTGAGCGCCCTGCACCGCCAGGATAAACGCGCCTTCGGCGCGCTGATGTATGCAGGGCATAAAAGCCTGCGCAATCTATATGAGGTCAGCACGCCCGAATTAGATACGCTGGTCGAGCTGGCCCGCGACCTGCCCGGGGCGATTGGAGCGCGCCTGACCGGCGCTGGCTTCGGCGGGTGCACAGTCAACCTGGTAGAGGCCGACCAGGCTGGGGAGTTCATCGAAGCGCTCAAGCTCGGCTACAAGCAGAAAACTGGCAAGCAGGCGCAAATCTACCTGTGCAAGGCCAGCCAGGGAGCCAGCGTGATCACCTGAACACCTCGAAATCGCCGAAATGCTCGCATCCATAACACTGGAAGGAAGCAAATCCGGTCAGGTTGTTTTCATGGATATCGGCGTGATAGTAGAGTCCCATTTGATCGAAAAACTCTACCACCGCACCCATCACATGTCCTTCCACAATCGGGTGGTTTTCAACACGCCCCTCTTTGGGGAATTCGATCGTCACCATGCCTCTGAAACCAGGATCGCCTGGAAGCTGCTCGATATCCAGTGTGAAGGGCAGCTCCATCGGGCCATCCGGAGATTCGGTGATGAGATGCCCCATCCACCTGCCGCCAATATGGATTACTTCGGCTGGTGTTCCGGGGTTTTCTCCCGTCCACAGTCTGAATAACACAACGCGCCGGACCCAAATCAAGCCACCAATCACCATAATCAGCGCCAGGGCTGCCAGAGGCCAAAAATACGATCTTTTTTTCTTGGGCTTTTCTGCCCGGGGCGGTGAAACAGGCTGGCGTCTCTCACCAGCAAGCGCGGCAGGCCGTGGGGCCTTTTTAGGTTTGGCTGGAGCCGGCTGCCGCGCTGCAAACGCCTCGGGCTTCTCTTGAGAAGGCACTACCCGCGTCTTGCCTCGCAGCAGGGCGACGCGGAACTCGGCCACGCTGGCGAAGCGATCGGCTGGCATCGGCGCCATGGCACGTTCGATGGCCTGGGCAACCTCTGGCTTTATCGCCGGGTCCAGGCTGGCCAGCTTGGGCAGTTCCTGGCCAGCAACGCGGGCGATGCTTTCCGTGGGCACTCTGCCAGTCAACAGCGTGTATGCGGTGGCGCCCAGGGAATAAATATCCGTACGTGCATCCGTGGGGGCGTGCCCATATTGTTCAAAAGGCGAAAAGCCTGGCGTCATGGCACGCGCCCCCTGGGTGGTGGGTAGCTCCGGGTCGTACAGCTTGGATATCCCAAAATCCACCAGCACGGCTTTCCCTTCCGGGGTGATCTTGATATTGGCAGGTTTGATATCCCGGTGGATAACCGGGGGATTCTGCTGGTGCAAGTATTCCAAGGCGGCGCATATCTGTAGAAGCCATTCGATCACTTGCCCCTCAGGCAAGGCGCCTGCCCGGCGGGTAAGGATCTCGTGCAGATCCTTACCTTCGATATAATCCATCACCAGGTATTGACCCTGGTCGGGAATCAAGAAGTAATCTTTGACCAGCGGCAGGTTGGGATGGCGCAGCGTGTGCAGCATGCGCGCCTCGCGCATGAACTGGCGCTGCGCCTCTGGGCTGGTTTCAGTGTTTTCTTTCAGCGCGCATTGGATTTCGAAATTGGCGTCCCAGGCTCGATAGACAGCGCCAAAGCCACCCTGCCCAAGCAGTCCGTCGATGCGATAACGATTTTGGATAACCTGGCCAATTTGAAGAGTCATACTGCCTCCTCAGGCACTCACAGTTTTCAGCAGGCGCTGGCCGAGGCGCCACGCCGGATTACACATTGAATCGGAAATAGATCACATCGCCATCCTGAACGATATATTCTTTGCCTTCCAGGTGCATCTGACCGGCAGACTTGACCGCAGCGCTGCTGCCATATTTGACGAAAGTATCGATCGGAATCACTTCGGCGCGAATAAAGCCACGCTCGAAGTCGGTGTGAATTGCCCCAGCAGCCTTAGGCGCAGGCGTACCGCGCGGGATGTTCCAGGCGCGCGCCTCCTGCTGGTTGAAAGTGAAAAAACTGATCAGATCGAGCATGGTGAAACTCTTGCGGATCACCTGCTCCAGCCCACTGGCCTCAGCCCCAGCCAGTTGCATGTATTCCAGACGCTCGGCAGCATCCATCTCCTGCAGCTCCTGTTCGAGCTGGGCGCATAATACCACCACCTCTACGCCCCGTTCTGCTGCCAGGGAGCGCGTCTCCTCCAGGTATGGATTTTCCTGCGAAAGGCAAAGTTCGTCGACGTTCGCCACGTAAATCACCGGTTTGGCCGTCAGGAAGCGCATTTCCTGGTTGAGTTCTTTGAACTTCTCATCCTCAGCCTCCGCAAAGCCAGCCGCAGGCAGCCCCTTCTGCAAGTGCTCCTTGAGTGCATAGGCCATATCCATCACAGGCGCCAGCTTCTTATCGCCCTTGATCGCGCTCACCAGCCGCTCGATCTTGCGCTCCAACTGCTCCAGGTCGGCCAGCGCCAGCTCGACTTCAATCACTTCGATATCCACCCGCGGTTCGGGCCTGGCGCTAACATGCACCACGTTCGGGTCATCGAAACAGCGCACCACATGTAAAAGCGCCGCCGTATCTCGGATGTGCCCTAAGAACTGGTTGCCCAGGCCCTCCCCCTTGTGAGCGCCTTTGACCAGCCCGGCAATATCAACAAACTCCACCGAGGCGTGGATGATATTGGGAACCTTGACCAACTGGCCGAGTTGATCCAGGCGCGGGTCTGGGAGCGGCACAACCGCCCGGTTAGGTTGAATCGTGCAAAAGGGGTAGTTAGCAACCGCCGCATTTTGCGCCCCGGTGAGGGCATTGAAAACCGTGCTCTTCCCCACGTTAGGCAGTCCCACGATGCCAATATTGAGCGACACAGGCCTCCCTCCCCAAACAAACCCAAACAGAATTGTACCGGATTGGTCTTTTCTTGATTATACTTGATTATGATAACGCCGGGCATACTCATGCCACCTGGACTGCGATATGGTAGAATTCTGTTAAATCCAAAACCATTCACATTCAACTAAAGGAAGACAAGTCTTATGGAAGAACCTGTTATCCCAAATGAAATCTCTTCCGATGATCGCCTGTGGGCTGCTTTGAGCTGGCTGCCAGTTACGCCCTTATGGCCTATCCTGGCGATTCTGGCCCTGCTGATGGAAGACACCAAGAAACGTGCCTTTATCCGCTACCACGCCGTAGTCTCGATCACCACTGGCGCGGTGCTCATCCCCATCTCGATCGTCACCTGTGGTCTTGGCGCTCTGGTTTATTTTGTGTTCTTCTATTGGGCCTACCTGGCCTACCAGGGCCAGATGGTTGAAATTCCTGTGATCTCAGGCTTCGTGCGACAGCAAGGCTGGGTACCCTAGCGAAGCTGGGTTTCCTGGCCCAACCGGATCGTACCGACCATTTCAAATCGCTGTTCAAGCCAGATGCCTATGGATGCCTCACCCCAAAGTGCCCTCCAACAGGCCGCAAATTTGCTGCGCTCCGGAAATCGCCAGGAAGCGCGAGCGCTGTTGAGACAAATCATCAAGCAGGATCCTCGCAACGAGCAGGCCTGGTATATGCTGGGCTTTGCTGTAGACGAACTCGATCAGCAAATCTACGCCTTCAGCCAGGCGCTGCGTATCAATCCCGCTCACGAAAAAGCCCGCAAGAAACTGGAAGCCCTGTCTGCTTTGCCGGAGGATATCAATGTCACGCCAGCCGGCCCGCAGGTACCCGTTCCACCGAAGATGCAAGCAGTGCCGCCCGTCCAGCCTGGCGGGCCAGAAAGCCTCCCGACACCAAAGGGCAAACCATCCAAAGCAGCGAGACCCGCTGGCGTCCATAGAAAAAAAACTGCGCGGCGTTCACCCAACCCTATCTTGATGTGGGGAGGCTTGGTTATTGTATTGCTCCTGGGCCTGGCAGGCGCCCTTTACCTGGGCTACGTACTCATCATCAAGAATCCTGCCGGAATGCCTGCGGCCATATCCAACGTGAAGCTGCCCACCAGCACCCCGGCTCCAGCCGCCACAGCAACACCCACACCCACGAAGGTTCCCCCCACGCCAACGCCAACCACCACGCGGCGCACTTACACCGCCCGTTTCGAATCTGCCGCTTGCAACTTCCGTATCCCCTCTGGAGCGCAGGTGGAATGCGGTACAGTCATCGTTCCGGAGGATCGCGACGGCAATCTGGCGCGCACGATCCGTCTGCCAGTCGCCATCTACCATAGCAAGAACGCCACGCCCGAAACAGCTCCCGTGATCTATCTGCAGGGCGGGCCAGGGCAGGAAGCCATCCAGTCGATGGCGAATTATGCCTACGACAATTTCATCGTACCGCTCCTGGAAAAGCGCAATGTGATCATTTTCGACCAGCGCGGCATGGGCGCCGCCAATCCGTCTCTAGACTGCCCCGAGTTGAAGACCCTGTACCTGCAATATCAACTCAGCACGCTTTCGGATGCGGATCAACTCGAGGGTTACAAGCAAGCCCTGATCACCTGCCGCGATCGCCTGGTCCTGATGGGAACCAACCTGGGAGCTTACACCACCAGCGCCAGCGCAGCCGACGTAAAAGACATCCTGACCGCCCTGGGTTATTCGCAAGCCGACTTGTATGGAGCATCCTATGGCACACGCCTGGCGCTGACCGTGATGCGCGATTATCCCCAAATCGTGCACGCGGCCGTGCTGGACTCCACGGTGCCCCTGGATGCCAAGCTCTACAACGCCACCGCGGCCAAGGCCGACAATGCCTTGAATACGCTGTTCCAGGGCTGCGCTCTTGACCAGGCATGCAATGCCGCCTATCCTGGGCTTGAGACCGTTTTCTACGAAATGTTCGAGCAGTTCAACACCACGCCGGCCACTTTCGAAGTGACCAACGCCATCAGCCAACAGCCGATGACGATCACTGTTAACGGCGATGGATTGATGAACTCGATCTTCTGGGGCTTGTTCTCGTCAGAGGTGATTCCCGTTCTTCCAAAAGCAATCTACGACATCCACTCAGGAAACTACGATTATTTTCGCATCAGCTATTCCAACCAGGAAACCTCTTACAGCACCCTCAGCCTGGGCGCGATGATGTCGATCAACTGCCACGAACAGGTTTATGCAACCACTCCTGAAGAGTTAGAAGCCGACTTCGCCAAATTCCCCAAGACCCAGGCCTTTGCTCTATCCGCTGTCTACGGCAGTGGGCAGGCCCAATTCGATATCTGCGAAACCTGGGGCGCAGCGCCCTACGACCCATACCAGAGCCAGGCGCTAGTCAGTGATTTGCCCACTCTGATCCTGGCAGGGGAATACGATCCCAGCACACCGGTCTGGTTTGGCAAACAAGCCGCCCAGACTCTGAGCAACAGCTATTTTTTCGAATTCAAGCGCATGGGCCATACGCCCAGCATGAGCACTTATGGGGCCTGCCCGCGCCAGGTCGCCTTAGCTTTCCTGGATCATCCCACTGTCAAACCAGATTCATCCTGCCTGGGGACGATGCAGCCGCATCCTTTCTACTCGCCTTACACCGGTGAAGAACCTATCCTTCTGACGACTTTCACCAACCGCGACTTCCACCTGGCGGGCCTGGTGCCTGAGAGTTGGAAAGACGTTGGCGCCGGTTACTATCTCCGTGGCGCGAACATTTTGGATATCACCCAATTGGGCATCCAGGTAGCTTATACCAACCAGGGAATATGGCTGCAGTGGCTCACAGAGCGCTTTGCGGGTGCCGGACTGGATAAAGAGCCCGTCAAAGAGAACACCTACCGTTCCAAGAATTTTAGCTGGAATCTCTATACTTCCAGCTTCCACGGCAGCCCTGTAGACCTGGCGATGGCATCCGTAGGCAACCGCACCATCCAGGTGCTCTTACTCAGCGATGGGAGTGAGCGCCAGGCTCTGCTGGAGAACGTGTTCTACCCAGTGGTCGATTCAATCGAAATCATTCAATAAGGGCTGCCCGAAAACCCGAAACTGTTCTCCGGCAGCCCATCCCTTGCAATACCCTTGCGCTTTAGGGCTGGAAGCGGAAAATCGAAGAGCCGATCTGGATCTGGTCGCCATAGTTCAGGCGCACTGCCTGAACCGGCCGGCCGTTCACCCGGATACCTGCCTTGCTGCCCATATCCTGGATGTACCAGCCTCCCTGCGCGAACACGATCCGGGCGTGCTGCCTGGAGGCCGTCGCGTCGGGCAAAACCAGGTCGCACGCCGAGCTGCGCCCGATCACAGTGGGCTGCACGCCCAGCACCAGGCCCCGCCCGGCGCCCACTCCACTCATTCCGATCAGGCGAGCAGACATCGCCCCGGCCTGTGATGGCGTAGCGCCCGCGCGCCCTGGCAGCGTGCCAGCGACCGCCGGCCTGGGTGAAAGGCGGCGGCGCGAGCTCATTACCCACAGGCCCACACCCCCCAGCGCCAGCGCCAGGATGATCACCACCATACCCGCGCCATCCCCATCCGTTTGTGCCGGCAGGCGCGCCGCAGTGGGTGAAGGCGGCAGCGTAGGCGTTACCGGGAACATACTCTGAGTCTGCCACTCGGTGTAATTTGACGGTGAAATCACCTGCGTATTGCCGTTCCCATCCCGGTCAAGCTCGAGGGCTGGCGCAGGTGCAGCCAGGTTCAGGTCGCCGTTGCTTTTCTCGGTTACGTAGAAATTATCAAAAGTAAGATCTTTGACAATCGCCCCGGTGCTGTTCAGTACGTCCAGCTTAACGTAACCCTGTCCTGTACCTTTCAAGCCGACTCCCGAGACCGCTGCCGATGGGACAAACACATATTTCACACCCTCAGAGAGGATCGCCCGCGAGTCAGGAATCTCCTCCACAATCGACCCGTCTGGGAGAAAGCCGCTGCGGCGGCCCTTTTCATCTCTGATCAGCACACCTGCCGGAGAATAAACTGCGGTGGCGGTCTGGTTCAAACCCGAGATCACCAACTGCCTGACCAGTTCCCAATTATAGGCTGAAAGCGAAGCACACTCCCCTGTCCCGCCCGGACTTGCCAGCAACTGGTATACCGCGTCCAATGCGCTGTACCCCACCAGCTTGATCAACTCCCGGGCCAGGGTATTGACCGCTTCCACCACAACCCCGTCCTTCACGCAGTCTCCCGTCGAGCGGCAGCTTGCCAAGATCGTGTTTACCCTCGCCAACATTCTCTCCACATCCCAACCGGAAGCGGCGCTGCCCAGCCGGTTGCACAAATAAGCCAGGCACCGGGAATGAGGCTGCAAAGGATCGGGCGTTGGGCTGGCCGTGGGCCGCGCCACGATGGGCGGCGAGACCGGTTTCGGAGGCTCGGTAGGCGGCTTGGTTTTTGTGGGGAGCGGCGTAGGCGTGGCCAGCGCTTTCAAACACATCTTCACCTTCTGTGTGCTCGAACTGGAGAACCTCACGTTCGTTTTCTTCGTCTCGTAACCTCGCATTGAGGCCTGGACAGATACGTTGGTACCAGTTACAACGCCCCACATCACCACAACGCTGCTTGGAATGGAAATCGTCGCTACGCCGCTGCCATCGGTCTTGGCCTTTTTCGTTTCCGTATCACTGCCGGATTTATAGGTTACCTGCACCAGGGCGCCGATCAACGGCGTACCCTGGTCACAATCCGTGACCGTGACTTTCAAGCGCGTGTCAGCATAAGCAGGGTGCGTGTCGACCAACAAGCCCGCACAGGCGATCGATACCGCTAAGATAAAACGAACCCAGCGGCTCGCAGCCAATGAGAACGCCGGTACCTGTTCGCCCAAGCGAAGCAAATAACTTTCCACATGCTGACTCATTCTGGTCTACCTCTTATCGAATCCAAGCGAACAGATTTGTAGGAACGGGCCTCTGCCCGGTAATTCAACCAACATACCTATGGTACTGTAAACTCCTGGTCATTTTGAGTGACATTGATTGTTTTCGACCGGCAGTTCTTCGATCGGCCCTGTTTATCGATATCACACCAGGTAAGCTCGTATGACCTCAGACTGCGAATCGGATAGATGCCATACATATTTGCCGCAATCATACCTACGAATTTACCATCCAGAGAGATATTGACCGCGACCCCTGTCCTGTTTCGAATTTTGATGTGAAGGTCCACGGGTACAGGCACAGGCGTATCCGAAGGGACCGGCGTAGGCGATGGCTCCAGCGTATCCGTAGGCGCCAGAGTAGGCGGGCTGGTCGGGGGAGGCGGCAGTGTATTGGTTGGGATAAGCGTGGCTGTGGATGTCAGCGTGGGCGGCAAGGTGTTGGTCGGCGTGGATGTATTCGTAGCCGTAGGTGTAGGGGAAGCGATCAGGCCCATGATGTACTTGGGCGCTGTTACACCCAGGAAGACACCACCGCACAACAGGATCAGCAACCCGACCACCCCGATCCCAATCCAGGTCCAGTTCGGCTTGCGCGGCGCGATCGCACCGGCTTCTACCACCGGCGGAGCCTCCATTGTATCCACCAACTCGATGTTCGGCGGCTCAACCCGGTCCGGGATATCACCTGCAGCAACCTGCATAGCCGCGCAGGCAGCGTTCATCATATCCGACATGCTTTGATAGCGCTCCGCCGGGTTCTTCGCCAGCGCCTTCAGCGCCACCAGGGCCAGCCCCTCGGGGACATCCGGCCACAGCTCGCGCGGGTCGGGCGGTGATTGGGTCAGGTGCGCCAGGCGCACGCGCTCCGCCGCGGTGGCGCTGGAATTATCCGAGCTGCTGCTGTCGGTGCCCGCAAAGGGGCGTTGGCCGGTCAGCAATTCGAAGAACAACACGCCCAATGCGTAAACATCCGTGGATGCCGTCACCGGGTCACCACGGATTTGCTCAGGAGCCATGTAAGCCGGCGTTCCTGCCATTCCCAGGGTCGTGGTGGTGCTTTCAGCATGGCGCGCCACGCCGAAATCGGTCAAGTAAATATTGCCACCGCGATCGATCATCACATTGCCAGGCTTGACGTCACAGTGCACCACACCATTGGTATGGGCGTAGCCCAGGGCCGAAGACAGCGCTTTCAGGTAGATCAGCGCTTCGCTGGGAGGCAGCGGATCGCCCTGCTGCCGGCGCAGCACCTGCTTGAGTGAAGGCCCATCCACGTATTGTTCCACCAGGAAGGTAACATCTTCCGTTTGGTAAAGCCCGTAAAACGGCACGATGTGCGGGTGGGCCAGCTTTTGCAGGGCGCGTGCCTCGCGCTGAAAGCGCTTCACAATCGTAGGGTCATCAGCCAGATCCAGGTGCAGAACCTTCATCGCCAATGGCACATTGCGCTCCAGGTCCCAGACCCGGTAGACCACACTCATGCCGCCGGACGCTACGTAAGAATCAACACGAAAGCGATCGTTCAGAACTTTTCCAATCAGGTTTGCCATTGTGAATTCCTCCAGTAATGATCTGATGAAATGATTACATCATGCTAAACTCGAAAACGCAGTCCCCGATCTGGATCTGATCGCCGGGCTGTAAACGAGCGGCCGGGACGCGCTGGCCATTGACAAAAGTGCCCGCGCGGCTGTTTTGATCCTGAATGAACCAAACGCCTTGGGCTAAACGCAAGCAGGCGTGCTGCCGCGAGACGCTGGGCTGCTGTAATTGTAAATGATTGCCGTGGCTGCGTCCAATCGTAAAATTATCAGACAATGGGATATAGGATTGGCTGAGCTGCCCGCGTACCACGCGCAGGTAAGCCGTGCCGCTCAACCTGGCCGTTTGAAATGGTTCGGCCGGCGTCTCCATGGCAGGCGGCAGTGGCTGTGATGCATAAGGCGCAGGTGTGTAAACCGGCTGCGGTGCATAAGAAGATTCTGGGACATAAACTGGCGGGCTGGCATCGTTGGAAAGCGCGCCAACCAGCTCCGGAGTCTGCAATGCCAGGCCAGCGGCGCACAGTCCATAACCAGCGATCAGAAAGAAAACACCGAATTCTGGCGAATAGTTCAAACCAGGCTGCTGCACCTGGCTGGTAAAAGGCAGCAGGCTGATCAGGATGCTTAGAATGCCCACCCCCAGGCCAGCCACCTGCCCCAGGAAGAACAACACGCCCGCCAGGCCCGGGCTGGAAGGCAGTAAAGCCAGCACCAGCGTGATCATGGCGCCCAATGGAACCAGGAGCAGAATTTGCATCCCACCCTTGGGTAGCGTGGCCACCTGCGCCAGGCTGAACGACTCGCGCAGGTCTGGCGCTCCAGTGCATGAGACCGTCAGCGTAGGTAAAACAAAACCCAGCAGGATTAGCAGCGTCCCAGCACGCACAAGCCACTTCCTGGTATCTGCCATGCTATTTTTCATCCAACTGCAATCCCTCCATTAATAAGAATAACACAATGTCATCTCATCCGCCAATACGAAAAACCATCTCGGTCCCACCGATGCGAATGCGATCGCCATCTCGTAGAACGACTGCGGTGATCGGCTGGCCGTTCACGTAAGTGCCTGCGCCGCTGCCCTGATCCTGCAAGAACCAGCTTCCCTGGGCATAGCGGATGGTAGCATGCAAGCGTGCTGCCGCCGGGTCGGAAAGCTGCAGCCGGTTTGCCGGTCCCTGGCCGATGCTCAACGCCTCAGCGCCGACCGGCCAGACCTGCCCGGCGCGCCCCCCCTGGAGGAAGCGCAAATTCGCCTGGGCCGAGGAAGTAGAGCCTACGGCGCCGAATGGCTTTCTCCGGCGCGAGCGCAATAAAAAGATCAGCATAACCGCCCCAGCGCATGCCAGCAGCGGGACGATCAACAGGCCGCCCATCCCACCCTGCGCCCCACTCGACACAGGCGGCCTGGATGGCAGCGCCGTCGGCGTGGCGGTTGGCGGCAGCGGGGAAGGCGCCACGGGCGCGGCCCGGGAAGAAATGATGATCTCGTACGGCTGCACGCCGGTAAGCGCCTGGTCGGCAAACATGCTGATCTGCCAGTTGCCAGGTTTGATCCCCTGGATTGAAAAATGGTAAAGATCTGCAAAGCGCCTTGAAACCACATTGGGTGATTCCGTATCGAAGAAATTGCCATCCGGATCCCGTAGCACCAGGTTGGCCGAAGAACCCCTCCAGGCCAAGCTGATCTCCAAAGCGCCCTGGCCGTCAGGCACACTGAACGGATTGGTGGGAGGCGTTTCTCCCGGCTGAACATCACCAGTAAATTGTGCCAGCAAGTTGCCGTTGATCTGGTGATGGGTTTTGATGAAAGCCAGCTCTAACTCGAAGCCATCCCCGGCATAGGAATACGCCCCACAGCCGGTAACAGCCGCAGCCTGGCGCAGAAATTCTTCATCCAGCTCTGCCTGCTCGCCAAAGCCGATCGTGTAGATGCAAACACCCTGCTTCGCCGCTTCAGCCAGCGGGCCATTGAATATCTCGGCTGTTCCCGGGCCGCTGTTGGTGCGCCCATCGATGACCAGCACCAGGCTGCGCGCCTCGCCAGGCTGCGCGTTCTCGGCTACCGCCTTGACGGCTGTCTCCAGAGCCGCGTATAAATTGGTGTCATTGGCCGTGGTCAGCCCGGCCAGGGTCTCTTGCACACTCCTATAATCTGTGGTCAATGCCAGGTCCAGATGAGCGCTCTCGGCAAAGCTCACCACGCCGATGCGGTGAACGCCTCCCTGGCGGCTCAAATTCTCGAACAGGTTCAGAAATTGATCCGCCGCCGAGCGGACCGCATCCAGCTTGATGCTGCCTCGCCAGGGATACGACATGCTCCCCGAAACATCGATCACCAATACCGTTCTCGTATCCTGGATGCCTGTGCCGGACGCCTGAAACCAGCCATTGGGCGCAGGCGCCAGGGCCATCAACAGCAGAGCGACCAGGCCCTGCGCAATCCAGGCGCTCCAAACCCCATCTCGATCTGTGCTGCCATTAAGCTTTAGCACACCACCGCCAATCATTACCCCGGCGCCACGAGGGGACCGGGCTAAACCCTACAGGACCTTCAACACCATCACCGTATCGCCCAGCCTAATTTCATCATCCTGCTTCAATACCTTAGGGCCGGCGAGTTCTTCACCGTTGACCCAGGTTCCATTGGCCGAACCCAGGTCGATGAGCACAAACTGACCATCTTTGATTTGAATGCGAGCGTGCAAACCGGAAACTTTTTCATCATCAAGCATGATGTCCGCTTTGCGTGGGTTGCGTCCAAATATTTCCCCGGAACGGAGTTTCATCATGTGCCCCCGGCGCATGTACGGGCTGCGCTTGACGATAAACCAGCCCATTGTCGAGGTATCTTCCCGCTCGATGACGGTCGCCTCGACATCATCATCTTCCTCATCGAAGTCAAGGATGCGCCTGCGGCGCTCGGGCAATTGCGTAACATCCTCATCCACCCGGGCGCGCCCCCCTTTTTGTGGCAGTTCGGTTTCATCCCCCTCACCAGCCATGCGGCCGGCAGAGCCCGGCAGGATCGTCTCGTCATCATCTGAGTAATACTGGTCACCCCAAGGGCCCGCGGCCGTGTCATCCTGGCCCAGTGGAGCAGGGGCAGGCGGCAGATCTCCCATCTCGCGGGCACAGAAAGGACAGGTTCCTACAGAAGCCGGATAAGGTCCATGCTTGGGGCAAAACAGATCGTCGCTCATATAAACCTCCAGAAAGAAAATCCCATGTTCGTTTGCGTCGCCTCAGCGGGCCGTGACAAATTGCAGCACTGTATCGCCGATCGTGATCTTATCGCCGTTCTGCAAAGCCTGGGGCGTGCGGATGCGCTTGCCATTCAGCAGCGTGCCCGTGCGCGAGTCCAGGTCGGAGAGCGTGCAGTGTCCATTGATCTCCCGGATCTGGCTGTGGATGCGCGAGATAGCCGGGTCGGAGATCACGATGTCGTTGTCTGAGCCGCGTCCGATGCGAGTGGTATCTTCGCATAGATCATAGCGCCGGTTGTTGGTCATATCCACCAGCCAGGCGTACTGGATCACCGGCTTGGCCGGGCGAGTAGGCCCGGCGGGGATTTTCGTCACCGGCGGCGGAGGCACTCCCACTCCGACCGTAACCGGATAATCGTTGCGCCGCAAACTGGCCTCCAACGCAGCACACTCCGGGCAAGCCCCCAAAGCAGCTTCATAAATATGCCCTTGCGGGCAGCCTACAAGCTCCTGGAAAGTGATGTAGTAGCCAACCGCCAGGATGGGCGCCAACACACCCCCCAGCAAGCCCAGATAAAATACATACTCCCCGTAAGGGGACAGGGCGGGCAGGCTGTCTTGCAACTGCTTGCACGTTTCGAAAGAAAGCCCCGGGAAAATAGAGCGGATCAGGTCCACCGGGCATTCTTCGGCCTTATAGGGCTGCAGGTAGTTATGAAAAAGGTCGGACTGGTCGCGCGTCACCGTGAAGCGGTACAGGATCGTGGGCAGCAGCAGGCAGGTGATGAGGATCACCCCGAAGCGCCAACCCACCACCGATAAGCGCCGCGATTGCGAGTCGTACATCAGCCAGATCGAGGCGATGACACCCAGGAGCAGGAAAATCAGCCAGCCGCCAATGCCTCCCAGGCCGTAGAAATACCAGTTAAAGAACTTTCCCGTGCCGGTCAGCGCCTGCCAGTACGGCTCGCTGAGCATATCGAAAAAGCGCATCACCAAATCCATAACATCCTCCTCGTAAAGTTACACAGGCTATCCTGCTGTGTCGTGCTTCGCTACTGCTGCCAAATTGCCCATTCTCCCTGGTATTCCAGGCATTGATCCAGCGATTCGATCTCCGGTATCTGCACCCATTCGCCTGGGCGGATCAAGTAACAGCCTTCCGCTTTGTAGGGGTCACACAGGATTTCGCGTGATTGAATGCACACCAGTCCACCTGCCTCAGACTTGCATTGAAAACCGAGATAGACCTCATCAGGGATGTATTTTTTACCCAATAAGGTTACTAACATATCATCCTCGGCCACCTGGCGGACGCAGACCCGCTTGCCGGCTGGCGATGGGGTCAGCAAGCCCGCCTCGCTGGTTTGGGTAAGCGTCAAGCCCTGGGAGGACTCCAGCGTCTGGGCAGCCGCCTGAGTTTGCAGCACAGCAACCGTTTGTGAAGCGGCCGCCTGGAGGGCGACTTGAGCCTGGACCGTCGCTGCCACCTGTGTTTCGATCGCCTGCGTTGCGGCGATTTGCGATGCAGCCAGGTCCGCGGTTGGCACAACCGGCGTGAGGGCGCTCGCCAACGTAGCTTCGTTGACCCCAGCCTGGCTTCCTCTGCCCAGGCCAGTAGCAAACCAGGCCAGCGCCAGGATGCTCAGGCCTAACAGGACGAGCCCGGCCGTAGCCAGCGGGGCAATGCGCCGCCAATTCCAGCTTGTCTTCTTCGCCGCCGGGGCAGGCTTTGCACTCCGTGCGCCAGAAGCACGGCGCGGCGATGGCGGTAAGGTGTCTTCCAGGTCGATCGCCGTGGGAGCTTCACCACGTGGCTGGGTCACCGCCCCCACCAACCCGGCCTCGCCCGGCTTGATGAAAACAACGATCACAGAAACGTTATCCACGCCACCAGATTGGTTGGCAAAATCTACCAATCTGGTGGCCACTTCTTCGGGAGTCGCCTGCGCGGCGAACTGCACCAGATCCGTGCTCAAGGCGTAGCGCGTCAGGCCATCGCTGCATAACAGAATCTTGTCCCCGGCCTGCAAAGGGATATCTTCAAAAAGGTCCACGTGTACGCCAGACTCGCCGCCCAGGCTGCGCGTCAGGCGGTTCTTCGCCTTTGAACGGCGCGCTTCGTCCTCGGTAATCAGACGATTCTTCAGCATCTCGCCCACGGTGGTATGGTCGCTGGTGATCTGCCAGGCTTGCGCCCCGCGCATCAAATAAGCCCGGCTATCGCCCACATTGGCGACAGTGAGTTTTTCGCCGCGCACCACAGCCGCCACCAGCGTGGTTGCCATACGGTGGTGCCGTCCTCTGCCCTCGGCGTAATCGTAAATGTCCCGGCTGGCCTGGCGCATGGCCTGGCGCAGGCGCTCCCCAGGCTCTATGCCAGGGTTCTGATAGTATTCGTGCTTGACTTTCTCAGCCGCATACTGGCTGGCCCGTTCGCCCTCCGCCTCACCGCCAACGCCGTCCGCCACAACGTACAGGCTGCCGCTATCGCGCAGGTCTTCCAGGCTGCCCGGCTCGAAATACGTAACGAAGTCCTCGTTATTCGAGCGTTTGCGCCCTGGATGCGTCAGCGAGCTGGACTCTACCTGGAACATTCCCGCCTCGGCTAGGCCCGCACCTGGAACTCGAAGAAACTATCACCCGCCTGGAGTACGTCCCCAGGGCGCAGCGTATGCTGCTGAGGAACTGGCTGGCCGTTGACCAACACCGGGTTTTCAGGCTTCAGGCTGTAAACCACGTAGCTGCCGCCCTGGAAGCGCACCAGGGCGTGCATGCGCGAAGCCGACTGGCCCATCAGCGGGATATCATTGTCCTCGCGCTTGCGCCCCAGGCGGATCTCGGCATTCACGGGCAGAGACCAGGATTGTCCCGGGTTCAACCCCTGCGTCTCGAACAAGGCCGCCTGAGAAGCAGTTGGAACGCCCAGGCTGACACTCGCAACCGGTCCGGCAACTGCCTCCCGGCTGCGTTTCATGCGCCGGCGCATGCGCTGGCTGATCGGAATTGCCAGGACGGCCGCGCCCAGGATAATCGCCAACAAAATGCCCAACCCACCCCAATCGCTGCCCGGTGAGCCGGTCGATACTTTGATGCGATCCTCCCCCTTGAATCCGTTGATATCGTATGCAGTCACCACCCATTCGTGAACGCCCTCATCGGAGGAGGCCAGCACATTCCAGGTGAACTGGTAAGGTGGTTCCGTCAGAGAGGCCATCGTGCGCCCATCCAACTGAAATTCAACTCGCGAAACCTTGGAAAGCGCCTGCACCTGAGCCTGGACGATCGTCGCCTGGGTGAGGGTCACACCGTTCTTTGGCGCGGTGATCGTCACCGAAACCGGCTCCTGCACCTGGAGCGAAATCTCCTTCTGGCTGGTGTTCCCTAATGAGTCCTGGGCAGTCAGAGTGAAGCGATGTTCGCCTGGCGGCACGTTGGTCGAATTCCAGGTGTATTCAAACGGCGGGTTGACGATCGTGGTTAGCGATTGTCCATCGATCTGGATTTCCAGTTTTTGCACGAAATCCGGCGGCTGAAAACGTGGCGCGAAGAGCACGTTGCCGCCCACGGCCTGCCCAGGAAGCAGGTCTGGCAGTTCGATCTCCAGGCTGCTGACCGGCGTAGTAAAGCTGGCCTTGGCCTCAGCAGAGCGGCCGAGGTAATCCAACTGGATCGATAGCTCGTGAGGCTGGCCATCGGAGCGCAGCGCCGAAGTGCATACCAGCTTGTATTGCAAGCGTCTCTTAGATAGATCGTTCTGGATGTTGTTGAACGCGGTCTGGAAGGAACGCCCTTCAGGATAAGGCCCCACCAACGGCAAAAACGCGCCCTTGGTCAGCTCAGACAGATCTTGTAACTCCTCCTGCCTGGCGCCACCCCAAGAAATTGTATAAACCACGATGGACTGCTGCACAGCCGCATCGATCACGCGGCTGATCGGGGTTCTGCCCGAATCGGCGCTGTCCGTGATCAACACGATTACCGGGCGCTTGGCATCTACTTTCAACAGGTCAACCGCGGTCAATATCGCCTCGTTCAAGGCCGCGTTCTGGCCGGTTGTGATCGTTTCGAGGGCAATTTGCGCCTGGGTCTTGTCCGGCGTGAGTTCCTGGGCGATTGCCACCTTGTCTGCAAACGAGACCACCGCCACCTGGTCTTCTGGCGCTAAGGAAGATACAAAGCCCTTGGCAATGTTGATCACATTTTCCATCGGCGTTGGCCGGTCACCATAGGTCATGCTGGCGCTGGCATCCACCACCAGAGCAATCGCCAGAGGCTGCTCGAATACTGGCTCAACCTGCAAGGATTTCACCGGGTTGCCATCTTCGAGGGCCGTAAAATTCTCCGTGGTAGCATCGCTGACCACGTAGCCTTGCTCATCGAAAACGGATGTATACAGCACCAACTGGGGGAAATTGGCCGTATCGACCTCTGAATCGAGCGCCAAAGTGATTCCAGCCTGGGCGCTGGCAGGATGAAAACCAAGGAACACCAGGCTCAGTACCACAAGAGCGGACAAGAAGCGTGCAGACAGGATTCTATTCGGCATGTAGACATCTCCTTCTGGCGCAGCGGACGCCGTTCCCTCCCGCATATTTTATCACTATGCCAAATTGAGAATCTACTTATTTTCAAGTAAACTTGTCAAAAGAGCAAGGTATAATCCTGGATATTCAAGTGGAGCACAAGGAGTTGAGAAAAATGGCAGACGAATCAGAGGCCAAGAAGAAAGGCGCCGAAACGGAGAAGCCGCCCGAGCCCAAGGATAATCTGGTCGAGACCAGGCATACCATCACGATCAACGGCAAGGAAATTCCTTACAACGTAACCTGCGGGACGATCGTCCTGAAAGAGGAAAGCGAAAAGAAGGGTGAGAAGGAGGGCGAATTCGAAGGCGAGAAGCCCAAGGCGACGATTTTCTTCATCGCCTATACCCGCCAGGGCGTGGCTGATAAGAGCAAGCGCCCGCTGACCTTCTCTTTCAATGGAGGCCCAGGATCTTCGTCCGTCTGGATGCACCTGGGTTTGCTCGGCCCGCGGCGGATTGAAATGGGAGATGCCGATAACCTGCTGCCGCCCCCTTATCGCCTGGGGGACAACCCCTACTCTCTGTTAGACGAAACCGACCTGGTATTTATCGACCCGGTCAGTACCGGTTTCAGCCGAGCCGTGCCAGGCGAGCAAACCAAGCAATTTCACAACATCAAGAAAGACGTGGCCTCCGTGGGCGATTTCATCCGCCTGTATACCAGCCGCTACCAGCGCTGGCTCTCGCCTAAATTCTTGATCGGCGAAAGCTATGGCACCACTCGCGCCGCTGGCCTATCCGGCTACCTGCAAGAGCGCCACGGCATGTATCTGAACGGGATCATGCTGATTTCAGCGATCTTGAACTTCCAGGCCTATGATTTCGGCCCGGGCAATGACCTGCCTTATATCACTTTTCTGCCCACCTTTGCAGCCACGGCCTGGTATCATCAAAAACTGCCCCAGAGTTTGCAGCAAAAACCTCTGCGCGAAGTCCTGGATGAAGTCGAGGCCTTCGCCTTGAACGAATATACCCTGGCCTTGATGAAGGGCTCGCGCCTGTCCGCCGAAGAGCGCGCCCGAATCGCCCGCAAGCTGGCACGCTACAGCGGGCTTTCGCAAGATTACTTGCTGCGCTGCGATCTGCGCATCGAGATCTTCCGCTTTACCAAAGAGCTGCTGCGCGCCCAGGGGCGCACGGTTGGGCGCATCGACAGCCGCTTCAAAGGCATCGACCGCGACTCGGCTGGCGAGAACTTCGAACACGACCCCAGCATGTCTGCCATCATGGGGCCTTACACAGCCGCCCTGAACCATTATGTCAGCAGTGAGCTGAATTTCCAGAGCGATTTGCCTTACAAGATCCTGGCGAATCTTTGGCAAACCTGGAGCTACGCAGAGCATGAAAACCGCTATGTAGATGTAGCCGACACGCTGCGCAAAGCTTTGTCAGCCAATCCCTTCTTGAAAATCCACGTCGCCAACGGGTATTACGACCTGGCCACCCCCTACCTGGCGACCGAATACACCTTCAACCACCTGGGGCTGGACGCCAGCCTGCACGGGAATATTTCCATGAGCTTCTATGAAGCCGGGCACATGATGTACATGCATGCAGCTTCGTTAGCGAAGTTGAAAGAAGTCCTGAGCGGCTTTATCCACAGCGCCGTACCAGCCGAGTAACAGCACAAAACATAAGCCCCCAGGAACATCACAGTCCCTGGGGGCTTTCGTTATTTCAAGCTTCAGTCCAGCTTAGTTGGCAACGTACTCTTTGACAGGATAGCCGGCATCCTGCCAGGCGGCGAAGCCACCCTTCAGGCTCAACACATCGGTGTAGCCATAGGCCCACAGGATGGTCATTGCCATAGTCGAGCGGTGGCCGCTGCCACAGTACACAACAATCGGGGCAGCTTTGTCGGCCGGCCACATGCCCTTGTTAGCGATGAACTCCTCCAGGGGAACCTGGATGAAGGTGTGCTCACCGACGTCGACGATGCCTTTCTCTTGCACTTCGGCCAGAGTGCGGACATCGATCACGATCAGGTCGGGGTTTTCGGCCAGGGCCAGGTTCAAGTCTTCCGCGGTCGTCACACCGAAGGGCTTGACGCCCTTGCTGGTCAGCATGGCGTCGACAGCCGCCACCAGGTCAGCCGATGGCTGGGCAGCATTGAGTTCCATACCCGGCTCGGGCAAACCATCCGCCACGGCGTAGCCGGCAGTCTCCCATTCCTCGAAAGTGGTCTTGAGGGCCTTGACGTTCTCCCAACCCATTGCATGCAGGGCCACCATGGCGATCGTAGCGCGCCAGCCCGTGCCGCAATAAGTGACGATGGGCACATCCAGGGCAGGCAGCAGGTTCAGGTGCTGCGCCAGTTCGTTGAGCGGGATATGCACTGCACCAACAATGTGGCCATTCGCCTCGACTTCTTCGGTCGTGCGCACATCGAGCAGGAAAGGCGGTTGATCCTCGGCCAGGGCTGCATTCAGAGCGTCCGCTTTGATCGTATTGTATGAATCCATGTTCTCCAACATGGTGCTGAAGGCCAGGTCCAGGTAGTTGCCAGCCATCTTGACCGGGTAGCCAGCGTCTTTCCAGGCTTTGAAACCGCCCTTCATACTTTTCACATCCGTGTAGCCGTACGACCACAAGATCGTCATCGCCATGGTCGAGCGATGGCCGCTGCCGCAGTAGACAACGATGGGAACAGCTTTGTCGGCCGGCCATTGATCCTGATTGGCAACGAACGATTCCAGGGGGATCTGAACCAGGGGCAGGTCGCCGGTATCAACAGTGCCCTGCTCTTCGACTTCGGCCTGCCTGCGTACGTCGATCACGATCAGGTCCGGGTTCTCCGCCAGGGCCGTATTCAGTTCTTCCGCGGTGGTCACGCCGTAGGGCTTGACACCCTGGGTGGAGAGCATGGCATCCATAGCCGCCACCACATCTGCATCCGGTGCAGCCGCGTTGAGGGATTGGGCCGCCTCGGGCAGGCCTTCGGTTACGGCGTAGCCGCCGGCTTTCCAATCATCGAAGGTGGCTTTCAGAGCCTTGACATTCTCCCAGCCCATGGCGCTCAGAGCCGTCATGGCGATGGTGGCGCGCCAGCCGCTGCCGCAGTAAGCTACCACGGGCACGTCGAAAGCGGGCAACAGGTCCAGGTGCTGGGCCAGTTCGTTGAGCGGGATATTCACTGCGCCAGTGATGTGCCCGTTCGCCTCGACCTCTTCGGTGGTGCGCACGTCGAGCAAGAAGGGCGGCTCGTCTTCTACCAGCGCGGCGCTCAGGGTCTCCATATCGATGGTGTTATAAGCCTGCATATTGCCGAGCAGAGCGGTATAGCCCGCATCCAGCTTCGCCGAGCCAGCCGCAGCGCCGCCCACTACCGGGAAGCCCGCTGCTTTCCAGCCAGAAAAGCCGCCTTTCAGGCTCTTCACATCCGTGTAACCATACGACCACAGCATGGTCATTGCCATCGTCGAGCGATGGCCGCTGCCGCAGTACACAACGATCGAGGCAGCTTTGTCAGCCGGCCACATATCCCGCTTGGCGACAAATTCCTCCAACGGGACGGAAATCTGCTCCAGGCCGCCGGTATCGATGCTGCCCTGCTCTTCGATTTCGGACGCTTTGCGCACGTCGATCACGATCATCTTGGGATCATCGGCCAGGGCGGTGTTGAAATCTTCGGCAGCGAGCACACCAAACGGTTTGCTCACCTGGCTGAGCATGACATCCATAGAAGCCAGGATAGCAGCGTCGGGCTTAGCCACATCCAGCTTCATCGCTTCTTCCGGTAAACCCTCTGTCACTGCATAGCCAGCATCCTTCCATTCCTGGAAAGTGGCCTTGAGCGCCTTGACATCCTGCCAGCCCATAGCCTCGAGCGCGACCATCGCAATGGTGGCGCGCCAGCCGCTGCCGCAATAGGCCACGATGGGGACATCGAAGTCCGGCATCACATCCATGTGCTGGGCCAGTTCGTTCAGCGGAATGTGCACTGCACCGGTGATGTGACCGCTTTCCTGCACTTCTTCCACCGTGCGAACATCGATCAGGAAGGGCGGCTTATCCTCGGCCAGGGCCGCGTTCAGGTCATCCATCTTGATCGTGTTGTAGCCCTGCATCGAGCTCAGCATCCCGCCAAAAGCGGCATCCAGCTCAGCATCCGTAGCCATGCTGGGCGCAGGGACTTCAGTCGGCTTGGGCGCCTCGGTCGGTTTAGGAGCCTCAGTTGGTTTTGGAGCCTGCGTGGGCTCTGCTGGCGCAGCCGTTGTAGCTGGGGCGGCCGTTGTGCAGGCGCCCAACAGTATGCTGAACACTACCAGCATGGACATCAGCATATAGACAGTCTTTTTCATCTCTTTCACCTCTCCAGTTTTATTCATCAGGATACACAACCCACAGCAACAGCGTTTTGTAAGGCGGCTGTGGGTTCTTCACAAGTTCGTCAAACGGACAAGGCGAAGGTCTTCAGCGGTGCTTCAACCTTGCTGGCAGCGACGTTCAAGTTTGTTCGCCTTGTCCGTAATGACCCATTAGAACGTCACGCCTATGGCTCAGGCTGCGCGTGACAATTGGTGCACAACGTATCTTCGTAGGTGGTGTGGCTGGCTGGATAAGCCGGGTCGCTCAGGGCAATATGGCACACCACGCAGTACTGCGTCCCTGCATGGTTAGCAGGCAGCGCGGGCGCCAGGCCCTGTCCGCCGCCACTACCACCCTGGCCGGGCAGAGCTTGCACGATTACAGCCAGGTTGGCGGCTAATTCGCTTTCGGCAACTTTTTCTTCGGTCAGGAACAACTCTGCATGGCCGTGACAGGCTTCGCAAGATTCGTTTTGGGGCGTGTTGCGCTGGATATTGTGCGGCGTGGCATACACCCAGGTCGGGGAGGCGTCGAAATTGGGCAGCAAGTTATCGCCATAATACGAAAAGCTGTCCGGGGAAATGGGCACATGCCGCAGCAAAACGTATTCGTAGGGCCGGTATTCATCCTGACGCGGGTTGAGTCCAATAGCGAAGCTCAGATAAGTGCCTTCCGTTGCAAAGAAGGGTTTGCCCGTCTTTTCACTGATCGCCACGTGACAGCCATCACAACTGGAATAACTGACCGAATGGCATACCTGGCAAGCCAGCTTGTCGCCGTGCACCGTGTGCATCTGGTTCGAGTCGTCTTGAGCGCCCACCTGGGGGTGGCAATCGGTGCACAATGGCGACTGAGGACCATCATAGCGATGCTCCGGTGCAGGCTGGCCCTCGGCCGTCATGCCGTGCATGGCATCTGCGTTATGGCAGTCGGTGCATTTCATGCGCGCCTGCCGGAAATGCACATCCGCCAATACACCTTCATTCTTACCCAGGTATTCGTTTCCGACCCGGCTGCCGTGACAGGCCGTGCAGTTGCGCGTCATTGAAGGGGTCTTCTTGAATAAATGCCCCTCGATGAAACCGCCCTCTACCGACGCTGGCTGGCTGACGTGACAATCACCGCAGCTTGTGTGACAACTGGCGCAGTGGTTGCCAAACATTTCCTGCATGTGAGGATCGTTTGCATCGGCGCCGCGGGCAGTCAGCACCGTCCAGTAACCTTGCTGGTTGAAATGCAGGTTCTCTGGAGCCTGCTTGGCCTGCTGGGGATGGCACATCCCACATACCTTGGGGTCATCGGACGGTCGTGCGATGACGCCAGTGTGGGCTGTTTCTTTATCCGCATTCTGCTGACCACCGTGACACTGAGTACAGGCAATCTGACCATGAACCGTCTGAGGAAAGGCTTCGGCGTCGACCAGGACTTTCTCCCATGGCTCCAACGGAGCCACTGAACCGCCTCAGCCAGCCCCTTCGTTTTCGCTGATCACCTCTTCTTCAGGCCTGGCGTTATCGATCAGCGCCTGTTTGTCTATATGGCATTCCAGGCAGTAGTCCACCAAATCGGCGCTTTTGGTTGGGGCAGGCGCTTCGGTGGGCTCGCCGGTTGGCAAGACCGCTTCTGTGGGCGTTTGCAAAATCGCCTCGGCGGTGGGCGCGCTGTTTACCGTTTCGGTTGGAGGCTGCGCCGGCGTGGCCTGCTGCGAACAAGCAACTGCCAGCAACGCCACAAACAACAGCAAAACTAAGGGGAGGATTTTCGGTGATTTCATTTGGTTAATTGGACCATGTTACTTTTCTAGATTGTTACTAATTTCACCAACAAGGGATTATATAAGTTTTGTCAATTATTACCAGTGACAAAAATAACATTTACTTATCAAATTTACTTATGATACAAGATAAGCGTTGGTTATAAATGCAATTCATACCCAATTTCTCCTGAAGTGTTTGTTCGCATTTAGCGATCTATGCTATAATTTTCTTTAGTGTGGCAAATGCGATCAAATCCATTCAAACCAGGAGGACGATCATGGATAAAGATAAAATGCTTCGATTGATGCGTTTCTGGATGTTTGGTACTTTCCTAATCATCTTTGTAGCCGCCACCCTCTTCGCTGGCGCTGTGATCGGCACCGGGCTCTTGATCTTGCGAGAGCCTTTCTACTGGTTGGCTATGGGCATCGCCGCCGCGGCCTGCGTAGCGACCTTTTTTGGATATAAATGGTACCTGGATCGCAAAGCCTGATCCAAGTCGCTCGCTTTACACATAATCACATATTTTGCTTACCGCAATAACTTCGGGCGAACAGGCCGGTTTACGCGCCTGTCGCCCGCTGTTGCGATTCTTTATCAACCCGTGATACAATCAACTGGCTGGGCCAGGTTCTCCCAGGCCCGTGCGCATTAACGGTAGCCATCGAGGTAAGAGAACAAAATGTTAGATACAGGAGCTTCACGAGATCGCGTAGAAGTCGCCACAATCGCTGGTGGATGCTTTTGGTGCCTGGAAGCTGTATTCGATGATTTGCAAGGTGTGCTGGATGTAGTGTCTGGTTATTCTGGCGGCGCGCTGCCCCACCCCACGTACCAACAGGTTTGCAGCGGTAACACCGGGCACGCCGAGGTTATCCAGGTCACTTTCGACCCTCAGGTAATCACCTTCCGGGAAATTTTGGAGGTTTTCTTCAGCCTCCACGATCCAACAACCCTGAATCGCCAGGGTGCTGATGTGGGCACGCAATATCGTTCAGCAATCTTCTATCATAATGAACAGCAAAAAGCCGTGGCAGAGCAGGTAATTCAAGACCTGGAAGCGCAGGGCATCTGGCCCAAGCCGTTTGTCACTGAAGTAACCGCCTTCCAGGCTTTCTATCCAGCCGAAGATTATCACCAGGAGTACTTCAAGAACAACCCCTACCAGGGCTACTGCCAGGTGGTGGTTGCTCCTAAAGTCGCCAAATTCCGGCAAAAATATGCGGCCAGGCTCAAAGAAAATCCCGGCCAATAGGGATTTATGCTAAACTATTGACAGGAGGTAGATACGAAAGGAAACGAAAAAATCATCGAAAAATTGAACGCACTGCTCGCAGATGAACTGACTGCGATTAACCCATACATGGTGCATTCAGAGATGTGCGCCAACTGGATGTTCGGCATCAACCAGATGGGGCTGCAAATCTACCTTTCTCAGCAGGTCGAATAAACCATCTGCTGCCATCAAGCGGATACCGTCCGCCGGAAAGCGCTGCGGCGAACAGTATCCCTTACACCTGGGGACAGCCGAGTGACACAGGTAAACCTGCTCTCAAGCTCATTCAACCGCGAAGAACATGCTTAGTGTCCAGCCGCGACCCTATCTATTACAGAACCCGGTACAACATTACGCCTGGGGAACACGCGACGAAGAAGCTTTCATCGCAAAACTGCTGGGGGTCAAAGCCCAACCCGGGCTGCCCTACGCCGAGTTATGGATGGGCACTCACCCCAACGCGCCTTCCCAGGTTTTGAGCGGCGACCAGCCCGTTCCTTTGCCAGCCTGGATCGCCGCACATCCACAAGCCGCCCTGGGGGAGCGCATCGCCCGGCGTTTCGCTGGCAAACTGCCTTTCCTGTTCAAAGTGCTTTCTGCGGGAGAGGCTCTCTCGATCCAGGCGCACCCAGACAAATCGCAGGCTGGGCGGCTGCACGCCAACGACCCTGAGCATTACCCGGATGACAATCACAAACCAGAGATCGCCATCGCCCTGGATACACTCAGCGCCCTGACCGGCGTCAAGCCCTTTTCCAGGATGGTTGAAACCCTGGAGCATTATCCGGAAATTGCCGCGTTTCTCGGACCGGACATATTCGGCCTGATCCCCTGGGCCCAAAGCTCGACTGCCCGGCAGCGTGACTTTTCCAGCCAGGCGTTCCGCACCCTGATCCAACGCTCAATTTCGGCGCAGGCTGAACTTCAGGCGACCCTGGCCCGGCTTGCCAGGCGCTTCGACCGATCTGCCCCGACCGACCTGGAACCGGAAGAGCGGTTATTCCTATCCCTACGGGAACAATATCCTGATCCTGATGTTGGCCTGTTGGCGATTTTTCTGCTCAACCGGGTCACGCTGCAAGCAGGCCAGGGCTTATATACCCCGGCAGGCGTGCCACACGCCTACTTGAAAGGCAACATCGTCGAGTGCATGGCGAACTCCGATAACGTGGTACGCGTGGGGCTGACGCCGAAATTCAAAGATGCCCCAGCGCTGCTCGAAATCCTGGCTGTGCCCGACGAGCTGAGCGCGGTGCACTTATTGCCCGGCCAGCCTCAGGCTGAACAGGTAATCTACACCACACCCGCGCAGGAGTTTCGTCTCACTTGCTATCATCTAAAGCCAGATGTCGAACGAACAGAACGCAGCGATGACGGCCTCGCCATCTTGCTGGTCACCACAGGCAAGCTGCAGGTGCAATGGCAGGAGGACGGCCTGGCGCACAGCGAAACCTTCCAACCAGGGCAGGCAGTTTTCATCCCCGCATTGCTCGAAACTTTCCGGCTGCACGCCATTCAGGAATCAGTCATTTTCAAGGTAAACGTACCCTAGAACAGGTAGATAACGATGAAGCGTATTCTCAAGATCACGATTCTGCTCAGTCTAATTCTAAGCGCCTGCCAGGGGTTATCGATTCCCCAGGCTGCCCCCAGCCAGCCGGCCGCCTCTGCCACGCTGGTCCCTGCCTCCCCCACGAACACTCCAGAACCCCAGCCCAGCAACACGCCCGCGGCCTCGGCTACCCCACAACCCACCGCCACGCAGACCGCCTCACCCACACCTTCGCCTGTACCCAGGGAACAAACCTTGCGGGCTGCGCTCCTGGCAGTAGTGGCCTCCGAATACTGGCCGCTGGAAGGGCTCTCGCCCGAGCGCAGCGCTGGTTGGGAAGCGTTTGTCAATGGCCTGGACATGCCCGGCGAGGCAGAGTTGGACAAGATCGATGCCTTCCTGGAGCTATGGGATAAAGATTACGCGCTCATCCAGGCTGGCGTAAACCCGGCAGACGCCCAACCTGCCCTGAAAGCCAGGGAATTCGAGGATGGAGACGGCCAGACACGCCCCGTTCCTTATGCTATCGACCTGGCAACCTCGCAAGCAGGCCGCTCAGAGCGCCTGTTCCTGATCGTCTACGATCGCGCCGGTAAGCGCACAGGCCTGACTCTGGCTCCTGAGATCGAAGGACTGCGCCAGCACATCAGCTCAGATGGTTTGATGGTCGAATATTTCAACGACAAAGGCGAATGGCTGGTGAAGGCCAACGGCCGCAAGTTAAACGAAAGCAGCAACCGGGAAGCCACTTTCAAGAAAATCCTGGATGAGAATAACTTCCAGACCTTCTCCTGGAAAAATTCGATCTATCCACGTTACATCATCAACATTCCCGAAATCAACTCGGGCTTCTACGCCATCGAAACACTGACCTACAACCAAATTCTGCTGCTCATGTCTACGCTGGAGTTGTACAACCGTGAAAGCCTGTCCAGCATGAAACCCGAAGTGTTCGCCTCCGGGAACGATGTGGAGTATATCATCACGCGCGAGCCGCACCCCTTCGCCGCGGCCATGGCCTTGCCCCTGGGCGGCACACCTCGCCAGGGCATCATTATCCTGTACACCCGGAACCTGTTCAACAACAAATACGACACCGCCGCCAGTATCGCCCACGAAGCGACCCATATCTGGCAAGGGCAGTCGCCGGGATGCGACAATATGGAAAACCGGCTGCGCAGAGAGACCGGCGATGGCACTATCCCGGCGAACTTCTACTATTGGAGCGCCGAAGAACTGGTTTCAGCCGCCAAAACCGGAAAGATTGGCGCCTATCATGTTTCGCTGTGGGTGCTCAATCACTTCAACCAGGCTAAGATCGTCAGTTGGATGGAAGATTTGATCCGCACCAGCCGCTCGAACATCAAGCTGCTGACCAACTGCCTGGATTGAAGCCTGCTAATCTGCACCCGCCAGCGCTTCTTGGGCGACAACTGCAAAGCGCTCTCGGGTGATGGAATACAACCACAGGAAGCCCATCACCGCGATGAAGGACACGATTCCTGCAGCGTACCACAGCCAGTTGGGGTTGTAGTTATCCAGGATCAGGCCGGCGGCCCAGGGACCAATCATCGAAGGGATCGACCACGAAAGGCCGAAAAAGGCCATGTAGCGCCCGCGCATATCTGCCGGAGCGAAATTAGCTGCCAGCCCCTGCCCCACCGGCACCACGATCATTTCCCCGATGGTGATCAAAATGATGGCGACCACGAACAGCGCGTAGGTGGATACGAAGCCATACATCGAAAAGCCTACCAGGTAAAACGCCGTTCCCAGGGCCATCATCAACATCGGCGGCCAATCTTTGATGCGCCGGGTGACCCAGAACTGGAACAGCACAACGATCGCCGCATCCAGGCTCAACAAAAACCCGTAGCCCTGGGTGGGAATGCCGTGCACATCGCGCAAATATACCGAGAGCGAGTTGTACATCTGGTTGTAAACCACCAGCATCAGGATTGAAACCACCAGGAAGGCGATGTACACCCGGTCGGCCAACACCACCCGGTAACCGAGCATAGTTTGCAGGAGCGACTCGCCCTGCTGGCCTTCTTTGGGCATGGGCCGGGTTTCGGGAATCAACTTGAGCACAATGCTGGCTGTGATCAGGCTGGCAACCGCATCCAGGATGAACAAAAGCAGGTAGGAGTGCGAAGCCACGAACCCGCCAATCGTAGGCCCCATGATCCAGGCCAGGTTGCCCGAGACGCGCAAAATCCCGAACCCCTCGGTGCGCTTCTCCTCGGGCAGCAGATCTGCCACCATGGCCTGGCGCGCCGGGCCGGCGATATTGGACAGGAAACCCACGAACATCGCCAGCGGGTAAAAGACTGCGATCTGGTTCACCAGGCCCATCGCCAGACTGCTCAAAGCGCTGAAGACCAGCCCAAACAACACCATCCCCTTGCGGCCAAATTTATCCGTCAGCGCCCCGCCGATCATACTGCCCAGCAGGCCGAAACCCGAAAAAGTTGCCAGCAATACCCCGGCTTGCGTCATGCCAACGCTGAACTTCTGCGTGACGTACAGTGCGAAGAACGGGAAGATCAGCGTCCCGCCGATCATATCGATAAATGTGGCCGCTACCAGCACCCAAAACTTGAGCGGAAATTCTTGAAAGGTCTTCTTGATCGTGCCTGGGTTAAACTTTTCAAACATTTACGTAGCTCCTTATTATCAAGCTCTTGAAAACGCATAAGGTATACAGTCGCCAGCCCACACAGGTTCACACTTTGCTCGACAGAGGGAAAATCTCAATGAAAGAATTTGGGTATTCCGGAAAAGGATAAGGTATACTAAACCACACAAAAACTCCTCAATCGAAGAACATCTTTTATAAAGGGAGCCGAACATGAGCACATATCGCCAGTATCTGAAAAACCAGGCATTTCCTGGCCCTTCCGAAATGGTCACCGATCAGCAGAAAGGCCTGCCCATCCCACCCATCCAAAAACCCTACCCGCAGGACGCCGCGCTGATCTCACTCACCCCACCTGAAAAGTTGTCGGTAAGTCAGATCCCCCTGGTCGAAGCCATACGCAATCGCAGGAGCCGCCGAGTTTATTCCGCCGAACCGCTCAGCCTGGATGAGCTGGCGTTCTTGCTGTGGGCCACGCAGGGGGTGCACCAGGTTGTGCGCAGCGGCCTGCTCTCTTTGCGCACCGTACCGTCCGGGGGCGGCATGCACCCTTACGAGACTTACTTACTGGTCAACCGCGTCGAAGGGCTGGTTCCTGGGCTGTACCGCTACATTAGCCTGGAACACAGCCTGCTGAAGCTGGCTGAAGACCCGCAGTTCCCTGAAAAGCTGGTGCAGGCCTGCCAGGGCCAGGATTTCGTCGGCAATGGCGCCGTGACGTTCATCTGGAGCGCCCGGCCCTACCGCACAGAATGGCGCAACGGAGAGGACTCGCTCAAAGAGATCCTGCTGGGCGTGGGTCACATCTGCCAGAACCTGTACCTGGCCTGTGAAGACGTTGGGGCTGGCACCAGCGCCTTCCTTTCTTATCGGCAAGATCTGCTGGACGAACTGATCGGCGTGGATGGGGAGGAAGAAATCGCCCTGTACCTGGCGCCAGTTGGCAAAGTCGCCACGATTGCATGAACAAACCGCACTCAAGCAAACTGCATAACCTGCTGGACAGGCGCTCCACCCTCATCCATGTTTTTTTCTGGGGGGTGCTTGGAGTGGCCTTCGGCGCGGCCAGCAACCAGTGGTTGGCCTGGACGGCGGCCGGCCTGCTCGCCGGGATCCTGACCGGCGGTTTGACCGAGATCGCATTGAAAAAGGTCAGGTCATCCAAGAAGCTCTACCTGCGCCGCATCCTGCTCTTCCTGCTTGGAGAAACCCTGCTGATCTTGCTCCTGGTCATTCCCGCGTATGGCGCCTATACCTCCACTCACCCGCTGCGGCTGCCGGTCTCGATCACACCAGAGCAGATCCAACAGGAATACCAGGAACTCTCACTGACTAACGCGGATGGCCTGCAAATCAAAGGCTGGTACATCCCCTCCAAGAACGGTGCGGCAGTGATCACCGTACACGGCTATAACGGTAACCGCACTCACACCATTTACCACGCCCAGGCCCTGGCCCAGGCCGGTTATGGTGTTGTGCTGATCGACATGCACGCTCATGGCGAGAGCGAAGGCCAGGTTTTCAACGACTGGGCTGATGACCTGGACGTGTTGGCCGCCCTCGATTACCTGTCCACCAGGCCCGAAGTCGACCCGAGGCGCATCGGCGCCGCCGGTCTATCCTCGGGAGCCATGGCCAGCCTGTACGCCGCGGCCAAAGATCAACGCTTGCAAGCGGTGTGGGCAGATGGCACCGGCATGGGCCGCACTGAAGATGCCCTGGGGCCGATGCTGCCCGAAATCCGCCCGTTCTTCTTCTCCACACCGCTCAACTGGATGTACTACCAGATGATCGCTGCCTTCTGCGGGGTGCCGCCCGGCCCGACCATCAAAGAGCGCCTGCCACTGATCCGCCCGCGCCCGGTCTACTTCGTCGCCGGAGGCCAGGATGAAATCGAAGCCGCCCTGGCACAGCGCTATGCGCAAGTGCTGGGTGACAGCGCCCGGCTATGGATCATAGCAGATGTTGGTCACATCGGCGGATTCCTGGCTCACCCAGAAGAATACTATGGGCGCATGCTGGAATTCTTCGACCAGACCATCGGCGCAGGAAGCTAGAACGAATAAGCCGCGCCCACGACCCCAGGCAAGAAGACTTCCGGGAACTGCGCCGCAAAGCGGCACATGGCTTTGAAGCCGGTGCAATGCGAAGGGACGATCAAAGCTGGCTGCAACTGCGCTACCGCTCTCACCGTCTGCTGCAGCTCTTCCTCCTCGGCGCGTGCCAGATGGAATCCACCCAGTACTGCCCATACCCGCTCTACGCCGCTGATCTGGCGCGCATAATCCAGCGTGTTAACGATGCCTGAATGGGCACAGCCCGATAAAACCACCAGGCCTTTACCCTGTACGTTGATGACAATAGCCTGGTCCTCTTCCAAATCATCTGCCTGGAATTGCTGCCCCTGGCGATAACGCAGCGTGGTAGGTCGCCCGGATTTTTCGAAACTGCGCCGGGGGATCTGGCCAGTCGTCCAGCAGCCCGGCCCAAGCTCGAAGGGTTGCTCTGAAAGGATGATATCTGCCCCGGCCGCTTCCCATTCTGCGCGTGGCGGCGGCAAGAAGGGACCCACATAAGTTCCATCCTTTTTCACACCCCAGCGCTCGCGGAAAGCTGCCGGATGAGCGATTGTAGGAACCCGGCCCTGTTCCAGGTGTGAGTGCAGCGCTTCGAAATCCACGCCGTCTGCCCACTCGCGGTGCTGCGGCGGCGCGTAGATTGCGGCGAGCACATCGGTCACACTGGCCGTGTGGTCATCATGACCGTGGCTGAGCGCAATCTTATCGATGCTGGCTGGGTCGATTTTCATACGGCGCATATTTTCCATCAGCGCCACGCGCGTCACGCCCGCGTCCCATAGAATCTTGATCCCGGCCCGGCGTAGTTCGACCAGGGCCGAGAAACCGTGCTCGGCTAACAAAGGCTCATCGCCGAAATATTTGACCGTCTCCGAAGATTCGACGATCAAATCGGCGCGGTTGTCCACCAGGATGGTGATGACAACATCGCCAGTGCTGTCAAAATTTTTAATTTGTGTCATTGCCTCTCTCCCAGGTAAACCTGCCCGTCTCACAACGTAAAGTAGAACGTGGCCCCTTTGCCAATCTCTGCTTCAGCCCAAATTTCACCCCCGTGCCGGTGGATGATGCGCTTGACCGTCGCCAAACCGATGCCAGTGCCTTCGAACTCCTGGGCGCCGTGCAAACGCTGGAAAGGAGCGAACAACTTGTCAGCATATTGCATGCTGAACCCGGCCCCATTATCACGCACGTAGTAAATCGTTTCACCCTTACGCTGCAGTGTGTTGAACTCAATGTGCGCCTGCTGGGTTTTTCCGGTGAATTTCCAGGCGTTACCCAGCAAGTTTTGCAGCACGATGCGCAGCAAATTCTCATCTCCATTCACTACCAGGCCGGGCTGTATGGAGACTTGAATCTGACGTTGCACATCCTGTTTGCGCAAATCGGCAATCACATCAACAGCCATTGAGCTCAAATTGACCTGCGTGCGGCGCATTTCCGCCCGTGTGACCCGGGAAAGCTTGAGCAGATCATTGATCAACTGGCCCATCTGCTGCGTAGCCTGGCGGATATTGTTCAGGTAAAAACGCGCCTCCTCATCCAATTTCCCAACGTGTTCATCCAGCAACAACCGGCCATAGCCATCGATGCCGCGCAATGGGGCGCGCAAATCGTGCGATACAGAATAGGCAAAGGCCTCCAGCTCCCTGTTGGCAGCTTCGAGCTCGGCCGTGCGCAGACGCACGCGCTCCTCCAGTTCAGCATTCAGCGAGCGAATTTGTTCTTCGGCGCGCTTGCGATCCGTGACATCCTGCAGAATGCCGATCGATCCATGCGAGACGCCATCCGGACCGTAAATCTCCACGGCGGTATCTGCAATCCAGCGCATTTGCCCGTCGCGCCCCTGGATTAGATAATCACATTTCCAGGTAGTGAATTCCCCGGAGCGCGCCTTTTGAATGGCGTCCTGCAACGATAAGCCAGCCCCCTCGCCGCCCACCACCGTATCTTTGATCAGACCGCTCCAAACCTGGGGCGTCAGCTCTTCAGGGAAATAACCCGTCAGGCTTTGAATACCCTCGCCCATGAAAGGATAGGTGTCTTTCTCGTAATCTTGGTAGTATGGAACTGCATCGGCCGCGCTGATCGCCCGGCGGTACAACGCTTCACTCTCGCGCAGCGCTTCCTCCGCCCGCACGCGCTCGCTCAACTCCTGGGACAATGCTGAAAACAGGCGCGCATTCTGGATGGCAACGCCCACCTGGCGGCCAATCGACTCCAGCCTGGTCATGTCGCGCTCGTTGAAACGTTTATCCTGCGCCGCGCTGAGCAAGATCAGAGCCCCCTGGCAGGTACCCCCCACCAGCAGGGGAACGCCGATGAAAGCGCGCATCCCGGCGGCCACCAGGTCGGGCAGCGCCTTCGGGTGAGCGCCATAATCGTCCAGTAAGATAGAACGGCCGGTGGCGATAATTTCCCAGGTCAGTCCCTCACCCTTGGGAAGTTTCGTGCCGCCGACAGGCGCGGGGATATTCAGATCGTAAATTTCCCCCACACTTTCATCATCGGAGGCCGCCAGACTGAGCGTACAGGCATCGGCTCCTAACAGGTCCATCGCCAGCCGGGCTACGTTCTCCATCAAAACATCCAGATCCAGGGTGCTGCTGATCGTGCGAGCTACGGCGTTCAGGCGCTGCTCGCGATCCAGAGCGTTCATGGTCTCGTCCAGCAGCCGCGCCTGGCGGATAGCGATCGCCAACAAATCAGCTACCTCCCTGGCGATTTCGATGTGCTCCGCGGAAAACGCTGCCTTTTCGCTTCCTTCCAGGTTCAACGTACCGATCAATTCATCTTGCGCCAACAGCGGGACACTGAGCGCCGAGAGCGTCCCTTCAGCCACGATCTGCCCTAAAAACTCAGAGTGGAGCTGCATAACGGTCATATCGGGCACATACCAATGCCGGCCCTGCCTGAACTCTGCCAGCTCGCCGAACAGATCCAGAGGCAAGTGGATGTCGATATCCTGCAAAGTTTGTTCCGGAACACTGGCTGCCAGGATGTAGGCCTGCTGGCCGACCAGATCGAATTCCGCCACAGTAGCTCGCCAGGAAGGAACCAGTTCGCGCATGCGGCTCAAAGCTGCCGCGGCAATTTCTCCCGGGTGGCGCGCCGCCAGGATGGCATAGTCGATCTCGTGCAATATTTTCATGCGCGCCGAGTAGCGCTGTAAACTGATTTCCGAGGCTTTCAGAGCTTGCGCCTGCTGTTCCAACTGGCGGTTGGCCTCTACCAGGACCTGTTCATTCTGGCGAGCGCGCCGCAGACTCAGCAGCAAACTGTCCGCCAGCAAGCGCACAAAGACGGCTGCCAGCCCTAACAGGATGGTCACATTAATCAGGTCGCCGTAATCCGTGAACTGGCTATAATCGGTGTGAATCCGGCCAGTGATCTCGGCATACACAATTCCCACCACCGCCAGGATCGTTAGCCCCGCCAGGAATGTAAATGTTTGCCTGTCCAACAACAAACTGGCTACCAACAGGATGATTGGCAAAAGGATCGTAGAAATATCGTGGATGCCCTGGCCGCGGTACAGCAGGGTCGTAGCGGTTGCCAGCATGGTTAGCAGGAGCAGGAAGCCCGCCAGGCCCACCTTACCTCGCCGGGTAAGCCAGTAAGTTCCCCCGATGAATACACCCGCAACCAGCAAGGGCAGCGCCAATTGCCACTGTTGCAGCAGGGTTATCGTAATGGAAGCCAATGCAATCGCCGGCAGCAGCGAAAGCTGGATAGCAAAGAGCAAGCGCGCCACGCGCGTTTGCTCTTCGTCTTCGAAAACAGGGGGCGTCAGAAAGGAACGGAACTTTTTCAGCATTTCGATAGCGAACTGGTGCAAACAGAAGACCTTTACCCTGAAGCGATCCTGAAGAGCGATCAGCACCTGCTTTCCTGATTATACCCTTACTTGCCTCGACCGCCGGAAACATCTCGATACAGATTCACCCTTTATTGACCTGGCCCGGTAATTCCGGTATAGTCAAGGTGAGGCCGATTTCTATGCGCTCACGTTTGGGGCTGTTCCTGCTCTCTGCAGCAACTTTGATCTTCGAAGTCAACCTGACGCGCCTGTTCTCCGTGGCGCAGTTCTACCACTTTGCCTTCATGATCGTCAGCATGGCGTTGTTGGGGTTTGGCGCCAGCGGCACTTTCCTGGCGCTGTTCCCGGGTTTCGGCCAGGGTAACCCCCGGCAAAGCCTTGGATGGCTGGCCCTGGCTACCGGAGCGAGCAGCCTGGGCGCCTACCTGCTGATGAACTGGCTGCCCTTCGACTCCTTCAGCATCGCCTGGGATCACCGCCAGGTTGGCATCTTGCTGCTCAATTACCTGGCCCTGACCACGCCTTTCTTCTTCAGCGGCCTGGGCACGGGATTGTTGCTGGCCGCAGAGCCAGGATCTGCAAGCAAGTATTACGCCGCCAACCTGACCGGCGCTGCCCTGGGCTGTGCGACCATCCTGATCGCCGCTCCCGGCCTGGGCGGCGCTGGAATTGTCGTGCTCAGCAGCGGCCTGGGAGCGCTGGCAGCCATCTTATGCCTGTCGCCTGAGCCAGGTCGACCGGTTCAGGCAGCCCGCTCCGGGCAGTTAGCCGCGCTGGCGCTGCTGCTCTTTGCCGCCCTCGACTGCGGCGTGCGCGCCAGCGGCAGGGCCAGCTTCGCCCACGAATGGCTGGATATGCGCCTTTCGCCCTATAAAAGCCTGTCTTACATCCTGCAATACCCGGGCTCCCAGGTGGTTTCGCAGCGCTGGAACGCTTTCTCGCGCCTGGACGTGGTGCTCAGCCCCGGCATACGCTCCCTGCCCGGCCTGAGCTACCGCTTCCTGCAGGCCATCCCCGTCCAGGATGGCCTGTTGATCGACGGCGACGAACTCAGCCCGATCCTGCTCCCAGGGGGCGACCTGACCTTCTGCCAATACCTGCCCTCCGCCGTGGCCTTCCAACTGCGCCCGCAGCCCCGGGTCCTGGCGCTGGAGCCGCGCGGCGGGCTGGATGTGGTCTGCGCCCTGGGCAGCTCCAGCGTGACCGCTGTCGAAAGCAACCCTTTGATCGTCGCCGCCGCCCCGCAGGTCTACCAGCATCCCAACGCGAACCTGGCGCTCGAATCCAGCCGCAGTTTCACCCGCCGCAGTTCCGATCACTTCGATGTTATCCTGCTGGCTCTCACCGCCAGCTACCACCCGGTGCGTTCGGGCGCTTACAGCCTGGCGGAGGATTATCGTTACACCGTGGAAGCCTTCCAGGATGCCCTGGCGCGCCTGGAGCCGCAGGGCGTGCTGGTCGTCATGCGCTGGCTGCAAACCCCGCCCAGCGAAAGCCTGCGCGCCTTCGCCCTGGCGGTCACCGCACTGGAAAAGCGTGGCGCCAACCCGGCAGCGCGCATCGTCGCCCTGCGCGGCTACAACACTGCCACCCTGCTGGTCAAGAACGAGCCTTTCTCGCCCGAGGAGCTGACCGCTGTGCGCGCCTTCGCCGGGAGCCGGGCCTTCGACCTGGTCTACGCGCCTGATCTGCGCCCGGAGGAGGCCAACCAATATAACATCCTGCCCGAACCGGTCTACACCCAGGCCTTCCTGGAGTTGCTGCATGCCCAACCGCGCCAGGCCTTCTACGACCGCTATCCCTTCGACGTCAGCCCGCCCAGTGACGATCACCCCTTCTTCGGACACTTCTTCAAGTGGTCGCAGGCCGGCCAGGTGATGGCCGAGATGGGCAAGACCTGGCAGCCCTTCGGCGGGGCGGGCTACTTCGTCATCCTGGCGCTGCTCATCCTCGCCGCGCTCCTGTCAGCTACCCTGATCCTGCTGCCAGCAGGCCTGGCACCTCGCAGCGACGGGCCCGCCCGTCCGCCCCTGCAGGTCGCCTGCCTGGCCTACTTCGGCTGCATCGGCCTGGCCTACCTGCTGGTGGAAATCCCCCTGATCCAGCGCTTCATCCTGTTCCTGGGCCACCCGGCTTACGCCCTGACCGCCGTGCTGGCCAGCCTGCTATTCTTCTCCGGGCTGGGCAGCCTGGCCAGCGCCCGCCTCTCGCCCCGCCTGGCGCTGGGCGGGCTGGTGGTGCTCTTGCTGGCTGCTCCTTCTGCGCTAACCTGGCTCTTCACCCACAGCCTGGGCCTCTCCCTACCGGCGCGCCTGGCCCTGACAGCGCTCTACCTGGCCCCCCTGGGCCTGCTGATGGGCATGCCCTTCCCGGCCGGGGTGCGCTGGCTGGCCCAAAGCCGCGCCGCCGGGTTCCTGATCCCCTGGAGCTGGGCGGTCAACGGCGCCGCCTCGGTGATCGCCTCGATCCTGGCGGCGCTGCTGGCGCTGTCTTTTGGTTTTCGCTGGGTTTTCTGGCTGGGGGCGCTGTGCTACCTGGCGGCCTGGCTGACCTTCATGGCGTTGGCGCGCCGGTCGCCTGAAGCACCCCCTGGCCTGTAAAGGGCACGAAAGCCACGCCCCCCAGGTTGAAGGCCTTCAACTCGCCATCCTGCTTGACGAACTTCCACAACGATTGATAACTGCCCGGCGGGCCAATGGGGATCACCAGCCGCCCGCCTTCCACCAATTGCGCCGCCAGCGGGGCGGGCAAATGATCCGGCGCAGCGGTAACGATAATCGCGTCGAAAGGGGCGTGCTCGAGCCAGCCATAATAACCATCCGCCTGCTTCACCTGCACGGTGTAACCCAGCTCGTCCAGCAAGGACGCGGAGCGCTCAGCCAGCTCTGGGACGATCTCCAGACTGTAGACTTCTACGTAGCCCAACTCGGCCAGCACCGCCGCCTGGTAGCCTGAGCCCGTGCCGATCTCCAGCACCTTTTCGCCCGGCTGCAAGGCCAGCAGTTCCGTCATCCAGGCCACGATGTAAGGCTGCGAGATGGTCTGCCCGTAGCCGATCGGCAATGGGTGGTCGCCATAGGCCTCGTCCAGATATTCCTGCGGCACGAAAGCGTGGCGCGGCACCGTGCGCATGGCGCGCAGCACGTCCGGATTCGCCACCCCGCGCGCCTGGATGGTTTCGTCGACCATCTCCAGCCGGGCCGCCAGGAAGGCGTCCACCGTCGGCGCGCCCGGGCTGCCGGCGGTAGGCTCTGCCGTTGGCTGCATAGCACAAGCCGCCCCCAGCAGGCACAACACCCAAACCAACATCCTGCTCCCCCAGGCCCTCTTCGTAAACATGCGCGCTTACTTCAAAGTCGCCAGGAAATCCTCGATGGGCAGGGCTGGCAAAGTGGTGATCTTAACGCTGCCGCGCAGCGTCAGCTCGGTCGAAACACGCACTACCGAGCGGTTATCGGGGGCTTCGACGATATTGACGATATCGTATGGTCCCAGCACGGCGTACTGGGCGATCACCTGCACGCCCGTCGCCTCCAGGTCCCGGTTGACCTCTTCGATCCATTCAGGATGCTCGCGCAATTTCTGCGCACCCTCATCGGTCAACGTTCCGAGTAAAATATAGGTAGCCATACCGACCTCCTTTATCACTTATTATTAGACATTATCCGCAATTAGGTGACAATTGGTTCAATGAAAACTCTGGTATAGGATGGCGGCAATCCATACGTAAGTTGTGAAGGGCACAAGCGATTTCCATGACCAGGTCAGAAAAACCTTCTTTA
>JBFMFR010000021.1:0-100244 GCA_040752025.1 Chloroflexota bacterium | reverse complement strand
TTATGCTGCCTTGGCTTCGGTCATCGATACTGCCGCTTTGAAAGGCAGCAACGCCTTTGACGCCCTTCAATCCCTGATCGGCAAGCCTGCTCTACCACTCCCTGATACCCTGTGAGTAGATACTCCCAATTGGTAGTCAGAATGATGTCTAATTTGTCTGCAAGGCAAGCAAGAGCGTAATGAGCCCCCGTCGGTTCCAAAGTCAATTGTTCTACGAGATAATCATGGATGATCGGTTTGACAGGTCCAATGATCGATGTGTATTTTTGAGCAATCTGTTTCAAGGGTTCGTTAGCATATTCCCATTTTGCTTTTTTCGCCAACATCTCGGCAATATCTGAGCCATTCGGCAACCCAGCCTCTATCGATATGCCTGCGCCAATCAGGAATATACATCGCTTTGCTTCGATATCTGCAGCAATATGTCGAATAAATTCCTGAGTAGCTTTATCCATAATACTTGCCTCCGGGGGTTTCACTATTGTGGGGGCCGATTTTGGCGAAGGACTTGATAGATTATGTAGAACGCCTGGCGCTTGCACTTGAGGTTGAGATACTAAAGGTATCTCAATATGTTGATCAGTATTATTCGGTTGTGGTAATGGTGAACTGTCCCCAATGATGCTGGGCAGCGTTGATGTTTTATTCTGTTGCCGGCGTTCTAGCCAGTCAACTAATCCACGTTGGCCAAAGAAAAGCATATATAAGAAAGCAAGTATCGTAACAACACTGGCGGTAATTCCTAGAACTACTACAGGATCCATATGTAATTCCTCTAGCAAAGCTTTGCTATTTGTTCTTACACGGAGTAATATGAACTAATCATGGATTGTGATTTATGAGTGCCTATTTACAACCTACAATGAAAGTGATCTTGGCATATTTTTCGTCATCAGTAAGCTCATATTCGCGAAAGTAATTTTTAGCTGATTGCAGTCCTCGACAGTATTCTTCTTCCGAGATCAATGAGAGTATAGAGGCATACTTATCTCGAAGCCTCTGCAGATGCTCATCAGCGTTTTCGAAAAGTAATTGGCGAATAACATGTTCTTCGATTCTATCAAAGCCAGCGGAGAAGAGCATATCTTTTATGACCGGAACATCGGGCAGGCGATCACACTCTATTTTATAGGCTGAAGGGAAGAAACGATAATCTATGATTGTTTGCAATTGTTCGTGCGATGAAATGCGGATGCCGACTCTACCTCCTGGTCTTAGCACCCTATATATCTCCGCAAAAGCTTGGGGTTTGTTTTGAAAGTGGTGAATTACTTGAGATGCGAGACAAGCTTCAAAAACACCCGCCGAAAAAGGTATGGCTTCGCCTATGCCACCTGACCAATCGGTTCCTGGTGTATACTTTGTCTTAGCTTTGACCAGCATCGATAATGAGGGATCAATCCCTATCACTGTGCACTGAAACCGGTTTGTAATCGATATGGAGAAACGCCCTGTTCCACAACCAACATCCAAAACGCGCGAATCTTTCTTGATGCCGAGGTGGTTTTCAAAGATATCTAGCCAGAGGGCTTCTTGAGCTTTGGAGAGAGCCCGCGTCCGGTCATAAATATCAGCAATATTATCATAATTCAGGCGATCGCTGTTCATCTCGATTGTTTTGCGGTAACGCTGAAAGTTGGGATAACATTGTCCGGAATGAATGTGCACAATACCCAAACTGTACAGCCAATATTTTACCTCAGTCCATGTGTAAGAGTGCGATTCTGACAAGAACCAGGTTCAGTCAGGGAAACGGCAGATGCGCTGGAGATCGCCGCCCGGCTAATCTGGTTGGATCAAAGAGTAGCCGGGCGATTTTTGGGCCAGGATGCCGCCTTGCAGGCTGCAGGCCTGGTAGCCGCGGGTGCGTACCCGCCAAGCCAGGTTGGCCACGGAACTCGGCTGCGTTGATCTGCACCTAAAAACCGATTGCGATACGGTCGGTCGGTGGCTGTTCCTGGCCGTGGTCCGGCAGGAGCAGATCGGCGGCGCGCACGCGCTGCCAGGCATAACCGGCCAGGGCGATGGCGGTGGTGCCCAGGCCGGCGAGGATGAAAATCAGGGCGATGCCGGAACCGGGGCCCTGGCCGACCAGCGGGTGAAAAAGGACGGCCAGCCGGCCGCCGCTTTGCATGGCGGGTTCCATCACCCGGTCTGCCAGCGGGCCGGCGACGAGCATGGCCAACGGGATGGTGGACCAGGCGGTGAGGCGCTTGACGGCGAAGACGCGCCCCTGCACGTCGGGGGCGACCTTGGCCTGCCACAGGGCCTGGTAACAGGCGTTGATGATGGGGGTCATCAGCGCCCCGAGGAAGCTGGCCACAGCCCAGAGGGGCAGGGCGCGCCCCAGGCCCATCAGGGCGGTGCCCAGCAGGCCGGCCAGCGCCCAGCCGCCCAGGATGCCGTGGATCAGGCGCCGGGGACCGCCCCAGGCGCTCATCAGCAGGCCGCCCAGCAGGCCGCCGGCCGCGCCGGCCGAGCTGACCGAGGCGTAGACGAGCTCGTCGCTGGCGGTGCGGGCCAGGATCAGCGGGGCGGTGAGGGTGAAGGCGAGGCCGTCGATGAAATTGGCAGCCATGAAGATCAACTGCACGCCCACCAGGGAGGGGCGCTGCCAGATGTAGCCAAAGCCGAAGAGCGATTCACTCCACAGGCTGCCCTGGCCTTGCGCCCCGGCGTCGGTGCGGAGCGGCGGGGGGATGCGCACGAGCAGCAAGGCGCCCACGGCGAACAGGAAGGTGGCTACGTCGATCCACAGGATGCCGCCCAGGCCGATCAGGCCCAGCAGCGCCCCGGCCAGCAGGGGGGCGAAGACGCCCGAGCCGTTCTCTGCCAGGGAGAGCAGGCCGTTGGCCCGCCCGTAGTGGGCCTTGGGGAGCATGGTGGTGATGGCGGCGGTGAAAGCCGGCCATTGGAAAGCCTGGAAGGCCCCGGAAATAGCCCCGATCAGGTAGAGGTGCCAGATTTCCAGGCGGCCGGCGCCGTGCAGAGCCAGGACGACCAGGGTGGAGAGACCGGAGGCCAGGTCGCTGGCGATCATGATCCATTTACGGCTGAAACGGTCGACCAGCGCCCCGGCAAGAGGGCTGATGGCCAGCAGGGGGATGGTGTAGAAGAAGATCACCAGCGACAGGGCGGTGGCCGAGCCGGTGCGCTGGTAGGCCCAGATGGTTAAACCAAAGGCCGACATGCTGGTGCCCAACAAGGAGACCACCTGGCCAAGCCAGACGATCAGGAAGGCACGCATGCCGGTCAGGGGCTGGTCCTGCGCCGGGCTGCTGGGTCTATCAGCCGGTGCGCCAGCCTCGGCGCTCATTCGATAAAGATTTCGACGTGTTCGTCGTCTTCCTCATCGTAAACGTCAATAATGCGACCTTCGGCGCCGGCGTTGATCGCCTCGATGAGCTCATCGAAGGCGATGTCGGGGGCGTACTTGGAGGCGATGTTCAAACCGGCATCCAGCAGGCCCATGGGCAGGTTGACGGTGGCCTTGGGCTTACCGGTCACCATGTCGGTGACGCGCACGCGCAGCCAGCGGGCGCCGCCGCGCAGCGCGGTTTTGCGCCCGGCTGGCTTGCGGCTCTCGCTCAGGGTAGCGAGCAGCCGGGCGCCCTCCTCGGCAGTAATCTTGCCATCGTCGATCATTTTAAGTATCTTCAATCGCTCTTCGTTGGTTGCCATGCGGCTCTCCTTAGCCAATAAAAATCTCTACCTTTTCTTCATCTTCGCCCTCATCTACCTGGATATACAAGGGTGTGCCGCTCTTGCGCGTCTCGCCCAGCGCCAGGACGATCTCGTCCAGGGAGGTATTCTCCAACTTGGGGATGTAGCGCCCGAAGGTGCGCAGGCCCCAGGCGGTGATGCCCACCGGGATGGGGAAACTGAAAGCGATGCGCTGTGGGCTTTCGCCGGGCCTTTGCTGGACGCGCAGGTGCAGCCAGGGGGCAGTGCGCGACTGGAAGGCCAGCACCAGCAGCAGGACGCCCAGGATGAAGGGCAGGCTGGCGCAGACGAACCAGAAGCCCAGGCCGGAGCTGGTTTGGGCCCAATACATGAGCAGGCCGCCCACGACGACAACGCCCACGCCGATCCAGAGCGGGATGGTCCAGTAGCTGCGCCATTTCTCGGCCTCGGGCGGTATGCTGGCGCCCGGCGGCTGGTTGATGATCACCTGCGGGCCCTCCTCCTGGAAGGGCATCTCGGCGGCTGGTTCCGCCGCGGGTTCTGCCTGGAAGGCCTCTTCGTCCGGCGGGTAGGAGTCCGCCAGGGCGGGGGCGGCCTCGTCGCCGGATGCCTCGACTTCGTTCAAGGCCTCCAACAGGCGCAGGCCTTCCTCGGCGGTGACTTCGCCTCTTTCGATCATCTCCAAAATGCGCATGCGCTGGTTATCTTCCATACGACCTCAATTCTCTTTGCCTTCCAGCGCCGAGAGCAACTGGTTGGCCTCATCCAGGGAGATTTTCTTCTGCTCCAGCATGCGCAGGATCATCAGGCGCTCTTCTTCGGAGACGGGCTCCGCGGCAGGAGCGGGGGGCGCTGGCGGGGTGGGAAATTCGAAGCTCCACGAGCGCCGGCGTCCTTCGCGACGGACACTGGCCTGGGCCTTCAACTCCTGGCGGCGCCTGGCGGCTTCCAGGTTGCGCTCCAGCTTTTCCTGGGCGCGGCGCATCTTCTCCTGGGCGCGTTCGGCCTCGCGCTCGCTGGTCTGGCGCGCTTTGCCCATGATGCGCTCGATCTCCTCGGCGGACATGCCGCTCTTGCCGATCTGGTCGGAGAGGCGTTCCATCTGGTGGTTGATCTGTTCGGTCATCATCTCCATTTGCGAGGTGATCTGGGCGTGCACCTGCTGGGCGATCTGCTCGGAGAAATCCTCGGGCAGGCCGCTGTAGCCCACGCCGAATTCGGCGTCGCGTTCGGCCCAATCCGAGCTTTGCCCGAAGAGGTATAACGAGCCTCCGGCGGAGATGCGCATGGCGCCGGCGCCAGCGCCGGTGGTGAATTCGCACTGCGCCTGCCGCAGGGTCTGGGTGTGACCGGGCAGTTTCACCCGGATGACCTGGGCGCCGCTGGAGAGCGAGAGCTGCAGGTCGGCGTCTTCGGGGATGTTGCAGTGGGCGTTGCCGCTGGCCTCGATCTCGTATTGATCGCCGCCCAGGCTGCTCAGGCGCACGCGGGCGTTGCCGTGGGCGTTGGCTTGCAGGTTCCCACCCGCATCGCGCAGGTCCAGGTTGCCGTGCACCTCAGGCGTACGGCAGGCGCCACGGATATCGCGCAGGGAGGCATTGCCCTGGACGACTTCTGCCGAGAGGTCGCCGGCGACATCTTTGGCCAGGAGTTCGCCATGAACGGTGGTGAGGCGCGTTGGGCCGACGTTTTTCAGGGTCAGCGAGCCGTGCGCTTCGCCGATGACGATCGAGCCGAGGACGGATTTGACAACCGCATCGCCGTGCACGCTGTCTACGCTCAGGGAGGCGTCCTGAGGCAGGCGCAAGGTGCAGTCGCCCTGGCATTCCAGGTGGAAGGCGCCTGCGGTTTCTTCCAGGTTGATCTCGTCGGGATCGGCATCGATCTGGATTTGATCTTCTTCCCAGCCTTTGATGCGCAAATCGCCCATGATGGCTGAGATGATCACCTGGGGCGCGGCACCGGTTGAAATGACCTGTGATTTCATTTGACTTTCTCCTCTGACTCCCGGATCATGCGCATGGCGTCTTCTGCGCTGATCAGGCCCTTATCGAGATCCTCCAGGATGCGCTGGCGGTCCTCTTCGCTCAGGCCAACCGGTTCTTCGCTGACGCCTGGCTCGTAGCCCAGGGCGCGGATGACTTCGTGCAAACGGTTGCGGATGGTGGGGTAAGAGAGGCCAATTTCATCTTCCATGCGCGTGATCTTGCCTTCGCAGCGCACAAAGATCTCGACAAAATTGAGCTGTTCCGGGGTAAGCTGGCTAAACGGCCCGCCCACAAAGCGGCCTTCGATGGTCGTGTCGCAATCGCGACAATAAATGCGTGTCACGGCGATTTCGCCGCCGCAGAGTGGGCAACGGGTGGGGATGGTGTTCATACGGACCTTCCTTCTTCTAAGTCTCCAGAACTTATTATACGAAGGAAATTCAAAATTGTCAAGATAAACTTGAGAAATATCAATATTGATATTAAATATCTTTATGTTTTGATGCAAAAACTTACTTCTCGGGCCGGTCGCTTTGGATGAAACTGGCGGCGTTCGAGCAGACGCAGGCGGTGACGACACGAGAAAGGCGCGTGAGGGTACCCAGGTAGATCTGGCTGCCATTGTGGGCGGTCCAACCTTCCAGGTTGAAGGCCAGGGCGCCGCCCAGGCCGCCGGCGGGAAGCCACTCGCCGTTGTACTTGCGGGCGATGTGGATGTGGGTGCCGGTGCTGGATCCGCCTTCGCAGGAGGGGTGCCCGATCGGGTCGCCTTGCTTGAGGGCTGCGCCCAGGGGGGCGCGCCCTTCGGTGCCGATGTGCATGTAAAACACGACCCAGCCGGTGCGCTCGTCGCCGTCGCCATCCAGGTCGAGCCAGACTTCGCCGGTGATCGAGCGGATCACCAGGCCGTCGGCGACGGCGGTGGCCCATACGCCGCTGGGCACGCAGCCGGAGGTCTTGGAGGGCGGGGCGAAATCCAGGGCCGCCAGGGGCTCCCCGCTGCCCCAACCGGTGTGCGGGCCGCCGGTCAGCGCCCAGACATCCCCGGGTTCGAAGGGCAGGATGAAATCCGGCTGCTGCAGGCTGCCCGGGAAGTGGGGCTGTTCGTTCTCCCAGGGATCGCCCAACAAGGCCTGGTAGGTAGCCGCGAAGCCTTGCGGGGAGACAGCCTGCACGAACTGATCGTAATCGTAAAGTTCGTTGAAATAGGCTTGCAGCGCGGCCGTGGCGGCGTTCTGCCAGGGATCGAAGCGCTCGATGCGCCCGTCCCGGAATTCGAGCTGGGTCAACTGCATGTTCTTATAGCGGAAATAGCCGTTGTTGAGAGTATTGGCGGCCCAGATCAACTGCAGGTACATGCCCCGGTGCCGCCAGTTCTTCTGGCCCAGGGGGTAATCTTTGAGTTCCGGGGAAAGGACCGGGTTGCTGAGCGCCCCGGCCTGGTATTCGAGCAGCGCCAACAGCAGGCGCGGGCTGACGCTCCAATAGTGGGCGACGTAGTCGATAATCTCGGCGCCGGTGCGGTTGGCATCGGCCACGTAGTCAGAATAATCCCTCAGCCAGCCGGGGTGCGCGGCGACGAACTGGCTGGTATCGAAGCCAACCTGGGCCGGGCCGTTGACGAACAGGCTGTCCGGGAGGATGCGATAAGGGGAGCCCCACAGCGGCAGGTAATAGATCGGGATGCGCATGGGCATGCCGGGCGGCATGGTGGTGGCGTCACGGGGAATGAAGGCGTTGGCTTCCAGGATTTCGGAGACCTGGGTGTTGAAGCGCTGTGCCAGCATGGGCAGCGTGTCGCCATCCTGAGCAACGTAATCCACCAGTTCGCCAGGAGCGTAGCGCGGCCGGCGCGGGAAGGGTGAGGTAGGCGTGGCGAGCTGGTCGGGGAGGTCTGCCTGGGCCGGGGGGCCGGAGTCAGGGACCTGGAGGAGATGCTCGGGCGGGCTGCTGGCAGGCGCAGCGGGCTGGCAGGCGCTCAACCAGAAGGCGAGCAGCAACCCGGCTGCCAGCCAACGCGACCAAAGCGGCGTGTGTCGTTGGCGATGAGGGCGCATTTCAGGGGTCATCATCGGTACGGGTGATGAACGTGGCGAAGTTGCTGCAGGTGCAGGCGGTGATTGTCTGGCCGTCGCGGGTCAGTGTGCCTTTGTAAGCATCCTCGCCAGCGTGAGCGATCCAACCGCCCAGGTTGAAAGCCAACGGGCCGTCGGCGGGCACCCACTCGCCGTTGAATTTGCGAGCGATGTGCAGGTGGGTGCCAGTGGCAAACCCACCCTCGCAGGAGGGGTGGCCGAGCGGCTCGCCAGCCGCCACCCAGGCGCCCAGGGGGATGCGGTCTTTAGTGGCGACGTGCAGGTAGATCAGCACCCAGCCGGTTTGTTCGTGCCCGTCGCCGTCCAGGTCGAGAACGACCAGCCCGGGACCGATGCGCACGACCAGGCCGGCCGCGGCGGCCACGGCCCAGGCGGAGGTTTCGACGCAGCCGGGCTGGGTGGAGCCAGGGGCAAAGTCCAGGGCGGCATAGGCGCCGTCATGCTCCCAGGCCCCGTGCGGCCCGCCGGTGTAGCTCCAGACCCAGTTGCGCCCGAAAGGCAGGGTCAGCGGCGGCTGAGTGGTTCCAGGTGGGAAGAGCGGCTCTACGGTCTGCGCCCGTTCCCAGGGGTTGCCAAACATGCGGGAGTACAGGGCGGGGAAGCCTTTCTCGGGGTCCAGGGCGTCCAGCCAGCGCTGGCCCTGGTAAAGCTGGGCGAAATAGTACTGCAGGGCGGCAGTACCGGCATTCAGGTCCGGCGCCAGGCGGACGCGAACGCCGTCCGGGAAGCGGATCTCGGTCAGGCGGCCCTCGCGATAGGCGTAGTAACCGATGGAAAGCTGGTTGACGGTCCAGACCAACTGGTTGTACAGGCCGCGTTCAGATGGGTCGATCACCCCCATCGGGTAGGTAATCTTATTGCTGTCTTCCGGCCGGCCATTGACCCAGGCGCTGTGCCATTCCAGGAGGGCCATCAACAGGCGTGGGTTGATCGAGTTCTCGGTGGCGACGCGCAACAGCACCTCCGCACCAGATTTCAGACCAGTGCTTTTGTGCCACTCGGTGAAGTCGCTCAGGTAACCGCCGGATTGGATGGCGAAAGCGCTCGGGTCGAAATCGACAGCGGAGGGGGAGTAAACGACTTCGCTATCTGGTATCAGGTGCTGCGACGAGGTGGCATTGCTCAAACGCCGCGGGATGATGAGCAGTTGCCCGGGGTTGATGAAGCCGGTTTCGGGGATGGGTTCGGCGGAACTGATCTCCGATGCCAGCACGCCAAAGCGGATAGCTACCACGCGCAGGGTGTCGGCGGCCTGGGAATAGTACAGGATCGGGGCGGTGTTGACCACGGCGATGGGGGGAGTAGGCGTGGGCGGGGGCAGGGTTGGGATGACCAGGGGGCCTTCCTGCGTGGCCTGCGGGGTTTCACCCGGCAGGATTGGATTGTCAGTTGGGTCCGGCGGGCTGAGGGTTGGGATGGGCGTGCTGGTGGCTTCGAGCATAACGCTGGAGACGGCCACATCGGTGGGAGCCAGGAGCGCCAGGGCCGCCGGTTGGGTGGGCGGTGACTTGGGCGGCACCCAGTAGCTGCTGCCGCTGGCGCCGCAGCCGTTAAGCAGGCTGCTGAGGAACACGAGAACAAACAAAAACCGGTAGGAAGCTTTCATCTTTCGTTTCATTGAATTTTTCGTAACGATAAGCTTTATCGCTGTATCACATTCTCCGGCGACAGGCCGCCAAAAGCCTCGATGCGCTGCCCGCCGCGCTGCAAATAACCATCGTATTCGGCCCCCGCGCCGCTCGAAACCCAGCCATCCAAGATGAAGGGCAGGTTCTGGTCTGCGGGGATCCACTCTCCATTATAACGCCTTGCCAGGTGTACGTGTGTACCAGTGGTGATGCCGCCTTCGCAGGAAGGGTGGCCGATACGCTCGCCGGCTTTGAGGTAGGCGCCTGTCTGCACCCTGTGGCGGGTCTCGATGTGCATGTAGAGCACAACCCAGCCGGTCTGTTCCAGGCCGTCTCCATCCAGGTCTTGCAGCACGGCGCCATCCCCGGCGCGCAGGATCAGGCCATCCGCCACGGCGACGACCCAGTCGTCGCTTTGCACACAGCCGATGGCCTGGATGGCAGGGGCGAAGTCCAGCGCAGCCCAGGCCGAGCCGTCCCCCCAACCGCCGTGCGGCCCGCTGGTGTAAGCCCACTGCACGTTGAGCTCGAAGGGCAACTGCATGGCCGGTTGGGCCAGGCCGGGGGGCAGCGAGGGCTCGATGGCATAATCGAACGGGTAGCCGAAGAACTGGTTGTAGACGGCGAACAAGCCGGCCTGAGAGACGGCTGCTTCCCAGCCGGCCCGCCCGTACAACAGGGCAAACAGGTGCTGCACACCGGCGGTGCCGGCGTTGATGACGGGCGAGATGGGCACGATGCTGCCATCGCCCAGCGTCCAGGTGGCGGCGCCATCCACCCGCCAGAGGTAAAAGCCGCGGTTCAGGTTGTTGGCTGCCCAGGCCAACTGGCGATAGAGACCCTTGCGCGCCGGGTCGGGGAATCCCAGGGGGTAGTCGCGCTGGGCCGGTTTGGGCGTATCGTTGGTCAGCCATTCGCCCTGGTACTGCAAGGCTGCCAGGAGCAGGCGCGGGTTGACCGAGTAATCCTGGGCGATGTTCTGGACGATCTGGGCTCCACTGAGCGATTTATCGTTCACCGTTTCGCGGTAATTCGCCAGATAACCGCCTTGCTGCTGGGCGAAGGCTTCAACGCTGAAGTCGATACTGGCAGGGCCGTAGACCAGCTCTGAGTCGGGAATGATCTTGAAGCCCGGCCCGCTGGCGCCCGGGGTAGGCGCCGGAATGACCAGGGCCTGGCCAACGGAGAGGAGGTTGGGGTTAGCCAATTCGTTCGCCTGGGCGAGGAGTTCCAGGCTGACACCATAGTGATCGGCGATCTTGCCCAGGGTGTCACCAGGCTGCACCTGGTACATTTCCGGGTCTTTGCGCAGGGCCGGCAGGGCATGCGGCGCGTCCGGGGTAGGGGTGAGGATGGGCGCGCCGGGCGGGCGGCGAGTGGGCAGCCCCCAGCCCAGCGTGGGGGTGGGCACGATCACGACCGCGGACGTGGGCAGCTCGCGCCCGGCGCTGATCCACGGAGGCCGGCTGCCGGGGCGGAACTGCAAGGCCAATGCCAGGAAGAAGACCAGCAACACGGCCAGACCAACCAGTACTAACACCAGATTCAGGGAGGATGAACGGTTGCGCATGACTTATACCCGACTTAAAACCAACTGTCTGGGAGCGTTTCCTGCAACCATTCTACCATAGTGAGGAACTCAAAAGATCATTGACGATACGCCTCCCAGGGCGTTCACCAGATCGCCTGGCGATTGAAATCACCGCAACTGGGGGCACGAAGCCTGCCTGCGCAGGCTGAATGAGTGGACGATAGTAAACGCGGAGCAAGTGGTCAACTTTTGCAGGGGACTTTGTGAATACCGTGACGTGATACATCTCTTACACCGAGGTGAATGTTTATCGAATCGTAAAACCTTCTGAACAACTTCTGAACATCTTTTTGCTATGCTTCCAGTAAGTGCAGGGAACTGATCGAATCCTGAGCAAAGCCAGCAATGCGGAGGTAGCCATGTCGATACACAGCCAAACACTCGAAAGCAGCGCCCGGGCGCAGTCTAAGGTGCGCCCGGACAGCCTGGATGTCCAGAAGTTACTGATCGGCGCCAGCCTGGCGTTGATCTTGCTGATAGGCGCTTTTCTGCGTTTTTACGAGCTGGGCGTCGCCAGCATCGGGAACACTTACTATGCCGCGACGGTGCAGAGCATGCTGGCTTCCTGGCACAATTTCTTCTTCGCGGCCTTCGAGCCGGGCGGCTCTGTTACCGTGGATAAGCCACCGCTAGGATTCTGGATCCAGGCAGGCTCGGCTTATTTGCTGGGCGTGAACGGCTTCGCCCTGGCGCTGCCCCAGGCGCTGGCGGGGGTGTGCTCCATCCCGCTGTTGTATGCGCTGGTCAAGCGCCATTTCGGCGCCAAAGCGGGCCTGCTGGCGGCCCTGGTGCTGGCGATCACCCCGGTGACGGTCTCCACCGAGCGAAACAACACCATCGATGGCCTGCTGGTCTTCGTGCTCCTGCTGGCAACCTGGGCTTTCTTGAAGGCCGTGCACGATGGGCGGCTGCGCTACCTGCTGCTGGGCGTCTTTCTGGTCGGGTTGGGCTTCAACATCAAGATGCTGCAAGCTTATCTGCCGTTGCCGGCGCTGTACGCGGTGTATTTCCTGGGGGCGCGGCACAATTGGTGGAAGCGCCTTTGGCACTTGGCGCTGGCAACGGTGGTGCTCTTGGTGGTCTCGTTCTCCTGGGCGGTGATCGTCGACCTGACTCCTGCTGACCAGCGCCCCTTCATCGGCAGCAGCACGGATAATTCAGTGATCGAACTGATCACAGGGCACAACGGCCTGAGCCGTTTGGTTGGGGGGGCCAGGCTGGCGGTGAGGAATGACGGCCCAGCGCGCCAGGGTGGAAGCGACGGCGGGCAACTGCGCAACGCCCCGCTCCTGCCGCCTGGGGACGCCGCCAGCGGGCAGCGGCCTTCTGGGGCAGGCCAACTCGCTCCCGGGGGGCAACCGGCTGGGGACGGCGGTGGACGGAATCAAGAGGTGGGCGAGGCGGGCTGGCTACGGCTGCTGAGCGAGCCGCTGGTGACCGAAGCCGGCTGGCTGCTGCCGCTGGCTGTACTGGGAATCCCGCTGGCCCTGGTAGTGACCGGCCTGCGCTGGCCGTTGAGCAACCAGCAACTGGGCCTGGCGCTGTGGGCTGGCTGGCTATTGCCGGAGATGCTGTATTTCACTTTCACAACGGGACTATTCCATTCCTATTACCTGATCATGCTGGGCCCGCCGATTGCTGCGCTGGTGGCGGTTGTGGCCTGGGCGCTGTGGCGCCTGGCCGAGCGCTGGCGCTGGCTGGCCTGGGCCCTGGCGCTGCTGTTGAGCGGTTTTACCCTGGCGCTGCAATGGTTGACCCTGACGAACTACCTGAAGTATGCGTGGGCCGCCTGGCTGGCGCTGCCGCTGTGGCTGGCTGGCCTGGGGCTGCTCGCCTGGAAGGGAAGGCCGTGGCTGGGCAAAGCTGCCCTGGCGCTGGTCTGCCTGAGTCTGGTGGTGGCGCCCCTGGCCTGGTCGGGCCTGACGACCCTGAATGCCAACCCCAACGTCAACCTGCCCAGTTCCGGCCCGAGCGATGCGGTGCGCATGCAGGCAGGTGCAAACAGCATTACGCTCAACGCCAGCCAGCAGATGATCCTGGCTTATTTACTGGAGAACACCAACCCCGACAGCTACCTGGTGGCGACGCTCAACGCTCGACAGGCTGCACCTTACATCCTGGCGACCTCGCGACCGGTGCTGACCTTTGGCGGCTTCATGGGCAGCGACAACGTGGTGGATGTGGAGACACTCTCGCAGATGGTGGCGGATGGCGAACTGCGCTACGTGCTGGCAGAGCCCAACCTGGCCAAGAGCAAGCCTGAAATCAGCACATGGGTGCAGCACAACTGCCAACCGGTGAGCGTACCCGGCCTGAACACGACGATGGGCATGCAGCCTGGCCCGGATGGCGACCCAAGCAGCCTGTATGATTGCGGCGTTTAGATTGGAGGCGACCGGTGAGCACCCTACGCCAAAAGCATCATTTGGTATACCTGCCAACCTGGCTGTCCCAGGCGTGCAAATTCCTGGCAGTGGGCATGCTCAACACCCTGGTGGATGCGGGGGTGTACCTGGCCCTGACACGCGGTCTTCCCTTCTTCGCGGCGACCCCGGCGCCGGCCAAGGCGATCTCCTACACGGCCGGGGTTCTCAACAGCTTTTACTGGAACAAAACCTGGACTTTCCGCTCTCGGGCCAAGGCCCAGCGTACTTTCCTAACTTTCGTGATGGTTAACCTTCTGGGCGTGCTGCTGAACGCAGTCGCCATGTACCTGAGCCTGACCCTGATGGGGCTGCCCGAGGGGCTCTCTTTCGGGCTGGCCAGCGGCGCCACGCTGGCGTGGAACTTCACTGCCAGCAAGTTTATTGTTTTCAAGAATCCGACTGAACTGAATTACGGAGGTTAATGATGAAACGTATCCTGACGATCTCAATTCTGGTTGTGACGGTGTTGGTGGTGATGGCGGCTATGGCGGCTGTGGCTTTCACGGCTTATGCCAAGAGCAGCACGGCGCAGGCACAGGGATCACAGGGCATGCCCCCGGGAGGCCAGGGCTTGCAGGCGCCAGGGCAGAACCCTGGCCCAGGCGGCGAGGTGATCGCGGTGGGTGCGGACAGCCTGACGATCCGGGCGCTCAACGGCGAGACACTGGTGATCCGGATTTCTGCCGGAACCAGCATCCGCCTGGCAGAAAGCAACCAGCCGGGCGCTTTGAGCGACATCCAGGTGGGCAGCCGGGTGCGGGTCAAAGGGCGCCCCGACCAGGCTGGCGCCATCCAGGCTGAAGTGATTGTGGTACTGCCTGAAGGCGTTTTACAGCCAGGCGCGCAACCGGGTGGGCCAGGAGGCCTGGGAGGCCAGCCCGGCCAACTTGGCCCCGGCGTACAAACCGGTCCTGGCAAGCAAAACGGCCCGGCGGCGCTGACGGGTGAGGTCAGCGCGCTGACAGATAATAGCGTGACTTTGCAGATCCAAAACGGCAAAGAACTTCGGGTGGGCGTGAGCGACACTACCCGGGTTGAGGTGGTAGAAAGCGGCGAACCGGGCAGCCTGGACGACATCCAGGTTGGCGAGCGCCTGAGGGTGCAGCTCCGCCCGGACCAGGGCGATACCCTGGAAGCCCAACTGGTGTTGATCCTGCCGCAAGGCGAGGAGGTGGGCGGCGAGGTGGTCGCGGTGGATGGCAACAGCATCACGCTGAAAAACCTGCGTGGCGAGGTGACGATCCTGGTGAACGAGGAGACGCGCTTCCGCAACGGGCCGGGCGCAAAAAACACGGCTTCGCTGGCCGACATCACCCTGGGAAAGCCGCTGGTCGTCTACGGCGACTTGCGGGAGGATGGTGTGCTGATTGCCCACCTGGTGATGATCACGAACGGGCCGCGCCCCGGCGGAATGCAGGGGCCGGGCGCTGCCCCGGGCGGCGTACCCCTGCCGGGTGAGTAACGCGATTTGGCGGCAAAGTCCAGTATAATTCCTCGATATGGCCAAGACCATCCTGGTTGTCGATGATCAATCCAATGTACGCACTTTGCTGCGCGAATACCTGACGGCAGAGGGCTTCCGCGTGGTGCTCGCCGAAGATGGCCGCCAGGCGCTATACGCGGCCCGGCGCGAAAAGCCCGACCTGATCCTGTTGGATATCATGATGCCCGAGATGAGCGGCTACGAATTCATCCAGGTCTATCGCAAGGAACGCGAGACGCCGATCATCCTGCTCACGGCCCGGATGGAAGAGCCGGACAAGGTGCTGGGATTAGAACTGGGTGCGGATGATTACATCACCAAGCCTTTTGGCATGCGCGAACTGGTGGCGCGCGTGCGTGCGGTCTTGCGCCGGACTGAGAAAATGGCCCCACCAGCGGAGGTGCTGCGGGCGGCAGACATCATCCTGGACCGCGGCGCACATACGGTGGTGGCTGGCGAGCGCCCGGTGGAACTGACGCCTTCTGAGTTCGATCTCTTGGCGGTGCTGATGGCCGCGCCCGGGCGAGTCTTCTCCCGCTCTGATCTGCTCATCGCCTTGCAGGGCAACACTTTCGAGGGCGTGGAGCGGACGATCGATGTGCACGTGCGCAACCTGCGCACGAAAATCGAGCCTGACCCGGGCCAGCCGCGCTACATCGAAACGGTCTTTGGGGTAGGCTATCGTTTTACAGACGAAATGCCTGCGGAGCGAGATTGAGGAATGCCGCGCAGCCTGGCTGCCAGGCTTATCCTGGCCTTCCTGCTGGTGAGCCTGATCGTAGCGCTGTTGGGGGCGTGGATCGCCCGCTGGCTTACTGTGCAGGAGTTCCAGCGCCTGGTGCTCGAGCAGGCCCAGACGCGTTTCATCACCAACGTAACTACGTATTATCAGGTGAACGGCTCTTGGATTGGCGTTGCCGAGTACCTGGGCATTCGTTTGCCCAAGGTGCAGCCGGTCCGCCCGCTACCACTCCAGCTGCCTTTGCCGGAGGCAGACGGGCGCGCGGCGCTGATCTTCATCCTGGCAGATTGGGATGGCACGGTGATCATCCCGGCCAGGCCCTACCGCGTGGGAGAAATCTTACCGGCGGCGACTCTGTCCCAGGCGGCGCCGGTGGAGGTGAACGGGCAGGTGGTCGGTTATGCGCTGGCGACGGGTGAAATCCCCGAGCTAGACCCGCGCGAGGAGCGCTACCTGGCCCGCACCAACCAGGCTTTGCTATACGCGTCCCTGGCGGCGATGTTGATTGCGCTGCTCCTGGGCGTCCTGCTGGCGCGCGGCCTGACCCGCCCGCTGCGCCAACTGACCGGCGCGATCCGGCGCATGTCCCAGGGCGAGCTGGAGCAGCGTGTCGAGGTGGACTCCCCGGACGAGATCGGCGAGCTGGCCGAGGCTTTCAACCAGATGAGCGCCAACCTGGCGCGGGCCAACCAACTACGCCGCCAGATGACGGCGGACATCGCCCACGACCTGCGCACACCGCTGACGGTGATCTCCGGGTACGTCGAAGCGCTGCGCGACCAGGTGCTGGCGCCCAGCGCTGAGCGTTTCGAGACGATTTACACCGAAGTGCAACACCTGCTGCGCCTGGTAGACGACCTGCGCACGCTTTCCCTGGCGGATGCGGGCGAGCTGCCGCTCAACCGCCAGCCGCTCGACCCGGCTGGCTTACTGGGGCGCATTGTCAGCGCTTATACACACCAGGCGCGGGCCCAAGGCGTTCAATTACAGGTGCAGGCCAGCGCCCAGCTACCCGAGATCAACGTGGACGAGGAGCGCATGGTGCAGGTGCTGGGCAACCTGGTCAGCAACGCCCTGCGTTACACGTCTGCCGGGGGGCGCGTCACCCTGTCTGCCGCAGCGCAGGGCAATTTTGCGCAGCTCGGCGTGCAGGATACGGGCCAGGGCATCCCGCCCGAAGCCCTGGAGCGCGTCTTTGAACGGTTCTACCGCGGCGACGCGTCGCGCCAGCGGGGAAGCGGCGAATCTGGATTGGGATTGGCTATCGCCCGATCGATCGTCGAAGCGCACGGTGGACGAATCGAGGTAGAGAGCAAGGTGGGGGAAGGGACGCGGTTTGTGATCTGGCTACCAGTTTGATTTTGTAAAGAAACTGTTTTGGCTCGCTCATCAGTTTATTTCGTCATCGATGCGCTCGATTCTGAAGACAACCGGGCGGAAGCCGTCCGTGCAGCAGGCGATGGCTGTGCCGGGCTGTTTCACCCAGGGGCGGAAGTCGCCCCCGTTCATGATGGCAACGATCTCTTTGTGGATGCCGGCCCAGGCCCAGGCGCAAAATTCATCCGGGACGACACCAGGGCTTTCGGCGATGAACTCCTGACCGTCGGTGAAATTGGGGCAGGGGGCCAGATCCCTGGAACTGTATTCTTCGCCCATGTGGGCGGCAATCACATCCTGGTTGGCCAGGCGCTTCAGAACGGTGATCTTGCAGCGGTACATGCGAATCTCCTATTTCTACAAGTTCTCATTTCTTCCGAGTCGATATTCTAACGAGATCAGGGTTGCGCGCTCAACGCTGCTGCGAAGAAAGCCAGCAGGCGACTGGTGTATTCCTCGGGCTGATAGTAGGGTCCGTCGCAGTGACGCGCCTCCGGGATGACCCACACCTGGGCGTTGTCTCCGGCGTAAGCGGCATAGCGCTCAACCCGGGGGGCTTCGCTGCCAAAGAAGGAGCGCGGGGCGCCGCCGCCCACCAGCAGGATGGGGCGCGGCGCGATTTGGGCGATGATGGTAATCATCGGCTCTGGCGCCTCGATCCCCAGCCGCCAGACGTACATGCCATCCAGTACGTGGTTGGATAGAAAGGTGATGGCAGTGGCCCAGTTATTGGGCGGAGGCAGGTCCACCGCTCGCAGCATGGCAGGCCCATCGGCCCATACGGCGCGCAACTGGGAGTAGTGCACAGCCCCCTGCAAGGCAATCTGCCCGCCAATCGAGCAACCGGCGATGCCGATGCGCTGGGGATCTATGTTAGGGCGGGCTGAGAGGTAGGCCAGGGCGCTGCCGACATCGGGTGCATCTTGCCAACCATGCGTGCGATAGTCGCCCTGGCTCTCGCCGGAGGCGCGCTCATCATAGAGCAAGACGCCATAGCCGGCCTGCACCAGCACCCCGGCATGCCAGAGCATGCCCGTGCGGTTGCCACCGTAGCCGTGCAGTAAGATGACGGTGGCGCCGTTTTGGGCAGGTACATACCAACCGGCCAGCTTCAGGCCATCCTGGGTGGTGAAGGTGACTTCCTCGACCTGGAAAGCCAGATCCGGAGGGATATCCACAATGCTGGGGGCCGGGGCGATCTCCTCTTGCATGGTCTGGTAGTCTTCGAGGATCAGCACCCCGCCACCGATGAGTAAGAGGGATAACAGCGCAAAGCCGGCTAACTCGAGAACGTATTGCAGGATGGCCCGAGGGCTGGCCGGCTTGCGCGAATCTGCCTGGAGGCGGGCCTGCTCGCCGCGTTTGTGCAACAGGCGCAGGATCAGCAGGGCAATGGCCACCAGCGCCAGGATCAGCAGCCAATCGGCAAGGGGGATGGCTCCCAACATAGACAGGTACCTCCGGTTATGGATTTACTTCGGCGAGTTATCCCATTTTATCATCCTGGAACAACCCCCGGGGATGGGAAAATTGTGCCTCAGGAAAGTGGACTCAAGGACACTTTGGCGTTACAATGTGAATACCATTTTCAACGACAACATGCCTAATCAATCTAAATCCTTCGTTTCACCCGTTTTCACCTCAAGGAGCAACTTATGCGAGATCGATTAGAACAGGCCTTGAAGGCTCACGATGTGGAATACGCCGATATCCGCATCGAGGACCTGACCAACTCCTGGGTCAATTTCCGCGGCCACGACCTGGACACGATTGGCTCATCCAGGACGGTGGGCGGGATCGTGCGGGCGCTGTACAAGGGCGGCTGGGGGTACGCCACTTTCAACGACCTGGACGAACTGGAGAAGCGCGTGGGCGAGGCCAGTGAAACTGCCCGGCTGGTCGGGACCGAGGAGACCAGCTTCGCTCCGGTCGAGCCGGTGGTGGATGTGATCCAGGTGGAGATGGACAAAGATTTTCGGCAAGTGCCGCTGGCGGACAAGAAGGCCCTGATCGAGGAATACAACCAGATCGCGCTGGGGTACCACCCTAAGATCCAGACAACGCATGCGCGTTACGCAGACAGCTTCAAAAAGATCTGGTTCGCTTCCAGCGAGGGCAGCTACATCGAGGAAGAGACGCCGGATATCCACGTCTCTTTGGTCACTACGGCGCGTGACGGCGATATCGTCCAGCAGGTGTACGAAAAGGCGGGCGGGCCGCAAGGCTACCAAACGGTGGAAAATTTCCACGACAAGGCGACCCGGACTGCCAGCAAGGCGGTGGAACTGCTCTCTGCCGCGCCCGTGGTGGGGGGCAAATACACGGTGATCACCGACCCGATCCTGACGGGCGTGTTTGCACACGAAGCCTTCGGGCACCTGAGCGAGGCGGATTTCGTGTATGAGAACGAGAGCATGAAGGCCTTGATGCAGCTTGGCAAGCGCTTCGGCGTGGATGCGCTGAACATCATCGATGACGGGGCGCTGCCAGGCGGGCTGGGTACCCATCGCTACGATTTCGAAGGCACGCCGACGCGCAAAAACTACTTGATCCGGGATGGGTTCCTGGTGGGGCGGCTGCACTCGCGCGAGACGGCGGCCAAGATGGGCGAGCAGCCCACTGGCAATGCCCGGGCGGTGGCTTTCCAACACCCGCCGATCGTGCGCATGACCAATACTTACATTGATAAGGGGCAGGCTAAGCTGGAAGAGATGATCCAAGACATCCCGCTGGGCGTCTTCGCTGTTCAAGCGTACGGCGGGCAGACGGCCATGGAGATGTTCACCTTCAGCGCGGCCTATGGCTACATGATCCGGGATGGGGTGATCGCCGAATTGGTGCGGGATGTGGTCCTGACCGGCAACGTGTTCGAAACGTTGATGAACATCGACGCGATCAGCGACGAGGTGCAGTGGGACACTGCCGGGCCGGGCGGCTGTGGCAAGGGCGGCCAATACCCGCTGCGGGTGGGAGTCGGTGGGCCGTACGTGCGCATCCAGAACTGTGTGGTAGGAGGGCAGCAATGATCGCCGAACAAATTGTCGATAAGGCCATGCAGAAGGCGCAATCCGTGCAGGCGACGCTGCAGACCCAGGAGACCAGCGAGATCAACTTCGACAACGACCGCCTGAAATCGGCGGAGTCGTCCCAGCGCACTAACATCCAGGTGAAGGTGATCAAAGACGGCAGGGTGGGTACTTCTACCACCACCGACCCGCGGGACGTGGACGGCGTGGTACAGCGGGCGCTGGAGGCGGCCGAATTCGGCGGCCCGGCGCATTACGATATGCCGGCGGCGCAGGCCACCCAGCCGGTGAAGGTTTACGATCCTGAGCTACTTCCGTTGGCCAAGCCCGAGATGATCCAGATTGGCCGGCGCATGATGGATATGATCAAGGCCTACAACCCCGAAATCCTGGTCGGGGCGGTGGTCAGCAAAACCATCCAGAAAATCGAGTTTGCCAATTCAGCAGGGGCCAGGCACGCCGGCGAGCACACCAACTACGACGTTGCCGCTGGCGGGCAACTGGTGCGCGGCACGGATATCCTGTTCGCCGGGCATAGCCTGGGCCAGAAGATGCGCCAGTTGGACACCGAGGACATCGCCGAACGCGCCATCGAATATTTCCGCATGGCAGAACGCACCGCGCCGATTCAAAGCGGCGAAATACCGGTGATCTTCACGCCCAGCGGGTTGATCGCCCTGCTGCTCTCCCTGGGGTTAGGATTGGATGGCAAGAACGTTTTCCTGGGGTCCTCGCCGCTGGGCGACAAGCTCGGCAAACAGATCGCCGACCCGCGCTTCACCCTGGTGGATGATCCCTTCGTCGATTTCGGGCCGAACACGAGCGCTTTCGACGATGAAGGCCTGCCGCGCCAGAGGCTGCCGCTGGTCGAAGGCGGGGTGCTGCGCAATTTCATCTACGACCTGGATACCGCCGGCCGGGCCGGGGTGCAGCCTACGGGCCACGGGGCCAACCGCCGGCCCTCCAACCTGATCGTCAGCCCCGGCGAGACGCCTTACGCCGAGATGCTGAGCGGCATCCGGCAGGGGCTGTTGGTACACGATTACCTGGGCCTGGGGCAGGGCAACCCGATCAACGGCGAGTTCTCGGCTAACGTTTTCCTGGGCTACAAGATCGAAAACGGCGAGATCGTGGGGCGCGTCAAAGACGTGATGCTGGCCGGCAACGCTTACGCGGCCCTGAAGGACATCGCGGCGATCAGCCAGGAGCGCGAATGGGTCAGCGGACCCTATGCCTATTACGCCGGCCTTTTCCCATACATACAAGTTGGCAAGTTGAGCGTAACTGCCAAATAACCGTAAACTTTGGTCAACAGCAAGTTTTGTTTGTAGTCGCCTGGAGGAAACCTATGAAAATAATTGATCATTTGTTGCATGATGACAGTGACCAGCCGGTGCGCTTCGTGCAGAGCCCCAACATTGGCGGGAAGCTCAAACCCGAATACCTGGTGATCCATTACACGGCTGGCAGCACGGCTCACGGGGCGGTCACCTGGCTGACCAACCCCAACGCCAAGGCCTCGGCCCATCTGGTCATCGGGCGCGATGGCTCCATCACCCAGTTAGTGCGTTTCGATACGGTCGCCTGGCACGCGGGGGCCAGCTCCTGGGAGGGCCGCGTGGGGCTGAACCTGTATTCCATCGGCATCGAGCTGGACAACGCCGGGCGCCTGGCGCGCCAGGGCAACCAGTGGCGGGCGTATTTCGGTAAAATCTACCCGGACGATGAAGTCATCGAGGCCAAGCACAAGAACGGGCGCGGGCCTTACGGCTGGCACATCTACAGCGAAAAACAACTCGAAGTTGCCCTGGAGGTCGGCATTGCGCTGTTCAACGAGTACGGGCTGCTGGACGTGGTGGGGCACGATGACATCGCCCCGAACCGCAAGACCGACCCGGGGCCGGCCTTTCCAATGGAAAGCTTTCGCGCTAAACTGCTGGGGCGCAAGGAAGATGAGCCGCCCGTCTACGAGAACACGATCACCCTGCCTATCCGCGCAGGAGCGGGCAGCGAATTCGCCGAATTACCTGGCAGCCCGCTGCCGAAGGGCACGCGCCTCGACAAGCTGGCCGATGAGGGTATGTGGTGCTTCGTTTACGTGCTCGATGAAATCAACGGCGCAATGGACCTGATGGGCTGGGTACACAACCAGTACGTGCAGCGCGTCAGCGAGGACGAGTAAGCAACTGGCTCCATTCGGCGATTTTGATCTGCATGTCCCGGGCTTCCGGGTGACCGGGCATTAGCGCCAGAGACTGCTTGAAATCTTCGATGGCCCCGGCGAGATCACCCAGGGCGGCGCGCGTCCGGCCGCGAGAGTTATAGTAATAGGCGTGCGGGCGCAGGCGGATGGCCTGGTTGCAATCGGCCAGGGCCGCCTCCAGTTCACCTCGCTTGTAGCGGGCGTAGCCGCGGTTGTTGTAAGCTGTGGCGTATTCGGGATCGAGGCGCAGGGCCTGGTCGCAATCAGCGACAGCGCCTTCATAATCGCCCAGCTCGCAGCGCGCCGCGGCGCGGTTGCTATATGCCTGGGCTGATTGGGGCAGCAGGCGAATCGCCTGGTCCCAATCCTGGATGGCGCGGGCGTAGTCGTAGCGGTTCTGCCATTCTACACCGCGGTTGATGTACAGCGTCGCCCGATCCGGATCTAACTCGATCGCCGCGGTGAAATCATCGATGGCGCCGGCTGTATCGCCCTGCTTGCCGCGCAGGATACCCCGGTTCTCGTAGGCGGGAGCATCCGGGCGAAGTTGAATGGCCTGGGAGTAATCGTCGACCGCCCGCTGCGCTTCACCGATCTTGCTGTAGGCATTGCCGCGGTTGATGTAGGCGGCGGTATATTGCGGGTCCAGGCGGATGGCCTGATCGTAATCGGCAATGGCGCGGGCGTGTTCGCCGAGGTCGCTGCGGGCGTTGGCGCGGCTGTAATAGGCCCGGGCGCTGCCAGGGTCGAGGTGGATGGCCTCGCTCCAATCGGCGATGGCCTGGAGGCGTTCGCCGCGCAGGTAGTAGGCTCGTCCGCGGTTGAGGTAGGCATCCGCATAGGTCGGCTTCAGGCGGATGGCCTGGTCATTATCGGCGATGGCGCCATCCAGGTTACCCTGTTTGCTGCGGGCGATCGCACGATTGAAGAAAGCGGTCAGGCTGTGCGGATCGCGCTGGATAGCCTGGGAATAATCGTCAACAGCGCCTGGCAGGTCGCCAAGCTCCTGGCGCGCCAGCCCGCGGTTGATATAGGCCATGACGAACCCGGGGTCGATCTCGAGGGCGGCGTTGTGGTCGGCCAGGGCGTTTTCCGGGTCGCCTTGCTGGCCGCGCGACACGCCCCGGTTGGTGTAGGCCAGGGCGAAGCGCGGGCTGAGCTGGATGGCGGTATCGTAGCATTGGATGGCAGCCGGCAAGTTGCCTTGTTGGTAAAGCAAGTGTCCCCAGTTGTTGTAGGCCAGGGCGTAATCGGGCTTGAGGCGGATGGCCTCGTTGTAATCTTGCAGGGCGCCTTCGATGTCACCTTGATGGCTGCGAGCCAAGCCGCGTTCCACGTGGAGGATGTGGGCTTTTTCTAAGGGGCCAAGCTGGATGGCGCGAGTGAGATCGGCAACGGCGGCGGGATAATCACCCTGCTGGCTGTAGGCCGAGCCGCGCCGGACGTAGGCTTCGTAGAGATCGGGGTCGAGCCGAAGCGCCTGAGTGAATTCGATGATGGCCCCTTCGGGATCGTCGCTTTCCAGGCGGGCTTCGCCCAGGCGCAGGGCAATCCGGGCGGGTTGGGGCGGCAAGCGCACCGGGGCGCCAGCGTTGGCGCTGGCGATGCGCTCCAGCCAGTATTGGACTTCCTCTGCGCTCAGGACAACCAGCAGGCGCAGCTCGGCCGGCATACTGGCGAACTTGCGTTCCGCGTTCCAGGCGCGCTGGTAGGTGGGCGGCTCGAGCAATACCACGGGAAGACCTTCGAAGCGGGGGATTTCGGCGGGACTGCCCTCCCCCCAGATCCACATGTGGTTGTCCGGGCTGATGCTGCCATCTGCCTGCAAGCCGGGCCACCCTACCAGGTTAAAGACGCCTAAGGCGGTGGGAGCCGCGGGATCGACAGGATGATCGCGGGCGGCGGCGGCTACTTGAGGAAGCGGCCGTTTGCCGGGCAGCCAACCCTGGGCCGGGTCGCCGACCAGGGTATCGGCCAGGAGGGTGTGCAGTTGGAAGTTATCAGCGATTCCCGTGGCGTGCAGGCGATAGCCGCGCCACAAGGCCGGGTAGAGCACCAGCAGTTCTTCATCGTCCAGGGCCTGGAGCATGAATTTCAGGAACAGCGCGCCCTGCGTTGGCGGCTGTTCGAGCAAGGCGAGCCAACGCGAATCGCTGCGGAGCTGCTTGCGGGCCGGGAGCGAGTGTGACAACTGGGTGATGGCTGCCATGCACAGGTAGTCTGCCGTCCGGGCGATTTGCTCGTCTGGGAGATTCTCCCTGGTTGGCGTCCCTTTTTCGGAGCGTTGTTTGGCTTTGGCCAGCTCACGTTGGGCAACCTCCAGGGAATCGGGAAGGCGCGCCAGGGTGGGGGGCAGGGCGAGGTGGGGGTCAGCGCCATGCTCCACCAGGCTGCCGCAAGCAATGGCCACGATGGCGGCACGATCGATTTTGGCTTTGGCGAGGCTGGTCACCAGGAGGCGCAGCGCCTGGTCACGCGCGGAGCGGTCTGCGCGGGCCGAGGCGGCAACCAGGGCCCTGGCGCAGTCCAGGGTGCGCTCGGGCGACCCAAAGGGCGAGCCGGCCGCGGCAACCAGGTCGGAGACGGCCTTTTCGAAAGGGTTCATCGAAGGCGATTCTACTACTGTTCAGGGCGCAGCGACTGGCGAATGCGCGGCTCCGAACAGGCTCGCCAACATGGGCGGGATCTGCGCCAATGTCTCGCAGGCGTGTTCGGCCTGAGACGAATCATTGTGAACCAGGATGGCTGGCAAGCCAACCTGCCGGGCGCCTTGTATGTCTGCGATGGGATTATCGCCAAGCATGCAAAGCGCATCTGAGGGCCGCAGAGCTTGCAGGGCGATCTCGAAAGCGCGGGGGTGGGGCTTTTCGTAGCCGGTCTCGGCGGAGTTGAAGACGCGCACAAAGCAGGCCTGCAAGCCCAGGTATTGGACCACTTCGCCTAACTCAGGGACGTGGTTGGAGAGGATGACATGCCGCCAGCCCTGGGTGGATAATTCTTGCAACGTCTCGAGCGTGTCCGGGTAGAGTGCCCATTTGGCGGGGTTGCTGAAGACGAAGCGCACCTGCCCGGCCATCTCCTGCGCCTGGGCGGGTGCAAACCCAGCGGCTTCGAAGGCCGCCTGGAAGACAGGCCATAAGGCTTGCCACCACTGCTCAGCGGACTGGATTTCGGGATGGGATTTACCGGGCGTTTGCCAGGGCAGCCCGGCATCCAGGTAGGGGCGGATTTGGGCGGGTTCTACAAGGCGGTCAGGATCCGCCCGGTGGATGATCTCCATCAGGGCCGGCGTCCACAGGCCACCTGGGCGGTAGGCCAGCGTGCCTTCGAAATCCCAAATCAGGGTCTTCACGTTGGCGGGCCGGGTCAGGCTGCGGACTCGTAGGAAGAATCTTCCGGATACCAGGCCGGGGCGCAGACGGCCAGGAATTCCAGGTCTTGCGGGCCAGCGTTGAAGATCTGGTGCACCTGGCCGGGCATGATCAGGCATACCTGATCCGGTAACATCTCGTACGAGCGTCCATCGATTTGCATGCGGGCGTGGCCTCGCAGGATATAGTAGCTCTCTTCGCAGATGCGGTGGTGATGGGCGAGAGAGGCCTTCCCGGGCGGGAGGATGATGTGGGCCAGGCTGTGCTGCGCGGCCCCGCCGTGATTCTGGGGGCGGCCGACCATTTCGTAAACGATCTCGCCGTGAGGGCTGTAAAGGGGATCCTGGACGTTATCTTTGCTGGTGATTGTCGTGTTCATGCGCCAAGTCTACGCCAATCTGGCGCGCCTGTCAAACCCGAATATGCTCATGTGACCCCAAAAGCTCGAGGCTGAAACCAACCAATTGGGTTGTATCCCATTCGTCACCCTAAAAAGGGTGATTTTATTCAATTGACTTTTTGGACATCTTGGGACAAAATAACCATGTAAGAAATCAAAAACATTTCGACATAGGAGAAAAAGCCATGGTAATGAAAATCACAGATGAGTGTATTTCGTGCGGCGCATGCGAACCGGAATGCCCGACTGAGTCGATCAGCGAAGGCGATACCATCTACGTTATCAACGCTGCCACTTGCGTTGAGTGCGTAGGGCATTTCGATGAGCCGCAGTGCGTCTCGGTCTGCCCGGTCGAGTGCATCATCCAGGTCTGATCGCTGAAGATTTGCACGGCAAAACAAAAGGCTGCCCCATTCGAGGCAGCCTTTTGCTTTATCTATCCTGTGGCGTACCTGGCATCCCGACCCAATAGGCTTTCCAGTCCAATTCGTCCAGAGAGGCGACGGCGGGATAGCCAGACTGCATGCGACAGATGCGATAATGGGCCCCTTTGAGGGTAGCCCAAACGACCTGGCCGGCCTGCGGCCCGTGCAGCTCCAGCAAGATCAGCGGGCGCTGTTCGAGCAGCAGCCGGCGCATGCCCGGCAGGGCCAGCACTTCCCCGCCTTCGATATCCATCTTGACGGCTTGCGGCGGCGGGTTGCCGGCCGAATAAACGAAGTGATCCAGTGAAATGCCTTCCACCTGGATGGATTGGGCGTAGCCGAACTCCTGGCGACCGGCGGAGCCCTGCGCCTTACCCATCCCGCCAGAGGGGCCGACCAGGAACTGGATAGGCCGGGGGGCATCTATCACGGCGCAAGGGACCACGCTCACGATTCCGGCGAACTCGTTCAGGGCCAGGTTGGCGCGCAGGCGCTCCAGGTTGGCGGGCAGCGCCTCGAAGGCGAATACCGAGCCGCCTGAGCCAACCCGCCGCGCCAGCAGCAGGCTGACGTAGCCGATATTGGCGCCGACATCGTAGACCACCATGCCGGGGCGGATCAACTCGAGGACCGCTTGCTGCAGCTCGGGTTCGTAAGTGCCCAGCCAATAATCTTTTTCGCTGTGCAAGTCCAGGTAGAGCCGGGCGCCGGCGAGCTCACCAGCGGCCACGCTCACCTGGGCCTGGCCCTGGGGAGCGGCGCGGTTGAGCGTGCCGCGGATGGCACCCGCCAGCGGCTTGAAGCGGTACAGGGCGCGTTTGACGGGCAAGGGCAGGAGGCGCGCCATCCAGGCGGCGAAGGTCAGGACAGCGTTTTTCATAGAATCAGGCCGTTTTTGAGGATGCCTTTCGGAAAAAGGGTCAAAGCGTGATGCCTGGCGCTCAAGCGGATAGGACCTCCAGGTAGGCGGCGACCATCTGCTCCAGGCTGAAACTCGATTCGGCGCAGAGGCGGGCGCCGCGGCGGAAGCGCGCCTGCTCGCCAAGCACCTGGCGGGCGGCCTGCGCCAGGGCGTCGAGGTCCGGCATTTCCAGGCGCCAGGGGTCGCTGCCGTAGGGCACGACCCTGCCAGCACCCTGGCTGACGATCTCGGGCAGCGCGCCGGTATCGAAGGCGACCACGGGCAGGCCGCAGGCCAGCGCCTCGATGACGGAATTCGGGCAGGCGGGGTTGATGTCGGCGGAGTAGAGCAGGTGAGCCGAGCGATCCAAGCCAGGGATGTGCTCCGGGGCGGCCAGGCCGTGCCAGGTGAGGATCACCTGCTGGGAACGCCCCGCCTGGGCCAACTGGTTCTCCCAGTAACGCTGCATATCGGAAGAGACGCGCCCAACGATCAGCAATTCCACCTGGGAGGCGGGGCCCTCCTCACCGGCACGGGCGAGGCGCCAGGCCAATTCGGTGGCAGCCAGCAGGCCGTGCTCGTAGCCGCCCATCAGGCTGCCTTCGACCAGGAGCAAGCGCGGGCGATCGGCGGGCGGCTGTTCAGGGCCGTCGGGTGTGTAAACCGCCAGGTCCACCCCGTTGTAGATGACGGTATTAGGCAGGGGGGTGGCGCCATGCACGCCTTCCCACCAGGTGCGGACGAACTGGCTCTGATAGACGATGTGCGTGGCCAAGCGGGAACGTAACAAGGCCAGCAGGCGGTTGCCGTATTCGGAGCGCAGGTAATGGCGCAGGCTGCCCCGCCGCTGGCGGTGGAGCCAGTTCATGCCATCCAGGCGCTGGACGATGGGGAGGCCTCGCCGGCGGGCGCGCCACAGGCCACCCAGGTGGCGCGTGCCGCCGATGACCAGGACAGCCTGGTAGGGCAGGTCGGCCAGATCGTAGCAGACGTCTACACCGTGCCTGGCTAACCCGGCTGCCAGCTTGTATTGGAACGAAACCATGCCACCCACGCCAGCCAGGCGCGGCACCAGGCAGACGCGCGTGAGGGCTTTCATGGAACGCCTTCATCCTCTGATTGGCGCAGGCCGACGCAGCGCGCCGGCATACCGGCCCAGATTTCGTTTTCCCCGGTGGATTGAAGGAGGACGGCGTTGGCGCCCAAGACGGTGCCGCGTCCGACGCGCAGCACGCCCTCTTTGCACAACACTTTGGCGCCTGGCGCCAGGATGACATCATCTTCGATGACGATGCCCTCGAAGCGCGAGGCCGACATGGGCCGGTGGATATCCGCCCGCCCCAGCGTCACCCCCGGGTAGACCTTGACGCGGGCGCCAATCTGGGAACGCGAGTGAACCACCACGCCCACGCCGCCATGCGCCAGCTCGAAATCCGGCCCGATGGGCACCTGGCGGGGGATCTCGACCCCCAGCAGCTTGAGCAGGTAATAGGCCAGGCGCCCGAGGATGGGCCAGGTGCGGGCATAGACCAGGGAGGCGGGTAAATCGCGGGGCATAAGATCGTCAACCAAAGGAGTTGGACACAAGTGCGCTCGTGTAGCTCACCTGCGCTCTCGATTATGCCACAGGAATGCCTGTGCGCACAGGGCAGTTGTAGATTTTTGTGGCCCTTGACACAGAACGAATGTTCGGTTATGATTATACTTAGCACAAATAATCGGATTATTTTTGCTAGAATGGAGTGTCAGCGATGATGGCAAGAAAGAAGAGCAAGGTACTGACCGAGCGGCAGAAGCGTGTCCTGAAAGTGATGGAAGATTTTCAGGTTAAAGCAGGCTACCCGCCCTCAATCCGCGAGATTTGCGACCAGGCCAGGATCTCCTCCACTTCCGTGGTGAACTATTACCTGGAGCAATTGGAGGAAATGGGCTATATCGAAAGGGATAAGCAGGTTTCGCGGGGCATCCGCCTGCTCAAGCCGCTCACCCAGGCTGCTGCGGCAGTGCGCCAGGCAGTGGAAGGCGCCAGCCAGGCGTTCGGTGAGATGCTGCAAGTGCCGATGGTTGGGCGGATTGTGGCTGGCGAGCCCGTCCCGGTGCCGTCCTCCGACTTCGGCTATTTTGACTCGGAGAGCATGGTGGACGTGGCGCTGAGCATGTTGCCCAGCCTGGACCGCACCAATGACCTGTTCGCCTTGCAAGTGCAGGGAGACTCGATGATCGATGCGATGGTGCACGACGGCGACATCGTGATCATGAAGCCGGTGAGCGAGGCGCGCAACGGCGAAATGGTGGCTGTCTGGCTGAACGACCGGGATGAGACCACCCTGAAGTATTTCTACCTGGAGAAAGGGCGCGTGCGCCTGCAGCCGGCCAATCCGACGATGCAGCCAATCTACATCGAAGACCCGAATACGGTGCGGATCCAGGGCAAAGTGGTGATGGTGATCCGGCAGCTTCAGGGCCGCCCATCCTGACGATCCACTCGACTGAAAACTGAACGGGAGCGCACTACGCACCAGCCGGCAAGTCCGGCTGCGGCGTGCTGCGCTCTCGTTTCGCGCTAAGTGGGGGAAAAGCAGCGATGAATTCCCCGAAAAACTGTACAAAAACCTTGACAAAAGTGAACAAAACATGTACAATAAGGCTAATCGAACCAGAAGCTAACCTGTCTGATCGAATGGAGCCAAAGTATGTCAAGCTATCTCGCAATCAAAGAAATCTGGCGCAACCGGGGGCGCTTCCTGCTCTTCAGCCTGGTGATCGCCCTGGTCACTACCCTGGTGTTGTTCATTGCCGGCCTGGCTACGGGACTGGCGGACTCGAACCGGCAGTTCATCGATAAACTGGAGGCAGACCTGCTGGTCTTCCAGGAAAACGTTGACCTGCAGTCTACCTCCAGCCGCCTGGAGCTCTCCAAGGCAACCGCCATCCGGCGCATCGAGGGCGTTGCCGATGCCGGCCCGATTGGTTTCAGCGCGGGGACGGTGGTCTTCACCGACGGCAGGGAGCCCATCGACATCTCCCTGGTGGGCATAGACCCCGGCCGGCCCGGCGACCCCGCGGCGCTCGAAGGACAGGGCCTGCGCCTGAAGCGCAAGAACGAGGCGGTGATCGACAGCTTGCTGGCCGGCCAGTCCGGCCTGAAGGTGGGCGACAGTTTCATGGTCAAAACGATCCAGGGCACGGAAGAAGAATTATATGAATTGAAGGTGGCTGGCATCACCGACGAGCGCCGTTATTTCTTCCAGCCATCGGTGATCCTGTCGCTGGACACCTGGGATAAGGTGCGCCCGCAGCCAAGTGCGCCTTCCAAGAGCGCACCGATCGTGGCCAATATGATCGCAGTCAAGCTGGCCAACCCGGCGGACCACCAGCAGATGGCCCTGCGCATCACGCGCCAGATCGACGGGATCGAGGTGGCAGATAAGCGGACGACGATCCTGGCGCTGCCAGGCTACAGCGCCCAGCAGAACACGCTGAACACGCAGCAGGCCTTCACGTTCCTGATCGGCGTGCTGATCCTGGGAGGTTTCTTCCAGATCCAGACTTTACAGAAAGTGGCCCAGATCGGCGTGCTCAAGGCGATTGGCAGCTCCAGCCGCACGGTGGCGCTATCGGTGCTGTTCCAGATCATCTTCGTGACGGTACTGGGCGTGGCTATCGGCGGGCTGGGCACGCTGCTGCTGGCGATGAGCTTCCCGGCAGGCGTGCCAATCGTCTTCAACGGCCCTTCCGTAATGATTGCGCTGATCGGCTTACTGTTGATCGGCCCGATCGGCGGGCTGGTCTCGATCCGCCTGGCCCTGCGCATCGACCCGCTGACCGCAATCGGTTTATCCTCATGAAGGAGGCACCTATGACTGCCGCACTCAAAGCTCAGAACGTTACCAAGATCTATGGCAAAGACAACGCCACCACCATCGCGGTGAACGAAGTCTCTTTAGAAGTTTACCCAGGCGAATTCGTGGCCCTGGTCGGGCCGAGCGGCTCGGGCAAGACCACCATGCTGGCGATGCTGGCGGCTCTGCTGCGCCCCAACAACGGCGAGATTTCAATCAATGGGCAGAACCTGGTGCACATGCCCGAAAAACAGCGGGCCCGCTTCCGCGGACAGAACATCGGCTTCACCTTCCAGGCCAATAACCTGGTGCCGTACCTGACGGCGCTGGAGAACGTCGAATTGATGCTGCGCCTGAACAACAAGCTGGACAAAGTCGGCAAGGCGCGCTCCCGCGAGATGCTGGTGCGGCTTGGCCTGGAGGATCGCCTGAACAACCTGCCCAACCAGCTTTCCGGCGGGCAACAGCAGCGCGTGGCCATCGCCCGGGCGTTGGTGCACCGGCCGAGCGTGGTGCTGGCCGACGAACCGACGGCATCCCTGGACACCGAGCGGGCCTTCCAGGTGGTGGAGACCTTTTCACAATTGATCCACGAGCAGGAACGGGCGGGGATCATGGTGACCCACGATCTGCGCATGACGCGCTACGTGGACAAGGTGATCCAGATGGTGGACGGCAAGATCACTCACGTGCTGGATAACTGCGCCCAGATCGAAATCCTGGCGAGAACGAGCAGCTTCGAAGCGGCTGAGAGCTACGTGGACAGCCTGGCATTACCCTTTTACCGGGCGGGTATTGAAACAGAGTCGCCGAACAACCCGGTCGAGCGGGATTGAGTACACATCACTTCGTGACCAAGGGAAGATAAACGCCACAGCAGTCCAGGTATAACCGGTAGTCGCCAGTGTACGTCCCACTTAAACTATCAAATACTAAGATGGTATAACTTCCGTTGCTGGGCATGGAGCAACCGGGAATGGTTGCCGTACTCGAACTGCTGGCTTCGCACAGTTGTGTCCCATCCGGTCCGTAGAGTCTCACCCCCATCCAAAGACTTCCGGACAGCTTGCTTACCTTGACCAAAACCATGTCACCCGCGCTGGCTGTGAAAATGTAGGTGTCCATTTCGGCCGCGGTAGAAATCGAACCGGTCAGCGCCTGGCCGCGCCCGATTGGGACAGCATTGCCCGGGTTGTTCAAGCGCTGCAGGTAGAGGTAATAGTCGCCGAGGCGATTCCCGAGCAGGTCGGTAGCCAGGATGGTGTACGTCCCGGCGCTGGGCAGTGTGCAACTGGCGATCTCGGCTGGAACCGCATTGTAGGCTTCGCATAACTTCACGCCATCAGGGCCATAGACCCTGGTTTCCAGTACGAGGCTGCCTCCCGAGGGCTTGTTCATCCTGACCAGCACCTTGTCGCCCGCATTGGCGGTAAAGGTGTAGGTGTCCATTTGGGCGGGCGAAATCATCGCGCCCACGAGGGCCTGGCCAAAAGCAATGGGCGCCGGGCTGCCGGGGTTGTTCAAGCGCTGCAGGTAGAGGGAATAGTCGCCGAGGCGATTTCCGAGCAGGTCGGTAGCCAGGATGGTGTATGTCCCGGCGCTGGGCAGCGTACAACTGGCGATCTCGGCGGGGACCGCATTGTAGGCCTGGCATAGCTTCGTCCCGTCGGGGCTGTAGACTCTGGTTTCTAATACGATATCTTCTTCCAAGAACTTGCTCATCCTGACCAGCACTTTGTCGCCCGCATTGGCGGTAAAGGTGTAGGTGTCCATTTGCGCAGGCGAAATCATCGAGCCCATGAGAGTCTGGCCAAAGGCGATGGGTACGGTGCTGCCCGGGTTGTTCAAGCGCTGCAAGTAGAGGTAATAATTACCCGTATGCGTCCCGAGCATGTCCATCGCCTGGATGGAATACGTCCCAGCGCTGGGCAGTGTGCAACTGGCGATCTCGGCCGGCACCGAATTATAAGCTTCGCACAGCTTCGTGCCTCCAGAGCTGTAGATCCTGGTTCCCAACACGAGGGCCCCTCCTGATGGCTTGCTCATCCTGACCAGCACCTTGTCGCCCGCATTGGCGGTAAAGGTGTAGATGTCGATCTCACCTGCTGACAGGATCGAGCACTGAATCGTCTCGCCAAAGCCAATGGACGCGGGGCAAACCGCAGGGGATAGAGGCGCTTTATTTGCAGCTACGGCACGGGCCAAAGGCCGAGACGAAGCTGAAACCGGGGACACGCCGAAGGGTAGCTGGCACAGAGCGAACACGAGGGCCAGCACACAGAAAGCGTTGACCTTGGAGCGAAATCTACACAATTGTTTTGCGTTCATGATTTTTCTCACCCTGATTCTGGATTACTCCAGATAAGCAAATGAGGCTTAGATTTGTAACGAGCAGTACTTATTGATTCTACAGGATTTTCCCGTTTGGTACCGTTAATTTTTTGGGGATTCCCGAGGCGCTATTCCTCCGGGATCGGAACGTAGCCGCTGAGAGAAATGGCGCTTCTACCATCACGGGTAAAGAACCAATCGCGCACGATGACGGCCGCGCTGCCGGTCCATAGGCCCTCCCGGATGACCACGTACACCTCGGTCGTCAGGGGATAGCTGCGAGTGGCAATCGTGGATCTGGCCGGTTCTACGCCGTTGACGCCGACGAATTCAACGTTGTCGCTTTCAATCATGTTCCTGGCGTAGTAATAAACCGAGTAGCCAATCCCGAAAACGTCTCCTGGGGTGTAGGGATACCCGCCGATGACGTTGAAAGGCCCGGCCATCGAATACCGGATCATGTCCGGCGCTTCGATCATGCGCAGGCCTTTCATCACCAGGTCCTGCATCAACTCCTGGCTGCCGGAATTGGCCTCGCGCTGGTAGGCGTTGATTTTGGCGTCCTGCCCGCCTACCTCCGCCCAATTGTGGATCTGCCCGGTGTAAATCCCCTGAATCTGCTGGATGGTCAGGTTGTCGACTGGATTGTTGACGTGCACGATGAACACGAAGGCATCCAGCGCCACCGGGCTCAGATCGAAAGCCATGCCTTTTTGGCGCGCAGCCGCCAATTCATCCGCCGAAGGGGGACGCGCCACCAGGATAATATCGGCTTCGTCGTTGATCAGAGCGGTGTAGGCCTCGTGGGTGCCCTGGACAACCATGTGGTCATTGATCATGGACTGGAACTGCTCACTTCTTTCGTAAGCGCTCTCAGGCCTCAGTGTATTGTAATACCAGGCGCAGGGCACATCGAATAGTTGACAAAAGGTCATCACCCACAGCGGGTAGGCCGAGGTCGAACTGGCCAGCCTGGGGAATTCCTTGACAACGGGATGCTCGGCCAGGTAGGCCGACCTGAATAGTACAGTGCTGGTAGGGGTGCGTTTGGGCGTGGATGTGCGAGTAGAGGTGGGCGTACGGGTTGGAGGGGGACTGGCCTCCATGAGGGGAGATGTGCGAACCGGCGCGTGCGGCGGCTCAGTAACTGCGCCGCCTGGCGGAGCAGGGGTGGTGGCGGAGATGGCGGGTTGGGGACTCTGCGGGCGGCAGCCCGCCAGAGCCAGGTAAAAAAACCGAGAAAAGAAGCAGGAGCTTTTTCATGAGAATTACCTCCTCATATCCAGGGTGACTTCTCCCACCTCGTTCGACAGCAGTTCCCAGGTTCTGCCTCCGTCCCGAGTGGAAAGGAGGGCGCTGGGAGTGTATTCTGTCCATCCCATCCCGGTGACGACCCAACCCACCTGCTCGTTCAGGAAATCATAGGCTTTGATCCCCTGGCCTGTGTCTGGCAGCGTTTTGAGCGTGGCGGTAATCAATTCCGATGGGCGCGGCCCAGGTGGAAGTGGAAAGGTGATTGGGGCTGTGGTCGATAACGGGGAGGGGTAAGGCAGGGGCAGAGCAGGGGTTGAAATGGGGCCGGGATAGGCGAGGCCTGGGGGATTTTGGCTGACCGTGGGAGAAGGGCTCACAGGCGCCGGTATCGAGGTCGTGTGAGATGAAGTTGGCTTCATCTCTGCGCCGGTAATCGTTGGCGAGATTGCGGGCGAGGCTACCGGCGAACTAGCGCTCAAAGGCAATCCTAACAGCAACAGCCCACGCGTGATGGTTTTCATCGGATCACTGCGTAAACGGTCTTCTCCCTGGCGGTATAGACTGTTTTATAGACGCATTTGAAGCTGGGAAGTTCCTCGTCATGCCTGATACTGCCTGGCTGTTAGCGCAGGCTTTTGGCACCACGCCGGAGTTTTTGATGAATTTACAGATGGCTTATGACCTGGCGCGCAATAAGCCTAAACAGCAAGTTAGCAGCCTGGTGGCTGCTTGATGGAAAGCTAGCTTTAGCCGAGGATTATTTTTAGAGGCCGTGAGGCCAGCGGTGCTGGCGCGATGCGGATAAGTTAACCGGAACCAGGCTGCTGGAACTCCTGATTGCAGACGGGACAACGGGCGTCGCCGGGGCGCACCTGGCGGCTGCCGCAGTACTGGCATTCGAAAAATTCCCCAGAGGTGGGGAGTTTGTAGCCCTGCTGCCGACGATAAACCCGGTCGTAGAGGTGGTCCTGGATTTGCTCGGCGAGCAACAGTAAAATGAAGAGCGCCAGGGAGGCGACTCCAAGGATGAGGGAGAGGCGCGCCAGGATACGGACAGCCTGCCACAGCGGCGCGGGCGCTGGCTGCCCGGAAGAAAGCAGATACAGGCCAGCGGAGAGGCCCAGCATAGCAAGGATGACTGCAATGGCTTTGCCGCCGTACTGGTTCAGGTTGAGGGGTCGTTTCATCAGGAGGGTGGGGGAGTGGGCCCGGCAGGATTCGAACCTGCGACCAAACGGTTATGCATCCCACTACAGCTTTCGCTGCCCCTTTCGGGTTTGTGGGCTGGACTATCCCTTCGCCCCAGGGGGGCGCTTGCCATCTAGTCTCTACACCTTCCCTGTTGCCAGGGCTTGGCTCGGGATTGCCCTGTCGGTCGACGAGGGTTTCCCCGAATTTGGCAAGTTTTCGCCAGCGAATTGCTTCGCTGGCAGCCCTTGTCAGTTTATCTTATCGAGACTACAATACGGTTATGAAGGAAATATCTAACTGTATTGTTTGCGGATCACCCTTGCGTGGCCGGCAAACGAAATTCTGTTCGTCGGCCTGTAAAAACAAGGATTTACAAAGTTATGAAGCTCAGAAGCGCAGAGGGCTGGCCAGAAAACTGGAACTTGTTCGTACCGCTGGTGGCCGCTGCTCAATTTGTGGCTATAGCACAAATTTGGCTGCTTTGGTATTTCACCATACTGACTCGGCTTCCAAGGATTTTAAGCTAGATATGCGCTCATTATCCAACCGGAAGATCGAACCCGTTTTGGTCGAAATTGGAAAGTGCATTCTAGTCTGCGCCAACTGCCACGCTGAACTACATAACCCGCATCTCAACTTAGACTCACTGCTCTAAGCCGTCCGCTCTGCCGCTGAGCTACGGGCCCAACTCAGGTGGATTATACCAGATTTGGAATCAAAACCCCGCCACTTCTGGCGAGGAAAGAGCGGGCGATGGGACTCGAACCCACGAATGTCAGCTTGGAAGGCTGATGCCTTACCACTTGGCGACGCCCGCATGTGGGCCTTATTCTACTAGACCCCTGGCCTTTTCGCAAGCATTTCCTGAGCCGAGATGGGGAATTGTTCATTTTGGCGGGAGCACTAAAAGGTTGTTAGGCAGCCAAGGGTAAAGAATCGCGAAATGAAGTCACGTGATCCCAATAGCCACTCAACCCGACAGCTCTGGCTTTGGCGGTAGACACAGCACCTTCTTCAGTCCAACGTGCGCCGGAGCGTTTCAGATGGTGTTGATTGCATTGACGCACTCAGCCGAAGATGCCCGTAGTTTGTAGATTTCCTTGGCTGCTGCTGTAGCCATTCGTTTCCGCCATTCTACAATTGCAGGGGTATCGTTGACCTGCGGTTCGTAAGGGTCTGGTTCGTTGCTGCGATAGTTTGCGGGGGGAGCGTAAATGATTGTTCTCTGTTGGCTCACTTGTTCAAAGTCTTTGTAGTCAACAAAGCCGCCATCTACCAGCACTTCCTTGGGTAGAAAACCGTAACGCTCTTGGTATTGACCCTGCATGCGCATTACCATACCTTTGTCGTTGCCCTGGTTATTTACCAGCACCTCGCCAATCACCAATGTCTGCGTATCTGTTGAGAATTGCACATCGTAGGCTGGGCGAAAGCTCCCATCCGCCATCTTCATCACACGTGCTTCCGCATCTCGCGTTTGCGCTTCTGCTTGCTCGTCTTCTGGGTAGGCTGTCTTTTCTCTCTGGATGATTGCTTGGGCTTTTCAATTTCATTCAGACGTGCCAAGGCTTTGGTCAACCGCTGCTCAGGCTCTTTGACAGCCAGCTGACGGGCTGCTTTTTCTCGTGTTGAGGTGGCTTGTGGGTCGCTTTCCAGTTCTTCCCGCAGCCTTTCAACTTGCGTGCGCGCTGCTTGTAGATGTGCCTCCAGTTTTTCTCGTCGTCGAAAGGAACCACTGCCAGCACTGGCGCGCACATGTTTGCCATCCTGCGATACCCGATGCATTGTAACTAACCCATCTGCAATCAATGCGGCTACACTCTTTGTCAGTAAGTCATTCAACCAATCATCATGCTTCACCCGGAAATCTGCTAACGTGTGGTAATTGACCGCTCGCACCTCCGCCTTATCACGGTTCGGGCGTTTCACCCGTGGTCCTGGCTTAGGCTTTTTCACCTGCATTCCTTCGGTCTCCGCTAGTGTGTTCGCTGGGTTCGTGTTGTTCATTCCTGTTCCACTCCTGGTGGTTGGATCGACTGCTCTAACCATACTACATTTCACCGTTTCTGCCAACGAACGCTGGATTTTTTCACAAGCTCGTTGCACCTGCAAGCGGCGCACTTTGCCGCCGTGCGATGCACGTTCGCCAACACACCATCCCCCTCCGGGGTAACCTTCGGGGGATTTACCCTTAAACCCCTTGCCTTTCCCGAACATCCGTGCTAAAACATAGGTAATCGGCTGCACCTTTCAATCCTTACCATCTCCGTGGTTCTTCTCCGCGAACTCCGTGAAAAATCCGCAGATCAAGAACCCCGCACAAGACTAATCAGTCATCCGGCTTCCAGCTTCGCATTCGTTCCTCCAAGAAAATGTTTTTAATTTTTTATTTCAAAATTCGAGCTTAGACCCAATGACACTTTCAAGCTATACACAAGAACCCCCTCGGGACGTATAATTACCCTAAATCATTCATTTTCAAAAGGAGATCCCCTATTGAATACCGCCCTGCTCATCGTCGATATCCAGAACGACTACTTCCCCGGCGGCAAAATGGAGCTGGCCGGCAGCCCCGAGGCCGCCCGCCGGGCCGCCGGCCTGCTGGCCTTCTTCCGCCAGGCCGGGCTGCCGGTGGTCTTCATCCAGCACATCGCCAACCGTCCCGGGGCGACCTTCTTCCTGCCCGGCACGCCTGGGGCCGAAATCCATCCCGAAGTGCAGCCCTTGCACTCGGAAACCATCCTGCAGAAGCACTTCCCCAACAGCTTCCGCGACACGCCCCTGCTGGAACACCTGCGCAGCCTGCCAGTCGAGCGCCTGGTGATCTGCGGCATGATGACCCACATGTGCGTGGACGCCGCCACGCGCGCCGCTGTCGACTTCGGCTTCGAGTGCTGGGTGGCAGGCGACGCCTGCGCCACGCGCGACCTGGCTTTCGCCGGGCAGACCGTCCCGGTTGCCCAGGTGCATGCTGCCTTCCTGGCGGCCCTCAACAGCGCCTACGGCAAAGTGCTCTCCGCCGCCGAGATCATCGCCCAACTACAAGCCTCGTGATTTCAGGAGCCTCACACCATGACTGACAACCTGATTGCCAACTTCCTCATCCCGGTCGGGGTGGTCCTGGCGGTCGCCCTGATCGTCGCCGGCCTGGCCTGGATCTTCTCGCTGCGCTTCCGCGCCTGGACGGCTGAGAACCGCCGCCTGGTGGGCCTGGTGCTGCTGGTCTTCTTGATCGCCCAGTTGCCCTTCGTCATCTACCTGACCCTGGAAGCTCGCCCGCCCCTGGCTGGCGGCGTGACTCTCGACTCCACCTGGCAGAAGCTCCTCGACGACAAATTCAGCAACGTCGACAGCCAGAACAACTGGGAACTGGGCAGCACCACCCACGATGTTGGCGAGAGCCAGTTGACCCTGGGCAAAGGCAAGCTGCGCTGGCGACTGACCTGCAACACCGACGCCAGCACCAGCATGAACTTCTACACCGGCCTGAAGACCCAGAACAGCCTCTCCGACGCCTACTTCCAGGTCGATGCCCGCCTGCTGAGCGGCCCAGAGGAGACCACCTACGGCGTCTACTTCCGCGGCACAGCCGAGGCCTTCTACTACCTGTCCATCGACGAGCAAGGCCAGACTTTCCGCCTCGACCTGTGGCAGCAGGGCAAGTGGACCAACCTGTATCCCAGCACCACCAGCGACAAGATCGTCTCAGGCAAATCCAACCGCATCGGCGTGCTGCTGCGCGGTTCGCAGATCAGGATCTACATCAACGACCAGTTGGTCGGTGAGCTGACTAACGACCAGTTGGTCACCGGCGCCATCGGCCTGGGAGGCAACATCGTCTGCCCGGCCGGCAGCAGCTTCGAGTTCGACAACGCCCTGCTCTACACACCCTGAGCCTCATGCGCCTGTACTTCGTGCGCCACGCCGAGAGCGAAGCCAACCTGCTCAAAGAGATTTCCAACCGCGGCCTCAAACACGGCCTGACCGGGCGCGGCCGCGCCCAGGCCGCCGCTCTGGGGGACAACCTGCACCCGGCCTGCGCCAACAAAATCTACACCAGCCCCCTGCTGCGCGCCGTGCAGACCGCCGAGATCCTCGCCAGCGCCCTGGGCCTGCCGGTCGAGACCAGCGACGCCCTGCGCGAATACGACTGCGGCGTGCTGGAGGGCAAATCCGACCCCGATAGTTGGGCGCTCCATCGCCAGGTGCGCCTTGCCTGGCTCGAGCAGGGCGCCTGGGAGCAGCGCATCCCCGGCGGCGAAAGCTTTTTGGACATCCAGGCGCGCTTCGAGCCCTTCATCCAGCGCCTGCTGCAATCGCCGCAGGGCGCCAGCCTGATCCTGGTGGGACACGGCGGCCTGTACACCTGCATGCTGCCGCTCGTCCTGGCCAACGTCAGCTTCGCCTTCGCCACCCAACCCTTCCCCAACACCGCTTACGTCCTGGCGCGCGCCCAGCCAGATGGCTCGCTGCGCTGTCTGGAGTGGTGCGGCGCGCCCGTGCCACCCGCGCCAGGAGAGGCTTTTCCTGCTTAGAGGTTACTGCATGATGGACCCCAGGTCGCTTTTCTCCGCCAAAGCCGCCAGGTACGCCCGCTACCGCTGGGACTACACCCCCGCCGCCCTGCAGGCCATCTTCGAGACCGCCCGGCTTTCCGCCCAATCCCGGGTCGCCGACCTGGGCGCCGGCACGGGCATCCTCACCCGCCGCTTCGCCGGCCGGGTTGGCTACGTCTACGCCCTGGAGCCCAACCCCGAGATGCGCACCCTCGCCGGGCAGGCCCTCGCCGGCTTGCCTGCCTGCGCCGTGATCGCCGCCAGCGCCGAGGCCGTGCCCCTACGCTCGGCCTCCATCGACCTGATCACCGTGGCGCAGGCCATCCACTGGTTCGAGCCCGCTGCCGCCCGCGGCGAGTTCCTGCGCCTGCTCAAACCCGGCGGCTGGCTGGCAATCCTGAACAACACCGGCACAGATAAAGCCCTCGGCCAGGCCCTCCGCGACCTGCACACCCCAGAACATGGCGTGGATACTGCCATCCTCAGCGGCCCTGCGCCCCAACCCCTGGGCTACTTCTTCGGCAGCGACGACTTCCAAACCCTGGGCTTCCCCTTCACCCAGCGCCAGGATCAAGAGACCTTCGCCGGCTCGCTGGCCAGCGCCTCCTACGCTCCCGATGAAGATCATCCTCTCTACCCGGCTTTCGTCCATACCGCCCACGAAATCTTCGCCCGCTTCAGCCAGGACGGCTGGCTGGACCTGCCCGGCCTCACCGAGCTGCACATCGGGCAAGTCACCTAAATCACAGAAATCGGAGTAAAATAGTCGACCATGACCCCTCCCTACAAATTCCTCTCCCTCCTGGCCGAAAGCGAAGCCCCCCTCCTGGGCGACGGCGCGATGGGCACCATGCTGCACGCCCGCGGGGCGGACTTCGGTGAGCGGACCCTGTCCGAGCAGTGCTTCGACCACCTCAACCTCACCCATCCCGCCCTGGTAACCGAGATCCACGCTGCCTACATCCAGGCCGGCTCGCAGGTTATCCAGACCAACACCTTCGGCGCCAACCGCTACAAGCTGGCCGCCCACGGCCTCGAAGACCAGTTGGCCGCCATCAACCGCGCCGGCGTCGATCTGGCCCGCCAGGCGGTCCAGGCCGCCTCCCAAGACGTGCTCGTCGCCGGGGACGTCGGCCCGCTGGGCGTGCGCCTGGCGCCTTTCGGGCGCGTCCAGCCCGAGCAGGCCCGCCAGGCCTTCGCCGGGCAAATCCAGGCCCTGGCCGAGGCCGGCGCAGATTTACTGATCCTGGAGACCTTCAGCGACCTGTACGAGATCGTCGAGGCCATTGCCGCCGCCCGCCAGGTTTGCGACCTGCCCGTGGCGGCCTCGATGAGCTTCACCCGCGACGACCGCACCCTGCTGGGCGACTCGCCCGCCCGGGTCGCACGGGATTTGGCCCAGGCCGGCGCCGACGTGATCGGCGTCAACTGCTCCGGCGGCCCGGCCCAAATCTGGCGTATCCTGCGCCAGATGCGCCAGGCAGTTCCCACCGCTCGTTTCTCGGTCATGCCCAACGCTGGCTGGCCCGAGCAGGTCGGCGGGCGCATCATGTACCCCGCCAACCCCGATTACTTCGGCGAATACGCCCTGGCCTTCTGCGACGCCGGCGCCAGCCTGGTCGGCGGCTGCTGCGGCACCACGCCCCAGCACATCGCCGCCATGCGCGCCGCCCTGGACACTCTGCCCGCCGGCTGCGGCCCCCCGGTCAGCGAGCTCAGCATGCCGGTCGAGGCCGAAGAGCGCCTGGGCGAGCTGGAAAAGCCTTCCCGCCTGGCGCAGAAGCTGTCCGAAAAGCGTTTCGTCGTCTCCGTGGAAATGGACCCGCCGCGCGGCCTGTCCACCCACAAGCTCCTGGCCGGGGCCAGCCTGCTGGCGGAGGCCGGGGCCAACGTGATCAACGTCGCCGACAGCCCCATGGCGCGCATGCGCATGAGCCCCTGGGCGGTCTGCGACCTGATCCAGCGCCAGGTCGACGTCGAGACCACCCTGCACTTCCCCACCCGCGGGCGCAACCTGCTGCGCGTCCAGGGCGACCTGCTGGCGGCCCACGCCCTGGGCATCCGCAACGTTTTCGTGGTCATGGGCGACCCCACCGCCATCGGCGATTATCCCGAGGCCATGGACAACTACGACCTGGTGCCCTCCGGCCTGATCAAGCTGATCAAGCACAACTTCAACGCCGGTTTAGACCACGCCGGCGCCGAGATCGGCCAGCCGACTTCCTTCTTCGCCGGCTGCGCCCTCAACCTGTGCCCTCAGGACCCCGAGACCGAGATCAAGAACCTGCGCCGCAAGCTCAAAGCCGGGGTCGATTTCGCCCTCACCCAGCCGGTGTACGAGCCGCAGCTTGCCGAAGCCTTCCTCTGGCGCTACCAGGATGAGCACGGCCCGCTCGAAATCCCCATCCTGGTCGGCGTGTTGCCGCTGTTCGGCGTGCGCCACGCCGCCTTCCTGCACAACGAAGTGCCGGGCATCTCCATCCCCGAGCCGATGCACCAGCGCCTGCGCCAGGCCGGCGACAAAGCCCCCCAGGCCGGCGTGCGCATCGCCCTGGAGCTGATCGACCAGATGAAAACCTGGGCCAGCGGCATCTACCTCATGCCGGCCTTCAACCGCTTCGATCTGGCAGCCGAAATCGTTGAGGGCTGCCGCTAGATCGCCGGCGGCACCGGCTCATCCCAGTTGGGCATGGGCTCTGCTGCCGGTTTGTTGCGCAGCATCAAGACGCCCACCACGATCGGGATGGCGATGAACACCACGCCCACGCACAGGGTGCCAATGCCCGTAATTAGAGCCGTGGTGGGGTCGCTGCTGCCAGCGATGTCGATGTCAGCCCCCGGCACCTGGCTGGCCAGCGCCATAATCAGCCCCATGCACAGGGCAAAAAACCCCGGGCAGCCGCACACCAGCGTGGCGGCAATCGTAGCGATCATACCGGTCGTCCTCTTGTCCATGTCGTCCTCCTGGCGATAAGATTTCTACCAGTATAGACGAGAATGCTCCCATTTTCAAGACCCAGCCTGGAGAAAATGGAGGCATTTCCCATTCTCCCCAGGCCGGAATTGTCTGTGGATCGCCTACGCGCCGCGCAGGTGCGCTCCCAACTCCTGCTCCAGGCGGCGCACGATGCGCTGGCGCACCTTGCTCGCTTCCGCGTCGGTCAGCGTGCGGTCCGCGGCCTGGTAGGTCAGGCTGTAAGCCAGGCTTTTCTTGCCCGCCCCGATTTGCTCGCCGCGATAAACGTCGAACAGGCGCAGGCCCACCAGCATCGCCCCGCCGGCCTGGCGGATCAGCGCTTCCACCTGCCCCGCCGGCAGACCCTCGTCCACGATCACTGCCAGGTCCTCCAGCACGGGCGGGAACGGCGAGACCGTTTGCACCGCATACAGCGCCGGGATGACCTCCAGCAGAGCGTTCAGGTTCAGGTCCGCCGCCAGCAAGGGCGTTTCGGGCATTTCGTACTGCCTGGCGACCAGCGGGTGCAGCTCGCCCAGGATGCCCACCGGGTAATCCCCCAGCAGCACCCGGGCGCACTTGCCCGGATGGAAAGTCGGGTGCTCGGCCGGCTCATAGCCCACAGCTTTCAGATGCAGCCCGTCGAAGAACGCTTGCAGCACGCCTTTCAGGTCGTAGAAATCCATCGGCTGGGTATCCGCCGGCTGCCAGTTGCCCTCGGCCCGCTGCCCGCACAACACGATCACCAGGCGCGGCTGCTCGTCCGGCAGCACGCCCTCCTCGGAGCCCAGGTAGATCGGGCCGATCTCGAACAACGCCAGGCGTTCGCTCAGGCGGGCGTTGCGCTCGACCACCTCCAACAGGCTGGTGAGCAGGCTGTGGCGCAGCACCACCCGGTCACTGGCAATTGGGTTGGCCAACTGCACGTAGGGCTGGTCGTCGCCGCTTTCACCCGGCGGCAGGCGGCGCGCCTCGCGCTCCGGCGAGGTCAGGCGGTAGGTCGCCACCTCCTGCAAGCCCAGGGTCACCAGCAAGTCGCGCATCCGCTCTTCCAGTTCCAGCTCGCGATTGCTGCGCTGCGGCGGCAGTTCGTCTGCCATGCGCGTCTCGGGGATGCGCTCGTAACCGTAAATGCGGGCGATCTCTTCCACCAGGTCAGCCACGCCCACGATGCCCTCGCCGATATCCAGGCGATGGTCAGGTGTCACCGCCCGCACTCGCGTTCCATCCACCTGGGTCTTGAATTCCAGGCGCTCCAGGATGCCGGCGATCTGCGCTGCCGGCAGCTCGATGCCCAGCCAGCGCCGCACGTCCATCTCCGAAACCTCCACCACCGGGTCGTGCGGCGGCAAGGGATAGTTATCCACTAAACCCTGGCAAACGATGCCGCCCGACCACTGGCGCATCAGCTCCAGGCAGCGGCCCACGCCGCGCTCGGCCACAGCCGGGTGCACGCCGCGCGAGAAGCGATAAGCCGCCTCTGACATCATGCGCTGCGCCGCCAGCGTGCGCCGGGTGTTGATATAGTTCCAGGAGGCCCCCTCCAGCAGGATGTTGCGCGTCCCGGCGTGCACTTCCGATTCAAGCCCACCCATCACGCCCGCCATCGACAGCGCTCCGGCTGTATCGCACACCAGCACAGTGAAATCATCCAGGATGTGCTCAACGTCATCCAGAGTCACCAGGCGCTCGCCGGGTTCCGCCGTGCGCGTGATGATCGTCGGCGCTTTGCCCCCGGCGCGCTGCACCAGGATATCGTAATCGAAGGCGTGCAGCGGCTCGCCCACCTCCAGCATCACATAGTTGGTGGCGTCCACGATGTTGCTGATCGGGCGCATGCCCGCCAGGCGCAGCCTGCGCTGCACCCAGTACGGGCTGGGCTTGATCTCCACACCCTGGATCAGGCCCAACACAAAACGCGGGTTGAGTTGCGGGTCGCGGATTTCGATAAAAGCCTTGCCTTTGATGGGCAGGCCTTGCGCCTGGAAGCCGAAGCTGGGCGGTCGCAGCATCTGCCCGGTGAGGGCGGCAATCTCGCGCGCCACCCCCAGCATGTTAGTGTCGCGGGCGATGTTAGGCGTGATGGCGATGTCCAGGACGGCGTCGCCCATGTAGCGCGCCAGCGGCACGCCCACCGGCGCGTCCTCGTCCAGGATGATCACACCCTCGTGCTCGTCCGAGATGCCCAGTTCTTTCTCCGAGCAGATCATCGAGTACGACTCCACCCCGCGGATTTTGGCCCGCTTCAGCGTGGTGAGCACCTGCCCGGGCTGGTGACCGTCGTAGATGCGCGCACCCTCCCGGGCATAGGCCACTTTGAGCGGCTTCTCCAGCGCGCCCTGCCCTTTGTAGGGGTACAGGTTAGGCGCTCCGGTCAAGACGATGTGCTCGCGCTCGCCGTCATCCAAGCGGCACAGCACCAGCCGGTCGGCGTTGGGGTGCGGCATCACCTCGTGCACCGCCGCCGTGACGATCTTATCCTCGTCCCAGGCCAGGCCCTCGACCTTCAGCTCGTCGTGCCCGAATTCACTGCCTCCCTCGCCAGGCATCGCCAATCCGACGATATGCAGCCCCTCCACCTCCAAACCCGCCATCGTCAGCATGTGGCACAGTTGGGGGAGAGGTACATTGATTTCGACAAAGTCTTTTAGCCAAGATATTGGTACTTTCATTAGAACTGCTCCAAAAACCTCACATCATTCTGCCATAGATAACGGATATCCTCGATATGGTGGCGCAGCATGCAGATGCGCTCGGGGCCCATGCCGAAAGCATAGCCCATGTATTTCTGCGGATCGTAGCCGCCGTTGCGCAGCACCACCGGATGCACCATGCCGCAGCCCAGGATCTCCAGCCAGCCGCTGCCCTGGCACACGCCGCACCCGCCGCCGCCGCACAGAAAACACTCGATGTCCATCTCGGCGCTCGGCTCGGTGAAAGGGAAGTGCGAGGCGCGGAAGCGCGAACGCACGTTCTCCCCGAACATACGCCGGGCGAAATCCGCCAGCGTACCCTTCAAGTCACCCATGGTGATGTCCTCGCCCACCGCCAGGCCTTCCACCTGGTTGAACTGCGTTTCCTTGCGGGCGCTGATCTGCTCGTAACGGTAGCACATGCCAGGCAGGATCACGCGGATTGGCTCGGGGGCATACTGGCGCATCACGTGGATCTGGCCGGGCGAAGTGTGCGTGCGCAGCAGCACGCCGGGCGTGGTGGTGTGGAAGGTATCCCACATATCGCGCGCCGGGTGGTGGGCCGGGATGTTGAGCAACTCGAAGTTGTATTCGTCCGTCTCCACCTCGCGCGAGCGGTAGACCTGGAAGCCCATGTCGCCAAAGATGCGGTAAATCTCGCGCAGGATCTGGCTGATAGGGTGCAGCCGCCCGTGGGCCACCGGCCTGCCCGGCAGAGTCACGTCCAGGCGCTCGCTCTGCAAAGCGTGCATCAACGCCGATTGGCGTAAGGCCTCGGCCCGCTGTTCGAAGGCCGCTTCCAGGGCTTGCTTGGCCTGGTTGGCCCGTCGGCCGATGGCGGGACGTTCTTCTTTAGGCAGGCTGCCCATCTGGTCGAAAGTCTTCATCAGCGCGGAGCTGCGCCCCAGGTGGGCCACTTTCCACTGCTGCAAGGCATCTTCATCCTGCACCGCTTGCAGTTCAGAAAGCGCGCCTTGCTCGATCTTTTCCAATTGTTCCAGCATAGTACCTCCAAAGTAGTTCGATTACGTGCCACGTAGCTCGACTACGCTGGCGCGAAATACGCCATACAACAAAAAATCCCGTCCACAACAGGGACGGGAGGGTTCCCGCGGTACCACCCTTGTTGGCCGCCGGCTGGCGACCCACTTTGAGACCAACGGCAAAACAGCTAACGTTGGGACAACGTCCGTTGTCTGCGATTGGCTCCCCTGCTAACGCTGGGGCTGCGGCCCAAACTACTGAACCAGATTTGATCTGATCGTTCCCCTGGGCAGCTCCGGAGGGAACTTCAGCCAGTTTCCACCGGGCGGGGGTTTCAGTCACTGCCCCGCGCCTCCCTGTCGGTTTGCAGCGAGCCGGGTCGCTCGCTCTGGCCTACTTTCCTCCATCATAGCTTTTGGAGGGTTAATTGTGCCCTTTATTATCTGCAAAATGGCATTCCTGTCAAGGTGACAATGCAGTAGAATAAAGGATTGGTCTCCCTTGTATTCGCTCGCAGACCTTCGTGGCTGGATCGACGTACGTAACTTAAACAGAGACCGGCCCGCATCTTATTTTAGTAAGGATCACTAATGAACACCAAGCCATTTAGCAGATTTATCGTCCTGCTCCCTTTGCTCAGCCTGCTGGTCATACCCGCTGGCGTGAGCCATTCCCAGGTTTTATTCACTTCTCCCCCGCCGCCTCTGGCGCAAGGCGCGCAGCCGCTGCCAAAGGTGGAATTGCTCAGCATGCCTTCCATCGACGTCAACGCCCTCCTGGCAGAGGATGAGCAGCGCGCCCAGGCTGGTCTGCCGCCCCGTTTCGCCCAGCCCATCCCCGTTCAGGCCTCCTCCGCCACGCACGGCACCTGGGAAAGCCTCAAAGATGGCTCGCGCCTGTGGCGATTGCGCCTGCTCTCAGCCGGCGCTCACACGCTCAACCTGGGTTTCAGTACCTATTGGATGCCACCCGGGGGCCGCCTGTACCTTTACCCCGCCGATTATAGCCACATCGTCGGGCCGTTCACCGCCGCCGACAACGAGGCGAATGGCCAGTTATGGACCCCGATTGTCAGGGGCGAGGAGATCGTCATCGAGGTCACCCTCCCAGCCGCCGTTGCTGACCAGTTCAAGCTGGAACTGGCTTTCGTCAACCACGATTACAAAGGCTTTGATAACCCCCAGGCGCTGCTTTCAGGCTCTTGCAACCTGGATGTAGTCTGTTCCGCCGCCGACGGCTATCCCCAGGTCGACTCCTGGCGCGCTCCCATCCGCTCGGTGGGCGTCTTCACTGTCGGCGGTGTGTGGACCTGCACCGGCGCGCTGATCAACAACACCGCCCAGGATTTGACCCCCTACTTTCTAACTGCTAACCACTGCGGGGTCACCTCCGGCAACGCCGCCTCGGTTGTGGTTTACTGGAACTACGAAAACTCCTGGTGCCGCCCGCCGGGCAGTCCTGCCAGCGGCGGCGCTGGCGATGGCTCGCTCTTGCAATTCAACAGCGGGGCCATTTTCCGCGCCACGTACGCCACATCCGATTTCACCTTGATCCAACTGGATGACCCCATCAACCCGGCCTTCAACCCCTATTTCGCCGGTTGGGACCGCTCCAGCAGCGCTACCACCTCGGCGGTCGGCATCCACCACCCCAACACCGACGAAAAACGCATCAGCTTCGAAAACGACCCGACTTCGATCACCTCCTACTACGGGACCACTTCCCCTGGCAACGGCAGCCACATTCGCATCACCGACTGGGACCTGGGCACCACCGAGCCCGGCTCCTCCGGCTCGCCGCTCTTCAGCCCGCAAGGGCGCATCATCGGCCAGCTTCACGGCGGCGATGCCGCCTGCGGCAATAATGATTCGGACTGGTACGGGCGCTTCTACACCTCCTGGACTGGCGGAGGCACCTCTTCCACCCGCCTGAGCAACTGGCTGGACCCGCTGGGCAGCGGCGCGCTGACCCTGGATGGCAAGAACCTGGTCGCTTTCGAGCTATCCGCCACGCCCGAGACCCTCTCCGTCTGCGCGCCGGCGAATGGCGTTTACAATGTTGCCGTCAGCGGCGGCGCTTCGCCCGTTGTCAGCCTGAGCGCCTCCGGACAACCCGCTGGTACCACGGCTACCTTTGTGCCAACCTCCGGCACTTCCCCTTATTCCAGCGTACTGACCATCGGCAACACCGCCGCGGCTGCCGCTGGCAGTTATTCCATCACGGTCACCGGCACCTCCGGGAGCAACATTGTTACCGACAACGTCACCTTCAATCTCATCAAAAACCCGCCGGGTGCAGTCAGCCTGGTAGCGCCGTCGGATGGCGCTACCGGTGTAGCCGCCTCGCCACTCTTCCAGTGGAACGCGGCCAGCCAGGCTGCATCTTACTTGTTGGAGTTCGCTACAGACAGCGGTTTCAGCAACATAGTTTACAGCGCCAGCGTGGCCGGCACCAGCCATACCCCGGCTACCCCTCTGGCCTCCAGCACGCTGTACTACTGGCGTGTTACACCCCAAAACCTGTGTGGATGGGGCACGGCTTCGACAGTTTCTTCCTTCACCACCTCCAGCCTGATTTGCAGAACGCCAGCCCTGTCCATCCCAGACAACAACACCACTGGCATAACCGATAGCCTGGTAGTCAGCTCTGTTGGATTACTGGACGATCTGAACGTTTACGTAAACATCAGCCACACCTGGGTGGGCGACTTGATCGTTTCCCTGCTTCACCAGGATACGGGCACAAGCGTGACCTTGATCGATCGCCCCGGCGTCCCTGCTTCAGCGAATGGGTGCTCTTACAATAGTATAGATGCCACGCTGGATGACGAGGCCGCTTCAGCCGTAGAGAGCCAGTGCAGCACCACGCCTCCTGCCATCGGCGGCACGTTCATTCCCAACAACCCCCTGAGCGCCTTCGACGGGCAGTCCTCCGGCGGCACGTGGCGGCTGACCATATCAGACCGAGCCAGCGCAGACACGGGCACCCTGAACCAGTGGTGCCTGAGTTGGACGGTGCACCAGTTGCCCGTCTACATACCCCTGGTTCTTTTCGGCCAGAACTAAACCGTCCGAATCATCGACACTGGCCATGCCAGAAAAGCCGGGGTGGAGATAAAACCCACCCCGGCTTTTCCACAAGTTCGCAACCGCTGCCCCAGCGGATCGATCTACTTCCCGACAAATGGCACGAAAACACTGTACTGCAAGTACACATCCGCTTCGTTCCATCCATTCCAGGGCATGTGATACCAGCGGCTGTAGGGCGGGTTGAAGGGGTTGGTCACCGGGCTATACCGGAAACGCACCCGCCAGTGATATTGACCGCCATTCCACATAGTAACTTCACATACCGCCGATTCCGCCAGGCTTGTGTCAAACCAGTTGGTTTGGGCAACTTGGGTGCCGTCGAACAGGCGATCCAGTCGCTTGAACTCGGAATGCAGTTGATATTCACCTCGCCCGGTTGGGCTTTGAACGACGGCTTGTGTCATAAAGGTGGTCGAGCCTGCCCTTCCCAGGTGGGCAATTGGGAAATAGTTAGCGCGTAGCTGCCGCGGCCGGACCGGCTTGCCTGGGATGCCATTGCCGTAGAACAATTGCACTTGGCCGTGGTTGCTGCTGGTCCCAGGCGCGCCAATCAATACATCCGCATAGCCATCCCCGTTGATATCCCCAGCCGCACCCACCGAAGCGCCCAGCCTGGCATAGTTATTCGGCGAATCAAGCCTCCAATCTCCGCTGGAGCCGCTCACTGGCCCGGCGGAGGCGCCGTAATAAAGGCGCACGCTACCCCTTTGCACCTCAGTATTGGGATACATGGGCGCACCGACAACGATATCGGCATAACCATCTCCATTAACATCACCTGCCGTGGCTGCTGAGGCGCCGAACTGGGCGTTCTCTGTGCCTCCTGTGCTGCTCCAGCAAGATGAATACAGACCAGTGACCGAACCGCAGTAGATGTAAGCCGCCCCTTCCATGCTGTACGACCCTGTGTACCAGGGCGCGCCAACGATCACATCACTGTAACCATCTCCATTGACATCCCCAGCCGTATCGACGCTGGCCCCAAAATGGCTGCCAGGAAGGAAGTTGCTCCAGTCAAGCCAGAGCGTACCCAACCCATGCATCGAACCATACCAGGCAAAGGCCCAGTCCACACCTCCGGCGATCAGGTCGCTGTAGCCATCTCGGTTGACATCGCCTGCCCCAGCGATGCTGGTGCCCAGGCGAGCATTATCGATATTCGATTCGAACATCCAGTCGGCGTTCGAGAAACTTCCGGCTGGCCCCAGGCCGTCAGAGCCGCCAAACCATACCAGCGCCCGGCCCTCGTTCGCCTGGTTCCAGGAATAATTCGGTGCGCCAACTGCCACATCAGCATAGCCGTCGCCATTGAGGTCGCCCGCTCCAGCCACCGAAGCGCCCAGGGCCGCCGCAAAGGTATTGCTCTCTGCTTTCCAATCGGCGTTGCTTGGATCGCCGGAAGAGCCCAAGCCGCTGGCGCTGCCCTGCCAGACAAATGCCATGCCCTCCTCCTGCGTCCCATTGTTGAAATAAGGCGCGCCTGCGATGATATCGTCATAACCATCGCCATTGACATCCCCAGCCGAATCCACTGCATAACCCAATTGGGCATTGGGTGAATTGCCTCGCGCAAACCAATAAGACCAGTCCGGCCCTGACATCGACCCATTCCACACGAAGAGAGCCCCTTCATCCGCATAAGAGCTATCATATTTGGGCGCTCCAATGATGATATCCGCATAACCATCGCCATTGATATCCCCCGCCGAAGCTACCGAAGAGCCCAGGTCCATATCAGCATAGCTGCCCAGGTAATTCCAGTCAGCCGCGTTGCTCAGGTTATCCGGGCCACCGTGGAACACGAAAACCAGCCCTTCTTCTGTATAGTTGCCCGAGTAATAGGGGGCGCTGGTAATCACATCCGAGTAGCCATCCCCGTTCACATCCCCCGCAGTAGCTACGGAATACCCATATTGGGCATTGTCGAAGGGCAGGCTGGTCTGCCAATCAGCGCTGGAAACCGTGTCAGCATAGGGGCCCAGGCCGCCGCTGCTTCCCAGCCAGATCAGGGCCCGCCCCTGGTCGGTTCCCGTCCCATTGTACTCTTTCTGGCCGATGATTACATCCGCATAGCCATCGCTGTTCACATCCCCTGCGGTAGCTACCGACCATCCCAGTTTGCCGTAAGCCTCATCGCCCCAAATGTGCCAGGCCAGGCTGGTGCTCAACCCATACGAGGCCCCATGATATACGCGCACCAACCCGCCATCACTTGCCGCGTTACGCAGGGGAGAGCCGATGATCACATCGCAATAACCATCCCCATTGATATCCCCGGCTGTGGATACAGATACTCCCAGGAACTCATAGGAAGCCTCACCATACAGGCTGCTGTAAACAGTGTAAGAGAGTCCCGTGCTCGAGCCATAGTTGATATAAACCACCCCATTATCCGTCATGGATCCCAGGTCACTCCCGGGTGCGCTGACCAGCACATCGGCGTAGCCATCCCCGTTGACATCCCCGGCCGTTCCCACAGAATACCCCAGCCAGTCATTCTCCTGAGCGCCATCCAGATACCAGGCAGGCGAGGTAACCAGGCCGCCAGGCGCGCCATGAAAAACCCAGGCGCGCCCTTTCGTTACCAAAGGACTATCTGATTTGAAATCGCTGGCGCCCAGAATCACATCCGAATAGCCATCTCCATTTACATCCCCAGCGGTTGCGACAGTAGAGCCAAGCCTTGCATTGGCCTGATTCGATTCATAGCTCCAGTTAACTACCAGCGATAGACCGCTGGCTGAACCGTGAAAAACATACACCTTCCCTTCGTCAATCTGTGCCCCATCATCCCATGTGCTTGCCCCAATGATCACGTCTGAATAGCCATCCCCATTCACATCACCAGCAGTTGCCACAGACGAGCCTAAGCGATCGTTCGCATGTGCGCCAACCCAGTTCCAGTCAAAGGAGTATGACAGCCCATTGGCCGAGCCATAGTAGACAAAGGTCATACCTACATCCACCAAACCGAGTGAATCATAATCCGGAACGCCGACGATCACATCCGAGAAACCATCTCTGTTCACATCGCCTGCTGTAGCGACTGACATCCCTGAGTGAGCGGTTGTCTGGTAACCCAGACACACCCAATTGGGTGCAGTTGTGGCCCCGCTAATCACCGCAGTGACCTGCACGGGGTAACTGGCTTCCTGGTCGTCGATGACCAGTTGCAGGCTGTAGACCGGTCCACCTTTTCCAGTTTCTTCTGCATTTATTCCTGCCTCCTGCACTATCAGGCTGCGCCCTTCCGCGTCAACAGCGCGCAGGTTGCCATAATGCAAAGCAGGCTGGCCAGTGTGGCGAAACTCCAGGCCGCCATCTGCCATCCGCTGGGCCGTCAGCCCTCCAGAAAACTGGATCTCAAGCGCCAGGAGCCGACCCGGCTTCGACCCTGGGCGAGAGTCCAGCGCGAAGGTTTGCACCAGCCCCATTTCGGTGTTCGTGTAGCTCTCTACCAGGTTCCCATGATGATAGACGATACGATTGGCATCCACATTCAGCGCTGGCGCTTGCAAGGACGTCATTTCATCCCGGATCCCCACGCGGCTGAGCGCCATGTTCAATACCCAGGCAGGCGCACTTTCTGTGCGTCGGACGATCTGTAAACCCGCCTCCTGGAAATAGAAGCGCAAATCCTGCGCCCGGTTGGGGGCCTGGAAACTGGCCGGAGCGCCCTCCACCAGCGGCTCTTCCACCCAACTGATCTGGTACTCGCTCTGTCGGATGTATTCCTGCGCCTGGGTCAACCAATCACCTGGATTACCAGCCTGTGTACCTGCATCCAGAACTGGTTGCGCCTGAGCGCGTCCTTGCCATAGTCCCAGGTTAGCCAGGGCCAATATCACCACAAGCGCAAATGCGCCCAGCTTTTTGAATACTTTGTTGTACATCATCATTTTTTCCTTTCGTCTCACCTGACAATGGCTTGCTCTGATTTTGGGTTATTTAAGATGGCATTTTCCAGGCCTTACAGGCTTGGCTTTTTCCACTTGCGATTCAATGAACTGCCTGAGTTCTTCCCAGTCATGAATCGATGTCATTTCCCCACTGCCAACATGCTGGAGCTGGCCGTGCAAACGATCTGAACTCCCATGTCTGCACCACAACCGCAAGATAAACACTTGTCGCTGCGCCAGGTCACTTTTTTCACTTTGAACCATAAGTCAGCCTCCCAAAATAAAAAACTGATATCCATTTCTGAATATCAGTTTAGCGAACTGGTATAAAATATTTTCAAAAGCGGAGCTGCTATCCTGGCATCCTTGGGCTCATTTTCCCGTCAGGTGCGCCCTCCCCGGGTGATCACAACATGCCCGGCCTGGCGCAGTGCAGCCAGGTCGCGCTTGATGGTTGCCCGGCTGGTTTGCAAAGCATTCGCCAAATCATCCACAGTGGGTGCAGCTCCTTGGGCATTCGCCTCATCCAACAGGCGCATCACCTGTACTTTTCTACGCTCGCCCTTTTCTGTTAGTGCGGCATCATCTGGAGTCTCGATTGTCCACGTCACCTGGACCGATTCACCTAGCCGCAGAGGCCGCCCAGAGGGTACACCGCCGCGCGCCAGGCGCACTTGCACAGTACGGGGCCTCATTTGCTCCCAAACAGTCAGGATCCTTCGATTTATGCTAACGCTGTACAAATAATGATCACGCCAGGTGTCTGGCAATCTGGCAGCCCGCGACTGAACTGCCTGATAGGCCCTCTGCAGTGCATCCAGTGCCGGTTGAATCTGTCCGACTTTAGCAAGGATTTCATACCGGTGTAGATAGATATCTTGTACGTGTTCACCGCCCCCTGCAGCTTCCATTTCCGCAATCGCCTGTGAGGAAAGTCGCGCCGCATCCTCCTGCTCCCCCAGCCCCAAACGGGCGATGGCCAGGTATGACCGCGCCGCTGTGGCAAAGGCGCGCTCTCCAGCCGCCTCGAAGTCCCCAACTGCTCGCTCGAAGTGTCTCCCCGCCCGACGATAATCACCTTTGGCCAGGCGAACCACACCCAGGCCAAATTGGACTCCCCCACATAGATATGGAATTTCCCTGACCGCAGCAGCCGCCTGCCGGTAAATCCGCGAAGCCGAACGTAAGTCCCCTTGCTCTAGATAAAGTCGGCCCTGGTTGATCAATAATTGGGTTTCAGCATGCGTAAAATCAATTTGGCTTGCCAGGGCTAAACCTTGCGAAAGGATCTCTTGAGCCTGCTCATACTGTCCCAGTTCGATGTATAAAGCAGACAGATTGTCACAACATAGGATCACACCCCTGCGGTTGGATATTCGTCGGTATATTTCTAATCCCTTACGCGTAAATTCGATCACATTGGCATAATCACCCAGGGCCCAGTAGTCGAATCCCAGGTTACACAGCATAACCGCCTGGTTGTGCTGGTGCCCAATCTGGCGCGCCAGTTCCAGGCCTTCCTGATTATGTTGGATAGCAGCTTGAAAATCATTCTCCCGATAGGCCAGGGTTGCCATCAGCGCGCAAGCGCGTGCTTGAACTGGTAGTGACTGGCTCTCTTGGGCCAGGTTAGCAGCCATTTGAGCCTGGGCTTTTGCCTTGAAGAGATCGCCGCTACGCTCATACACCTGGGCCAGGTAAATGCATGCCTCGGCTAAAGCAATACGCTCTCCGGGTATTCCTTTCCACTTTTCAATCGCCTGTTTTAAAGCCTGTTCAGCGCTTTGATAGTCATCACTGCGCTGGTAAGCAACTCCGAGTTGCTGCAGAGCTTGCGCTGCCAAATGGGGCCAGGTGTGTTCATTCGCTAACTCCAGAGCAGTACGCGCCTCCTGGCGCGCTTTTTCATATTCATCCAGTGTATTGCACAGGAAATATGCATACTGGATAAGCGCCTCGGCTTTCCGCTTGGGGTCCGCCAGGGATTCTGCCAATCGAACCAATTCCTGGATATCCGCCTCTTGCTGGGGAACATCTCCCCTGATCCACGCCAGGCTACTGCGCGCCAGATAAAGCTCAAAAGCCAACTCAGCCTTCTGGCTTTCGCAAAATGAGGCGCGCCGGAATAAAGTATCCAAAGCCTGGGTAAAATGATCCCAGGCTGTCTGGTTCGCTTGTAGCGTTTGGGCCTTTTTACCAGCTTGTAGATGATACTCGACTGCCTGCTCCCACAGTTCGCCCAACGTAGCGTGAGAAACCAGGGTAGCAGCTTGCTCTGGCGATTGTGCAATCAACGCCTGGAAAATCCGCTGGTGCAATCGTATCCGTTCATTCGCTTCGATCTCAGCATAGACCACCTGTCGCACTTTCTCGTGGCTGAAGCGATAACCCCGCTGCGTTTCCTCCAGGAGCTGACGCTGCACCAATGTTTGTAGACCGGCTATAAAAGGCCGCGGCTCTAAAGCGGTTGAAGCTTGCAAAAGACGGATATCCACCTGGCTGCCAATCGCGGCCGCTACATCAAGCAACGCTCGCAAATCTGGTGGGATCTGAAGTAAGCGCCGGGAGATGGTTTGCTCAATGACAGTAGAAGCGGGTAATTCTCGGTAATCCAGGGTAGTTCCATCCCAGTCAGTACTCCAGCTACCGTCCGAATCTTGAAACAACACTCCCTCATCACGCAAAGCGCGTATCGTTTCCAGAATGAACAGAGGATTACCGCCAGTCTCCTGGTAAAGATGCGCCGCAAAAACATCCACTGGCTTATCCATTTTCAGGATGCGTCGTACTAACTCGTTAGAAAACTGCAAATCCAGGCGCCCCAGTGCCACAGGATGACAGTTATCCACACGGCTGATGGTCTCCAACCTTTGCCACAAACCTGGCTGAGTGCGCGCCTCGTCCCCCCGGTAAGTGCAAACGATCAACACATGGCTATGGCGTACAGGCTCCGCCAGATGACTCAACACATCCAGGCTATCTTCATCTACCCAATGAACATCCTCGATAATCAACAACATGGGCTTGATTGCGCCCCAGGCGACTAACACTTGTGCGAATGCGTCGAACAGGCGCTGGCGCTCTTGCTCAGGCGGCAGTTCGTTTAGTGCTGTCATTTCCTGCAAGCCCTCGACTTCTGACAGCTTGGGGAACAGCGGCAGCAAAGCCAATAACCAGGCTGCTTCGACCAGTTGCAATAGTTGCTCCACTCGTAAAGGGGACAAATCGCTGCCCAAGGCTTCTACCAGTGGATTGAAAGGGGACAGACCTTCATTCTGTCGCCCGCCCGACCGCAATACCTGCATGCTGCGCCATTCTGCATCGCGAGCTAACTCTTGAACCAGGCGCGTCTTGCCAACACCGGGCTCCCCCTCCAATAACACGATTCCGCCAAACCCATCCAGGGCGTCTTGCAAAAAGGCGAGCAACTGAGCACGCTCAGTTGTACGGCCGACCAACGGTACTTGTCCAGACAAAACCTCATGATGTTCGCATTGGATGTTGTGGTGGATCGCGGGTAGATAAGGGGTACTGCTTGATCTTTCTTGCTGGCTGGCAATTTCCTGCGCCAAGGCGATCGTCTCGTCTTCAGGCTTTACATCGAGTTCTTCCTTCAGGATATTACAGCAAAGCTTATATTGTTTCAAAGCATCCTCAGGACGCTTTAGAGCGAACTGCAAGCGCATCACTTCGCGGTGGATGGGCTCCAACAAGGCATCCACCTCCAACATTCGCAGCGCGTGTTCGAGCGCCTGCAAATATCTCCCGGCAGATTTTTCCAGCCCAACCAATTCCTCCAGGGCGCGCAAATACTGCTCTTGCAAATGCTCCCGCTCGGTCAACACCCAATCATCATAGAAGCCCTCCAAAAAATCGCCCTTGTAAAGCCGAACTGCTTGCTGCAGCGCGCTGAGCCTGTGCCCTCTATCAACGCTGTGGATCGAATCAGGCAACAAGCCGCTGGAAGAGGGCGCTACCCACCAACGAAAAGCATCTACATCGACCCATATTTCCACTTCAGGAGAAATTGAAAGCGTAACGGCGTTTGCCTCAATGAGCTCAGGCAAAGCGCGTCGCACCTGATACAGCGCCTGCGAAAGGCGCTGCCGGGCTTCTGATTCGGGCATCTCCGGCCAGAAAATTCCCGCCAGGGCCAGGCGCGCCTGCCGTTTTCTACGATGCAACAAAAGATATGCCAGCAGTGAGCGCGCCGCCTCTGTACTGGGTAATGCGAGCGGCTCAGTCCCCTGGAACATGGCCATGGCGCCAAACAGAAAACAACGTAAACCGAATGTGGGTTCGGGCTCCATGCTTTCACAATCATAATCGATTGGAGGGTAAACGACAATAGAGATACCGCTACGCCGAGTTGAAATAAATCACGGGCTGGCGGAAGGGCCAGCCCGTGCTAAAAGTGAGATTTTACCTCTTGCTACTTGTGCGCCAGGGGAATATATACCTGATAGAACGGCCCGCGCAGGTCCGCCTCGTTCCAGCCGTTCCAGGGCTGGTGGTACCAGCGGCTGTAAGGCGGGTTGAAGGGGTTGGTCACCGGGCTGTACTTGAAGCGAATCCGCCAGTGGTGCTGCTGGCCGTTTACCAGGTTCAGGTAAGTACCCACGGCTGCTGTGCCGCCCAGGTTCGTATCAGCCCAGGCGCCTGCGGTGACCGCGCCAATACCATCGAACGGGCTGGACAAAATATCCACTTCGTACTTCAGCTTGAAGTCGCCCCTGCCCGTTGGGCTGAACGCGAAGGCCTGCATCATGAAGTACCTGGAAGCTGACATCCCCAGGCGCGCAATCGGCGAATAATCCATCCAGATCTGCCGCGGCCGCACCGGCTTCCCCGGAGCCCCATTGCCATAAAACAGGCTCACGCTGCCCATGCCGCTGGTCAGCAGGTCCGGCGCGCCGATCAATACGTCCGCATACCCATCCCCGTTCACGTCTCCCCCGCTTGCCACGCTGGTGCCCAACCTGGCGTAGGGGCTGTCGGATTCGTACCACCAGTCTGCGCCGCAATCCACACCCGTGCAGCTCGTTGGGCCAGTGGCGGAACCGTAATACAGGCGCGCATTGCCTTCTTCAGTCTCCATTGCCGAATATTTCGGCGCGCCCACGAGGATATCGGCATACCCGTCTCCGTTGACGTCGCCCGCTGTCGCCACCGAAGCGCCGTACTGAGCGCCGGGGCTGCCGCCGAAATTGACCCAACATTCCGTAAAGCCCAACCCGCTGGCCGATCCACAGTAAGCGAGAGCCCTTCCCTCATTCGCTCCCCCAAACCCCGAAAACAAAGGCGACCCGATGATCACATCGCTGTAGCCATCCCCGTTGATATCCCCGGCAGTGTCAACGGCGCCGAAATGAGAAGAAATATCATGCGCCGTCCAATTGGCGCTGGCCTCGTACAGCCCGGTAGGCGAGCCGTACCAAACTGCGGCCATATCCACGCCAGCAGCGATCAGGTCACTGTAGCCATCCCGGTTGACGTCGCCCGCCCCGGCCAGGCTGCCGCCCAGGCGAGCTTGCACTGTGTCCAATTCGTAGCGCCAGTCCGCGTTGGTTGGATTCCCATCGGCGCCCAATCCGCCAGGCCCGCCATACCAGGCCAGCGCCAACCCTTCGTACGATTGGCCATTCGTATAATGGTGCACGCCAACAGCAACATCTGCGTAGCCATCGCCGTTGACATCCCCGGCTCCTGCCACCGCGCTGCCCATCTGGGCGTTGTCCTGGTTGCTCTCAGCTTTCCAGTCGGCGTTGCCCGGGTTGCCGGTTGGCCCCAGGCCGCTGGCGCTGCCCAGCCAGACGAGAACCATGCCCTCCCCCGTGTTCCCATTGCTGTAGAACTGCGCCCCGGCGATAATGTCCTCATAACCATCGCCGTTCACGTCCCCGGCCGAATCGACGGCTCCTCCCAGTTGCGCCTGCGCATTCCCGCCATACGCCCACCAGTTTGCCGGGCCGCCGAGCCCAGACATCGACCCGAACCACACGTAAATGGCGCCTTCCTCCGCGTTGCTGCCATCGTAGCCCGGCGCCCCCACGATCACGTCTGCGTAGCCATCCCCGTTGACATCCCCAGCGGTTGCTACCGAGTAGCCCAGGGAGTCCCCGGTATGCCCGCCCTGCGAGCTCCAGCCAGCCACGTTGCTCAGGTTGTCCGGCCCGCCGAAGAATACGTAAGCACAGCCTTCCATGGTATAAGTGGCCGAATAACCAGGTGCGCCAATGATCACATCCGAATAGCCATCCCCATTCACATCCCCAGCGGTAGCCACCGAAGCCCCGTATCCAGCTTTTTCGGCGCCCGAGGTTGTATCCCAGTCAGCGCTTTCGGGTGAGTGGGATGTTCCCAGGCCAGTGCTGCTCCCCAACCAGATCAGGGCGCGCCCCTGGTTCTGCCACAACCCATCATAGTTCGGGTGGCCAACCAAAATATCGGCATACCCGTCGGCATTAACGTCCCCGGCAGTTGCCACCTGGTGACCCAGATAGCCGTAGGTATCCGAACCCTCGATATACCAGGCCGGACTGGTATCCAGTCCATACCAGGCCCCATAGTACACGTAGGCTGCCCCGGGGGCATCGATATTGAGATCAGATCCGATGATCACATCGCTGTAGCCATCGCCGTTGACATCCCCAGCCGTAGAAACAGAGACACCAAGCTCCTCGTAATCTTGATAACCAGCCAGCGTCGTGTAGCTGGCATGAGAAAGACCAGCGCTTGCCCCGAAAAACACGTAGACACGCCCATTATCGCTGTATCCTCCTGAGTCGGCAAACCTTTCACTGATGAGCACCTCCGCGTAACCATCCGCGTTGACATCCCCGGCCGTTGCCACCGAGATGCCCAGCCGGCTATTTTCAGATGTACCATCCCGGTAAAAGGCGGGCGTGGATGACAGGCCGCCGGACGAGCCCTGGAATACATAAGCTCTACCCGCGTCATCATAACCAGTGTTGAACATCGGCGCTCCCACAATCACCTCTGAATATCCATCCCCATTCACATCTCCGGCGCAAGCCACGCTAAAACCAAGGTTAGCCGATTCCTGGTCTCCTTCAAAGGACCAGGCTGCCGCACTGTTCAGCCCGCTCGCCGAGCCGTGGTAAACAAACGCCTTACCTTCATTTAGCTCTTGTGATCCATTATCCCAGGACATGGCGCCAACGATCACATCCGAATACCCATCACCGTTCACATCCCCAGCAGTCGCAACAGAGATGCCAAAATTATCTTCCGCATGCTCGCCGGACTTGCTCCAACTCGGAGTGCCCACCGAGCCAGTGGACGAACCCTGAAATACATACACCTTACCATTGTCTTGCAAACCACCATCGTAAAATGGCGCGCCGATAATAATGTCTGAATATCCATCGCCATTCACATCTCCTGCTGTGGCTACGGAATATCCGAACCAAGCCCCCTCCTGATTGCCTCGCCGGTACCAGTCCGGTAAAATGGCAACTCCACTGATCATCGCGCTGACCAGCAAGGGATAGCTGGCCTCCTGATCGTCAACGACCAGGTGCAGGCTGTAGGTCTGCTCGCCCGCTTCAGTTTCCAGGGTTTCTAACCCGGCCTCCTGCACCGCCAGGCTGCGCCCTTCGGCATCCGTAGCGCGCAGGCTGCCATAGTGCAAGGCCGGCTGGCCGGCGTATTGGAACTCCAGGCCGCCATCTGCCATCCGCTGAGCCGTCAGCCCTCCAGAAAACTGGACTTCGAGCGCCAATGGCGAATCCGGCTTCGACACCGGGCGAGAGTCCAGTATCAGGGTCTGCTCCAGCCCCAGTTCGGAGTTGGTGTAGCTCTCCACCAGGTTCCCCCGGTGATACGCAATGCGATTGGCGTCCACGTTCAGCGCCGGCGCCTGCAAGGCCGCCATTTCGCTCTGGTTCCCAACGCCGCGAAACACCATGCGGAACACCCAGGACGGCTCGCTCTCCGTGCGCCGGACAATCTGCAAGCCGTTCTCCTGGAAATAGAAGCGCAGGTCCTGCGCCCGGTTGGGAGCCTGGAAGCTGGCCGGCGCGCCTTCCACCAGCGGCTCTTCCTCCCAACTGATCTGGTACTCGCTCTGGCGGATATATTCCTGCGCCTGGGCCAGCCAATCCTCGTTGTCGCCTGGCTGTGGACCCGCCGCCGCGGCCTGTTGTACGTGCACCGCTCCTGGCTGCAAGCCCAGGCTGCTCAGCGCCAGCACGAACGCCAAAACCAGAGGGCACCAATTTGGGATAAATGTTTTGTGTTTCATCGCTTTTTCTCCTTTTGTTCCCGGCTCTCCGTTTGCCGGGTTTATCGTAAACCACTGCGGATTTTGTCTGCATCGGGCGAAGCATCCGCCCAGTCGCCTTTCAATTGGGTGCGCAGGATTTCATTGAGCATGTCTACCCCTTGAAAGAAATACTTTTCGCCGGTATATACATTTTGAAGCTGGCCGCGCCATTGAGCTATTCCATCTTTTGGGGCTACCCCAGAGCGAGCAAATGCGACGCGCAAGATGAAAACTTTTCGCTGGTCTGGTAGAAGAGGAATATTTGGTGAGTTCATGCACATCTCCATAAATAAAAAGACTGATACCGTTCTGGTATCAGTCTAGCAAATGTCTATCTCAAGATTGTCGCTCCGCGAGCTGCCCTAGGCGCACCTCGGGCTCATTTCCGAGTCTTTCCCCGCGTTTTAACTACGTGGCCAGCCTTACGCAAGCTGGCCAGATCACGTTTGACCGTCGCCAGGCTGGCGTCCAATGCCTGCGCCAGGTCATCCAGGGTCGGTACCGCGTCCTGCGCTTCGGCTTCGGCGATCAAGCGCAGCAGCCGCGCCTGCCGCCGCCTGGCTTTATCTTGAATCTGCTGATCCTCTGGCATTTCCAGCGTCCAGGTAACCGCTACCCACTCCTCCGGGCGCAAAGGCCGGCCCGTGGGGGCCGCGCTGTGGGGCAGGCTGACCGTGACGCGCCGGGAATACCAGCGCTGGTAATCGCCCCAGACATCAAATTTCGAATTGCTATCGTGAAGATAGGCCCGTTGCTGCTCCGGGTCCGGAATACTATCTGCAAACTGCATCAGCAAAGAATAGGCGTTTTGCAACGCCGTCCGGCCGCGCGCTTCCTCTCCTGCAGCAAACAAGGCTCGATACGCGCCGCAATAGGCTAGCAAAGCATCGCCCACCCCTTCATACCCTTCAATTTCCAGCCACTCCAGCACCTGGTTGGCATATCCCACCGCTTGTTGGTGATTACCCAGGGCCGTAGCCGTCCGGGCTAACCCGGACAGCGCATCGATTTCCAGGGCACGTAGCCCAACCTCGCGCCGCAGCCGCAAACCCTCTTCATAGGCCAGGCGGCCGGCTTCGTAATCGCCCAAGTACTCCAAAACTAATCCCAGGAATACCCAACCATACCCCTCTACCCGCCGGTCGCCGATGGCATGCGCCAGTTCGCACACCTGCTCCAACGTCCGGCGCGCCCCGCTGTAATCACTGCTATTGGACAGAGCTGTGCTGAGATTATATAAATCCATGCACTCTTTACGCCGGTTGCCAAATGCCCGCCAGATAGCCAAAGCCTTATGGTAATACTCGATCGCGCCTTTGAAATCTGCCAGGTAATGAGCCAGACCTGCCAAACGTCCATACACATAGGCCAGGATCTCTGGATCGCCGCCCTGCTGCGCCGCTTCCAGGGCCTGCTGATAAAAAACACCTGCCTGGCCATAGTTACCGTTTTCAGAACCGATCACGCCCAGGTTGCACAGGCAGTTGGCCTGCGCCGGGAGGTCACCTGTACGTTGCGCCAGTAAATAGGCCTGTTGGATATGCGCCTGCGCTGCCTCGATTTGACCCTGCACGCGCAACATGCGTCCCCACATCAGGTATGCCCGTTGCCCGGCGCGTTCGTCTTTCAGCTCTTGCGCCAGTTCCGCAAAAGTTTGCACGCTCGCCAAAGCCTTCGGAAAGTTACTGGTAGTATCCCAATACGTAGCCCAAAGTTCACTCACCTGCAGGCGCTTGTCAGACGCGCTCACCCGCTGATCATCCAATAATTCGCTCAGAGCCGTCAGGTCTTCGAATTGCAATTCCCGTTCCCCGAGCATGGCGCAGGCCCGCTCGCGCCCCAGGTGCAGTTCGAAAAGCACCTCAGAATCGGGTACCGCTTCCATCTGCCGCAAAGCCCGCAATGCATTCGTGTAATGTGTCTTGGCCTCGCCTTGAGCGTGCACCCGTGCAGCCTGGTTCCCAGCCTCCTGGCTGTACCGGACGGCTTTGTCCCAAACCTGCCCCCGGTAGAAATGCCGGGCCAGTCGGGCCACCCGTTCGGGGTGCAGCTTTTCCAGGGCCGCGCCGCAACTCCGCTGTAATGCAATACCCTCATCCTGCCCAATCGATTGATAAACCACTTGCCGCACTTTGTCGTGGCTGAAGCGGTAAGCGCTGGGCATCTCGACCAGGAATTGCTTACGCAACAAGCCATTCAGGCTGCGCAGCAGCGCCTGCGTCTGCAATCCGCTAACAGCATACAGAAATGGGAAGTCGAATTCCTCGCCAATCGCTGCGGCCCTGTTCAACACAGACCGTTCCTCAACATCCAGGCCCCCTAAACGGCGGGCAATCACAGTTTCAATCACTGGCGAGAGTGGCATCTCACCATAATCCAGTGTAGATTTATCCCAGGGCGTCTGCCATCCGCCATGTTCATCTTGAGACAAAAGCCCCTCAGCATAAAGCGTGCGCAAGGATTCAAGCACGAACAACGGGTTGCCACCCGTCTCCTGGTACAGGCGCGCTTCGAAGCGCGGCGCCGGGTTACGCAGCCCCAACCACAGGCGCACCAACTCGCTGCAAGCTTGATCGTCCAGCCGTTTCAACTGCAATGATGAGTGCGTGCTGTGGCGCAGCAGCTTTTCTATTTCAGCCCACAGGTTCGAGTTCGCCCGCGCCTCCTCGCCGCGTTGGGTGCACAGCAAGAAAACAGGCGTCAAATGTATTGCCCCGAAGGCCATACTCAACAAGCCCAGGCTGTCCTGGTCAGCCCAATGCAGATCTTCCAGGATCAACACAAGCGGGGTGATCTGTCCCCAGGCGTGCAACAATTGGCCAAAAGCCTGGCCCAGGCGCTCACGCTCTCGCGCTGGATCAGAAAGCTCGGCCGTTTTCAACGCAAGCTGTTCCCCCAGTTCGGAGAAAAATGGGCTTAACACACCCAACCAGACTGGATCCAGCAGGTTAGCCAGTTGGCTGATCCGTAAGGGCGAGAGCCCGCTCTGCAGCGCCCGGACCACAGGTTCAAACGCGCCTGCGCCGCCCTCCAGGAACCTTCCCCATAGCACCTGGGCGCCGCGCCATTCAGCATCCCGGGCGATTTCTTGCATCAGGCGCGTTTTGCCTACCCCTGCCTCCCCTTCCACCAGCGCCAATCCGCTTGCGCCTCGAAATATCACCTCAACCTGCGCGGTTAGCGCCCCTCTTTCAGCCTGCCTGCCTATCAGCGGCAACTGTACAACCTGGTCGCTGACCAGCGGCGCTTTCTGGACGAGTTCTGGATGCGGCAGATAAGCTGCCTGCGCCGCCTGCACTTCCGTCGAGTGGCGCACCGTAATCTCTTGAGCCAGGGCCACTGTCTCCGGCTCTGGCTCAATATCCAGTTCGTTTCGCAGTGCCGTACGGCAGGCCTCATACTGTTTCAATGCCGCCTCCGGTCGCTGGAGAGCGACATACAAGCGCATCACCTCTCGTTGCACTTGCTCTTGCCAGGGTTCAGCCTGGGCCAGGCGCAGAGCATAGCGCAAAGCCTCTTCCAACCGCCCCGCCCCTTTTTCGAGCTGCAACAAACGGTTCAGGGCTTGCAAAAACTGCTCGCGCAAATACTCGCGCTCATTCAGCACCCAATCGTCATACATCCCCTCTAGCAAATCACCCTGGTAAAGGGTGACCGCCTGGCGCAATCTCATAGCTTCATCTTCAACAGTTCGATCCAGGCCAATTTGACGCTGCGAGGCTTGTTCACCTGCGCCAGGCGGAGCGTTCTCCAGCAAAGCGCCGAACGCTTCGACATCGATGAAAACTGAATACGAAGGCGATAGGCTGACTTCACCCGGTGTAGTCCGAACCACATCAGGAAGCGTTTTACGAATCCTCCACAGAGCCTGCGAGAGTTGCCGGAGAGCGCTGGCCTCATCCATATCTGGCCAGAACACGCCAGCCAGCATCACCCGCTGGCAAGCCTGCCTGCCATGCAGTAGAAGATAAGCCAGCAACGAACGGATCGTTTCGCTTCTTGGCAAAACAACCGGCTTGTCTCCCCAAAATAAAGCCAGCGAGCCAAACAATTGGCATTGCAGTGAAGAGGTTTTATTCTCTCCCGTCATCGATCCTCCTCAACCGCCCGCAGAGGTTTACTTCGGCGGGCCTTGCTCCGCGACCAATTCGGCCAGGCGCGGGTACCCGGCGTACACGCCCCAGTACTCGGGCGGCATCATGGCAGCAATCCGGCACATAATCTCATCTGTGTTGCGTATCAAGCCAGCCTCGCGATCCTTGCGTTCCACAGACGGTAGATTTAGCGCCTGACCCACACTGATCCTGATGTGCGTCCTTTTCAGGCGCGGTAACTGGCGAAAGTATTTCTCGCTTCCATAAATCGCGATCGGCACGACCGGCACACCGGCCTTGTCCGCCAGGTAAGCCACCCCCGTTTTAGCCTGGATCAGCATCCCCGTGCGGCTGCGAGTACCCTCTGGAGCAATTCCCAGCATGCCGCCAGCTTGTAAATATTGAAGCGCCTGCTTCAATGCCTGCATATCCGCCGTTCCACGGTTGATCCAAATTCCATCCACCGCCCCGACTAAGAAGCGAAAAAAGGGTTTCTTCTGGTAAGTATCCGCCACCAGGCCAGTGACATCCTGGCGTTCCAATAAAATGAATACCACTGGAGCATCGATGATCCCCAGGTGGTTGACGGCCAGGATGACCCCTCCTTGCATGGGGATACGTTCCAACCCGGTCACTTCCAGGCGAGTAGTGACTTTGAACAAAATTCTGAAGAAGGCTCGCAGTATTGTACGCAGCATTTTTACCTACCTCTATCCGGTTAGCCTCAGGTATAATCAACACAATGTTGAAACAAACTCTATTTTACACCAAACACCTTCGCTGGCTGAGCATCCTGCTGTTTGTGGTGCTGGCAGCCTGCACACGCGGCGGCCCGGCCTCTCCCACTGCGCCAGCCGCCACGCCAACTCTCTCTGGCCCCACTGCCACCCCCTCACCCACCGCCACCCCGCCCCTGCCCACAGCCACTCCTGAGCCGCTGGCCGCGCTGATCAATGAAACCGGCATCAGCCTGGCAGAATACCAGGCCGAATTAGCCTTATACCAGGCCGCCGTGGCGCGCGAGCTGACCCCCGAAGACAAACAGCGCGTGCTGGACAACATGATCGATGAAACTTTGCTGGCCCTGGCAGCCGATGGGCGTGGCTTCGCCCTGGATGAAACCGCCATTGAAGAGCGTATGCGCAACCTGTCCGATCAACTGGGCGGGGAAGCCGCTCTCTCGGAATGGATCACCAGCCACGGCCACACCCCAGAGACTTTCCGCCGGGCGTTGCTGCGCGCCGCCGCGGCTGCCTGGATGCGCGACCAGATTCTCGTGGCCGTTCCAAAAATCACCGAGCAAGTTCACGCGCGCCAGGTTTTGCTATATAATGCTGAAGAAGCCAACGATGTATTCGCCCAGTTACAGGCTGGCAATGACTTTGGCAATCTGGCAGTCAAATACGACCCTATCATCGCCGGCGACCTGGGTTGGTTTCCACGTGGCTACCTGCCAGATGCTAAAATCGAACAGGCGGCCTTCAGCCTGGAACCGGGAAAGTACAGTGAGGTGATTGAAACCCTGGCCGGTTTTCACATCCTGCAAGTGATTGAACACGACCAACAACGCCCGTTGGACCCCGGGGCGCTGCTGGTTCTGCAAGCCAGGGCGCTTGAAGACTGGCTGGCGGAACGCCGCGCCCAGAGTGATATACAAATATTGGTACCTTTATCATGAGCGTATCACAAGCCAGGTTGGAGCTTACCGGAAGCATAAAGGAAAACTATGGAAACGCTTGATCCCGAAAAGCCGCCCAAAACCGCTGCCAACGGCTCTGCCAGGTTTTGGAACATCCTTACCTTCGTCGCTTTACTCAGCGCCGTCTGCATGTTGTGCGTGTTTGCGTCGATCTATTCCAACCCGTACACGTTCTTCAACCTCTTTCCACCGCCCACTGCCATCCCTACCTTTGCTACCCCTACGGATGACCCTACCCTGGTCGCATTATCCAGGCCCACTGCCATCCCAACCAAAACTCCCGAGCCAACCGACACCCATACTCCGCCGCCCTCCTGGACACCGCGCCCGACCGAAACGCCCTTTACACTGGTCACACCTTCACCGACCCCTACCTTAACCCAGCCGCCAGGTGGTTATCCCTACAAATTACAGGATGGCAAAACTTTCGCCATCAGTTCCTCTATTTACCATCCCGAACTGGGCTGTAAATGGATGGGCGTCGCTGGCCGCGTGGTGGATATGAGCGACGCGCCCGTAACCGGCCTGATCATTCGCCTGGGCGGCACACTGCCCGATATCACCCTGCCCCAGCCGATGCTCAGTCTGACCGGGGTAGCGCTCAACTACGGCCTGAGCGGCTACGAATTCAAGCTGGCCGATGAGCCGGTCGCTTCCACCGGTACGCTCTGGGTGCAGTTGCTCGATCAGAATGCCCTACCACTCTCCGATAAGATCTACTTCAACACCTATTCCACTTGCGATAAGAACCTGATTCTGATCAATTTCAAGCAGGTGCGCTGATACCATCGGGGAAAATCTGCGCCAGATGATCGCGGATGCGCTCGACCGCCTGCCGGATGCACTGGCGGTTGGCCTCACTCTGGTGCCAGCGGCTGGCTCCCGAGGGGTGCGGCAGCGGTACGATCCAGCGCCCATCCATCTGCCGTTCGCTGCCGATGATCTCCTCCAGTGATAAATCGGGCGGGTAGAACAACCCGATCGCCAGCCGCCCCACTGGCAGGATTAGCGCCGGGTCGATCAGGGCAACCTCCTGCTCCAGGTAAGGCCGGCATAGTTGTTGTTCCTTGCGGGATGGCACACGGTCGCCGCTCCCGGATCTGGCTCGCCCCGGGTAGCACTTCGTCACAGCGGTCATATACTGGGTGCGGCGGAACCACGCTTCTTCGATGCCCGCCTGCGCCAGCCACTGGAACAGGCGCGTGCCGCTGCCCGCGTTGAAAGGCCTCCCCGCTTCCTTTTCCGTAATTCCAGGCGCCTGCCCAATCACCATCAAGCGCGCCGCCATGCCGCCCGAAAAGATGGCTCGCGGGTAGATTTCATAACCAGCTTGCAGGCATAACCGGCAGGCATGCAGCCGGGCGTGCAGGTCCGCCAGAGATCTGGCGCTCTCTGGAGCCGGGTTCAAGCCGCCGCTCCAGACTCGCCGCACACCTCGGTCCAGGCCTGGCGTATCTTGATTGCATCGTCTTCCATCTTCGGGCTTTCGCACAAGATGCGCCCGCCGCAGCCGAAATCTCTCAAAGCCCGCAGCAGCGCTTTCAAATCCAGGTCAGCTTCCTCGATCGGTAGGTGATTTTTCTCTCCCTTGGATGAATACTCGATCCCCGAAAGGTGGATGTGCAGTTCCTGCAGCGCCTGGCTGCCCAGCGCGTTTCCGTAGGCTTCTAACAGGCGCGCCCATTCGCTGTAGGTATTCATCGACCCGTCGCCGGGACGCGCGTGCAGATGCGCAAAATCCAGGCATGGCCTAACCCCTGGAATCACCTGGCTCATTTGCAAAGTGTCTTCAAACGAACCCAGCATAGCCGCTTTACCCATCGTCTCAGGGCGCAAACACACCCGGTTCCCGGCCGCGCTCAATTCCGCCGCACATCCTGCCAGGCGTTCGATCGCGGCCGGCAGCACTTCCTCGGCTGGCTTACCAAAATAAGAACCTGGGTGAAAGATAATATCCGTAGCGCCCGCCAGGTTGCCGTAATAGGCCGCATCCATCAACCGCTGGCGTGATTTTGGCCATTCGTCTTCCGTGGCGTTCAAATTGATGAAATACGGCGCGTGCACGCTGAGCAACACCTGCTGCGCCTCAGCGGTTGCCCGGATGCTTTCACAGGTCTGCTCGCTCACTCGCACAGATTGCACCCAGCCCAACTCCAGGGCAAACAGTTCTAACTCAGCCAGGCGCAGAACGGCCCCCACGCTGCCCCCAGGCTTCTTCGGCGTGCTGGTCGGCGAACCCACTGTTCCAAAATAAAAACGATCCGGCATAACTTCTCTCTCCGTTACCTGCATAGCCACCACAACATCTCATTGTTCAAGGCCACAACACCCTGATCCTTTCCCACAACGGCGGCCCCATGATCAGCAAGCCGATCAGCACCGAGCTGGCTGCCGCAATCAACACCGCTGCCGCGCCCACGTCTTTGCCCACCTTCGCCAGGTGGTTGTGCTCTGGGCTGGCTAAATCGACCACTGCTTCCAGCGCCGTATTGAGGAACTCCGCCGTCCACACAATCGTGATCGCCAGGATAATCACCGCCCAATCCCTCGCTGGCAGTTGCAGCCACAAGCACATCGCGATCACCGCCACGCTCACCACAGCATGAATCCAGGCGTTGCGCTGCGTCCGGATGACGAACCACCAGCCTGCAAAAGCGTATCGAAAAGCCAGAGCACGACTGCGCAAAAAATTCAGCATATCCGCCTGGGGAGCGCCTCATTCGGGCAGCGCAGCAATGGTGACGCCTAACTGGTGTAAAATATCTGCCTGTACCGCCCACATGGCAACCTTCTCCTCGGGACTGGCGTGATCGTAGCCCAACAGGTGCAGGGTACCGTGCACCACCAGGAGTTGCAGTTCGGCCTCCAACGTATGCCCAGCGCTGGCAGCCTGAGCCTGAGCGCGCGGATAAGAAATAATCACGTCCCCCAGGTACAGCGCCTGAGAATCCGGATCAACTTCACCAGCCGGGAACGCCAACACATCCGTAGGAGCGTCCACTCCCAAAAACTGGCGGTTGAGTTCGTGCAGTTGCGCCTCATCACTCAACACCAGCGTGACCTCTGCCTGCGGTCCGGCATTTGCATGCTGCAAGGCCTGGTTCGCGGCCCGTTCCAGCAAAGCCGTCTCGACCGAGACTTCATTCACAATGTGATCAGCAATCCGTAAGTAAATCAATCAGCGATACCTTTCAGGAGATGGTAGATCGGCAGTTGTATCTGCTTTTCTTGGCGTAGTTGATTGTTCGATCGCTTCAGCGACCGCGGTTTCTAGCTTGGGATACTTGAGCCGGGGGTGATAAATGCCCCGCAGCGTTGCCGTGAAAGAATCAACGATCACGCTCAGATCTTGCAGAGTCAAATTGGTATCATCCAATTGCCCCTTTGTCACCCGGTCGCTGACCACCTCCTGCACCATTTTGCGCAGCTCTTCCTCATCTGTTGGACGTTCGGCGCGCACGCGCGCCTCGCTGCCATCTGCCAACATCAAGGTCGCCGTTTCCCGGCTTTGCGGCCTCGGGCCCGGATAGCGGAAACCTTCCGCATCCACCTGGCCCTCATCGCCGCCGGCCGCTTTGACCGCCAATACATACTGGTAGCGCGTAATCATCGTGCCATGATGTTCGCTGATGAAATCCAGGATGCGCGGCGGCAGCCGGTAGCGCCGTCCCAGTTCCAGGCCATCTGCCACGTGGCGGATGATAATCTCGGCGCTCTCCAGCGGGCTGAGGATATCGTGCGGATTCATCATCCCCGGCATCTGGTTCTCGATGAAAAAAACCGGGTTGAGCGATTTACCCACATCGTGATACAACGCTCCCACCCGAATCAACAAAGGATCGCCTCCGATGCGCTCAGCCGCTTGCTCTGCCAGGTTCGCCACCTGCAGGCTGTGCTGGTAAGTGCCTGGGGCATCGCGCAGCAGCAGTTGCAGCAGAGGGTGATCCGGACGCGTCAGGTCAACGAGCTGCATCGGCGTGGTCATCCCCAGGAATTGGGCCAGGGCAAATTGAAATAGGATCGTGATACTGGCCGAGGCCAGCCCGTTGAAGAAAGCCGCTCCTGTCAGGGTTGCCAGCCCGATCGCATCCGTAGTCGGTTGCGGCAGGCGATACACGATCACAATCACCGAAGCCGACAACGCCACAGCGATCCCGGCCCAGAAGAAAGATACCATGCGCCTGGCCCGGCCCAGGGCCAGCACGCCAAACAGGCTGCTCATCACGTAATAGAGCGTCAGGTCCAAAGCATTCGGCAGGCCGTAGGCGACCAGGATCGCCAAAGGCAGCGATGTAATCAGGGCCAGTTCCGTCCCAAACAGCGCCGTGACGGTCAGGCCGTAAGCTGCCAGCGGGAACGCATAAGGGATCACCGTGCGCGCCGGGATCGTCAGCCGCGCCGCGAAGGCAAACGCCAGGAAAAGCAGCACCATCAAAGCCACGCCGCGCGCCTCGCCTTGCAGCTTTACACCTCCGCGGCGGAAATAGATCGTCAGAAAGGCTGCCAGGAGCAGCACCAGGGCCGTAGCACTCACCATGTCGGGCCATATTTTCTCCGGCTGCACCAGCCCGAGTTGCTCCAGAGCCTCGATATCCTCCGGCTTGAATACCTGGCCCCGCAAGATGATCGTTTGCCCAGAGATCAAGGTGCGCGACACCGGCGTAACTGCCTGGCGGGCAGCCTCGCGCTCCGCCTGCGTCAGCGCCTCACTGTACTGGCTGTTGGCGGTCACATAGGCCGCAGCCAACTCTGCCACTACCGAGGCCTGGTTTTCGGGCAGGGAAAGGCTGACCAGCGCCGGGGTGCGTTCGCGCGCCGCCTCGATCCCGTCTGACCGGATCGGGCTACTCATGACTTTCTCCAGCACCAGGATCACTTCTTGCTGCACAGCCTGCCAGCGCGAGTCGGTCATCTCCAGGATCGTATTCGCCGTCTCCTGGCTGAGTTGCACATCTTCCAAAGCCGCCAGATCGCTCAGTTTCTGGTTGCTGCTGGCATAAGCGTCCGCGCGCACACTGCTGATGTAGGCCAGGGCAGTGCGCAGGCGTTCAGCCTGCTGGCGCGCCACGCGCGTATCTGGCGATGAATACACCGGCGCTACCGCTCTCTCCGCCGCATCACTACGCTGCTGCGTCAGCACCTCGCTCTCATAAGTGATTGCTTCCGGGGCGCGATAATCTTGCCCCGCCACCTCCCCTGCCTGGGGAGGTGGCGTAAGCGTGCTGGAAAGCAGCGGCAGTACGACAGCCAGCAAGGCCAGCAGTGTGCCGCTGGTCACCAGGAGGATAAAATACACGCGTCGACGCGTCTGCTGCCGCACCAGGTCCTCAGCCATGCCTCACCGCGGGTTTAACCTCAATCAACCGGGCGACCTCATGCCAGAAGTTTGCGCACAGCCTGGCTGGCCTGGTCGCCCGTCGCCTGGCCTTGCAGGCGCGGCATCAGCACCTTCATCACCTGGCCCATCTCGCGCAGGCTGGTCGCGCCCACTTCGGCAATCGCCTGGCGGGCCAGGACCTCCAACTCCTCCTGCGAGAGTTGCTTGGGGAGAAACACCTGTAGAACGCCTATTTCTTCCTGGGCGGCTTCGGCCAAATCGGGCCGGTTAGCGCGCTCTGCCTCCTCCAGCGACTCCTGGCGCGACTTGACCTCCTTTTGCAGGATCCCCAGAACCGCATTCTCATCCAGTTCCCCGCCTTTATCTATCTCTGCCAGGCGGATGGCAGAGATGGCCATGCGCAGCGTACGCTTGCGCAGGTCGTCGCCTGCTCGCATGGCATCTTTCAACGCACTTTCTAGTTGTGCTTTTACAGTCATCTTTTGCACTCACCTGGATTACCCGAACATCTTGGGCTCGTAGCGCGCCGATGGCTGTACATCCAAGACTTCGAAATCACCTTCTTCGATCAGGTGGATCATTTTCTCCCGGTTGGCTCCGGTCTCTTTGATCGTCACCTCTCTACGCCCATCTTCCAGCTTGCGCGAAGTCGTGACAGCGACAATATTGCCGCCGGCCGAGGCGATATTCGCCGAGATCTTGGCCAACTCGCCCACCCGGTCCGGCAAGCGCAAGGTCAGGCGCAGCCCTGCTTCCTTGCCGCCTAACACTTCCACCAGCACCTTGAAAACGTCCGTCTCGGTGACAATGCCCACCAGTTTGGCGCCATCCATCACCGGCAGGCAGCTAATCTTGTTCTCCACCATAATGCGCGCCGCTTCCTCCAGCGGGCAGTCGCCCTCCACCGTGATCACCGGGCTCGTCATCATCTGGCGGATGCGCAGCGTCTCCAATAGCGAGTAAATTTCATACAGGCTCAGCGTCGTCGCTGGCGAGGGTTGGTTGGAAAGCAAATCCTTCTCCACCACGATGCCTACCAGTTCACCGCGCTCCACCACTGGCAAGTGGCGGATCTTGCGCTTGCGAATTACTGCCATCGCTTGCGGGAAATTATCTTCCGGCGAAACGGATACCGGGTCAGAGGTCATATAATTTTGGACAAACATTTTTCCTCCTTGCAGGATCGATCAAAAGGTATGTGTTCTTGGAAATATTCCAAAGAAACCGTTGAAACCAGGCGCTGCCAGGCATCATTGCACCTGGCCATGCACCTCGGCTATAACCTGGGTTGCCAGCTCGTTCAACACTTCCCGTTCTTCGGTTGAGAGATGGCTGGCGCCCCAGTACAACTCCAATAACTCTAAGGGGCTCAGGCTGCCCACCGCCTGGTCGCCTGGCAAACGAATGCGCCCCTCCACCTGCGGGCGCTTGACCAGGTGGAATTCGAAGCACCCACCCGCATATTCGCGCAGAGCCGCCTCGTCGATCGCTGCCTCCCAATCGCGCGGGTATTCGAGTACCAGGCGCAGAATTGCCCCCTCCATCTCCTCTGGTTCAGGCAAAACCGCGCGCAACTGGTCGGTGATGTCTTCCTTCTGCTCCAGGCGCACGAAGCGATCGATGAAAGGCCGGATGGCCTCCAGCTTGCGCCACGCCACCTGCGTCTGCCCGCGTTCCACCTGCGCCACCACGAAGAACTTCTCGTCTTGCGCTTCGCCGAAATCCACACGTTCGATCGAGCCAGGGTAAATCACCGGTGGGTGACTGCCCGCGTTGAGGTCCTGGGGCTTATGGATGTGCCCCAGGGCTACGTAATCCAGGCGCGTATCCTTCACCAGCGAACCAGGCAGCACCAGGTCGTTCCCCAACATCACCGTGCGTTCCCCGCCATACAGCGCCCCCTGCACCGAACAGTGCGCCGTCAATACCACCGGCAGCCCCGGGTCGACGCGCTCCTCCAGCCAACCCTGCACCAGCTCGATCAGACGCCCGCCAAGCTGATCGTACACGTCCCCGGCCTCGCCAGAATGCAGCCCCAGGTGCGCCGCCAGCCCAGAGCGCGAGATCCACGGCAGCGCCAGCACCTGCAAGGGCAGGCCTTCCAGGTCATCGGGCCCTAGAAACATCGGCTTCTCGATCACCCGCACGTGCGGTACTTCCAGCGTATCGAAATTTTCCAGGGCATGGGCGCGCCCCAGGGCCGGCGACAGGTCGTGATTGCCCACCAGCAGCAACGTGGGGATGCCTGCCCTCGAGAGCCGCATCACCCGCCGCCCCCATTCGCGCTGGAAGGTCGGCGCCGGCGTTCGGTCCTTATAAGCATCACCCGCAAATAACACCAGGTCCGCCCGCTCCTCGATCGCTGTGTCGACGATCGTGTCCAGCGATTTGAGGAAATCGAGCACGCGCAAAGGCAGGCCCGTCTGGGCATCGTGCCGCCCATAGTTGGCGATATCGATGTGCGCGTCTGCGAAGTGAAATATCTTGACCATGTGCACTCTGGCAGTAATATAGCCAGATTTGCCGCACTTGTCAATCCCGCAGATGAGCAATCAGTGTACTGCTCAGAAGCCTATGGGTCCAGCCCCAGCCCTTTGAGCCCATCCACGCACGGCTGGAATTCTTCGTGCGCCACCAGGCACTGTTGCAAATCCTGGATCGCCGCCTCGTTCTGGCCCAGCGCCAATTGCGCCTGCGCTCGCCAGTAAAACGTCTCCTCCAACACCGGCTCACTCATCGCATCCAGCGTTTGCGTTGCCAGGTTGATCACATCCTGGTAGCGCCCCGTGTAGTAATAGGCCCAGTATGGGCTTGTCTGGTACCACATCATCCGCCAGGGCCGCTCGGCCTCCGGGATCTGCGCATAATTGGCGAAAGCCGTATCATAAGCCTGGGCCGCGTTGGCGTAATCCTTCAACGCCACCAGGCTGCTGCCCCGGTTGAACCAGGCGAAATACAGGTCGCGCCCACTGAGCGTCGCCGTATCCTCCAGCGCCTTTTGCGCGCTGTAATGGTTATTGAAGTTGTCGTAAGCTTGCAAACCCAGCACGTCCAGCATCTGCTGGCGGCGCTCGAACGGGTAGATCACCAGGTAGGTGAAGTTGAACGCCCGCCAATCGCGCTGGAATTTCTCGTAAGCAATCGCCTGGTTTGGCCCTTTGTAAGAATCCTGCACGTAGAACACCTGCCTGGCATCGTCATAACCACTCACCACCTGGTAATGCCCCATCCAGCCGTCGAAATTCGCCCCTTCGAAGCCCGTCTCCACCAACACCGGGAAGTCCGATGAAAGGAAGGCCTTCACCACATCCAGTTCGCCGCCGGTGCGCACCACCGCCTGCAAGTCCGTGTGTTCCTCCACGTAAGCTTCCATCTCATAGGGCATCACGTTCTTATCGCGGTTGTTGGGCTTCAAAACTGCCGCGGTATCGCTTTGATTGCCCTTCCAACCCCAAAAGGAGAGCGCCATCGCCAGGTTGGCCGGCCCGCAGTTGTTCCAGGTCTGGTACATATGCGCAATGCCGCTCAAGACCGCCTTCTCGGGCAGCGGCGTCGGCACCATCGTGGGAGTGAAAGTAGAGATCGGCGTTGTTGCTGGCTCTGGTGTGGTCAGGGCGATCGTCGGCGTCGGGCTGAAGAGCGGGATTAGTGTAGCGCTGGCCGTGCGGGTCGGCGCCGGAACGAACACCTGCTTTTCAGGCGGCTTGATGGCGTATTTCACGTCCGCCCACAGCGCCTCCACCCGCCAGCCCAGGCGCGCCTGGACGGGCGGCAGGTTATACAACAGCACGCCCAACAGGCATGCCACCGGGATTACAATCGCCAGAGTCACTGCTAACTTGCGCATCTTTTCCGATCCATCTCAAGGTTCCACGCCCAACAGGCGCAGTTGGTAAATCGCCGGTTCGAAACCGGCATGATATTGCAGCGCGCTGCGGAAATCCTGGATGGCCGATGCCGTATCGCCCAGGGCGGCGCGCGCCATACCGCGCCAGTAATAGCTCTCTTCCAGGTTCTTTTCGCCTTGCATGGCGTTCAGCGTGCTGTCCGCCAGATACAGCGTATCGTAATACCGCTGCGAATAGAAGAACGCTTTGTACGGGCCCGTCTGGTACCACAACATCCGCCAGGGCCGCTCGGCTTCCGGGATCGTGGGATACACCTTGAAAGCCTCGTCGTAAGCTGTCCCGGCGCCAGCGTAGTCCTGCAGCGCTGCCAGGTTCGTGCCGCGGTTGAACCAGGCGAAGTACTGGTCGATGCCGCTCAAGCCATAGATTTCATTGGAAGCCTTTAAAGCCGCGTTCTGGTAATTGGCCGTCTCGTCGGCGTCTGGGCCGAGCAAGGTCATCACTTCCGCTTCGCGTTCCGTTGAGTAGATCACCAGATAGGTATAATTGAACGCCCGCCAGCCGCCCGGCATCTCCGTATAGCTCACCGGAAGATCGGGCTTGACGAACGCGTCCTGGGCGATGAAATATTCGCCGGGATCGCTGTACCCGGTCAGCACCTGATAGTGCCCCATCCAGCTCACCACCCCGGTCAGGTCGCGAAAATACACACCCTTCTCGACCAGCACCGGGAAACCCGCCGCCAGGAAGCGCTTGAGCAGGTCCAGGTCCCCGCCCACCCGCTCGACCACCTTCAGATCGGTGTATTCCTCCACGTAATCTGCCATCTCGTAAGGCATCACATTCTTGTCTTTCGCGTCTGGCTTTAAGACGGGCCCCACCACGTCGCGGTTCCCGCGCCAGCCCCAAAAAGACAAAGCCATCGCCAGGTTGGCCGGTGCGCAGTAATTGTAGCGCCCGTGCTGGTCCTCATAGCGCACCCCCTGGAGCGTCACCTCGCCTGGCGGGGGCGTGCTGCTCGGCAAAGGCGTCAGGCTGGGCAGCGGCGCGTCCGTCGGCCCGGCCGGTGAAGGCGGGATCGTCGCGCTCGGTGTAGCCGCCAGGGTCACTGTGACCGGTGGGACAGGCGTGCTCTCTACCGGCGCCTGCGTTTGCGTGGCGCCTTCCTGCGGCACGAACACCACCTTGCCCGGCGGGTTCAGCGCGTAGCCTACCCGCAGCGCCAGTTCATCCAGGCGCCAGGCCAGCCGGTCGTGCACCGGCGGCAGGAAATACGCCGCCACCAGGCACAGGCACAGCGCCGGAACGGCAATCACGATCAGAATCACAGTTTTTTTCATTTCACACCACTAAATTCACTCAGGGGAACTGCTAGGGAATCTCTTCCCCCAGGCGTTCCAACGCTTCACGCGCCAGGATGTAGTTCGGGTTCAGGCTCAACGCTTTCTTGAAATCCGCCACCGCCCGGTTCCGCTCGCCCGTGGCCTCATAGGCCATCCCCCGCCAGTAGTAACTTTCCTCCAACACCGCCTTACTTACCCAGGCGAAGGTTGTATTGGCCAGGTTGATCACATCCTGGTAACGCCCGGTGTAGTAATACGCCTCGTACGGCTCCACCCGGTACCACATCGCCCGGAAGGGCCGGCTGTTCTCTTCGCGCTGATCTTCGGGCAGTTTGGCGTACAGTTCGAAAGCCGAGTCGAAAGCCTGGGCCGCCAGGGGGTACTGCTGCAACCCCACCAGGCTCGCTCCCAGGTTGAACCAGGCAAAATACAGCCCGCGCCCCTCCAGCACTTCGATCTCGCTTTGCGCCCGTTCGGCGGCCAACTCGTAGCTCCGGGTCTGCTCCGCCAGCGGTCCCAGCAGTCCCAGCAGTTCATCCTGGCGCGCCGTTGGGTAGATCGCCACGAACACGTAGTTGAAATCGCGCCAGTCGTTGGCGAACTTCTCGTAGCTGACCCACAGGTCCGGGTTGGAAAGCGAGTCCTGCGTCAGCAGGCGCGCCTGGGCCTCATCGTAACCGTTGATTACCAGGTAGTGCCCCATCCACCAATCATCGCGCGGGTCGTGTCCCGCCTCCACCAGCACCGGGAAGCCCGCTGCCAGCAGGCGCTTGAGCAAAGCCAGATCGCCGCCCACGCGCGTCACTGCCTTCAGCGCCGTAAACTGCCCCACGTAAGCCACCATCTCGGCTGGCATCACGTTCTTATCATCCACATCCAGGTTGGGACGCAAGAAAGCGCGCGTATCGCGCTGGTCGCCCTGCCAACCCCAAAACGACAGCGCCATCGCCAGGTTAGCCGGCCCGCAGTTATTGAACTGCTGGTACTCGTGCACCACCCCTGCTAACACCACTTGCTCCGGCAAAGCCGTGGGGGTGGCGCTGGGAAGGGGCGTCTCGCTCGGCAGCGGCGTCTGGCTGGGAGTCGGGGTAGCCTGTACCGGTAGCGCCGCCAGCGTCACCGCTGCCTGCGTAGGAGTGAAAGTAGCTGCATCCTGGAAAGCCTGCATCGTCGCCTGCACCAGCGTGGCGACCGCATCCGCGTCGCCCTGCTCACCAGGCGTAAACACCACCTGCTCGGGCGGGTTCAACCAGCGCTTGAACTGCACCCAGGCTGCATCCAACCGCCAGGCCAGGCGGCTGTGCACCGGCGGCAGGAAATACACCACCACACAGGCCACCAGCAGCGCTAAAACGATCAAAATCAGCTTGTTTCTTTGCATGCGGGGCATTATATCACCACCGTGCAGTGCCCAAACTGGTATAATGAAACCAATTATACAAGTTATTGATCTCCTGCCCATGTCTCAAAACCCACAACCGGCCCCACCCCAACATCTTTCTGCCTATGCCCAGGCCTGTCTCCAGGCTCTGGCATCCAATGAACTGGGTGATAAGATCTCGTTGGGTGGCGCTGTCGGCCTTTCGTACTATTACGAGTATCGCACTACCCACGATGTGGATGCATGGTGGCAGGAGCATACCACCAGCCAGGATAGGCAAGCCGTTCTCGACTGCTTGCAGAAGGCCCTGCAACCTTTTGGTGAACTCCACCTGCGAAATTGGGGCGATGTTACTAGCATCGAATTAATCCCTACCGGAGAAACATCCATTGCATTCAGCTTCCAGATCGCCCAGCGCTCTGCCCGTATTGCGCCTTCCGTGCCGGCTCCCTGGCCCGAGAATCTGCAGCTAGATAGCTTCTCCGACTTGCTCGCCAGCAAAACGGTTGCCCTGGTTGAACGTGGCGCGCCGCGCGATTTCCGCGATGTTTACGCCTTGTGCCAATCCGGCCTGGCTTCCCCGGTGCAATGCTGGCAACTGTGGAAACAACGCCAGTCTCAATCGCACAGCGATGTTGACTCCGAGCGAGCACGCCTGGCGCTCCAGACCCACCTGGCCCGCCTTGCTGTTCATCGCCCTTTAGAACAGATCGCTGACCCAGGCGAGCGCTCCAGCGCAGCCAGTCTGCGAACCTGGTTCGCAAATGAGTTTATCGATGCCATCCTGGATTGACGGCGCGCTGTACCCGGACCAGGAAACCCCCAAAAGCCTGCCGACCCTGGCAGAGCAGGTGGATTTCCTGGCGCGCTTGTGCTCGGCCTGGGATTTTGGTCTGCTTCCCACGGCAGATACCATCGCACAAATCCGACGCCCGGAGTGGGGCCCGGCTGTAGATGCCTGTCGCCTGCTGACCTCCCCTACTTACCACCTGCTCCGCTTGTGGCATGGTCTGCCCAGGCTGCCTTACCTGGGTCAGAAGCTGGCCTATATCAGCGAAGACCCGAACCTGCGCTACGTGTGACCTTATTTCTCCACCGCGCCTGGATCCGTTAGCGCCGCATCGATCTCTTTGAGCACATATTCATCTATTTCCAAACTCATGGCATTGATCAACCCCTGGTGCGCTGCCTTTCCACCCACGCGCCCCAGCGCCCACGCCGCGTGCCCGCGCACCAGCGGCTCGGCCTCCTGGCGCAGCGCCTGCACCAGCGCCTTCACCCCGTCCGGTTCAGCCTCGTCCCCCTGCCCTGCCAGGCGGTTGCCCAGCGCCACTGCCACGTTGCGCAAATAGCCCCTGCGCCGGGCGCGCTTCACCGGGCTGCCCTTGAATTTGGCGCTAAAACCCTCGGGTGTCAGCGTCAGGTCATCCGCCAGCCGCGGGCGCGCCACCTCAGCCTGCGCTGCAAAAGCCTGGTCGCCTTGTGCTTGCCCAAAGCGCTGGTTCCAGGGGCACACCTGCTGGCACACGTCACAACCGAAAACCCACTCGCCCAACCCTGGGCGCAGATCCAGAGGGATCGGTCCTTTCAGCTCGATCGTCAGGTACGAGATGCAGCGCCGGCTGTCGATCGTGCGGTCTGGCAGGATGCAGCCCGTTGGGCAGGCTTCCAAACAGCGCCGGCACTTCCCGCAGCGGTCATCCGTGAAAGGCGCATCCGGCTCTAAATCCAGCCCGGTCAGCAGTTCAGCCAGCAAGAAATACGAACCCCGGCGCGGATCGATCAAACAGGTGTTCTTGCCGATCCAACCCAACCCGGCGCGCTGCGCCAGCTCGCGCTCCAGCAGCGGCCCGGTGTCGCTGTACCAGCGCATCGGCACCGCCAGCCCCACCTGGCTCTCGATGAAAGCCGCCAGGGTGCGCAGCCGCTTGACGAAGATATCGTGATAATCCTGCCCCCAGGCGTAGGCCGCCACCCGGCCGCGCAAACCGCTTTCGCCATCAGGAGGTACATCCTGTGGATTCCAATACGGCGCGCCCAGTGTCAGGATCGAACGACACTCCGGCAAAATCAGGCGCGGCTCGGCGCGCCGCGCCCATGCCCGTTCGCTCGCCAGGTAACCCATCTCGGCCTGCCGCCCCGCCTGCAGCCAATCCCGGTACACCTCCAGGTGCCCTGGCGGCTCGGCGCTGGTCACCCCGAACAAAGTAAAGCCCAGGTCGCGTGCCTGGGCCTCGATCCGGCGGCGCAGCGCCAGGCCAGATAGCATCACCCGTCTCCGCCCGCCGCCCGATTTACCGTTACTGGCATATCAGCGTGAAATTCACCTGCCGCGAGAGCACTTCCTCAGGCTCCAGGAAGCGCACCCGCACCCAGCCGTTCAGGCTGGTGGCAAAGATCAGCTCGTAAACCACCGAGTGCGACCCCGCTTCCAGGTTGCGTGTCGTCGGCGGCGGCAGCTTGATCTCCGTGCCCGCCTCGCTGCCGGCCTCCAGCGCAAAAGTCACCGTCGAAGCCTGGCTCAGAGTGAACTCCACCGTGAAGCGGAACTTCTGCGGGCAGGACCCCGTCAGCGAGGGGTTGTCCACTGTCACGCGCGCCTTGCTGACGATCTGCCCCACTGCCAGGGTGGGCGTGCCCACCACCGCATTACTCACACTGATCGTCACCCAGATGGCGTCTGTGGCTGTCACGCCCACGCCGAACACCTGCTCCTGGGCGTTGCGTAGTTTCCAGAATCCCTGGTGGATGCCCTCTTCCTCCGGCGCGATCAGTTCCACCGAAAGATCCACTATCTCGCCCGGCGGCACTTCCTTGGGCAGCGGCTGCACCGACTCGGCCCCCATGATCGAGCCGCTAACGAATACCAGGGCATAATCGCTGGTCCAGGTCGTCTCGCCCGCGTTGCGGATGCGCCAGGTCTTGACGAAAGGCTCGTTGGGTGCGTGCGCCTCGCCGTCCGGCACCGTGATGTCCGCCACGAACTCGGCCTTGTCATTCACCGGCCCTTCGCCGGTTGGCTGGATCTCGACCGTCGCCACCAGCGGCCCGGTCGGTACCGCCGTTGGCTCAACCACCGTCGGGACGGGCGTCTCAGTGGGCGGGAGCGGCGTGGGCGTGTTCAGTGCCAGCAAAGCACCCTTCGCTTCCGCTGTTTGCGCCGCCGCCGTGAACAAAGCCTCCGGGCTCTCCTTGGGCGTGGGCTGTGGCGCGGGCATCTTGCAGCCCGCCAGCAGCACTGCCAAAATCAACGTGACTGTCCAGGCGAATCTCGATCTGCTCACGAAACCTCCCCATACAATTGGCGGTGCACCAGGCTTAGGGCGCGCACCTGGTCAGCCGCGTGGTACGACGAACGCACCAGCGGCCCGCTCTCCACCCATTTGAACCCGATCCCCAGCCCGTATTCTTTCAACTCAGCGAATTCCTCCGGCGTGTAATAGCGCTGGATCGCCAGGTGTTTCTTGCTGGGCTGCAAATACTGTCCGATGGTCAGGATGTCCACGCCCCACTGGCGCAGATCGTCCATCACCGCTTTCACTTCCTCCAGGTTCTCGCCCAGCCCTAGCATGATCCCCGACTTGGTCAGCACCTGCGGGTCGAGCTGCTTGGCGTGGCGCAGCGTGGCCCGCGTCCACTGGTAGTTATCCTGCGGCTGCACCTGCTTGAACAGGCGCGGCACCGTCTCCACGTTGTGGTTGAGGATCTCCGGCCGGGCCTCCATCACGATCTTGAGCGCCTCCAGGCTGCCCTTGAAATCCGGCACCAGCACCTCGATCGAGCAACCGGGATGCAGCTCACGGATGCGCCGGATCACCATTGCAAAGATCGGCGCTCCGCCATCCTTGCGCTCGTCGCGGTTGACGCTGGTGATCACGGCGTGCTTCAACCCCATCGCCTTCACTGCCTGGGCCACGCGCTCCGGCTCCAGCCAGTCCAGCGGCGCTGGCTGGCCGCGCTTGATGTCGCAGAAGCCGCACGAGCGCGTGCACACATCCCCCAGCATCAAGAACGTCGCCGTTCCCGAGCCCCAGCACTCGCCCATATTGGGGCACATTGCCTCCTCGCACACCGTATGCAGCGCCTTGCTGCGCATCAGCCCTTGCAGCCACTCGTAAGTCTCGCCCGATGGCGCTCGCACCCGGATCCATTCCGGCCGCCGCCTGGGTGTCGTATCTGCTTCTTCAGGTTTCACGCGGTCGCGTGTCGGTGTAAATGGCATGAAAGCACCTACCTTTTATCCGAAATACTACAGAGTTATCTGCTCAAACGAATCTTGTTTTCTGTAACGACAACAAATCTACCACTCAACTGTGTTTCATACTTTGAGAGCACACGCTCTAGCGCGGAAATCTTATTCTTAGCGCGTTCATCATCCAGGCGCAAAAGAATCACGCCTTTATGTGGGTATCTCTCCCGAAAGATCTTCTCTCCGAAATCCTTATCATTGGTAATAACAATCCGATCTTCTCGAAATGCCCGTTGAACAATCTCTTCATCACTCGATCCGCGCGCTTCCTCATAAATCGAGAGCACCTCATAGCCTTGCTCGCGCAACCAGTTCGCCACGACTGGGCCGGTGCATTCGTCAACGAGGAAAAGCATCAAGCTGCCTCGATCGCCAGGGGCATAAAATCAGTATCTTGCAAAGTTTTCGATGCAAACAACAAACAGGCCTGGATATCTTCGCGAGTCAGGCCTTTGTATTCACCTAACACTTCCTCGAAAGTTGCCCCATGCGCCAGCAAGCCCAGGATATACTCCACTGTGAGCCGGGTGCCTTGGACAACCGGCTTCCCAACCATAACCTTCGGATTGACCACAATCCGCTCTAGCAAGAGTTGTTCGTTCACCAGAACCTCCATTCCTACCGTTTACCTTCACATCTGTGCCTTACATTTTACTCCGAATCATCCCCCTATGCCAGTTAGAGCCCGGTGAGTGCCTCATCCTCGGAACACCACCTGGAAGCGCTCGCACACCAGCGGCATTGCCTCCTGCGGCGCTTTGCCGATCAACGCCAGGCTGCGCCCGAACGCCCGCCAGTGCGCCTGGCGCCAGTAAGCCAGCGAGCGCTCCCCTTCCCCCTCGGCGTAAGCGAAATCCGCCTCCACCTGGTCGAAAGCCTTCACCTCTACCGCTGTCGTCTCGATCACGCACAGCGGCCGCCCCTGCCCGTCCAGCAGCACCGTCTTGAAACCCGGCTGCGGCAGCGCCTCGCCCTGCGCTTCCCACTCCCACAGCACCGAACAGGTCGCCGTCTTGCGCCCCGCCAGCACCAGCGCCCCCAGCTCGTCCGACAGCGCCGGGTTGTCACCGAACGCCTCCGCCACGTAACCCTGCTCCCGCTCCGGGGCTTCCGCCGGCAGGCTGTCCAGGTAGCGCTGCCAGAAGGCGGTTATAGCTTCTGAGTTTTCCATCATCAACCTCCTTCATAATATCCGCGCGAACGTGCCCGCGATTCTACCCCGTCTGTGTCACAACCGCCAGCCTCGCTCAGGGTGTTATAATGGGCGTTCGCCGGCTCTACCTCTATCGCCTAGAGGAGAGCCGCTGTTCATCTCCTTGCCGCCTGGCGGTTTGAACCTCACACCACAGACCCTCCAGGGAGCACACGTATGCTTTGGCTTCTGATCATTTTAGCCCTTATCTTCGCCTTCATCAACGGCCTGCGCGATTCCTCCAGCATCATGGCCGGAGTGATCGCTTCCCGCGCGCAGACGCCGCGCCTGGCCCGTACCCTGTGCGGCCTCGCCGAGCTGGTCGCCCCCTTCCTCTTCGGCGTGGCTGTCGCCCGCTCCCTGACTACCGGCCTGGTCAATCCCCAGATGGTCACCCTGGACGCCATCACCGCAGCCATGGCCGCTGCCCTGGTCTGGACGGTCTTCGCCTGGCTGCGCGGCATTCCATCCTCCTCTTCCCACGCCCTGGTGGGAGGCATCCTGGGAGCAGCCCTGATGGCCGGCGGATCGAAGGCCATCGTGACCGGCGGCCTGTTGAAAGTCGTCTTTCCCCTGTTCCTGGCCCCCATCATCGGGCTGGGAGCCGGCTATGTAGCCATGCAAATCGCCGTCCTGGCCTGCTGGAACGCCACCCCGGGGGTGAACCGGCTCCTTCAGCGCCTGCAAATCGGCACCATGCTGGCCCTGGCCCTTTCACACAGCGCCAACGACGCCCAAAAATCCATGGGCGTCATCACCCTGGGGCTTTTGCTGTCTGGCAAGCTGGCTGCCTTTGCCGTGCCGCTCCCGGTGGTTGCTCTGTGCGCCGCGGCCATTGCCCTGGGAGCCTCGCGCGGCGACTGGCGCCTGATCCGCACCCTGGGCAGGAAGATCTACACCATCCGCCCGATCAACGCCCTGGCTTCTCAGAGCGCCTCCGCTGCCGTCATCATGCTTTCCGCCGCCCTGGGTGCCCCGGTCAGCACCTCCCAGGTGATCAGCATGGCCCTGCTGGGCGCTGGTGCCGCCGAGCGCCCCAACAAAGTCCGCTGGCAGGTGGGCGGCGAAATGCTGGTCACCTGGTTCCTCACCATGCCCGCCACCATGCTCATCGCCGCTCTGCTCATCGCCATTACCCGGGGTGCCGTTCTTTAGCCAGTTGAACACAGGCACATGAGCGCGCCTGATTATCCTGTTGCCTGATCAACCAATTACCTGCTTTCGCACAGCCATTGACACCCCGCCCAGAAAAGATACAATTTCACCAACAGCACCTGCCGCGCAAGCATCCGCCCGCGCCCGATTGCAAATGGAGGACAACCCATGCTCCGCATAAACTTCTCCCACCGTTTGCTCGCCAGCGCCCTCTGCCTGGCGTGGATCTTATCTGTTGTGAGCTGCGTCCCGGCTTCCCCCAGCACTACCCCGGTCGAGCCCGCCAGCCCCACCCCACTGCCCGAGTCACCCGTGCCCACCGCCACGCCGCCAGCGCTGCCCACGCGCGGCAGCGCCGCCCTCCCTACAGATACCCCGCCCCCGGCTGCCAGCCCCTCCCCAACCACACAACCGCCTGCCACGCAGCCACCCCTGACCGCGGCTGCAACCGCTACTCCGACTCCCACTACCCCCTCGCGCCTGGCCCTACGATCCCCGCCATTGCAAGCGCCTGAGGTGGCTAAGCTGCAAGCCAGACTGATGGAATTGGGCTATCGGGAGGTTGGCTGGGTGGATGGCGTCTTCTCAGCTCAAACTGACGCCGCCGTGCGCCATTTCCAATACCTCAACAATCTACCAGTGGATGGCGTGGTGGACCAGGCCACCGACTCGGCCCTCTATGACAAATCTGCCCGCGCCTTCACATTGCCCCCGCCCTTCCCTGGCGAGGTTCTGCGCGCCGGCGCCCCCCTCAACGATGAGCAGGCTCTCCACGCCCGCCTGGCCTCCCTGGGATACCTCGCCACTGGCGAGCCCGAGTGGATCCAGAACCGCTTCGGCCCCAAGACCCACCAGGCCGTGGAGCGCTTCCAGCAAGCCAACCACCTGCAGGTCGACGGCGCCCTCGACATGCACACCTGGTCCACCCTGTTCAGCCCGTGGGCTGTCCCGGCCGAAGGCCAGGCGGAGCTGCCCCGCTTTGAAGGCCAGCCCTGGCAGACCACCATCTTCCCCACCGGCGATGGCCTGGTCGCCCTGGCTTTCGACGGTCAGCGCCTGTGGAGCGCGCACAGTTCGGGCTCAGGTTATTATGATAACTACCTGCTGCCCATCGATCCCGCTGCCAGCCCGCTAGAGGCCCCCGCGCCGGTTCTTTCCGGCGACTGGTCCCCTGAATCCGATTACGCTATCGGAGGCATGCAGTTCGTCAGGGGCCGCCTGTGGCTGCTCTACCCCAGCGGCGCCGGGCAGGGTACCTCCCCGGCCGTCCGCACCGTGCGCACCGACTCCGGCGCGGTCGGCAAGCCCTTCGAGTTCGCCCGCTGCCCGGAAGGCTACTGCTTCCCCTCTTCCGCCTTCGGCTTCGATGGCAGCCTGGTATGGGCCAGCGCCAGCAACCTGATGGTTAGCATCGACCCTGGCAGCTACCGCCCGGTGCGCTCCCTGGAAGACGGCTGGAGCAGTTGGGGGCCAATGGTCTTCGACGGGCGCTGCATGTGGCTGCACGGCGAGGCTGGCCTGGCCGTTTTCAATACCACCGGCAGCGGCAAGTGCCCTTACGCCGAGGAGGCCTACAGCCTGCCCAGCGGAGCCCTGGCCTTCGACGGCAAGCGCCTGTGGCTGGCCGACAATTACAACGGCGCCGTTGTGCCCCTGGACGTCAAACACGGCGCCCTGGGCGAGCCCTTCGCCGTAGGCAGTGAGATCGGCGCCCTGGCTTTCGACGGCCGCCTGCTATGGATCGCCGACGCCGCCAACAACGCTCTGATCGGCATGGATGTAGAGACCGGCGCTATGGGCCAGCCTGTCCAGGTCGGCGAGGGGCCATCGGCCCTGCTCTACGCTGGGCAGCGCTTGTGGGTGGCCTGTACCGGCAGCCGCACTGTTCAATACATCGACCCCGCCACCTACACCGTCCCGCTCTACACCCCGCGCCCGACCCTCTCCCCCACGCCCACCCTCACCGCCACGCCCAGGCCGCCGCTCCTGTCGCGCGAACTGCGCCTGACCTCGCCGCGCATGCAGGGCGACGATGTGCTCAAGCTGCAGCAGCGCCTGCTCGAGTTGGGCTACACCGAGGTCGGCGCTCCCGACGGCGTTTTCGGCCCCATGACCGACCAGGCCGTGCGCCACTTCCAGCAGGTCAATGGCCTGGTGGAGGATGGCGTGGTCGGCCAGATCACCTGGGCCGCCCTGTTCAGCCCGGGGGCCAAATCGCCTTAGCGCCGCTATTTGCGCCGCACGCGCAGCACCGCCATCTTGGTCGGGTGGTTGAACGGCGCCGGGTCGACCGGCGGTGACGTCAGGCGCGTCTCAAGATAGCCAGTCACATCCTCCGGCGCCGGGATCAAGGTCTCGATGCGCAGATAGCCGTCCGCGCACAGCCCTTCCAGCGTCTTCAGGTAGTCCGCCCCGCTCAGGAACAAGGCATTGTTGACCACCACCAGATAACCGCCATCCTGAACCAGCGGGCGCACCTTGTTGACCAGCCGCGCCGAATCGGCCAGCAGGTCCAGGCTGCCCTTGTTTGTGGCAGAGAAAAAGGGCGGGTCGAGTAGTGCACAGTCAAACAGCGCCCCCTGCCGCTTCAGAGCTGCTACCTGGCTGAAAAAGTCGTCCACTCGCAGTTGCATCTTGCCCAGGTCCAGGCGGTTGATCCTGGCCGAGCGCTGCGCCAGCGCCAGGAATTTGCGGCTGCGGTCCACCTGCACCACCTGAATCGCCCCACCCGCCAGCGCCGCCACCCCCAGGCTTCCGGTGTAAGCGAAAGTGTTCAGCACCCGCCAGTTTTTGGCGTGCTCCAGCAGCCAGGCGCGCAATCCGCGCGTATCCAGGTAAAAGCTGGCGTCCTGGTTCAGCCTCAGGTCGATAGCGTACTTTACCCCGTGCTCGTTTACCTGCTGGCAGGGCAGCCCGCCATAAGCCACCAACCCGCGGCGCAGTTCCGCCTGCTTCGCCTGGCGATACTTGTGCACCACGCAGTCCACCTCCGGCAGGCGCTGCAGTAAAATTTCCTGGGCCGCCTCCAGCAGCGGGCGCAGTTGCTCTGCCGGTCGGGCATGACCGCTGAGCAACAGCGTGCGCCCGTACAGGTCGGCTACCAGTTCGGGACAGCCCTCGTAGAAACCGTTGAACAATCGCAGCGCCTCGCTATCGCCCGCCCTCAGCAGTTCCATCCGGGCCGCCAGCGCCGCGCTCAGCCGTTTTTCCAAATCCAGCCCATCGCTCACTCCAGGGACATCCATGCCTCGATTATAGCAAACAAACTCAAACACCCGCACCAATCCCGTAGGGGCGGACGGCGTCCGCCCCGGATAACATCCGCCCTACTCCTCAACAGGTTGCACCCACCCGTAAAGCAGCATATAATATCCCCATATCGTCCCTCGTTCCTCCGACAAGGAAGGTTATATGGCTGCCAAACAACCTCGACCCGCATGTGTTCAAGCAAACCTCTGCCTGCGCCTGGGCCTGCTGGCAGCCATACTGCTCTGGTCTTTGAGCGGCTGCCTGGCGACCGGCACACCCGACACCTCCAAGGCCTACACCGAGGCCGCCAGCACCATGATCGTGCAACTGACCTTGCAATCCGGCCTGACAGCCGTGGCGCAGTTGACCGCCCTGGCCAGCCAGCCGAGCGCCACCCCCGCGCCGCCCACCCCCCTCCCGCCAGAGCCGACCATCGCTGCCTCTCCCACCCCGCTTCCCCCCAGCGCTACTCCGCTGCCTTCGCCCACCCCGCCTCCCCTTCCCAGCGCCACCCCACAGCCCTGCGACCGGGCCGATTTCATCGCCGATGTCAGCGTGCCCCCCGGCACCAGCCTGCCGTTGGGCGCCAGTTTCGTCAAAGCCTGGCAGATCCGCAACAGCGGCGCCTGCACCTGGGATAGAGGTTACAGCCTGGTCTTCGTAGACGGCACCCCCATGAGCGGACAGACCATGGTCGCCCTGCCGGGCAGCGTAGCCCCTGGCGAAACCCTCGAACTCTCGCTCATGCTCTCCGTGCCCACCTACCCGGGCAGCTACCAGGGATTCTGGAAGCTGCGCAACCCCTCCGGGACAATTTTCGGCCTGGGCGCCGATGGGCAGCAATCCCTGGAAGTGCGCATCAACGCCGTAACGCCCAACCAGTCGCCCAACAGTAATTACGACCTGGCCGCCGATTACTGCGCCGCCATCTGGTCGAGCCAGGCCAGCCATTTGGCCTGCCCGGGCTCGCCCGACGACCCCAATGGCTCGGTCCTGCTGCAAGATCGCCTGGACGCAGAGAACGGCCGCCTGCGCGGGCTGAGCCTGCTAACCCGCACCAACCAGGAGCGCAACGGCTGGATCCGTGGCGTCTACCCGGCCTACAGGGTCCAGTTGGATGATCATTTCATGGCGCAGGTCGGCTGCCTGGCCGACAATCAGGGCTGTGACATCACCTTCCAACTCACCTACCGCACCACCGATGGCTCGAAAGGTACTCTGGGAACCTGGCGCGAGGTTTACGATGGTCTGGCGACCGAGATCGACATCGATCTGACTCCCCTGGCCGGCAAAACCGTAGAATTCGCCCTTATCACCTACAACGCCGGCAAACCTCGTCAGGGCAATGGTTATTGGCTCCAGCCGCGTGTAACCCGCCAGGTGCTCTCCGCCAACATGATCCTGGACTGGACGCGTGATAATCACCAACGCGCTTCCTGCGCCAATTTGAAGCTGTACATCTTCAGCCGGAACAAAGCCACCGCTCAGGCCTACACCTGCGACAGCCAGCGCCGCCTGGGTGAGGTCGTCTTGAGCCCCGAGGATGTCTCCCAGGTATTGGAGTGGTACAGCCGCCTGAGCAATTTCGACGCCGAAGTTTTCCGCGCCGCGCCCAGCAACCCGGCGTCTTTCTACCTGTACTTCAGCGGCGCGGGCAGTGACACCGCCCGGGATGCCGACATCCAGGCCATCAACAGCTTTGCCGCCCGCCTGTTCGCCCAGGCGGCCGGTGAGTGAGCCGGACCCGGCAGGGAATTATTCCACCTGTCTCATTTGCTCTTGCAAGCGGCGGTACTGGGAAGTGCGCGTATAAGCGCGCAAGGCCTCGATGCGCCGGATCAGCATCGGGTGGGTGCCGAATGATTCGCCCAGGCTGTTCAACCAGTTGTCGTCCTCAGCGTTGATCTTGCGATAGGCAGCTTCCAGTTCGGCCGGCGTGTCGGCCTGCGGGCCGGCTACCAGCTTGACCAGCGCCGTGATCGCCTTTTCCGGCTTGCCGCACGCCAGCAAACCAGCGCGGTCGGCGGAATATTCGCACATGCGGTTCCACCACAGGAAAGCCATCGCCAGGATCGCCGCCGCTCCGAAAGGCGCCGGGATACCTGCCATGCTCCCCACCAGGGAGTTCAGCCAGGTGTGCCCCAGGGCCACGTGCCCCAGCTCGTGCCCCAGGATGAACAGGATTTCATCCTCGTCCATCACCTGGAACAGCGGAGCGTACAGTACCACGATCTTCGGCGAGGACAGCCCGAAGGTGTAAGCGTTCAGTGCCCGCCCGGGAGCTACAAAGACCTGGATCGGGCCCGGCGCCAGGCGGTTGACGCCCAGCCGGATCAGCCGCGCCAGCCCAGGCATCTCCTGCGTGGTGACCGGCTTGGCCGCTCGCATCAATTCCTGGTGGTGCGACCGGCTCATGCCATACGAGAGCAGCACGAACAGGATCACGAAGATCACGCTGGCGCACACCGTGGCCGTCGCCGTCAGGGCGATCACCAGCAGCACCAGGCTCAGCGTGACGAATAGAACCAGGCGTTCGTTGGGGTAGCGATAGGCAGTGGTGTTCACGATGTTCAGCTCTCGGGCTGTTGTTTCTCTACTTTACGCACCACCAGGCGCACCCCCTTGACTGCCACCACTTCGACGCGCTCGCCGTGCTGTAAGGGAGCCTGCCCTTCCACCAGCTCGGCCGTCCATTGCTCGCCGCCCAATTGCACCTGGCCCGTGCGCTTCATCTCGCCCACCACGCGCCCCGTGCGCCCTACCATACGCTCGCGCCCGGTGATCACCGGGATCGATTGGGCTCGCAGGGCAAATACCACCACTGCGAAAAAGATCGCCCCGGTGCCGAGCGAGGTCAGCACCACCAGGGGTACGGACACATGCTGGAAGCTGGGCACGCTGGACGAGTTGAACAGCACCAGCGCCCCAACGATCAGCGAGCCCACCGCCGCCGCGGTCAGCGCTCCATGCGTGGCGGCTTTGATATCCAACAGGAACAGCACGAAAGCTGTGACCAGGAAGACCAGCCCGAACCAGTTGACGTTCAGGATGCCCAGGCCGTAAGTGCCGAGCGCCAGGCAGATCACGCCGATGAAGCCTGAAACCCAGCCGCCCGGGGTGGTGATCTCCACCAGGATGGCCAGCAGCCCGATTTGCAGCAGCAGGAAGACGATGTTTGGGTTGGTCAACACGATCAGAATCTGCTCCAGGAAGGTAGGCTGGACGTATTCAACCTGGGCGTTAGCCGTGTGCAGGTCGCGCGCCCCGCTTCCCAACTGCACCTGGAAGCCGTCCAACTGGCGCAGCAGATCAGGGATATCGGTTGCCATGAAATCCACCAGGTTGGCATCCAGGGCTTCCTGGACCGTTGCGGCTTTGGCCGATTCGATCATCGCATCTGCCAGCTTCACCGCTTCTTCGCCGCGCCGCTGGGCCAGGCTGCGCGCGTCCGCTTGCAGGGCAGCCTTCAACTTGGCCTGCATGGTCTCTTCCAGATCCTCGCCCTGCGGCCCCACCGGGCTGGCTGCACCGATGATGGTCTCCGGCGCCATAGCCGCCGCGTGCCCCGCCAGCGTGATGATCGTCCCCGCGCTGGCTGCCATCGCCCCGCGCGGCGCCACGTACACCACCACCGGCACCGGGCTGGACAGGATGGTACGCTCGATGCTGTTCATCAAACCGACTTCGCCGCCCGGCGTGTTGAGCTGCAAGATCACCAGCTCAGCGCCGCGCTGCTCGGCCAGGCGCAGGCCACGTGTCACGTATTCCAGCATCGAAGATGATACCGGGCCGTCAAAAGTCAACACCATCACAAGCGGGGCATCGCTCTGCGCCACGGCCGGCCTGGCGCTGGCTGGGCCAAACGCGTACAGGGCCATCAGGCAAAGCAGGATAAACCCGAACAGGCGAACTGGCTTATTCATCGTTCACACTCCAGGGTCTGAGAGATGATCTCCTGAAGCTATTATAGCATCGATCAGAACTGGCCGGCCAGGTAGGCGCGCGTTCGTTCCTGGCGTGGGTTCTCGAACACCTCGTGCGCCGGCCCGGCTTCGACCACCTCGCCCATGTACATGAAGATCACGTAATCGGCCAGGCGCCTGGCCTGGCGCAGAATGTGCGTCACCAGTACGATCGTATATTCCTGCTTCAGCGCCAGCAAGCGCTGCTCGATGTGCTGGGCTGAGATCGGGTCGAGCGCCGAGGTCGGCTCGTCGCCCAGCAGGATTTCCGGCTCCACCGCCAGGCCGCGCGCCAGGCACAGGCGCTGCTGCTGCCCGATGGACAGGCCGGAGGCCGGCTCGTGCAGGCGCTCTTTAACCTCGCTCCACAACCCGGCTTCCTCCAGGTAGTGCTGCACGCGCGCCTTCAAGTCGCAGCCGCGCCCGCACATGTTGTGGATGCGCAGCCCGTAAGCCACGTTGTCGTAGATCGACATCGGCAGCGGGTAGGGCCGTTGGGCCAGCAGGCCGGTCTTCTTGCGGATTTCAGTCACATCCGCGCCCGGCGTGTAGATATCTTCGCCATCGATCAGCACCTCGCCGCTCAGGCGCGTGCCATCATTCAGCTCGAGGAAGCGGTTGAAGCTCTTCAGCAGCGTGGTCTTGCCGCAGCCCGAAGGGCCCATGATGACGGTAATCTGCCCCTTGGGGATCTCCAGGTTGACGCCTTTCAGGGCGTGGCTGTCGTTGTAATACACGTTCAAATCACGGATCTGGATATGCGGGAACATAGGACTCTCCACGACTCATTTGATCGAATAACGGCTCAGGCGGCTGGCGACCCAGCGCGAGCCCAGGCTGACCGCCAGGATAATCGCCGTCAGCACCAGGGCAGATGCGTACGCCCGCTGCTGCACCTCAGGGAAGGGCGTGCCCAGTTGGAAGAACACCGCCAGGGGCAGCGAAGCCACCGGGCGCAGCAGCGAGTTGGGCAGGCGGTCGGTGTAGCCGGCGGTGAAAAGCACCGAGGCGGCGTCGCCGATGCCGCGCCCAAACGCCAGCAGCACCGCCGTCAGGATCCCCGGCAGCATCTGGCGCGTGATCACGTGCAGGGCCGTCTCCAGGCGCGTGGCGCCGATGGCGAAAGCCGCCTGCTCCAGGTCGTAGGGCATCATCCGGATCACCTCATCCATCGCTCGCGTCATGATCGGCAGCTCCAGCAACGCCAGCACCAGGATGCCGCCTAGCAGCGAGGCCCGCAGGCCCAGGGCCAGCATGACCGTGAAGCCGAAAGCCCCGTAAACGATAGAGGGTATGCCCCACAACACGTCCAGCGAGAGGCGCACGAAGTCGCCCCAGCGCGAGCCGCGCGCGTAGGCTTCAAGATAAAGCGAGATCGGCAGGCTGAAAACCAGCGCCAGCAGCGTGCCCCCCAGCGCCAGGTACAGCGAGCCCACGATCGCGTTCAGGATTCCACCCTCCTTGCCCAGGTAATAGCCGCCCTTGGGAGTCTGGGTCAGCATCGCCAGGTTCAGCGCTGGCAGGCCCTTGATCAGCACCGTGATCAGGATGAAACCCAGGCTGCCCGCCACCAGCCCGAAGGACAGCAGCATCAGCAGCTTGACAATTCCCTCTTCGATATGGCGTAGTTTCATATGCGTGACCTCCCCAGGATGTGGCGCAGCGCCAGGGTAGAAGTGATATTGAAGAACAGTATGATCAGCAGCAGCACCAGCGCCGCCCCCAGCAGCGCCGCATCGTACAATGGAATAGACATCATCTCGCCGTAATTATTGGCGATCAACGCCGGCAAGGGATAAGTCGGGTCGAAAATAGAACTGGGCACTTTGGCCACGTTGCCCACCACCATCAGCACCGCCATGGTCTCGCCCAGGGCCCGTGAAGCCCCCAGCACCACGCCTGCCACGATCCCCGACATGGTTTGGGGCAGCACCGCGTGGCGGATGGTCTGCCAGCGGGTCGCCCCCACTGCCAGGGAAGCCTGGCGCGCCCCATCTGGGACAGTCTGCAAGACCTCATAGGTGACCGCGATGATGAACGGCGCCACCATCACCGCCAGGACGATCCCGCCCGCCAGGATGCTGAAGCCGGTGGGGTTGTTGACTTCGAACAAGGGCATAAAGCCGAGCACCTTGGAGATCTGCGGCGCGCTGCGCTGCACCCAGGGCACGATCGCCACCATGCCCCACACGCCGTAGACCACCGAAGGGATGCCCGCCAGCAGGTCCAGCAGGGGCTTTACGATAGCAGCCGTGCGCGGCCGGCAGTATTCCGCCAGGTAGATGGCGCTCAGCAAACACGGCGGCACCGCCAGGATCATCGCCATAATCGTCACCCAGAAAGTGCCGGCGATGAAAGGGAAGAAGCCAAACTCCCCTTGCAACGGACGCCAGGTGCGTCCAAACAGCAGCGCTGCCAGCGATTTGGCTTGCAGGATCGGCCAGGAGCGCACCATCAAGGCGATGAGTATCGCCAGCAGGATCACCATTGGGAAGGCAGTCACGATAAAGAAGGCTACCGAAGCCAGGCGGTCTTGCTCACGGCGTCCAGGCAAACGCGGCGGTTGGACTTCGACCCGCATCCAGTTGAGGGAGAGTTTGGCTTTCATGCGCTCACTCCGCTTATTGCAGCTTCTGTAAAGACTCTTTCAGTAGTTCCTGGGGAAGCTGGATGTAGCCCGCCTCGCCCACGAAGGCCTGTCCGTCTGTGATGATCCATTCGATGAAGGCCTTGAACAGCCCACTCGGCCTGCCGTTCGTGACCAGGTTGAGCGCCCGCGCCGGCGGGGAGGGATAGCGGTCAGAAGCTACCATTTCGATGGCTTCGGCTTTGGTTTCCAGCACTTCCTCAGGGTCGGCCTGGCCATTGCCGTTCTTGTCGATCGGCAGCGTCAAAGCGCCGGCCACCGGTTTGCCGCTGTTCATGTCGTAGGCATAGCCCAGGTTGTTGTAACCGATCCCCAGCGGGTCCTTCACCACCGCGTCGAGCAGGCCTGGGTCACCGAAGACCGCCACGCCCTGCAAATCCTCCTGCTTCTTGTTATCCAGGTACTTGGCCCAGGTCTCGGCTGCCCCACAGGCGTCCGAACGCGTGTACACGTGGATTGCATCGGTGATTTCAGGCCGGCCCACCACCTGGCCCCAGGTCTTGATCTCCCCGGTCACGAAAATGCCCACGAACGTCTTCTGGTCCACGCCTTTTTTCAGCAGGTCCTGCAGGACGGGGTTCTGGTCACTGATCGTCGGGAAGACCGCGTCCTTGGTGACTGCCACCCAGTAAGCCCCCTTGGCCTCTTCTTCAGGCGTGATTGCCCGCGAGACCATGCCGATGTCGACTGCCCCGCTCAGCGCGTCGGCCATACCTTTGCCCGCCCCGCCCGCGGAAATATCGAACTGCACCCCAGGGTGCAGCTTCTGGAACTCCTCCGCCCAGCGGGTCATCATCGGGTAGAGCGCGAAGGCTCCCGAGATGGTGATATTGCCTTGCAGGTCGCCCCCGGCTTGAGCTTTGCTGCCGCCTCCGCAGGCGGCCAGGGGCAGCGCCAGCAGCGCCAGGAGGATGATAAGGTAGAACATGCGAGTAGTGGTTTTCATATGGATTTGCCTTTCATGTCTTTCAGGTTTTTTGATGGAACCGCGAGCGCCGCAGGAATAGTATATAAAGTCTAGTGTAGTTATAGACTTTTACATACAATAAAAACATCCCTTTACCCGGCACTCCGATCCACAGGATAACTTTACAAAAGTTCTTGGACCGCGTCGACGCGGTCTATAACGTCGGCAAGAGTGGTGTTGTCCAGGATGTTGGCAATCGCGTTACGTACGTCGAGCATGATCAAACGCAAACCACAGGTTCTTTCATCCGGGCAGCCGCAGGCCTCGTAAGAGATGTGACTCACGCAGCGGATCGGCGCCAGCGTGCCGTCCAAAATGCGCACAATCTGGCCCAGTGAAATTTCCCCGGCCGGCTTGGCCAAATAATAGCCCCCGCCCACCCCCATGCGGCTGTGCAGCAACCCGGCGTTCTTCAGAGCCAGCAAAATCTGCTCCAGGAACTTGGCCGGGATGTGCTGGCGCTCGGCGATCTCCTTGATCTGCACCACGTCGCCGTTGCTGCCCCCTTCCTGAGGGTGCAAAGCCGTTGCCAGGTCGATCATTGCCCGTAAGCCGTATTCACCGCGTTTGGAAAGTCTCATTCTACAAGCCCATTGGTTTGCCGGCAGCCATTTGGAATGACTGCCAGTCCGGATGTAAACTCTACTGTTTCTATAGAGTTTATTATATCGATAGAATACCATAATTTGTAAGGGGTTGTCAAGAGCTTGTGCCAAAATGGGTGCATTAAAAAGTTGTTAGAGGAATTGAAAAAAGAGAGCGGTTCTTCCTCAAATAGTGTACGAAAAGGCTAGGCAAAAAGAGGGTCAACTCGTATAGTAAGAAGCACGACACAACTTACGAGCGAGGTTGACCCAATCTTTATTACCGCCGCTTGTCAAGCGGGCCAAAGATGCAGCCTGGGCAGTCAAGCAAGGAGTACACGTAACCATCAATCAGGTTCAAGAAGCCACACTCACACTTCTTTTGGAATTGCCAGGCTTCAAAGTAAACAGCTACGGTATAGAACGAGATGCAGAGAAAGATATTCTACATTTGTACTGTGAGTTAGTGATGGAAGTTGCACTTTGTCCACTCTGCAAAGCCACTTCTGACAACATCAAGCAATATCATAAAAGGTGTGTGCGAGATGTAGATTTGTGGGGCAAACGCACGTTTATCCACTTTGAGGTTCGACGATTTGACTGCCCGGATTGTGGTTGCCGGTTCACCGAACAACTGCAGGCGGTGGATTGGCGGCGCAGGCAAACTCGCCGCTTTGAGCAAGAGGTCTACCAGGCTTGTCTACAAAGCAGCAAGAAAGCGGTTGCAGAGAAGTTCTATCTCAGTCAATCAACGGTTTATGAGATCTTCAAGAGACATGCTCGGAAGATCAAAAAACGGCAACCAGTACTGGTAAGGATCCTGGGGATGGATGAAATTGCGCTCAAAAAGCGCCATAAGCAATATGTTTTAGTATTGTCGGACCTAGCAGCCTGTCGGAGAGGATGGACAGGGAATTGTAGTACACTTGAGGCATGAGCAGATATTTCAAAACACCTGATTACGATGCAACCCTGCGGCAAACGATTCGCCTGGAAGATGCACTTCCGGCGAGTCACCTGGCACGGTTTGTGGTGGATATTGTTCGCCAACTGGATTTGAGTGCTGTATACGCAAAATATGCGGCAGAAGGTGGAGCGGCGATAGCGCCGGAAGTGTTGTTGGGGTTGTTGTTTTACGCTTATGCAACCGGCGTATTCAGTTCGCGCAAGATAGAGCGAGCGACACACGAGAGCATCCCATTTCGCTACATAGCAGGAGGCTTGCATCCGGATCACGACACGATCGCCAACTTTCGCAAGGTATTTCTACCCGAGATACAGGAGTTGTTTGTACAGATATTGCTGCTGGCACAAGCAGTTGGCGTATTGAAAATGGGCAACATCAGCCTGGACGGGAGCAAAATCCATGCAGATGCATCCAAAAGCCATGCGGTGAGCTATAAGCGGTTAGTTGAAATCGAAAGCCAACTGCGCACAGAAGTTCAAGAATTGTTCGCACTGGGTGAACGAGTGGATCAAGGCGAAGTGCAATTACCGGAAGGGATGAAGGTTGAGGAAGAGATCGCCATTCGGCAACAGCGGCTGGAGGATCTCGCCAAAGCGAAAGTGGTCTTGGAAGAACGGGCCAAAGAACGCTATGCCGTAGAACAAGCAGAGTATGAAGCCAAACTGTGCGAGCGAGAAGAGAAGGCTCGTAAACATCATCGCAAGCCGCGTGGACGCACTCCAAAACCGCCTGAAGCAGGGCCACGCGATAATGACCAATACAACTTCACCGACCCAGACTCTCGGATCATGAAAAACAGCACCAATGACGGTTTTGACCAACACTACAACGTTCAGGCAGCAGTTGACCAGGAAAGTATGTTGATCGTGGCAGGATCACTCTCGAACCACGCCAATGACAAACAAGAAGCAGAACCCACGCTGGAAGCGCTCGATCCTGCATTGGGAAAACCGAAAGCCGGAGCATTGGACAATGGCTATTGGAGTGACGCCAACCGTCAGGCTTTCGAAAAACGTGGAATTGAAGCCTACATTGCCACGGGGCGTGAAGCACATCATCAAAGCTGGCAATCCTTTTTCGCCGAAGCGCCCACACCGCCTGCTGAAGATGCCAGCCCAATCGTCAAAATGGCCTACAAACTCCAAA